>CAZAOB010000137.1:0-1525 GCA_964486635.1 uncultured Caulobacterales bacterium | reverse complement strand
CGAATGGCCAGCCGTCTTCGGCGATGCCAAGATGACCACCGCGCTGCTCGACCGCCTGACGCATCACTGCGAGATCGTCGAAACCGGCAACGAAAGCTGGCGCTTCAAGAACCGGGCGTAACACCAACCCGAAACACCGCAGGACCGCCACTGCTGCGTTATATGAGGACTACGCAGCGCCGGGCCTGCTCAGCACAAAGGGGGTCAATTTTGCACGCCAAAATGGAGTGCGCCCCTGGGGCTGGACAGTTTGCGTTGAAAATATTGACTGGGTCGTGGTTCTGATAAGGAGAACCTCATGACCAAGAAACACCGCCGTCACAGCACTGCCAAGAAGCGCGAAGTTGCCGAGGCTTATTTCAATGGCGAGTCAATGCGCGCGCTGAGCCAAAAGCACGATGTTTGCCGCACTCTGATCCCGATCTGGATCGACAAATACGAACGCGGCGAGTTCGACGACGACGCCATTGAAGAAGAGTTGCTCCCTGAATACGAAACGCGGATTGCGGCGCTCGAACGGCTTGTCGGCCGCCAGGCGCTTGAGATCGAGTTTTTAAAAAGGGCTCGTTCGCACGTACGGTCGCAGAGAAGCGCGCCTACATCCGTGATCACCGGCCCGCCGGCCTCCCTATCAGACGGGGGTGCGAACTGATGGATCTGCCTCGCTCCAGCTTCTATGCAACTTCTGACCTGGCTGCGGGAGATCCGCTGATCGGTGTGATCAGATCGATCACTGAAACTTGCCGCAACTATGGATATCGCCGTGTCACCGCCGAACTGCGAAACCGCGGGTTGGTCGTGAACTCGAAGAAGGTGCGGCGCATCATGCGCCAGAACGGTCTGAATCCAAAACGCAAACGCCGCTATGTGGTTACGACCGACAGCAGTCACGACAGCCCGATATACCCCAATGTTGCCAAGGGTTTCGAAGTCCATGGCCCGGACCAGCTCTGGGTCGGGGACATCACCTATGTCGCCATCAAGACCGGCTTCGTCTATCTGGCTGTCATCCTGGACGCCTGGTCGCGCAAGGTTGTCGGCTATGGGTTGGGTCGCAATATCGACGTGCGCCTCACCGCGGCGGCGTTGAATGCCGCAATCGCTGCCCGGTGCCCCCTACCGGGATGCGTTTTCCATACCGACAGGGGAGCGCAATACGCCGCTTCCCGACATCGGCGCATCCTCAAGCACCACGGCTTTTTCGGTTCGATGAGCCGTCGAGGCAATCCGTATGACAATGCAAAAGCCGAAAGCTTCATGAAGACGCTGAAAGTCGAGGCGGTATACGTGATCGAATACGAGACCTTCGATGATGTCGCCGCCGATTTGCCAAACTTCATCGACAACGTTTACAACGCCACCAGACTGCATTCAGCGCTCGGTTACCTGAGCCCCGATCAGTTCGAAGAAAGGAATGCCGCGCCCCGGTCAAAAAAAGCAGCCTGATCGGTCCAGCCCCAGGGGCGCACTCCAAAAAGGGGGTCAGTTTTGAATGCCGATTGACAGGCGGCTATTTCACTGCGGT
>CAZAOB010000136.1:1072-1556 GCA_964486635.1 uncultured Caulobacterales bacterium | reverse complement strand
GCAGGGCCGCGCTGCTTATTCAGGGCGTGCTTGAAAACACCGTTTTCCGTTCGAGCGATGAAAAGCTTCTATACGGCGTTCACATCGAAACCGCCGCGCGCCAACGGCCCGAAGGGCTCTGCATCGAAGAAAGCGTCGCCCTCGCGCTGACGGCGCTGCGCGAAAAACCCGCAGCGCCGGAAAAGGGCCTGTCGCTCGAACTCCGCTAGGCGCAGGAAAACCGGCTTTCGTTCAGCCGCCAAGAATCTCGCCCTTACATTTCGTGAAGATTTCAGATTGCGGCTTCAACGCCGCGGAGACTTGCACCGAAGTCATATCCTGGCGCAGCGCGTCTTCCGCATCGCGGAACGCTTCGGTCTCGCGCGGCGTCAAAAGGCCGCCATCCATCTCAGCACCCATGCTATTGTAGAGATAGGCCCGCTCAACCGCAGACATTTTCTTCGAAGCGTCGGCGAGTTTCGGGCAGCACGTCTTGTTGACTTTT
>CAZAOB010000136.1:0-1007 GCA_964486635.1 uncultured Caulobacterales bacterium | reverse complement strand
ATCGAGACACTGCTGGCGAATGTCATTCGCCGATGCGGACTTCACGTCTTCAGGCAGGTCGTCTTTGGCCCCGCCGCAGGAACAAAGAGCAAAAGCCGCAAGGACTGCGGACGCAAGCGAAACTTTCATGTGTAGGGTTCCTAAAAGATGAATCGTATACGCATGTGTATTCCGCCCCTGGCCCGGCCAGTCAAGGCGTGCGCGACGGATTAGGACGGCGCAATTCGTGCGTATACGGCCTGTCCTTACATCGGCGTTTGCGACCGATAGCCTCTTGCAGACGGTTTCTGATAACGTCCCCGGATTATCTTTAGACAGATAATCGCAGGATATGCTTGATAAAATTTTAGGACATGCCATAATGGCGTTTGCATATTTTGCAGGGGTGAGAAAATGTATATGAAAATGTTGTCAGTCGCCGCATTTGCGGCGGCGTGTAGTTTTGCGTCCGCATCAGCAGCCGTGATTCAGGTCGATCCTGCCACGCTGACCGGTTCGGCTTTCGTTGATTTCGAAGATCTGGGCCTTGCAAACAATGAAACACAGAACTCCGACGGCACTTTCGAGTCCGGAACGGTTCTCTTCGGCGCACAATTCGCCGGTCAGACAAAAGGCATCTCAGGCGATTTCGACACCTTATCGGGGAGCCCGACAGGGCCGCTGACGCTGCTCAACGACGTGGCGAACGAAAACATCGTCATCGTCGATGGCGGCGACGGCAACGCCGGCAACACCGCGATCGCCGGTCTTGGGCCGCGCGCCTATCCGAACGCCGATGCGGTCGGCGAAGGGTCGATCGCTATGCTTTTCGATTTCGATCAGTCGGAATTCGGCTTCGACCTGATCGGCGGCAACAGCGGTTCTGTGACGCTTCAGTTCTTCAGCCGCGCCGGATCGTTGCTGTCCGAGATCTTCATCGCCTCGGTCGCCGGCACGCTGTCGCTTGGCTTCGAAACCGATGACGGCAGCTTGTCGATCGCCGGCGTGGTGATCACCAACGGCGATTT
>CAZAOB010000135.1:0-1560 GCA_964486635.1 uncultured Caulobacterales bacterium | reverse complement strand
CCGCGGGGTCCGATCTGGGGAGCGGGATCGAACCCCGCGGCGGCAGCGGCAAAGAGGCGAATTTGCCGCTGCCTGCGCGCCGGCTCGGGCCTATTGCGGGGTGTAGGCCGAGCCGGAACCGAGGAACTTGGCGGTCGCGGCGCGTGCATCGATCTCAGCCTGCGCGCGGCGCGCCTGCTCGATCGTCTGCGCCCTGTATTGCGCCGCCATCAGGTTCTGGATTTGGAATTGCTGCTTGGCGGTCAGTGCGAGCAGCTGGTTGGCCGCCTGTTGTGCTTGCAAAGCGCCCTCGGCGCCCTGGCTCCGCGATACGATGCCATTAAGGGTCTGCGCGTCAGCCTGAACATTCTCGACAACCTGCGCCTGCACGCCCATCGTCTGCCTGTAGGCGGCCATCTCTGTGTCGAGCCGCGTCCGCGCGGCAACGACCTGGCCGTTCATGGTCATCGCCTGATTGAAGCTCTGGGGAAATAATGCCCGGAACTGCTGGTCGAGACCGCCAACGCGAAACTGGATGCCCTGCGCCTGGCCCATCAACTGGTCGATCTGCTGGAGCGTCTGCGTGATGGCCTGAATTTCGGGAAAGCTGATGGTGGTGAGATTCTTCGCCTGGTTGATCAGGCTCTGCGCCTGATTCTGCAGGCTACGGATCTGGTTGTTGATCTGCTGGAGTGTCCGCGCGGCGGTAAGGACATTCTGACTATAATTGCTGGGATCGAACACGACGATCGCGCGTGCGGGCGCGCTAGGCAGCATTGTGCCAACAAGTGGCGGCGATACCGAGCACGCTGGCTGTCATGTATTTGCGGACGGGAAATGCTGGCATGGTTTCACTCCTTCGGGGCGGGGTTGGGATTGGTGAATTGCGCTATGAGCGGCGTGGTCCAGTCGAGACCGGCGTCGACCAGAAAGCGGGCGGCGAAATCGCCCGGTCCGTGTTCGGCAAGGAGGGCATTGATCCGCGCCTGTGTCGCGGGATCGGACGCGCCGCACAGTGCTAGCGCCACAGGACCGAGGCCTAGTTCGAACAGGCGATTGCCGCGCGCGGACTGCAGATAATAATGCCGCTTTGGCGTCGCGCGGCTGACAAGCTCGATCTGCCGCTCGTTTTCTCGCCTTCTCTTGTCGTATTATTCGCGCCTGCTTGAGACGTCGAATGTTTCCATGTGGGATTTGCCCAGCTCTCAGGCGGCTCGTTCTCGCACGAACTCTTCGAGGCAGAAACGTGGACAGACGCTCTCTTCGATGTAGTCGATCAGGTGCGTGGCCAGGCCCCGGATCCTCTTCTCCGCAGAAGCGTCCAGACATTTCCCATTCTCGTCAAACACATCCTGGACATCAGCGACGGAAACCGGGCCGGGCAAGACGATGGCGCCCACGTGCGAGCACACACTGCGGAGGTGTTCGAGAGCCTTGATCGCGCCGATCTGTCCGGCAGCGACTCCCAGCAGGGCAACGGGTTTGCCGGCCAGGCCCGAAGGAAAACCGAGATTTTCGATCACCAGCTTGATGACACTGGAATAGGAACCGTGATATTCGGGCGTCGCAAGGATGACACCG
>CAZAOB010000134.1:0-1704 GCA_964486635.1 uncultured Caulobacterales bacterium | reverse complement strand
GGTGAGCCTTCCTCTCTTGCTTTTGCATTCGCCGCCGCGACTTCCTGCTTTAGATACATGATCATCAGGACGCCGATTTCAACGGCGACGCCCGCAAGCGCAATAAACCCGACTGCTACGGCGACGGACATATTGAATCCGAGCACGAACATCAGCCATAGCCCGCCAACAAGCGCGAAGGGCAAGGTTCCGAGAATGATTATGACGTCCGCCAGGTTTCTGAAGTTCAGGAACAGGAGCAGCATGATGATCAGCAGCATGCCGGGCCCGACATAGGCGAAGCGTTCCTTGGCGCGCTGCATATATTCGTACTGTCCGGACCAGAATATGGAATAGCCCGCCGGCAAGTCCACATTTTCAGCAACCACATTCCGGGCCTCTTCGACATAGGCGCCGATATCGCGACCGGTGATGTCCACATAAATCCAGCCGTTAAGCCGTGCATTCTCGCTGCGGATGATCGCCGGGCCTTCATTGATGCGTATATCGGCAATGCGGCCGAGCGGAATCTCCGCGCCCGATGCGGTTACAATCGGCAACTCGCGCAGGCGCGCAGGTGAATCGCGCACATCGCGCGGATATCTGAGATTGATCGGATAGCGTTCAAGACCTTCGACGCTCTGCCCGATCGTCATGCCGCCGATCGCTGTGCGCACGATATCCTGGACATCGGCGATATTGAGACCGAAGCGCGCCGCCGCTTCGCGATTGATATCAACATCGATGAACCGCCCGCCGGTCACGCGCTCTGCGTAAACTGACGCCGTGCCGTCGACGCCCTGCAGGACGTTCTCGATGTCGCGGCCAACCTCAGCAATCACATTGAGATCGGGTCCGGCGACCTTGACGCCGACCGGCGTCTTGATGCCGGTCGCCAGCATGTCGAGCCGGTTCTTGATCGGCATGATCCAGACATTGGTGAGGCTCGGCACATCGACGAGCGAATTCAATTCGGCCTTGAGCGAATCCATGGTGACGCCGGGACGCCATTCATGGCGCGGTTTCAACTGGATCGTGGTCTCGATCATCGGCAGTGGCGCCGGATCGGTCGCCGTCTCCGCCCGGCCCGCCTTGCCATAAACGGTCTCAACTTCGGGAATGGTCTTGATCAGCTTGTTCGTTTGCTGAACGACCTGGGCGACCTTTCCAGCGGAGATGCCCGGATAGGCGCTCGGCATATACAGCAGATCGCCTTCATCGAGATCAGGCATGAACTCGCCGCCGATGCGGCTCGCCGGGATCGCCATACTCGCCATTAACAGGGCGGCGGCGCCGATGGTCGCCCAGGGGCGGCGCAGCGCCAGCCCGATAATTGGCCGATATCCACGCATGAGCAGAAGATTGACCGGGTTTTTATGCTCCGGGGCGATGCGTCCGCGTACCAGCAATCCGATCAGCACCGGGACGAGCGTCACCGACAGGATCGTCGCCGCCGCCATGGCGTAGGTTTTGGTGAAGGCGAGCGGCGAGAATAGCCGTCCCTCCTGCGCCTGCAGGGCGAAGATCGGCGTGAAGCTGAGCGTGATAATCAGCAGGGAGAAGAAGAGCGGCGGTCCGACTTCGACGCATGCATCGGCGATCAACCGCCAGCGGCCGGAACCCTTCATGTCGCTATTTTCTTCGAGTTTCTTGTGCACATTCTCGATCATCACAATGGTCGCGTCGACCATGGCGCCGATGGCGATGGCGATGCCGCCCAGCGAC
>CAZAOB010000133.1:0-1760 GCA_964486635.1 uncultured Caulobacterales bacterium | reverse complement strand
GAACGACGTGTCTGCGTACATTCCGACCAACGTGATCTCGATCACCGACGGCCAGATCTTCCTTGAAACCGATTTGTTCTTCCAGGGCATCCGCCCGGCGGTGAACGTCGGTCTGTCGGTCTCGCGCGTGGGCTCCTCAGCGCAGATCAAGGCGATGAAGCAGGTCGCCGGTAAGATTAAAGGCGAGCTGGCGCAGTATCGCGAACTCGCGGCCTTCGCGCAGTTCGGCTCGGACCTCGACGCCACGACCCAGCGGATTCTCAATCGCGGCGACCGTCTGACCGAGCTGATGAAGCAGGGCCAGTATTCGCCGCTGCAGGTCGAAGAACAGGTCTGTGTGATTTATGCAGGCACCAACGGCTATCTCGACAAGTTTCCGAAAAACCGCGTGCGCGAATTCGAAGCGGAATTCCTGCGCAAGCTCCACGCCGATCATTCGGACATTCTCAAGACCATTCGCGAAACGTCGAAACTTGAGAAAGAAACTGAAGACAAGCTCAAAGCCGCGCTCGACGCGTTCGCCAAGAACTTTGCATAAAGAAAAGGCGCAACGATGCCCTCGTTGAAGGACCTCAAAAACCGGATCTCGTCGGTCAAGTCGACGCAGAAAATCACCAAGGCGAAACAAATGGTCGCCGCGGCGAAACTGCGTCGGGCCGAAGAGCGCGCCACCGAAGCCCGTCCCTATACGGAGCGAATGGAAGGCGTGCTCGCCAATTTGGCGTCGAGCGCCAAAGGCAATCCGAATGCGCCGAAACTCCTGTCGGGCACCGGCAAGGACGAAACGCATCTGTTGATTGTTGCAACGGCCGACAAGGGTCTTTGCGGCGGCTTCAACTCGTCCATCGTGCGTCTTGCGCGCGAGCATCTCGTCAAGCTTCAGGGCGAAGGCAAGAAAGTCAAAATCATCACCGTTGGCCGCAAGGGCAACGATCAGTTGAAGCGCCTTTACGGCGATCTCATCGTCTGGAAGACAAACTTCGTCGACATCAAACAGGTCGGCTTCGCCCAGGCCCATGAAATCGCCGAAACCGTGCTGTCGAAATTCGACGCCGGCGAGTTCGATGTGGCGACGCTTTTCTACGGCAAGTTCAAAAACGTCGTCAGCCAGGTGCCGACAGCGCAGCAGATCATTCCGGCGGTGGCCCCGGAAGGCGTGGCGACGCCGGACTTGAAGGGCGCGGTCTATGAATATGAGCCGGACGAGGCCGATATTCTGCGCGCGCTCCTGCCGCGTTATGTGGCGGTGCAGATTTTCCGCGCGCTGCTTGAGAACGTCGCGTCGGAACAAGCCGCCTCCATGTCCGCCATGGACAACGCCACGCGCAACGCCGGCGAGATGATCGAAAAGCTGAACCTGAAATATAACCGCGCCCGCCAGGCGCAGATCACTACGGAACTGATTGAAATCATCGCCGGCGCGGAAGCCCTCTAGGGCGCGCGCTGCGACCAAGGACGGAGAAGAATTTAGGAGAATATCGCGGCAGGCTTGCCTGAAACGAAGAGAAACCTCTAGGATTGTTGCGGTGCAACATTTCCGCCCAGGCGGCGGACGTCCATGGGGAGCCGGTCTTGAGTTTCGGGTCGCAAATCGCGCGATTGATCCTGATTGTGTTGCGGATATTGAGCGGGCGGCGCGCCTATCTGGCCTTGCCCGCGCCCTATCTCGAAGCAACGCGAAACGACAATGATGGCGACGGCCGTTTTGAAGGCAAAACGATTACCGCCGCCTACAGGCGAACAGACCGAATAGAGACGAA
>CAZAOB010000132.1:0-1765 GCA_964486635.1 uncultured Caulobacterales bacterium | reverse complement strand
GACAAATACAGACCACAATAATAATCAAATAATCACAAGATTTGCGCCGTCGCCCACGGGTTATCTTCATATCGGCGGCGCCCGAACGGCGCTGTTTAACTGGCTTTTTGCTCGCGGGCGGGGCGGAAAGTTTCTTCTGAGGATTGAGGACACTGACCGTGCGCGCCATACGGAGGCGGCCGTTCAGGCGATTATCGACGGGCTGACATGGCTGGGGCTCGACTGGGACGGAGATCCCGTTTCGCAATTCTCGCGCTCGGCGCGCCATGCCGAAATCGCGCAGGACCTGCTCGCGCGTGGCAAAGCCTATCGCTGCTATATGAGTGCGGAGGAAACCAACGCCGCCCGCGACAAGGCGCGCGAAGACGGCGTGCGTTTCGAAAGCCCCTGGCGCGACGCAGATCCGGCGACTGCGCCGGACGCGCCCTTTGCGGTCAGGTTCAAGGCGCCGCGTGACGGCGAGACGATTGTCGAGGACGCGGTGCAGGGCCGTGTCGCCTTCCCGAATTCGGCGCTCGACGATCTCATTATTCTCCGCTCGGATGGCGGCCCCACTTACAATCTCGCCGTTGTTGTTGACGATCATGACATGGCGGTGACGCATGTCATTCGCGGCGACGATCATTTGAACAACGCAGCACGACAGACTCAGATTTATGAAGCGCTGGACTGGAATGTGCCGGTGTTCGCCCATGTGCCGCTGATCCACGGACAGGACGGCGCGAAACTTTCAAAGCGCCACGGCGCGTTGGGCGTGGAGGCTTATCGCGACCTTGGTTTCCTGCCGGAAGGACTTGCAAACTATTTGCTGCGTCTCGGCTGGGCGCATGGCGACGAAGAAATCATTCCGTATGAACGCGCTAAGGAACTGTTCGATCTGAAGGGCATTAACAAGGCCCCGGCGCGCCTCGACCTCGACAAACTCAACCATGTGAACGCGCAGTATGTCGCCGCCTTGAGCGACGAGGACTTTGTGCACTGGGCCGCGCCGTTCCTGTCGGGCGCAGGCATTGATCTGGATACGGACGGCAAGGCAAGGCTCGAACGATCGGCGCCGTTTCTGAAATCACGATGCGCCACACTCGCGGAGGCAGTCGGCGCCAGCGAATTTCTATTCCTCAAGCGCCCGCTCGAAATTACCGGCAAGACGGCCAAGCCCCTCGAAAAGGACGGCGCGCGCGCCATTCTCGCCGAGCTGCTCGCCGCTATCGATAAGCCGGAATTGTGGACCTCCGCCGAAGCGCTCGACGCCGCGCTTCAAGCCTTTGTCGCCGACAGAAATATCGGATTCGGGGTGATCGGGCCGCCGGCTCGGGCGGCGCTAACAGCGGGCCGCCCTTCGCCGGGGCTGGGTGAAGTGCTATACGGGCTGGGGCGGGACGAATCACGCGCCCGCTTGGCCGATCAGCTTGCCTGATCCGGGACTGGAATCCGTTTTGTAAACTGGCTAGTGTGCGCCGCAACATGCGATGACGCACCGCAAAAGAAAAGGCTCAATCCATGAAAAGCGAACTAAAACAAACGGATACAGCAACTCTTTCGGTTAACGGCAAAGAGGCTGATCTTCCGATTTTCAAGGCGACTCACGGTCCCGACGTGATCGACGTCCGGGCGCTCTACAAGCAAACCGGCGCTTTCACTTTTGACCCCGGCTACACGTCCACGGCGAGCTGCGAGTCCAAAATCACCTTTATCGACGGCGACGAGGGAATTCTCCTGTACCGGGGCTATCCCATCGACCAGCTCGCAGAGCACTCGAACTTCA
>CAZAOB010000131.1:899-1890 GCA_964486635.1 uncultured Caulobacterales bacterium | reverse complement strand
ACGCAGCATCTGCGCAATCTTGCGCGAGGTCGTGCCGCGCACGATGGAATCGTCAATGAGGACGACGCGCTTGCCGTTGATCAGTTCGCGGTTCGGCGAATGTTTGCGCGCAACGCCTGCTTCGCGGATTTTCTGTTCCGGTTCGATAAACGTGCGGCCGATATGATGGCTGCGGATCAGCGCCATCTCGTAAGGAAGGCCTGTCTTTTGCGAATAGCCGATGGCGGCGGGAACGCCGGAGTCTGGGATTGGCGAGACCATGTCGGCGTCGCAGGGCGCTTCCTTGGCGAGGCGTTCGCCTAGACGCTTGCGCAATTCATACACGCTCTGACCGTCGACGACCGAGTTCGGTTTCGCGAAATAGATCAGTTCGAAAATGCAGGGCCGCGCCTGCGCCTTGGTCGGAAAGACCTCGCGGCTTTCAATCGAGCCATCCGCCTTGCAGATCACTACTTCGCCCGGCTTGATGTCGCGCACGAATTTCGCGCCGATAATATCGAGAGCGCAGGTTTCCGACGCGAGGATCGGCGCACCCTGGAGGTCGCCGAGGATGAGCGGGCGAATGCCGACCGGATCGCGTGCGCCGATAAGTCCTTCCGGCGTAAGCACGGTGAGCGCATAGGCGCCTTCGATTTGTTTTAAAGACTCGATCAGCTTGTCGACGACCGAGAGATATTGCGAACGCGCGGTGAGCTGCAGGAAGATTTCCGAGTCCGAGGTCGACTGGAAAATGCAGCCGCGACGGACGAGATCGGCGCGCAAAGTTTTCGAATTGGTGAGATTGCCATTATGGGCGATGGCGATGCCGGTCTGATCGAGGTCGGCGTAGAGCGGCTGTACGTTCCGCAACACGGTGTCACCTTGCGTTGAATAGCGCGTGTGACCGATGGCGGCGTCGCCGGTCAGCTTGTGCAACGTTTCAGCGTCGGAAAAATTGTCGGAGACGAGACCTAGAAAGCGCTCATTGTGGAAGTGCTTGCCGTCATAGCTG
>CAZAOB010000131.1:0-889 GCA_964486635.1 uncultured Caulobacterales bacterium | reverse complement strand
CTGTCCGCGATGCTGGAGCGCATGCAGGCCGAGGGCGGTGAGGGCGGCGGCGTCCTTGGTGCCGATGACGCCGAACACGCCGCATTCTTCGATGAGCTTTGGCTTGCCAACTAGCGCTTCAAGTTCGGCCTGTCGCGCCTTGTAGGGCGGGCCGAGTTTTTTGAGGATGGCGGCGGCGTGTTCGGGCGTGGTCACGGCGTCGTCGCCAGTCCGGGTCATTGATCGTCGTCCTGATTGAGAATGTCGGCGATGGGGTCTTCGTCTGTATCGTCCTGCGTCTCCGATTCCGCCGCGCGGCTTTCGGTGATCGCCGGATCGGTGGTGGTGACGGTGGTGACGATCTCGTTCAAGTTCGTGCGGTCGCTGCGGTCATATCCGCTGATCGACGCATCGACATCGTCTTCGACCGGCTTTACTGGCGCGTCGAGATCTGCGGTTTCCGGCGTGAAGCTTTCGAACCAGTTCGCCATGCCGGCGGCGACGGGACGGGTGAGCGCGGACTTGATTGAGTCCGGCTGCTTTGCTTCGTCGAGATAATAGGAATATCCGAGATAGCCGAGGCCAATGAGAACAAGGCCGCGGAAAAATCCGAAGGCGCCGCCGCCGATCCGGTCAAAGAGTTTTGCCCGGCCCTGGAGCGGCACCCGTTTCAGTCCGATGTGAAAACCG
Organism: uncultured Caulobacterales bacterium; assembly: GCA_964486635.1. Classification (GTDB taxonomy): domain Bacteria; phylum Pseudomonadota; class Alphaproteobacteria; order Caulobacterales; family Parvularculaceae; genus Hyphococcus. The sequence continues at coordinate 220 of CAZAOB010000131.1, read as the reverse complement.
ATATGGGCGATAACGAAAAACACCGCGATCAAGATCGCGGCGATGATCGCTGTGCCGAAGAAACTTCCCGCTTGTCCTGTGAGCGCCAGGATCGGCTCGATCAGCAGCAGGGTCACGCCGCCGGCAATCGCAAGCGCCAGAAGCGTCGACAATTCACGCAATCCGCCGCGCAACACAGCGAACGCGGTCGAAACGCCCACGACCACGAGAAACAGGAGGT
>CAZAOB010000130.1:0-1942 GCA_964486635.1 uncultured Caulobacterales bacterium | reverse complement strand
GGGGCTCGCCCCGTTCGAAGTGGAGATGAACGGCAAGGTCGGGACCATGTCCTATTACAATGCGCCGGAAGAGATTTTCGACGACAATGACGCCTTGCGTCACTGGGCTGGCCTCGCTCTCGCCGCCGCCGCGCGTAACAAGAAGCCGGCTAAGAAAAAGGCCGCCAAGAGGAAAACTGCGCGGAAAAAATCCTAACCGAAGAGTTCAGCCAGAAAATTCTTCATCGCCTGCCATGAACGCGCATCGGCGCTCTTGTCGTAGACCGTGCCGAAGTTGGGATCGTTGGCCTTCGGATTGGTGAAGGCGTGCATGACGCAGCCATAGGCGTGGAGCTGCCAGTCGGCCTTCGCCTTGGTCATCTCGGCGCCGAAGGATTTGACGTCGTCCGGCGTCGCCATGGGGTCGTCCCAGCCATGCAGCGCCAGCACTTTCGGATTGATTGCTTCTGCCGTATTGCCGGGCGCGTTCAGCAGCCCGTGAAAGCTGATAACGCCGGCTACTTCAGCGTTCGATCGGGCCATGTCGAGAACGCAAAGCCCGCCAAAGCAAAACCCGATCGCTGCGATGTTGGCGCCGTCGACCTCAGGCTGCCGCCCAACCAGCTCGATGATCGCTTTCAGCCGCGCCTGCAGCATGGCGCGGTCGGAAACGAATGGCTGGATCAGTTGCTGGCATTCTTCCTTTGATTGGCCGAGCACGCCCTTGCCGAACAGATCGACGGCGATCCCGGTATAGCCGAGCGCCGCCAGCGCTTCGGCTTTCGCGTCTTCGAAGGGCGAGCGTCCGGCCCAGGCGTGGCAGACAAGAACCCCGGGCGCCGGCGTATTGCCGGGCGCGGCAATAAAGGCTTCATACTCCTTGCCGCTGTGTGAATAGGTGAGGGTGCGAGTCGTGACCATGGCGTCGCTCCTGCGATAGCGAATTAGAACACGCAGTTATTGCCATGCAGGTGCGGGCTTGTCAGCCTCTTGGGAGCTGGCAAACTGGTTTCGTGATAAAAGGTTGCTAGAGGCGCGAATTGGCGCGCGCAGGAAAAACTTTGCGAAGCCCCTCAGTAATAGCAACGCAAGTCGAAATCAGACTGCTTGGCGAGTGAGCAACAGCGGCAGGTTCATTTGCGGACTCCTGAAACGTCGATCGATCAGGTTTGCCGCCCACTAGCGAGCAAACATTGTTGTCTTCGGTGATGACGATAAATTCGTCCTCGCTGTTTAGCAAAATGCGCATGGGTGCTCTCGAAGTCAGGTGTGCTTCGCGTTTCATACGCGAACTTAGCTAATGTCTGGTGAACGCTAGTCTGTTGCGCCGATGCGGCTGATCTTGAGCGTATTCGTCTTTCCGGGACGCCCGAAGGGGTAGCCGGCCAAAATGATGATGCGCTCACCGTCCACGCCGCCATTTGCCTTTGCGAGCGCATCCGCTTTCTCGATCATTTCGTGGAAATGAGAGATGTCGCTGGTGACGACGGAGCGCACTCCCCAAAACAGAGCGAGCTGACGCGCAACAATTTCGTCGGGGGTCGCGGCGATGACCGGGCAGTGAGGGCGGTCTCGAGAGAGGCGCTGCGCTGTCGAGCCAGTCTTTGTGTAGGCGACGGCAAAACGGCAATCGAGGACTTCCGCGATGCGCCGCGCGGACAGCGTGATGGCGTCCGCGGTCGCATATTCGTCCATCTCTCTCGACACGCTTTGGAAACTGCCGGATTCGCGATCTTTTTCCGTTGCAGCGATGATCCGGTCCATAATCGCGACCGCGGTAGGCGGATGGCGGCCGACCGCCGTTTCTGCAGAGAGCATGACCGCGTCTGCGCCCTGAAAGACCGCCGTTGATACGTCGGAGGCTTCGGCGCGCGTCGGCGCGATCGCGTCGACCATGGATTCGAGCATGTGTGTCGCGACGATAACCGGCTTGCCGGCCTTGCGGCAGGTGCGCACGATCCGC
>CAZAOB010000129.1:0-2238 GCA_964486635.1 uncultured Caulobacterales bacterium | reverse complement strand
CCGAGCTTTACCGCAGCTGGGGCTGCGACGTGATCGGCATGACCAACATGCCGGAAGCCAAACTCGCGCGCGAGGCCGAGATTTGTTACGCCACCGTGGCCATGATCACCGATTACGATTGCTGGCACGAAGATCATGACAATGTGACGGTCGAGGCGGTGGTTCAGGTGGTCAACGAGAACGCCGCCCATGCGCGCGCCCTGGTCACCGCGCTGTCGGCGGGATTTGCGCGTGAGCGCGCTGCTTGCGCGCAGGATTGCGACCGGGCGCTGGAAAACGCGGTGATGACCGCGCCCGACGCGCGCGATGCCGCGCTCGCCGGCAAGCTGGATGCGGTGGCCGGGCGGGTTCTCTCTCGCTGAGCGGCATTTCGCGGCCTCCGGCCCATCGCAGCCACCGGCACTTTGCAGCGACCGGCATATTGCAGCGACCGACACTTCGCGTAGATGCACCTGTCGCCGTGTAAACGGCGCGATTTGCACCACAGTTGGCGCCGAACCATCAATAGATAAAAAAAGACACTTGATTTGTCCGGCATAATATTTTATATTTCGAAATATATCGAATAATCAAAACAACGACGCCGAGGAACTGGCCGAGCTGTTCAAGGCGCTGGCCAACCCGCACCGCCTGAAGATTTTCATCGGCCTGGCAAGTTGCTGCCGGCAGGGACAGGCTTGCGCACCGAGTATGCGTGCCTGCGTTGGCGATTTGGGCGACGGCTTGGAACTGGCGCCGTCCACGGTGTCGCATCACCTCAAGGAATTGCGCCAGGCCGGGCTCATTCACATGAAGCGGGCGGGCCAGAACGTCGAATGCTGGGCCGATCCGGACGCGCTGCAACGCCTGTCCGATTTTTTCCGCCTCGCCGGTGGCGGCGCGGCGCTTGAGATAGCCACGGGAGAACAAAAATGACGACGACCAGATCGAACGACGAAATCCGCAATTCGGTTCGCGACGCTTATGCCGCGGTGGCCGTAAGTGCCGGCGGCGGCTGCGGCCCCAGCACCGGCACCTCCTGCTGCCCGGCGCCCGGCGACAGCGCGCCGACCGACGGCCGGGTGCTCGGCTACGGCGAAGATGAGCTGGCGGCGGTTCCCGAAGGCAGCAATCTCGGCCTCGGCTGCGGCAATCCGACCGCGCTCGCCGAATTGGCCGAAGGCGAAGTGGTCTTGGACCTTGGCTCGGGCGCCGGCTTCGATTGTTTCCTCGCCGCTCACCGGGTCGGCGCTTCGGGCCGGGTCATCGGCGTCGATATGACGCCCGAAATGTTACACAAGGCGCGCGCCAACGCGCAAAAATCCGGCGCCGAAAATGTCGAGTTCCGGCTCGGCGAGATCGAGCATCTGCCGCTCGCCGACGCGGTGGTCGATGTGATTATTTCCAACTGCGTGATCAATCTCGCGCCCGATAAGAACGCCGTCTTCCGTGACGCCTATCGGGTGCTGCGGCCGGGCGGGCGGATGTGTATTTCCGATATCGTCGCCACCGAAGAACTGCCCGCCGAAATGAAGAACGACATGGGCATGGTGTCGAGCTGCATCGGCGGCGCCGCGCCGATCGATGCGCTGGTCGATGGCTTGACGGCCGCCGGGTTCGACGCGCCTGAGGTCGATGTCAACGAAGAGAGCCGCAAGTTTATCGCCGACTGGGCGCCCGACCGCGGCATCGAAGGCTACATCGCCTCCGCCACCATCCGCGCCGTGAAGCCCACTTAGCGCGGACATTTTCTAACCCGTAGGCACCAACAGAATGCGATGCGCAAGGCGCAGCATATTCTGAAAGCGCGTCCGCCCGGCGCTTGAGCGACTGTGTTCGGTGTCAAGCTGTTTTCCATTCTTTTTGGTCGCGCAGGATAGCGTTCAGCATCGTCAGCAGCTTGTGCATGCAAGCTGTGAGGACGACTTTGGCGGGCTTGCCCTTTGCTCTCAGGCGGTCGCGGAAGGCGCGAATGGCGGGGTTGAACTGGACGGCCGAGACGGTCGCCATGTAAAGCGCGTTGCGGATGTGTTTGCGCCCGCCAAAGATCATACGCCGCCCGCGCAGGGCGCCGCTGTCGCGGTTGATCGGGGCGACGCCGACCAGGGCGGCGATGGGGTTGCGTTGCAAGCTGCCAAGCTCGGGCAGACCGGCGAGCAGGGACCAAACAAAAAAGCTGCGCTTGGTGCGCCCCAACTCCCCAACCCCTTGCATGTTGTTGCGAGCGTGTTTTCCGGATGAGAACATGCAAGCCAGGGA
>CAZAOB010000128.1:1978-2365 GCA_964486635.1 uncultured Caulobacterales bacterium | reverse complement strand
CTAGGCGTCGAGCAGCCGGGTCAGGCGGTCGATATCGGCGGCCAGTTCGCTGTCCGCGGCCTTGAGATCGGTGATGCGCTTCACGGCATGCATCACGGTCGTGTGATCGCGCCCGCCGAAGCGCCGGCCGATTTCCGGCAGCGATCGCTGGGTCAACTGCTTGGAGAGATACATGGCGACCTGGCGCGGCCGGGCGACTTCGCGCGCACGCCGGTCCGACATCAGCTCCGATAGCTTCAGATTGTAGAATTCGGCCACCCGGCGCTGGATTTCGTCGATGGTCAGGCGCCGGTCGAACGCGCGCAGCACGTCGGAGAGCACCTGGCGCGCGAAGGCGAGATCGATGGGCTTGCCGAGCAGCAACGCATGCCCGACGATGCGGTTCAA
>CAZAOB010000128.1:0-1968 GCA_964486635.1 uncultured Caulobacterales bacterium | reverse complement strand
TGATGCGCCGGGCCAGGAATTCCACCACATCGCGTGGGACGCTGACATCGGTCGTCTGCTCGACTCGCGCCTGCAGGATGTTCAGGCGCAGCTCGTAATCGGCCGGGTTGATCGCCGCGACCAGCCCCCATTGCAGACGCGAGCGCACCCGCTCCTCGATACCCTCGATATCATAGATGCTGCGGTCCGCAGAAATCACCAGCTTGCGGCCGTCGCCGATCAGCGTGTTGATGGTGTGGAAGAACTCGCTCTGTGTCGATTCCTTGCCGGCGAAGAACTGGATGTCGTCGATCAGCAGCATGTCGACGCTGCGGAAACGCTCCTTGAAGGCGATGGTGTCCTGGTGGCGCAGCGCCGCCATGAACTGGAGCATGAACTTCTCGGCGGTGATGTAGACAACCTTGGCCGCCGGATCGCGCCGGCGCACCTCCCAGCCGATGGCGTGCATCAGGTGGGTTTTCCCCATGCCGACGCCGGAATGCAGGAACAGCGGGTTGAAATTGACCGGCCCCCCCTGGGCGAGGCGCAGCGCGGCATTGTAGGCGCATTCGTTCGAGGGGCCGATGACGAAGCGCTCAAACGTGTGGCGTTCCTCGAGTCGTCCCCCGAAGTCGAGGTCGGCCGCAGGGGTATCCGCGACGGCAAGCGGCTCCGGTGCAGGCGCCGGCTGGCTGTTCATGGCCGGTGCCACGACCAGGCGAAGCGTGGTGACGCCCGGCACGCGGCTGGCCCACAAGCCACGCAGGCGCTCGGCGAAATGGCTTTTGATCCAGTCGCACATGAAGTGGGTGGGCAGACTCAGCACCACGTCCGGGCTGGACACACGCACGAACTGGATCGGCTTGACCCAGGAGTCGTAGGTTCGCTGGCCCAGTTCCGCGCGCAGACGCTCCTGAATGCTCGACCAGATCGCGGAAACGTCCTCCCCCGTCTGCCGTGCGATGGATGTCGCAGCGTTGTCTGCGGTCATGGTCTTCTTTCTCCAATTCTCCAGCGCCCGAGCCCCTCCGCCGAGGGCGCCAGAATTATAAGTCGATCCCGCACACAGTCGTTCTTTCCGGCATCCATTTGGCACAATAAGACCATGGCCTGCCGAAGCGGGACTAAGTAAATCAAGATATTTTGCGAGAAGCCTGGTGAGTGCGCTCGATCAATTGATATTAATCAGAACGCCAGGTATCGAAATTCCAACACAACAACAGAAGTGGATCTGACTTGCGTTACTTTGTCCTTGATGCACGAAGTCTTGCACATTTCTTCCACCGATGCGTTTTGTACTGGCCCCGTTTCGTCGAGAAGAAGAAGATAGGCCAGCCGGACCATGCGTCGCAAGCCCCTCAAAGTGCTTTCCGGGGAAATAAATCGATTGACACGGAATCCAAGAAAACCGCCTGGAACCCTCAAGCCGAGAGAATAATTTCACTTTTATGACGCCCCGAGTCGAAGCGTTAAAACTGGGTCCGAATTCAGGGCTATAGACAAAAAAAGGCAGCCCGGCGCATCACCAGGCTACCTGTTTTGTAACCCGCAAGGGTTGTTTTAGCCGAGTAGCTTTACTCGGGCCGACAGGCGCGACAGCTTGCGCGCCACGGTGTTCTTGTGCAGCACGCCACGGCTGACCCCGCGCATCATTTCCGGCTGGGCGGCGCGGAGCGCCTCGGCCGCAGCGGTCTTGTCGCCGGACGCGATCGCGGATTCGACCTTCTTCACGAAGGTGCGGATACGGCTCACACGGGCCTTGTTGATGTCGGCGCGACGATCATTGCGCCGGATGCGCTTACGCGCCTGCGGAGTATTAGCCATCCCAGTCCTCGGTGCTCATTCGAGCGGAAAAACGCTTGCGCCGCAGCAGCGGCCCGGCGCGGAAAGCGGGAGGCTATGACAGAGTCGCGCACGGTGGTCAACCGGTCATCGCGCAGGCTGAGCAACCGGTTGAATGTCAATGACGATGCGCGCGCCCGGCTCCGC
>CAZAOB010000127.1:0-2378 GCA_964486635.1 uncultured Caulobacterales bacterium | reverse complement strand
ATGGTCGCGTCGACCATGGCGCCGATGGCGATGGCGATGCCGCCGAGCGACATGATGTTGGCGGTGATGCCCTGCGCGTTCATGACGATAAACGCTGCGAGCACGCCCAAGGGCAGGCTGATGACAACCACGAGCGCGGATCGCAAATGGTAAAGAAACAGCGCACAGACCAGCGCGACGATAAGAAATTCCTCAAGCAGTTTGCCTTTCAGCGTTTCGACGGCGCGTTCGATCAGCTTTGAGCGGTCATAGGTCGTGACCAACTCAACGCCTTCCGGCAAACCCGCCTTCAGGGTTTCGAGTTTCTTTTTGACGCGCTTGATCGTCTCTTCGGCATTGCCGCCGGCGCGCATGATGATGACGCCGCCGACCGCTTCGCCCTCGCCATTGAGCTCGCCGACACCGCGGCGCAGCTCCGGGCCGAGCCTCACTTCCGCTACATCGCGGAGCAGGATCGGCGTACCCGCGTCGTTCACGCGCAGCGGTATGCGTTCGAGGTCTTCGATAGACTCAACATAGCCGCCGGCGCGAACGATATATTCAGCCTCCGCCATTTCGACGACGCGCCCGCCCGATTCCATATTGCCGCGTTCAATTGCGCGGCGAACGTCGACTAACGGAATGCTGAAAGACCGCAACCGATTGGGATCGACCACCACCTGATATTGCTTGACCATGCCGCCGATGGCGGCGACTTCCGAAACGCCTTCAATGGTCTGAAGCTCATATTTCAGGAACCAGTCCTGCAGCGACCGCAAATCGGCGAGATTGTGCCGTCCTGATTTATCAACGAGGGCATACTGATAGACCCAGCCGACGCCGGTGGCGTCAGGACCGAGCGCCGGTTTCGCCGCTTCCGGCAGTTGCGGCGCGACCTGGCTTAAATATTCGAGAACGCGCGAGCGCGCCCAGTAAAGATCGGTTCCGTCTTCGAATATGATGTAGACGTAAGAATCGTTGAAGAAAGAATAGCCGCGCACTGTTTTCGCGCCGGGCACGGCGAGCATCGCCGTCGCCAGCGGATAGGTGACTTGATCCTCGACGACCTGCGGCGCCTGTCCGGGATAGCTGGTCTTGATGATGACCTGCACGTCGGAGAGATCGGGGATCGCGTCGAGCGGCGTTGACCGCAACGAAATGACGCCGGCGACCGCGAGAAACAGCGCCCCGACAATGACAAGGAAACGGTTTTCTATCGAACCGCGGATGATTCGGGAGATCATTGTTCGTCTCCCGTCTCGGCGTCTTCCGGCATCGGTTCGAGCATGTCGAGTTCGTAGCCGGTCTCGGTCTCGCGAAACGCGAATCGCACGGGCGCGCCCACTTTGACGCTCATCAGATCAATTTTCGAAGAGGCCTTGAACGCCATGACCATCGACGGCCAACCGATTTCGGGAACGGGTTTATGATCGATGGTGACGCTTTTGGCGTCCATATCGACGGAAACGACACGGCCTTCGGCGCCGACAGCGTCACTCTCTTTCATAGCGTCAGCCGACATCTTCATTTGCGACATGGACATCCCGTCCATACCCATCGGCGCGTTCTCTTCTGTGTCGGGCGCGGCCATGCGCAACAATCCGGAATCGAGGCTCGCTTCGGAATCGATCAGGAACTGGCTTTCCACGACAATGCGCTCGCCTTGCGCGAGTCCCGCGAGCACCTCGACCTTGCCGCCGCTCTCCATGCCGGTTCTGATTTCCGCCGGGCGGAAGCGTCCCTCGCCCAACGCGAGGATGACGCGATCGCCCCTGCTCGACCGGATGACGGCTGATTGCGGGACCGTCAGGACGTCCTGCTTGGGCTCGGCGCCGATTGTCACATTGGCGAACATATTCGGCCGCAAGCGGTCGCCCGGATTGGGAAACCGCAAACGAACCTGCACCGTGCGCGTCATCATTTCGGCGGTCGGATAGACATAATCGACTACGCCTTCCCATGGTTCACCGGGAAACGCGGGCAAGGTCATGACCGCGCGATCGCCTGCCGAAACCCAGGCGGCCTCCGTGTCGAACACGTCGGCGATGATCCAGACATTCGAGAGATCGGCGAGCCGCATCGCCATATCGCTGGGCTTCAGATACATGCCGTCGCGGGCGTTCAGCATGGTGACGACGCCCGATCGCGGCGCCTTCACTGAGACAAGACGCATTTGCTTCTGGGCGCGCTTCAATTCTGTGATCTGATCGGCGCTCATGCCGAGGGCGGTCAGCCGTTCGCTCGCCGCTTCAATCAACGGCGGACGCCCGATTTTCAGCGCCTGGATGAACTCCGCCTGCGCCGCAACCAGGGCCGGCGCGGAGAAATCGAACAGGAGATCGCCTGCCTCTACTTTCACGCCGACGATGTTCGCACCGCCTGCTGTTCACAGGTGGGCG
>CAZAOB010000126.1:2144-2482 GCA_964486635.1 uncultured Caulobacterales bacterium | reverse complement strand
TGACGAGTTCGCCCCATCGGCGTAGCTTTGCCGACGTCATCGCGAAAACGGCGATGATGCGGAATGGAAGCCGCACCAATGGAGCGCACCCAGCGCGCCCTCGGATAATTCCGGGCGCGTTTTTCTATGGTCGGGTGCAGTGGGAGGCGCGTGCGCCTGCCGCGTGCTCCATGCGGTCTTCCAACCCGCTGTCGCCCGGCCACCAGATTGGAAGCTGTCGGTCGGGCTCTTTTGATGGAGCAACGACCATGCAGAACACTGCCTTGGCGAACAATGTCGTTCGCCTGCCCACCGCCGCGCCGCGCCAGGTGTGCCAGCCCGCCCCGCTTGCGATGTTC
>CAZAOB010000126.1:0-2134 GCA_964486635.1 uncultured Caulobacterales bacterium | reverse complement strand
TCGTCGAGCACAACCCGACGCTCTTCCGCAAGCTGAAAGCCGAGCAGTGGCGCGGAATCGGCGCTGCCGTCGACAAGCACTATCCGCAGCACGCCGACGAGCTGCGCGGCATCGCCGACGACTTTGCGGCGCTGCTGCCTCAGCACCCTGCTGAATGGCACGACCATGGCGGCCGGAAAGCCTATCAAGAGGCGACGCCGTGGCGTTCCGCCGAGATGATGGTGGCGGCGGCGATCTTCAAAGTGCTGTCAGAGGATCAGAAGGCGCGGGTGCGCCAATTCATCGAAACGGCGACGCTCATGAATATGAGCGACCATAGCGCGACGGCTCTTCACATCGTGGAGGACTTGAAATGAGCACCCTTGCGAACGCGGAAACCTGCGCCATGGAATGGCGGCTCGTTCCTGATTTTCCGGACTATGAAGTTTCCGAATGCGGAGACCTCCGTCGAGCCGATTGCTGTCAAAATCAACCTGGCCGTCGCCTGCGAGGCTACATCGATACTGACGGATATCTTCGATACGGCGTCCGGCGATCAGACGGGACAAAAACGCATATTTCGGCTCACAGAGCGGTCGCGCAGGCGTTTATCGGTCCGGCGCCATCGGCCGAACATCAGGTCGCACACAATAACGGGTCACGCCTGTTTAATGTGCCAGGGAATTTACGTTGGGCACTCCTAGCGGAAAATGAGGCCGACCGAATTTCTCACGGAACACGGCCCACCGGCAAGCGCAATCCCAGAGCGCGGCTGAGCGAGGAAGATGTTCGCTACATCAGGCGAAGATATCCAGAGATTAAGTCAAATCGTGGCGACGTTTCAGAACTAGACCGGATGTTCAATATCACTCGGTCTCAGGTCATCCGCATAGCCAGACGACAAGCATGGAGACATGTTGCATGACAATGGTGGCATCGTTTGCCGTATGCGCAGGTCTGATCTGATGCAGACCGTCCGCCTCCCCTGGCCACCCAAGGAGCTGTCGCCGAACAGCCGCGCCCATTGGCGCCGCCGTCACGCCTCCAGCAAGTCGATGCGCACCAGCGCGCATATTCTCTGCCTGGAGGCCAAGCTGCGCGCGCCGGCCGATGGCGACATCGTGCTGCGCCTCACCCTGCATCCGCCGGTCCGGCGCGGCCATGATCGCGACAATGGGCTCGCCCGATGCAAGGCGCTGCTGGACGGCGTCGCTGATGCCCTGCGCGTCAACGACAAGCGCTTTCGTCCGACCGTCGACTTTGCCGAGCCCGTGGATGGCGGATGCGTCATGCTGGAGATCGTGGAGCCGTGAACCAGGCAAGCGATGATCAGCCCAGGAAGCGGCGACGCCTGCGCATGGAAGCGATGCGCGTGCACTGCCCCGTGTGCGGGGCTTTCCCTCAACAGCCATGCGTCGGCCGCCGCGGTCGCGCGCGGGTTGCCATTCACCTCGACCGCTACGAACTTGGAGCGCCGACCGCGTGAGCCTCAACACGGCCCAGTTAGAATATCTCGCGTCCAAGGGCATGTCCCTTTCGGACGCCATTGAGTTGTCGCGTCTGGGCGACATCCGCAAAGATCCGACGGCGGCTGCCCGCCAGCAGCGCAAGCGCGAAAAGGACCGGGCTGCCCGTGACGTGTCACGCCGTGACGTCACGCGTGACCCCCCCAATGATATTATATCTAACCCCCCAGAACTTTCCCCAGATGAGACTATCGTCTCATCATCCCCAAAATCGGCATCGAAACGAAAACCTGCCGCCGGCGAAGCCCTTCCGGACGACTGGCACCCGGTTCTGACCGCCGCCGCGCAGCGAATTGTCGACGGGTGGCCGCCTGGCTGGCTGGATGCGCGGATCGCCGAGTTTCGGGATCACGCCACTGACAAGGGCCGAAAGTCGAAGGACTGGCAGGCTGCGTTTCGAACTTGGATCACCAAAGCCGACGAATGGCAGAGACAGCGAGGACAGCATGGAAATGATCGGTCGAGCCGCAATTACCGCCATGGCGCAGGTGACGGATTCACCGAAGCCCTCCAGGTCGCTGCCGGCCACTAGGCCAGTCATTGCACCGCCTTCCACCATTTCCGAATGCCGCGCGCTGAAGGCGTGGGCAGATGGCGAGCCGGATGGGCATGAGCCGTCCAGCATCGAA
>CAZAOB010000125.1:0-2566 GCA_964486635.1 uncultured Caulobacterales bacterium | reverse complement strand
GCTCCACATCGTAACGCGGCATCGACGCCTGCATCATCTCAACGGCGCAGCAGGCGAGCCCGAAGGTCATCCACATCAGCGAACCGGTGCGCGCCCAGTTGATCAGCGCATCGGCCGGCGCCGTTATGAAACCGCGGTCCGCCAACTGATCGGATAGCTCGCCGAAGAACGGATCTTTCGCCGACGGGTTGTAGCCCGGCGCGCCAACGCGGGCCGCCGTTCCGTAAGGCATGTTTGCCGGATCTAGCGCCATTCCAGCGCTCCTTTTTTCCACTCATACATAAAGCCAACGGCGAAGACGGCGATGAAAACGAACATCGACCAGAAGGCGAAAATCTGAAAATCGCGGTCGGCGCCCAGTTCCGGATTGAACAAGGTCACCGCCCAGGGAAACAGGAACGCCACGTCGAGATCGACGATAATGAACAAAATGGCGACGATGTAGAACTGGACGTCGAATTTCATGCGGGCGTCGTCAAAGGCGTTGAAGCCGCACTCATAGGTCGAGTTCTTTTCCGGGTCGGGCACGTTGGGCGCGATAATCGCCGGCGCCACAAGGAAGCCGATCGCCAGCACCAGGGCGATCCCGAAGAAAACCAGAATAGGTAGCCAGTCGAGCAGAAAATCGGGGGTCGCCACGCTTGGGCCTCCTCAAAGCCTCTCACCCGCCAGAGCGGGCAATTCGGGCCGGAACCTAGAAAGGTGCGGGGCCAAAGGCAACGCTTTCCCCGCCTTGTGAGGCCGAAAACCGCAGGACTTAAGCCCTCTCGGCTTAATCGTTCTCTGGGGGGCGCTCATCGAGCTGTTCGGGAAACTCGCCTTCCTGCCCCTGGCGCAGGTAATCGTCCCAATTTTCCATTTCCCAGAAGCGTTCATCGAGGAGGCCGGACCGAATCGTCGCCGGCAAGTCTTCGACGCTCAGACCCCGCTGCGCATCGCGATCAGCGGCGAACGCAGCCAGATCGGCGATGTCGTCAGCGGTCAAATAGATCGTATAGCCAAGTTCGATCGCCTGAAGCTCAATCATGGCCGGGGCGCCGCGCCACATGCGTGCAGCAAAGTCGAGCGGATCAACAGCGGGGGCGCCGATCTCAGCGTCGAGCGCGGGCGCCGCCTTGCCGCCGACGCCATTCACCGAATGACAAATGACGCAGCCCTTGTCGACGAACAATTGCTTGCCGCCTACCGGGTCGACATCGCGCGTCACCGCCGGCTTTAGGCTTACGGCGACAGCGCCATTGTTAGCGTCAGACGCGTCGCTTGCAGGTCCGCCGCAAGCCGCGAGCAGTCCCGACACAATCAGCGGTGCGGCGCATTTTGAAAAAACCCCCATTTGGTGTCCGTCCTTATTCATGACTACCCATTGTCGCGCCGATTCCGGCCGCGGGCAATGCGGCGAAACATGAATCCCCTGCAATCATGTTCCCCTTGACTAAAGGATCCCCGGCAGGTTGAGCTGCTTGTCGCGGGCGCACTGGATTGCATCTTCGTAACCGGCGTCCGCATGGCGCATGACGCCTGTCGCCGGATCGTTCCAGAGAACGCGCTTAAGCCGGCGCGCGGCGTCTTCGGTGCCGTCCGCGACGATCACCATGCCCGCATGCTGCGAAAAGCCCATGCCGACGCCGCCGCCATGATGCAGCGACACCCAGGTAGCGCCGGAGGCGGTGTTGAGCAAAGCGTTCAGCAAAGGCCAGTCGGAGACAGCGTCAGAGCCGTCTTTCATGGATTCGGTTTCGCGGTTGGGACTGGCGACGGAACCGGAATCGAGGTGATCGCGGCCGATCACGACCGGCGCTTTCAATTCGCCTTTCGCCACCATTTCGTTGAAAGCGAGTCCCAAACGGTGACGGTCGCCGAGACCCACCCAGCAGATGCGCGCCGGCAGGCCTTGAAACGCGATGCGTTCTTTCGCCATGTCGAGCCAGTTGTGGAGATGCGCATTGTCCGGGAGCAATTCCTTCACCTTCGCATCGGTGCGGTAGATGTCTTCCGGATCGCCGGAGAGCGTCGCCCAGCGGAACGGGCCAATGCCTTTGCAGAATTGCGGGCGGATATAGGCCGGCACGAAGCCCGGAAAATCGAACGCGTTTTCGAGGCCTTCTTCGAGTGCGACCTGACGGATGTTGTTGCCGTAATCGAGAGTCGGCACGCCGGCGTTCCAGAAATCGAGCATCGCCTGAACCTGAATTTTCATCGACGCCCGCGCGGCTTTCGCCACCGCTTTCGGATCGCTCTCGCGCTTTTCGCGCCATTCGCCCATGGACCAGCCAAGCGGCAGATAGCCGTTTACCGGATCGTGTGCCGAGGTCTGGTCTGTCACCATATGCGGCTTGATTCCGCGCTTGGCGATTTCCGGAAAAATTTCCGCCGCATTGCCGAGCAGGCCGACTGATTTCGCCTCGCCTGCTTTCGTCCAGCGTTCGATCATGGCGAGCGCTTCGTCGAGCGTGTCGGCGCGTTCATCGACGTAGCGCGTACGCAGGCGGAAATCGATCGAGTCGGGATTACATTCCACCGCAAGACAACAGGCGCCGGCCATGACAGCGGCGAGCGGCTGCGCGCC
>CAZAOB010000124.1:0-3004 GCA_964486635.1 uncultured Caulobacterales bacterium | reverse complement strand
TCTCGCGACCATTCTCGGGATCGGCGCGGAACTCGGCGCCGGCGACGAGGGCGACATCGAGCGCGCGATCCGCCGCGGAACGAGCGACACGGTCAACCAGGCTGGCCAGCGCGTCGTTGAGCGAAATCTTGGCATCCAGCCCACCATCAAGGTCCGCCCCGGCTGGCCGGTGCGCGTGATCGTCACGCGCGACCTGACCCTGAAGCCCCGCTGAACGGAGACCGGAACCTCATGTCCCTTCGACTCGACAAGCTCCCGGACCGCACGCCGGTGAAGATCACCATCGCGGCCGATCCCGAGCTCGCGGCCGCGCTCGCCGATTATTCAGCTTATCAGGACATGAGACATGTCTCATGGGGCGATCTTCGAACTAAGTCGTTGAATTGTTTTCGGAAGACGTCGGAGAGCCTGCGTGAGACACTTTTGTCGCTTTCACCCGCCGGAGAATTGTCATGACGCAGCTGAAACTCGGTCCCTTGCCGAAGGTGGAGACGGTGCGCGTGTCGGTGACGATGGAAACGCTTTTGAAAGACGCGCTCGATCTTTACGCCGCCGATTATGCTGAACTCTATGAGCCGGTCGATGCAGCGGTCTTAATCCCGCACATGCTGGAGGCGTTTTTACGGTCGGACCGCGCCTTCATGAAACGCCACGGCAAGTCGGTCAGAAAGCGGCGCGATCAGGCGAACTTGCCTTTGCGCAATGGCGTGACCACGCCGTCACGGGAGAGCGCGTCATGAAGATCGGCGATCTGTCGTTCTTGTTCTCTCGCCAGCAAGGTCAGGGCCTGAATGCGTTGCGCCATGGCGTTGATCATCGCCTCAGCGGCGCGTCGGTCTTCGCGGGCGCGGGTCTGCAGCGCAGCGAGCTCAGCGTTGAGGGCGGCGATCTTGCTGCGTTGCGCGGTCGATGCGGACTGGCGGCCGTTGCGATTTTTGATCTCTTTTTGGAATGCCTGAATGACGTCAGGACATCGATAAGCGGTTGCGCGGGAAACACTTGCTTCTCTGGCGAGATTAGCGACGGTGAGCCGACCGTCGGTGTGCGCCGTCTTTCCAGTAAGCAGCCGCTCCATGGCTATTTTAAGAGCATGTTCCGCCGAAACATTTTGGCCCTCGCTCATTGCGGCGGTTCTTCCGTAAGCGGCGCGATGAGCTTTTGCTTGCGCGCGATCTCCTCGCGCAGCGCGCGTTTTTGCACGGCTGACAATCGTTTGTCTTTGAGCAGCGTTTCGCCGTCGACGATCGAATCCCGCCACGGCGCGAGGTGCCGGCGCGTGATGCAGGCGTTGGGACAGCGATCGGGACTACAATGGGAGAGCATCGGCGCGCCGCGTTCGGCGGTTTTTGTTCGATCAAGACAAAACGCGGTCGCCGGCTCGAAGAAGCAGTCATTGAGGAGGCCGACATGAAGCGTGCGCGCCAATTGCGCCAGCATGGCGCGCAGGCGCTGCCGGTCGATGATGCGGCCGGGCAGATCGCCGAGCTTGTCTTTAACTTGTTCGAACTCTGCAAGAATGCGCGCGGAGGCAGGCCCCGTCGGCTTCAGCCCGCGCTTGAAATCCTCATAGTGATCGACGATGTCGTCGAGCTGGCCGAGCGCGCGCTCCTGTTCGACCTCACGTCGAAAGCCGGCTTCGCCGCCGCCGGCATACCCTTCGAACATGGCGATCGATGCGTGCTTGTACTGAATCTTGCCGGCGACGGCGCCGAAAGGACGGTTGGCGATGAACCAGGCGACGGTGCGGCGGAATTGCCGCGTCGTCAGGCGCCAGGCCTTGCCGTCGATGGCGGGCACGGTGGGTGCGGTCTCATCGCCGTAGGCCGCATCGAGATGAGCGCGAAAATCATTGAGCAACGCATTGACGCCGACGCCGAGATGCGGGGACGGTGCGCCGCGCTCGCTGAGCATGGG
This sequence comes from uncultured Caulobacterales bacterium, assembly GCA_964486635.1. Taxonomy (GTDB): domain Bacteria; phylum Pseudomonadota; class Alphaproteobacteria; order Caulobacterales; family Parvularculaceae; genus Hyphococcus. Next base: position 1,090 of record CAZAOB010000124.1, on the reverse strand, counting down.
CCACAGAGACAAGGCGCCGCGCTTGCGGCGCGCGGCCGCCGACAGACGCTTCAAGACGTCAATGGCGCGCGCGACCGGGGCGATGGTGATCCATTCTTCCGGATGGCCTTTCGCGCCGCGGCCCTTATAGGCGAACGAGCGCACGCGGTAGCGTTCGATGACGCCGTCGGCGCTACGGGTGACGTCGAGGCAGTTAAGGCGCATCGCCTGAATCTCGCTGTCGCGCATGCCGGAAAGATAAGCGCAGACGATATAGCAGGCGGCTTGCAGCATGCGCTGTTCATGATCGAGGCTGGCGTTGTCGAAGCGCTGTCGCCACGGCGCGCCGGTGTCGGGGTCATTCGAGATCGGCGTGTCCATGCCGCCGATCTCGACGCCGATCCAGTCGGCGGCGAAGGAAAGGTGCGCCCGAAACGCTTCCGGGTGATAGAGCATGCCGGTCGAACAGCCGACCTGGGCGGCGATGAGCGGGAAATTGAAATCAGGCTCCTCGCCGTCGGGGCGCAAGGACCATACGGGCATGCCGCGCCCGGCGCGGCGGCGTGCGCGAATGTAACTGTCGAACTGGCCCGCGACGGTGCGCGCGGCGGCCTTTGTCGTTCGCCGCTTGCGCTCCAGGCGGTCGCGTTCGGCGCCGGCGGCGAGGATGTCGTCGGCGAAATGGTCGACATATTTAAGCGCCCAGCGCAAGAGGACGTCGATGACGGGTTCGGGAATGCGCGGCGTCATGTTCTCGGCGCTTTTGGGCGGGCAACCGGCGATGCGCGGCGCGTTGCGGCCGCGCCATGGCCGGCAGGCGTAACCGCCCAGAGTCAAGACGTCCTGATGTCGATGGAGATCAATCGCGACCTCAAGGATGCGCGAGATCTGTTGCGGGGTTCGCGTGCCGGAACTGCGCGCATAAGCGAGATAGGCGTCGAGCAAGACCTGATCGACAGCGTCCATGGCGAAGACGCCGGCGTGGCGCTTGATGAAATGAAGGATGCGTTTGACATTGTCAAAGACGCCGCGGGCCGTCGTCGGCGCCATCACGGTGCGGCGGTTTGGCGAGCCGCCGTTAAGGCGCGCCCACATATATTCCTTCGCCGTC
>CAZAOB010000123.1:0-3520 GCA_964486635.1 uncultured Caulobacterales bacterium | reverse complement strand
GCGACCCTCTGGTCCCAAACCAGATGCGCTACCAGGCTGCGCTACGCCCCGACTTCGGAAGTTTCGAGCGGCTCTGATGGGTCATCTCGGCCCGGAAGTAAAGCCTTTTGCGGCGATATTGGCCTGACACAGCGTCAGAAGACGAAATCCGGGCTCAATCGATTTCCGGCAGGACTTCGGCGTCCACATCGGTGCTGGCGGCCGCGAGCTCGAGCGGCACCGTCACGGACCGCCGGCTCGGCGACAGCATGACGTCAAGCGACACAAACCCCGCCTTGGCGATGGTGGCGCGGCGCGGTTTGTCGAGCAAGATTTCGCAAGGCGTTTCGCAGGTTCCGGCGCCGTCGACGGTGACCAGCGCCCCCGGCGGCGCGGTATTGATCTTGAGCGTGTTTCCGCCGCCCATGGACACGCAGCCGGTGACGGAAAGTCCGAGGGCCGCCGCCGTGATGACGCGTTTTAATGAAAACCGCATTCGCATTTCCTCTCCCTACTTGCCGGCGCCGCAGGCGGGAACCGCCATCGCCATCGACATGAAAGCGCGTTCGAGATCGTTTCTCAAATCTTCGATGTCTTCAAGGCCTGCGTGGAAGCGGATCACCGGCCCCGCATCTGTCCAGCTCGTCGCAGTCCTGTAGGCGTCGGGTTTCACGTGCAGCGCCAGGCTTTCATACCCGCCCCAGGAAAAACCGATCCCGAAGAGTTTGAAGCTGTTGAACAGAGCCTTTAATGCGGGCAGGGGCGAAGGCTTGAGAACTGCGGAAAACAGACCCGATGCGCCAGTGAAGTCACGTTTCCAGATTGCGTGGCCCGGACAGGACTTCTGCGCCGGATAAAGAATGCGATCGACTTCTGCGCGCTTTTTCAGCCACTTGATGATTTCGGCGGCGTTTTCCTGGTGTCGCTCCATGCGCGCGGACAAGGTGCGCATGCCACGCAGTGCGAGATAGGCGTCATCAGCCGAAACATTCGAGCCGAGTTGCAGCAGCGCGTAAAAGACCTTTCGCGCCGTCTGTTCATCCGCAGATGTCAGTGTGCCGATCAATGCATCCGCATGTCCGACGAGGTATTTCGTGCCGGCTTGCAGGCTGACATCAGCGCCGAGCGCGATGGGTTTGCAGAAATATCCGCCCGCCCATGTATTATCGACGATCAACTTCGCCCCGCGCGTGCGGGCGATCCGGGAGAGGGCCGGAATATCCTGCACTTCGAATGTAAGCGAGCCCGGAGATTCGGCGAAAATCACCTTGGTGTTGGGGCGCATCAGCGCCGCTATCTCTTCATCCTTTGCGCAGGGATCGTAGTAGGTGGTTTCAACGCCGAAGCGCTTCAGAAAATTGTCACAGAATTTGCGCGTCGGATCATACGCCACGTCCGTCATCAGAATGTGATCGCCTGCCGCGACAAACGCGAGGAGCGCTGCTGTGCATGCTTGCAGGCCCGAAGGCGCCAGCCGGGTTTCAAAGCCGCCTTCCAGCGCGGTAACGGCCTCTTCGAGTGCGCGATGCGTGGACGTTCCCAAGCGGCCGTAAGTAATGTTCTTCGCGCCCTCCAGATAATCGTCATAGGTAGGGAATAAATATGTGGAGGCACGCTCAATCGGCGTGTTCACAGGGTGCGCCGGTCGTTGATGCGGACGGCCAGAAACGGTTAGTTTGGTGTTGTCTTTCATGTACTATTTCTAGCTTAGATCGCTCGTAACTTTAAGGACGACTTTCCGATGGGGCGCGAAATCCCGGCAAACGTTCAACAATGCCGGACCGGCGATCAACTACTGCAAACCCCATTTTTTGATAAAACGGCAATGCCGCTGGATGGTCCAGAGTGCAGGTCTCCAGCTTCAGCTTTCGGGGCGCACGCGACCAGGCAAGATCGATGATGTTCGTCAGGAAAAACCGTCCCAAACCGCCACCGACAAAATCGGGCGCGAGGCCAAAGAACTTAAGCTCATGTTCGTCGCCGGTGCGTGCGTCGACTTCCGCCATGCCGGCCGGGGCGCCGCCGACATATAGAACGTAGAGATAGTTTTCCTGATGATGAATGATTTCCATCAATTCGTCATCGCTCAGCTTGCGGCGACTGATCCAGTTGTAAGGAGCGCCAACAAGTTCATAGAGATAACGGTAGAAGTGCACCGGCGGCCCTTCGACACGCAACAACGCGGTCTTACGCGCAGGCGCGACGGGTTTCGGAAGCACTGGCCGTTCGGACTGCTCCAGATAGGTGATCGTGACTTCTATGCGATCATTGCCCACTGGCGTGAGCGACAACGGGGAATAGATCGTTGTCATTTTCATCTCTGCCCCATTCACACCATGATCCGTCGTACAAGGCATGCTCCTTGAAGCCTGCGACTTCGAATGCGAGAGACAGTACCGCAGCCGAGACGCCCGATCCACAGCTCGTAATGATGCGGCTGTCGGCCTTGACGCCGCAGGCGGCGAAATGCTGTTTCATGGCGGCGACGGGAATCAGGGTTCCGTCAGCATTGAAGAGTTCGTCAAAAGGAAGGTTCACCGCTCCCGGCATGTGACCGCTGCGCAGACCGGGCCGCGGCTCCGGGGCGGTCCCGTTGAAACGCTCGATGGAGCGGGCATCGGCGACGGTCTGTTCCGCCGCCAGTGCCTCACGCACGTCGCTTTCGCGCGCTACGGCGCCGTCAACTGGGTTAGCTTTGTAGGCGACGGGAGCAGGCGTCACTGCGTCGCTGGATACGGCGCGATTCTCCTTCAGCCACTTGGGCAAGCCACCGTCGAGGACCGCGACCTTCTCGTGGCCCATAGCGCGGAAAGTCCACCAGACGCGCGCAGCGGAAAAGATTCCTGCGTCATCGTAAACGACGACAATGTCCGCCGAAGAGATACCGAGCGCGCCGACTGCGGCTTCGAAATGTTCCGCGGCGGGCAGCATGTGCGGCAAATCCGTCGATTTGTCTGCGACTTCGTCGATATCGAAAAACACCGCGCCGCGAATATGCCGCGACTGGTAGTGATCTATTGCACTACCCGCGCCCGGCATGCGCCATGACCCGTCGATGACCTTGACGTTCGCGGCGCCGATGTTCAGCGCAAGCCAGTCGGTGGAAACGAGGGGGCCAAAAGACATGGAGTCTCCATAAGCTAAAGCCAATTCGGCGTGGGGAGACCTTTCTCCTTCAGGAAGTCCGGATTGTAAAGTTTTGAGGCGTAGCGATGGCCATAGTCGCATAGCACCGTCACCACGGTGTGGCCGGGGCCGAGGTCTTTGGCGAGGCGGATCGCGCCGGCGATGTTGATGCCGGATGAGCCGCCGAGGCAAAGGCCTTCTTCGGTGACAAGATTGAACAGCACGCCCAACATTTCGGCGTCGTCAACGCGATAGCCGTCATCAATCGGTGCGCCTTCAAGATTGGCGGTGATGCGGCCCTGACCGATGCCTTCGGTGATTGAGCCGCCTTCGGTTTCATCCTTGCCGTATTTGATCAGCGAAAAAATTTTCGATCCGCCGGGATCGCTGACAGCGGTTTTGATTTTCGAATTGC
>CAZAOB010000122.1:0-3772 GCA_964486635.1 uncultured Caulobacterales bacterium | reverse complement strand
CGGTCAACACACGCCCGGCGGCGCGAAGGGCTCAGAAGTTTCCCTTGGCGGCCTCGGCGAGGATCAGTTTGTCCAGTGTCAGATCAGAGACGGCCTTGCGGAGACGAAGGTTCTCCTTCTCAAGCTCTTTCAGCCGTCGCGCCTGATCGACGCCCATGCCGCCATATTCGCGGCGCCATCGATAGTATGTTTGTTCCGTCACACCAATCGCGCGAACCGCCTGGCCCGTCGTTTCGCCCCGGCTGAGGCGGACCTCAACCTCACGCAGTTTCGCGATAATCTCTTCCGGCTTGGCTCGTTTCGCCATGTCTCAGCTCCTCTTTCAAAGCCAAGACTAACAGATTCATCGGACCACTTTCCCGGAGGCAGACCAAGGTTTCACGATATGGATCGCACTGAGTAAGTTAGGCTGAATACGATAGAGAACCGTGAGGAAACAGCGATCAAGCGGGCGTAATTGAATTCGCGCCGGCGACTTTCTCCGTAGGGTCACGAGTTGATGACGTAGAAGTGTGATTTCAGCCTCGAGCGAGGCTCGGCAGCGAAACAGATCACGAAAGGCGAGCGCTAAAATTTTCAGAACATCAAGCATATCCGCAGGCGAGCATGAGTCGTAAATTGTTGCGACTCCGTTACGGATAGAGTTTTCGGTAGGGACAGGGGCTAACGGTCAGGTTTCAACAATGCGCATAATGGATGCGACACCTCCGCGCGGCGCTTCGCCCGGGTATCCAAACGGGTATGTCAAATACGAGAATGCGAGCGGGCAAGGCGTGAATCCTTACTCTGGAAAAACCGAGTCAAACGCTCAGTCCCACCATCCCATTTGTACCGGCGAAGAGACGTGTTGATGGAACAAGTTCTCAGTCAGCTTATTGGGCAGAGAGTTGCTCAAGTTGCTTACGCGGAGGCGCTTTCAATCCTCTTCGACTCTGGGTCCCGCTTGGCGGTCTACAACAGCGTATCGTACCACGGTTGTGCTAAAACTCATGAGTTGAAGGGCCGGACGCTTACTTCCGTTTCGCGCTCAGACGGAGCGATTCTCTTAGATTTCGACGGGGTCAAGTTTGACTTTGTCGATGCGTATCCGGAGACGGAGTCGCCAGAGGTTGCAGCGATCTACTTCGCTGACGGACGAATTGTGGTTCATCAGGGAGAGGAAACTGCAAGATGAAAGCTGACCCGACCCCTTTGATACAGCCATTTTACTACTCTCAGGTGGCTGCGTTCAAAGGGGTCGGGTCACCATCAGGATGATTTTTTATTCGGATAAGAACGAATTGGGCGTTCATGCCCGCCGTGCAATCCTCATAACGGCGCGCGCGTTTTCTCGCGAATGCGAAATGTAATGCGAACTGCCGAGGCTAAGACCCCTCACTCATAAGTGAGGTGATCTGCGTGTCATTCTCCGTACGATTGGCTGTGTGCGTTGTCTGATTAAACAGTCACGCCAATGGGAACTGGGGATAGACAATGGATGTGTCCTTTAAATCGGGCCGGCTAAGCGATGAGACCGCGCCGACGCGACTTCAAGCTATTGACGGCATCGGCATCAGCGAACAGGCGGGCCTGATCGGCTTTAACCGGGTGCCGCCCGATCACAACGGCGCCGTCGGCCAGGACCATGTCGTCTCAGTCTTGAATCATGTCATGCAAATTTACGACAAGAGCGGCAATCTGCTGGCGACGCAAACATTGGAGTCACTGTTCGGCGTTGTTCCAACCGCAAACGCTCTCCCTGTCGATCCGAACATTCTGTATGATCCATTCACTCAGCGTTTCGTTTATGTGTCTTTTGAGGTCGCCGGAATCGATCCGGGGCCTATCAACGCTGCAAACGATCAAATCCGGCTGAACATCGCCGTATCGCAGACAAGCAATCCGCTCGATGGCTGGATCGTGCGGTCAATCGACGCGAGGACAGTGATTGGAGGTGAAAACACCTGGAGCGACTATCCGGGCGTCGGCGTCGATGGCGACGCGATTTACATAACCGCGAACATGTTTCAGTTCGATGGCGGGCCGGACGGACAAACAAGTTTTGCAGGCAACAGGCTCTGGATTATCGACAAGGGCGACGGCGCTGGCGGCTTTTACGACGGCGGCGTGCTATCCTTCACAAAGCACGATCCTGTCGCGGCGGCCGGACCAGGAGCGGTAAACGCAACGCTAATCCCGGCGCGCTTTGCAAATGATTCCCCTGGCGACCTCGGCATGTATCTCGTCGCCACGAGCGGGCTTTCCAACGGCGTAAACGAATTGGTGCAAGTCATCCATGTCACCGATCCGCTTGGCGGTCCGGATTTCTCGGTGCAGACCATTTCGCTTGGCGATATCAGCAATGAGAATCTGGGCGGTTTGCCCGCCGCCCCACAACTTGGAACGTCAAATCTGATCGGATCCGGCGACGCGCGCGTGAATTCCGGCGCTGCTGTCTGGTTCGAAGGCAAGCTCTATATAACGTCGTCGGTTGCGCCGAAGTTTGGCCCAGACGCCGGTCAGATCACAACCCATTGGATTGAATTGGACGCTACAGCGCCCGGCGCCGTCTCACTGCTTCAACAAGGCAATATCGGCGGCGAAGACATTGCCCCCGGCACGCGCACCTATCACTCGTCGATCAACGTCAACAAAGACGGATCGGTGCTGATTAATTTTTCGGCCTCCGGACCCAACATATATCCCGGCGCCTACTACGCCATTCGCGCGGCCGACGACCCGGCTGGTCAATTCGGCCCCGCGCAGACGCTGCATGTCGGAATTGACCATTATTTCCGGAACCGGCTTGGCGAAGGGATCAGTTCGCAAACCACGAATCGCTGGGGCGATTTTTCCGGCGTCGGGGTGGATCCCGTCGACGGCACGACTTTCTGGTTCTTTAATCAGTATGCAGATACGCGAGGTTCTCCAAACGCATCCGGCCAGGACGGGCGCTGGCGCGTCGTGCTCGGCAGCGCGCGCCCAACCATTCAAAACTTTCAGTTTGACGCCAACAGCGCTGATGAGGCCTTTTACGGCGGTCTTGGCGTTGATGCGCTTCAGTTGAACGGGATCGAAACCGACACAAGTCTGGATATCACAGAGAATGTCGACGGTTCGATCAATGCAGCCTTTGGCGATACGGCGACCGGCGTCGCGCAGGCCTATTTCACTGAAGCCGTCCTATTCAGGAGCGGAGGCGGCGCGGACATCGTCACCATAAGCGGCGCATTCACAATCCCATCCATATCCGGACCAAGCTTTGTTGTTGACGGCCGCGGCGGCGCCGACGCGATATCAGCTGCGGGACTGACACCGAAACGCGATGTTCAGTTTATTGGCGGCGGCGGCGATGACACTCTTATTGGCGGCATCGGAAATGACTTTCTCATCGGTCAGGATGATGATGACTCGCTTATCGGCGGGATGGGCTTTGACACACTCTCGGGTGGAGATGGCGCGGACATACTCGTCGGCGAAGACGGCAATGACGAGTTGTTTGGCGGCGGCGATGGCGACCACCTGTCCGGCGGCTTTGGGTCGGACACGCTGGCCGGCGGCGAGGGCGACGACTATCTCGAAGGCGGCAATGGAACCGATGAGCTTTACGGCGGTTCCGGCGCTGATACGCTGGATGGCGGCCCGGGCTCGGATCTGCTGACTGGCAATGCCGGCAATGATTATGTCGATGGCGGGATCAGCGCCGACACCGTGCTGGGCGGCGACGGGAACGACACGGTGCTGGGCGGCGACGGCAATGACAACATCTCCGGCACGCGCGGCTTTGACGAAG
>CAZAOB010000121.1:0-3819 GCA_964486635.1 uncultured Caulobacterales bacterium | reverse complement strand
TATCTGGTCCTGGCCAACCCAGTAATATTTCCGCCCGCGCGGATCGCTCCGTCCCCCGAAGACGTCCCAAACGCCACGTTCGCCCTGTCTGCCGGCGCGGATGCCGCGCACCTTCGCGGACGACAAGTCGGGGAAATTGACGTTGATCAGGACATTGTCGGGCCACCCCGATTTCAACAGCGCGCGCACCGTTTTGACGCCCCATTTTTCCCCCGTTTTCCACCTGATGTGTTCGCCATTTTCGTATCTTTGGCTGAGCGCGATCGACGGCACGCCGAGCAGCGTGGCCTCCATGGCCGCCGCGATGGTGCCGGAATAGGTGACGTCCTCGCCGATGTTGGCGCCGCGGTTGATCCCCGACAGCACCAAATCGGGGCGCTTGCCGTCGAGCACTTTGTGAATGGCGAGATAGACGCAATCAGTGGGCGTGCCGTTGACCGCCCAGCGGCGCGCCGAAATGCGTCTCAGGCTTAACGGCCGGTGCAGCGTCAGCGAATGCGACGCGGCGCTTTGCTCGGTTTCGGGCGCCACCACCCAGACATCCTTGGAGAGCGCCCGCGCCATGCGCTCCAGCGCCTTCAACCCGGGCGCCAGGATACCATCATCGTTTACCAGAAGAATACGCATGTGTTCAGCCGATCCGTTCCATCCCGCCCATGCGCGGGCGCAGGATTTCGGGCACGCTGATCGAACCGTCGGGATTTTGATAGTTTTCCAGCATGGCGACGAGGGTGCGCCCGACCGCGAGGCCCGAACCGTTCAGGGTGTGGACGAACTGGGTGCCCTTGACGCCGTTCGGCCGAAAGCGCCCGTTCATGCGCCGGGCCTGAAAATCGCCGCAGTTGGAGCAGCTCGATATCTCGCGGAAGCTATCCTGGCCGGGCAGCCAAACCTCGATATCGTAGGTCTTGCGCGCGGCAAAGCCCATATCGCCGGTCGCCAGCGTCACCGTGCGGTAATGCAGGCCGAGGCGGCGCAGCACCTCCTCGGCGCAGTTTGTCATGCGCTCATGCTCTTCGTCCGAACGCTCGGGATGGGCGATGCTGACCAACTCCACCTTGGCGAACTGGTGCTGGCGGATCATGCCGCGGGTGTCCTTGCCGGCGGCCCCCGCCTCGGCACGGAAACAGGGCGTATAAGCGGTGAAGCGGAGCGGCAACTCCGCCTCTTCGAGAATTTCCCCGGCGACGAGATTGGTGAGCGGCATTTCGGCGGTGGGAATGAGCCAGTAGTCATCGACGGTTTTGAACAGATCCGCCGCGAACTTGGGCAGATTGCCGGTGCCGAAGGCGGCGTTTTCGCGCACCAGAATTGGCGGCGCCACTTCGGTGTAGCCGAATTCTTCGGTGTGCAGATCGAGCATGAAACCGGCGAGTGCGCGCTCCAGGCGGGCCAGCGCGCCCGACAGCACGACAAAACGCGCACCGGAAATCTTCGCCGCGCGTTCGAAATCCATCAGCGCCAGCGCCTCGCCAAGCTCGAAATGCTGGCGCGCCTCGCCCGATAATTCGGGCTTTTCGCCCCACCGCCTAATCTCGACATTGGCTTCTTCATAGGCGCCCTCGGGCACGTCCCCGGCGGGAACGTTGGGATAGGCGGCGAGCGCCGTATTCAACGCCTGGGCATGATCGCGCTCTTCCTGCTCAAGCTTTTGGAACGCCTCTTTCAAGCCTTGCACTTCCGCCATCTCAACGGCCGCGTCCTCGCCGCGAGATTTGGCCGCGCCGATGGCTTTCGAAGCCTCGTTGCGCCGGCGTTGCACATCCTGAAGGGCGGTTTGCGCGGCGCGGCGGCTTAAATCGAGCGCGATCATTTCATCCGCAACCGCCGCCATGCCACGCTTCTTTAGGCCGGCATCGAAGGCCTCGGGATTGTCGCGAATCCATTTGATGTCAAACATCGTTCAACCGAGCGTGGGAGGTGAGCTGGTTAGATTTGCGCCCCTTTTAACCGAAGCGCACACCGGGCGAAAGCCCGCGAAAGCTTCAGCGGCCGAAATTGAAATCCGTCTCGTCGGTATCGTCATCTTCGGCGAGGATGGCATCGAGCTCGGCCATTTCGGCGTCTTCCGCCGCTTGTTTCTCAGCCCGCTTCTTCTCCGCCATCTTGACGAAGAAAATCGAGATTTCATAGAGAAACAGTAACGGAATACCAAGCCCGACCTGGCTAATGAGATCCGGCGGCGTCAGCGCGGCGGCGGCGATAAAAACGATGATAATGGCGTATTTGCGCTTGGCCCGGAGCCCGGCGGAAGTGACGATGCCGACGCGGCCCATCAAGGTCAGCATCACCGGTAACTGGAAACAGATACCGAAGGCAAATATCAGCTTGATGACGAGCGAGAGATACTCGCTCATCTTGGGCAACAGTTCGGTGGGAATCTCGCCGCCGGCGCCCTCGGTTTGAAACCCGATGAAGAATTTCCAGGCCTGCGGAAAGATAAAGTAGTAGACCAGCGCCGCGCCGGCGAAGAAGAGTACCGGCGTGACAATCAAGAACGGCGCCAGGGCTTTCTTTTCTTTGTGGTAAAGGCCGGGCGCGACAAACAGCCAAAATTGAATGGCGATGAACGGAAAGGTGATGAACAAAGCGCCGTAAAAAGCGATCTTGAGCTGGGTGAAGAACGCTTCGAGCAAATGGGTGTAGACCACCTTGGAATCGTAGCCGGCGTCTTCCAAGGCCACCCTGAGCGGCTCGACGAGAAAATTGAAGATATCGGGGGCGACGAAAAAGCAACCGATAAACGCCACGATCACCGTGATGACCACATACATCAGGCGTTGGCGCACCTCGGAAAGATGCGTCATCAACGGCGCACGGCTTTGTTCGATCGGGTCTGCTTGGTCTACCACGGCCTAGGCGTTCGCGCTGTTTTCTTGACTATCGCCTGGTTTTTGTACAGTTGAATCGGAAGAACTATCGCTGGATTGATCGCCTCCGGCGCCGTCCGGGCGCGCCTCGCCATTGCCTTTTTGCGGCGCGCTTGGGGCGCTCGCGCCCGGTTCACTGACGCTGCCGTCGGCATTGAGCTTGGCGAATGTCGAATCCTTGGTCGCTTGGTCCATGCCGCTCTTGACCTCGGCCGCATGATCGGCGAGGTCGCGTTTGGCTTCGTTCAGTTCGCGGTTGGCTTCGGCGATTTCCTTCTTGACCGCGTCCAGTTCGTTGACATCGGCCGCCTCTTCGATGGAGCGCTGAAAATCGCGCGCATAGGCGCTTGCCTTGCCGCGCCACTTGCCGATGGTGCGCACGATCTTGGGCAATTCCTTGGGGCCGACCACGACCAAGGCGATGCCCATGACGATCAAGATTTCTGTCCAGCCAATATCGAACATGACGCTCGCCGCGCGATGCGCGGCCTGGTATCTCCCTAAGACGTGGGTTTGTTGTTAACCCTTTGCGGCCTCGTCTTTTTTGACGCTGGCGGTGTCCGCTGCGGTGGTCTCGGCGTTGATCGCCTTGGATTCATCCGGGCTGCTCTGGGCCGGCTGAGTGGCGGGGTCGGCCTGCGCCGTCTTGGCCGTTTCCCCTTCTTTTAGACCTGCCTTGAAGCTCTTGATTCCCTTAGCAAAATCGCCCATGACCCGGGGAATCTTGTTGGCCCCGAACACCAGCACAACAACAAGAACTATCAGCACAATTTGCCAAATTCCAAACGACATTCAGGTACACTCCCAATCCTTGATTCCAATTTAACGAGGGTCGCATACTGCCGCAATATTCGTGTTCCGCCGCAATGGTAGCGGCTAAGTGCGGCCATTAGTTACATTTCCTGACTTGCAGGGAACACAAAACTACGCTCCGGGTCAAGCCGAATGC
>CAZAOB010000120.1:0-3918 GCA_964486635.1 uncultured Caulobacterales bacterium | reverse complement strand
ATCGACCCGCACCCGAAATTCAAAAACAAATCCGCGCTCGAAGTGATCATGTGCACGCTGCATTCGGGCGGCAAGTTCGAGGGCAAGGCCTATGTCACATCCGGTGGCTTGCACGGCGTCGGCGTGTCGGTGGTGAATGCGCTCTCAGACGATCTCATCGTCGAGGTCTGCCGCGCGCGCACCATGTATCGCCAGTCATACGCCGAAGGCCATCCGCGCTCGAAGCTCGAAAAAGCCGGCCCGGCGCCGAACAAGCGCGGCACCATGATCATGTTTCACCCCGACCCGAAAATTTTTGGGGCGGGCGCGAAGTTCAAACCGGCGCGCCTATTCAAGATGGCGCGCTCCAAAGCCTATCTGTTCGGCGGCGTTGAAATCCGCTGGAAATGCGCGCCGGAACTGATCAAGGACGATACACCCGCTGAAGCGGTGTTTCACTTTGAACGCGGCCTCACCGATTATTTGCAAAGCCTCGCCGGATCGAAGCCGACCGTCACCGAGGATATTTTCTCCGGCAAGGTCGAGCGCAAGGAAGATGGCGGCCACGGCAATGTGGAATGGGCGGTGCTCTGGGGCGCGGCCGGATTTGGCGACGCCGACGGCTTTGTGCATTCCTATTGCAACACTATTCCGACAGCCGAAGGCGGCACGCACGAGGCCGGCCTGCGCGCCGCGCTAACCAAGGGCCTCAAGGCCTATGGCGAACTCGCCGGCAACAAGAAAGTCGGGAACGTCACTGCCGAAGACGTGCTCGGCACCGCGGGCGCCCTCCTCTCCGTCTTTGTGCGCAACCCGGAATTTCAGGGACAGACCAAAGACAAGCTCGCCACCGCAGAGGCGCAGCGCATTGTCGAAAACACCGTGCGCCCGGCCTTCGATCACTGGCTCGCCTCGAACCCAAAACAGGCGGGCGCGCTTGTCGACTGGGTGGTCGACCGCGCCGATGAGCGCCAGCGCCGCCGCAAGGAAAAGGAAGTCAGCCGCGCCAACGCCACGCGCAAGCTGCGCCTGCCCGGCAAGCTCGCCGATTGTTCCTCCGCCAATCGTCAGGGCTCGGAGATTTTCTTGGTCGAGGGTGACTCGGCCGGGGGCTCGGCGAAACAGGCGCGCAATCGCGCGAACCAGGCGATCCTGCCCCTGCGCGGGAAAATCCTCAACGTCGCTTCCGCGCCGCGCGACAAGATCATGGCCAATCAGGAGATCGCCGACATCACCCAGGCGCTGGGCGCCGGCATGGGATCGAAATTCGATCTTGAAAATCTGCGCTATGAAAAAATCATCATCATGACCGACGCCGATGTGGACGGCGCCCACATCGCGGCGCTCCTCATCACGTTTTTCTATTCTGAAATGCCGGAGCTGATCAGCGCCGGGCGGCTATATATGGCGCAGCCGCCGCTGTTCCGCCTCTCCGCCGGCGGCAAGTCGGTCTACGCCATGGATGAAGAAGCGCGCGACCGATTGCTGAAATCGGAATTCAAAGCGGGCCAGAAGGTCGAAGTCGGCCGCTTCAAAGGACTCGGCGAAATGATGCCGGCGCAGCTTAAAGAAACCACCATGAACCCGGAAACGCGGACGCTGGCCCGCGTCGTCATCGCCGAAGATAAAAGCGAAGACGCCGGCGATCTCGTCAACCGCCTGATGGGCAAGAAACCCGAAGCGCGCTTTCAGTTCATCCAGGAAAACGCCGCGTTTGTCAGGGATGAGCTGGATATTTGATGCCACGTTTTCTTGACATACTTTTTCAAGAAGATGGGATTTTAGGTGTAAGTGATGATTTTTGGCTGAATGTTATTTCAGAAGTTGTTGCCGGCGTATTTTTGATCGGCTTTTTTACGTACGTCTTACGCAAAATTGGGCAGCGGAACGAAAACCGCCTGCGCCGTTATGAGCGCTCCAGCAAGGCAACGAGGCTCTTCACGACTTATAATAGTTTGCTCTTCTTTTGGAGCTTGAACATAAAAAAAGTCGCCGAACTTTTTTCTTTAACGCTATCCAGAAAACCAAATTCGAAAGAGCCGTTACCTTCCGTGCTATCCGCTCAGCTTACTGGCGTAAGGCACACAATTTCGCAAAATACTGAAGCATTAGCGAAAATGGAGAATTGGTTCGAAGAAAATTATTCTATCTATCCACTAGGACGTCACCCGCAAATCGACGAACTAGAAAGGAACGTCAGGGAATTTTGTACTATGTTCCGATCTTATAACAATCTGTTCGAGCAGATAGTTGACTCGAATGGTGATAAATTGAAACTCGCAGTAATGCTTATCAATCAAGACCGATTGTTTGAAATGCTTGATGGATTTATTTTTGTTGCGAAGCGCTTCCCGGAAAAATTCACTGCCGCTTTTGCTGATTACCCATTAGACTTGCGCCCAATGAGAGTAAGCACTATCGCCGAATTAGATTTAGAGCCTAAGCACACTGCATTTATCAATGCGGTAAAAACATACTCAGAGATGGTAACCACAAATTTTAATAAGCGGGCATCTGATCTACCTAATAATTCCTCGTCGGAATAATTGCGCTAATGAGCACTATGACCAGTTGGATTCCTGCCTTAGCGCTTGACATCCTCTCAAATCCCTCTATTCACCCGTCCCCACGCGCATGTTGCGCACAAAGGAATACTGAGATGAAACCGGCCTCATTCATGAGCCATAGCCAAATGCAAAACACCGCACTGCAATACTTGCAGCCCGGTTACGCACGCTTTGCGCGCGCCGATGAGGCGTTAGCTGAGGAGGGTTTCGTCCGATTGCGGTAGATTTATCGCATCATCCGGAGACGGAAGATTGAACCCTCCAGGCCCTGCCTCGGAGGGTTTTTTGTTGCAAAAAACAAAGATTTAACCCCGCCAATCAAAGGAGAAAGATCATGGCGGAACTTGAAAATTTTGAAGTGATGGAAACTGGCGGCGCGCCGGTGAAAGCCTGGGTGAAGGGCGTTCCCGTGGAGGAATCCGCGCGGCGCCAGCTCGGCAATGTCGCGCGCCTGCCCTTCATCCACTCTCACGTCGCCGCAATGCCCGATGTTCACTTCGGGCGCGGCGCGACGGTCGGGTCGGTGATCGCCACCAAAGGCGCAATCATTCCCGCGGCCGTCGGCGTCGATATTGGCTGCGGGATGATGGCGCTGCGCACCTCGCTCACCGCCGATCAGCTCCCGGACGATCTGTCGATGATCCGGTCCGACATTGAACGCTCGGTGCCGCATGGCGGCGTCGGCGCGAAAGGCGGCTGGATGAAAGGCGTGCCGAATGCGATTGCATCGCGCTTTGTCGATTCCGGTCTCGCCGACCGTCTGAAGGTGATTGAGGACAAGCACCGCAAGATCCGCGGCGCCAACCACGTGATCCATCTCGGCTCGCTCGGGACCGGCAACCACTTCATCGAGCTTTGTCTCGATGAAGAAAACCGCGTCTGGGTGATGCTGCACTCGGGATCGCGCGGCGTCGGCAACCGGATCGGGACGTACTTCATCGCGGAAGCCCGTGAAGCGCTGATCAAGCGCGGTTACGGAATGCCGGATATGGACCTCTCCTGGTTCGAGGAAGGCGAAACGCTTTTCGCCGACTATGTCGAAGCGGTCGAGTGGGCGCAGGATTTCGCGCGCACCAACCGCGAAGTGATGATGGATCGCGTGCTCGCGTCGCTGCGTTACCGCCTGCCGAAAACGGTCGCGCGGTTCCGCATCGAGAAAGAGGCGGTGAACTGTCACCACAACTATGTCGCGCGCGAACGGCACTTCGGCGCCGATGTCTGGGTGACCCGCAAAGGCGCAGTGCGCGCCGGCGAAAGCGAACTCGGCATCATTCCGGGCTCGATGGGGGCGAAGTCCTTCATCGTGCGCGGCAAGGGCAATGAACAATCGTTTTGTTCCTGCTCGCACGGCGCGGGCCGGAAGATGAGCCGG
>CAZAOB010000119.1:0-3965 GCA_964486635.1 uncultured Caulobacterales bacterium | reverse complement strand
AAACTCCAGAAAAAACTGGCGGCGGGCCGGTGACGGGCCGCCGCCAGAGAGATTTTCCCCGAGAATGCAGCGCCTGGCACCGATTACGTCCTGGTGGCGCGCAGGGCGGCGTATGAGCGCAATTATGACGCGCTGCTTGACGATATGAAGCGCGCCCTTTTAAGGCTCACCCGCAACCCTACATAGCAACGGACCCTGGCGGGGGCCGCCCCGCCTAGCATCAATTACCACCGGGAATTTTCATGGACCGCAATCTGATTTTGGCGATCGCCCTTTCTTTCGCTGTATTCGCCGGCTGGGAGTTTTTTGTGTTGGGCCCGCAGCGCGATGCGCAGAAGGCGGCGATGGCCGAACGGGCGGCTCAAATCGCCGAATCGACCAGCCTGGATCCCGAGATCGCGAGCGTGGACGCCCCCGAAGCGGTGTCTTTAAGCGTCTCGGATGCGCTGGCCAACTCTGCGGAACGTGTGCCGGTGAGAACGCCGACCCTGCAGGGGTCGATCAATCTGAAAGGCGCTCGCCTCGATGATCTCGTCATGCTGCAGTATCACGAGACGATTGATGACAGCAGCCCGGCGATTCGTTTGCTCAGCCCTGCAGAAACCGAGCACGGACACTTCATCCAACAAGGCTATGCGGTTGGAAAAGACACAGGCTCCACCGCGTTGTGGAGTGCACCGGAGGGCGCCGTGCTGACACCGTCGACTCCGGTAACTTTGACGCGCCAAGCGGGCGGCCTGGCGTTCGAAAAAACAATTTCTATTGACGACAAGTACATGTTCACGGTGACGCAGACCGTCACGAACAATTCAAGCGACGCGAGCACCCTGCGCCCTTATGCGAGCGTTACGCAACGCAACATTCCGGAAGACTACAAGAACTTCATGATTTTGCATGAAGGCCCGCTCGGTGTGATCGGTACATCGCTGCATGAACGCAAGTACAATAAACTGAAGAAGAACAAGAACGCCAAAGTCGACGCCAGCGGCGTTGGCGGTTGGGTCGGCGTCACCAACAAGAGCTGGCTCGCCGCGTCCATCCCGCCGGCGGATGCGCAAATTGAAGCCACGCTTGCTAATCGCGGAACCACCGACAAGCCGGTGTTTGAAGCCGCTTACTTGATGCCGGCAATTACGGTTGCTCCGGGCGAGTCCAAGACCATTCAGTCCTACGCTTTCGGCGGCCCAAAAGACGTAGACTTGTTGCAGTCATACGAAGCGAAGCCCGAAAAGGGCGGCCTCGGAGTGTATGATTTCGACAAAGCAGTCGATTGGGGCCATCTTTTCTTTTTGACGCGCCCCATTTTCTACACGCTCAACTTCTTCGGTGATCTGACCGGAAACTTCGGTATCGCCATTTTGCTCATGACATTGGTCATCAAGCTGATTTTGTTCCCGCTGGCGAACAAGGGTTTTGAGTCCATGTCGAAAATGAAAAAGTTGCAGCCGGAAATCAAAAAGCTGCAGGACCGCTACACTGACGACAAGATGAAGCTCCAGCAGGAAATGATGGCGCTCTACAAAAAAGAGAAGATGAACCCGCTCGCGGGCTGTCTGCCGATCCTGTTGCAGATGCCGATCTTCTACGCATTGTACAAGACGTTGTTCGTCACCATCGAGCTTCGGCACCAGCCGTTCCTTTATATTCAAGATCTGTCGGCGCCGGATCCGACGACAATCTTCAATTTGTTCGGTCTGCTTCCTTATGATCCGACGGCTCTGCCGCTAATCGGCGCGTTTCTTGGCATCGGCGTGCTGCCATTGCTGATGGGCGTCGCCATGTGGTTCCAGACAAAGCTTAACCCGCCGCCGACAGATCCGGTGCAAGCCCAGATTTTCGGCATGATGCCTTTTGTCTTTGTCTTCATCTTTGCACCGTTCGCAGCGGGGCTCGTGCTCTACTGGTTCTGGAACACGGCGCTGTCGATCCTGCAGCAATGGTTCATCATGAAAAAGAATGGCGTGGCAGTTGATATTGGCGACCGCATCAAGCTGCCCTGGGTGAAGAAGAGCGCCGGCGGCGAAGCGAAGTGACGCAATCGGACGCATTCTCGCCCGATGAGATCGAAGCCGGGCGATTGATGTTCGCCAAACGCGCCGAGTTTATGCTTGGCGTAGTAAGCATGGACACGCTGCCCGACGAGGGGCCAGCGGAAGTTGCATTTGCTGGGCGCTCCAATGTCGGCAAGTCCACGCTGTTGAATGCGCTGGTCGGGCAGAATGGTCTCGCGCGGGCGTCGAACACGCCGGGACGCACCCGTGAGATCAACTACTTTGACTTGGAAGGGACGATGCGCCTCGTTGATTTGCCGGGCTACGGTTACGCGCGAGCATCGCGCAAGGACGTAGACCAGTGGAACGCGGTGACGCGGGATTTCCTGCGCGGGCGAACCGTGTTGCGGCGGGTCTGTTTGCTAATCGACTCGAGGCACGGGCTTAAGCCGGTCGATCTGGAAATTATGGATCTCCTCGATGAAGCGGCGGTCAACTACCAGATTGTGCTCACCAAAACCGACAAAATTAAGCCAACGGCGCTGTCGGCATTAATCGGCGAAACGCAGCAAAAGATTATACGCAGGCCGGCTGCGCACCCGGTTGTGCGGGCGACTTCGTCGGAAAAAGGCGACGGTATTGAATTGTTGCGGGCCGAACTGGCGGCGCTCGCAATCCAGTAATTGGTTGTCGTAACGCTTTGTTAACTGTCATGGCGGCGATTTAGCGGCATGGCTCAGGATTCATCAGAGGCTGAAAAGTCACTCTCCCATTGGCGCGAGCGATTCGAACGTTGGCTGAAGGGCGAAAAGCGCGCCAGCGTCTATACGCTGCGCAACTACTCCGCGACTTTGGAACGGTTTGACGACTTTATGTCCTCCTTTCACGGCAAGGAGATCACGCTCGAGCATCTCTCGCGTTTTGAGACAAGGGACTTTCGCGCATTCCTGGCCGAGCGGCGCAATGACGGTCTCGCGCCGCCCTCCATCAAACTCGAGTTGTCGGCGCTGAAGACGTTCTACGCCTTTTTACGCAAACGCGCCGACATAGAGAATGACGCCATCACTGTGATGCGAGGGCCAAAAGCGAAAGAACGCTTGCCGCGCCCTGTCAGCGCTGATGACGCAGAGGCGCTCATCAGCGCTGCGCAGACGTTGAAAACCACATCAGGCAAGGAAAATTGGGAGCAGGCCCGCGACGCGGCGCTCATCACGCTTCTTTATGGCGTTGGCTTGCGCATCTCGGAAGCCTTGTCGCTGCGCTGGAGCGATGCGCCGCTTGGAGAAACGCTTCGCATCAAGGGCAAGGGGGCGAAGACCCGCATGGTTCCGGTCGTGCCCGCTGCGCGTGACGCGATTGATGCTTATGTCGCGCTCTGCCCTTATGGCGGTGAAGAGGACAATCCGCTTTTCTTTTCAACGCGCGGCAAAGCGCTGTCAGCGACGCTCGCACAGCGCACAATGGCGAAATTACGTTCGGCGCTCGGGCTGCCGGACTCTGCGACACCGCACGCGCTGCGCCACGCTTTTGCGACGCACCTGTTGTCGGCTGGTGGCGATCTTCGATCAATTCAGGAATTGCTGGGGCATTCGTCGCTGGCGGCGACACAGCGCTATACAAAAATTGATCGCGACAGCCTGCTGCGCGTTTTTGATAAAGCCCATCCGCGAGCCTAGGGCTTAAATTTCGCCTCATACGCCTTCACGTCACGCTTCAATTCCGGCAACAGGAAGTAGAGCGCGATGATGTTCGGAATGCACATGCCGAACAGCATCGAGTCAATGAAGTTTATGATCGATGATAACGAGACGGCGGCACCGGTAGATAAAGCGAAGCACAAAGCGAGCTTGAAAATTACATCAACGCGCTTGGTGTCGCCAAACAAATATCTGGCCGCCTGTGCTCCGTAAAAGGCCCAGCTGACCAGCGTGGTGAAGGCGAAGAGCATGGAGGCGACCAACAGGATATAGGGAA
>CAZAOB010000118.1:0-3971 GCA_964486635.1 uncultured Caulobacterales bacterium | reverse complement strand
TCCTGAAACGACTCGCCCGGCAGGGGGTAGAGATCCTCCATGGTGGTCTTGCCGAAATCGGTGAGGAGGGCGTCGCGCGAACGGGCGACGACAATGTCGCGAACGACTTTGAGGGCCGGTTTCTTTGCGTCTTTTTTCACGTCCGGCGCGGCTTTTTCGAGCGCTTCTGCGGTCGTGTTTGCTGCGTTTTCCCGTGCTGCGTTTTCCATGTCCTTGGCGGCTTCTGAGAACGACATTTTTGCCCCGTCCCTAACTCTTTCGCCTTTGAAAAAGGCGCGCAAAAAACCCCTGGCCCGGGTTGCCCAAAAGGGGCCGCACCGGCGCGGCTTTTCGTTTCTGATGTGAATCGCCAGCGATTTGCGCTGACACAAGATATAGTGATGGAGGCCTTACCGATCGTCAATATGAAGTTAGTCTTTGGGCAAAAGTTTTTGGTTAAGGAGTTCTTAACGGGGCGCTCTGAGTGCGCCTTGAGGGTTAATCCCGGGACCGGTTTTTAAGGACTTCGCCGTCTCGTTTCGACCCCGTTTTGCCTTGCCCAGGCGCCTCAAATTTTTTCGCGTAGGCATCGGTTCGCCAGCTTTCCGGCGCCGGAGAGAAGCCTGTATCGACGAATTTCACCGACGAATCGCGGCGGCGCCATTCGGGGACCGCGCCTTCGCCCGAAAAATCGCTCGATTGATTCGCGCCCAGTCCATCTGCGGCGCTCTGGGTGCGTCCGATATTTCCGCCCGCGCCGCCGCGCACCCGCGCCCGGAAAACGTCGACGGCGTCCTTGATGCGCCGGGTGACGTCGGCTGGCCGCAGGGCGCTGCGGGCGGCGAATCCGCTGCGCAGCGCTGTCAGCGCCTCGGCTCTGGCCTTTTCCGCCACGCCCTCGGTCATCGGGCCGGCAACCAGCGAAAGGAGCGCGCCCGCCGCCGCATAAAGAAGACCGCCGAGAATGATGATCTGCATGGCCCAGGGAGAAGAGGTGACCGCCACGACGCTTTTCAGGTCCGACACCGGCTCAGGCTCCGGCGCAAACGCGTAATGCATGACCAGCGCGCCGGCCAACACGCCGGTCGCAAAGGTGATCAGGTAATCAGCCATGCCGCCGCCATTTGCGCCGCCGCTTGCGCGGGCGAGGAAGCCCTTGAACCGGCGCCGGGCGTGTTCGTCTTCGGCGTCGTTCAGGAAATTGATTTCGCGGAAGTAGTCATGCGCTTCCAGCGCAGTCACATGAGCCCGCGCCAACTCATCGATCGCGTCCGCCGGGTGATTGTGCGCATCCATGGACTTACGCAAGGATGACAGTGTCTTGTCGAATTCCCCCGAGGCATCGGCAATGGCGCCGCCCAGCCGTTCAGCCTCTTTGGCGATATGCGCATTGTCCGCATTGCCGAGCCCGCGCGTTAACGCAGCAACGGCGAAAGCGACGCCAAGCGCGGCCGCCGCCACAATCATGAAGGTGCGCATCAGGACCGAAGCGTCATCGAGCGGCACGCCGCCGGCGATGACGCTAATGCCGTCGGCGCGCGCATTCAGCACGCCCCAATAGAGCCACGCCGCGATGCCCGCCCAGCCAAGTCCGATCAGCACGCGCACCGCCTGCGCCGCTAGGGTCATCTCGCCTTCGCGGCGTTGGCCGATGCGCATGGCGAGTTCGCGCGCTTGCGCACTCAATTCTATTTTTCGCCGCGCCATGGCGTGCGCCGCATCTTCGAGTACGGTCGACAGCGGCAAAGACCCCGCGCGCTCGTCGTCGGCGTCGCCCGGAAACAGCGCAGTGGTCGGATCGAAGGACTGAAAAAGCGGCGCGCCTTCTTTCGGCGCCAGCGTTTCGGATTTCGGCGAAAAGCGCGGCAAGACGGCGGCGGCGCGCTTGCGCAGCGCGCTCAACATGTTTGCTGTTTTTCCGGTTTCCGCCATTTCCCCTCGATCTTCCCCGCGCCGCCGGTCCCGGCGTCGCCAGGCGATCCTAGCGGAAAAACTGCGCCGCGTTAATCCTGAGCCGCCGGGCGCCGATGACGGTTGACGCGCGAAAATCGGGGAAATTCGCGAATTTTTGATGCACCAGCGACTGTCATTGGAGATTGGCCCGCCGCGGTGCGGGCACTATCTAGCGACCAATGCAATTTCGGAGCACGGCGTGAATTTTATCGACCTGATGAACAGCGCGACATTTGAAGACGGCGCGCTGTCCGTGATCATTCCCGACGACTGGATGCAAGGGCGCACAACCTATGGCGGCTTGTCCGCCGCTTTGTGTCTTGAGACTGCGCAGCGCGCTTTTCCTGATGCGCCGCCACTTCGGTCAGCCATGGTGTCGTTCATCGGTCCGGCGGGCGGTCCGGTAGAGGGTCGTGCGAATCTGTTGCGCCAAGGCAAGTCCGTGACGTTTGTCGAGGCGGATGTCGTCGGCGAAAAAGGAATTGCAACTCGCTGCGCATTTGCATTTGGCGGGGCGCGCCCGTCAAAATGGAACCGCACTTTTGCGCCTGCGCCAAAGGTTCCTGCGCCGGACCAGTGCGACGTCTTCATTCCCGAAGGTTTCGGTCCGCCCTTTGCGAAAAATTTCGACGCTAGGCTGGCGAAAGGCGGCCGGCCGGGCACAGGCTCAAAGGACCACGATCATTTCATCTGGGTGCGCCATCGCGATGAGAACGCCGACAATATTGTCGCCTTGCTTGCGCTTGCCGACATGCCGCCGCCCGCGATCGCACCAATGTTTTCGCAAATGGCGCCGCTGAGCTCGATGACGTGGATGGTCAACGTGTTGTGTGAAGAGCCAAAGACCCGTGACGGCTGGTGGCTATTGCAATCGCGCGCGGAGCATGCGGGCAATGGCTATTCCAGTCAGGACATGCTTGTCTGGAACGCCGATCTGGAGCTGGTGATCGCGGGCCGCCAGTCCGTGGCGATTTTTGACTGAGGCAAAATGCAGCTTGCGCTGATCACGCTTGTCGTTCGCGATTATGACGATGCCATCGCCTATTATTGCGGTGTGATGGGCTTCGACTTGATCGAGGATACGCCGCAAACGCCGGAAAAGCGTTGGGTTGTTGTTTCGCCCGGCGCCGGCGGCGCCAACATTTTGCTCGCAAGGGCGGCGGATGATGCGCAGCGCGCCGCAATCGGCAACCAGACCGGCGGGCGGGTCGGGCTGTTCCTCCATACAGATGATTTCGATACGGATTATGCGCGCCTGAATGCCGCCGGGGTTGAATTTCTCGAAACCCCGCGCAGCGAGCCCTATGGCAAGGTCGTGGTCCTGCGCGATCTTTACGGCAACAAATGGGATTTGATCGGGCGGCGCTGACGCTCAGCCCTGCAGCTCTTCGCGCTTCATCTCCAGCGCCAGCCATTCTTCCTCTTTCGCCGCAAGGCTTTCCTGTGTTGATGCCAGCGCCTTCGCAGTTTTGTCAAACAAGGCCGGATCGCGCGTGAATAGCGACGGATCGTCGAGTTTCACCTGTAGCGCCGCCGCCTCGCGCATAAGCTTGTCGATCTCGTCCGGCAAATTGTCGAGGGCGTATTGCTCCTTGTAGGAGAGTTTTGTTTTCGCGGCTGGTTTTGGCTTCTCCGCAGTCGCTGTTGGCTTCGATTTTGGTTTCGGCGCGACATTTTCAAGACCGGGAGCACTGCCGCGCTGGCTCACCATGTCGTCATAACCGCCCGCATAGCGGATCCAGTGACCGGGCTTTTCCGGATCGGTGGTGATGACGCTGGTGACGAGATGATCGAGAAACGCCCGGTCGTGCGAGATTAGCAGCAGCGTTCCGGTAAACGCCGATAGCTGCTCCTCGAGCATTTCCAGTGTTTCCAGATCGAGATCGTTGGTCGGCTCATCCAGCACCAAAAGGTTCGCCGGGCGCGCCAATGCGGCGGCCAGCGCAAGGCGCCCGCGTTCGCCGCCGGAGAGCGCGTTCACCGGCTGGCGCCATTGTTCGGGGCCGAACAGAAAGTCTTTGAGATACGTCGCCACATGG
>CAZAOB010000117.1:0-3995 GCA_964486635.1 uncultured Caulobacterales bacterium | reverse complement strand
CGTCAGCCTTTGCCAGGGATCGCGCAGCGCGCCAAATCTAAGGATGCCCGCGCCCAGCGCGACGTTCTCGCGGAAGATCGCAGGCGTCAAATCCCATACGTCGTCGCCAAAACGCGACAGCTGCGCGCGATCAATCCCGGGTTTGATCTCGGCGACGCTGAGAACGATCTCATCATCTGTCCTGTGCGCAGAAACCGCGCGCGCCGAATTGTTATGCCGATGGAGCGCCGTCATAGGGCGCCGGCTTCGGGGGGAAGATGAATAAGGTCCGCTCGATCAGCAGCGATCGCTTTTGCAGCGGCGACATCGGCGTCCGGAAAGGCTGGCAGAATCTGTTCGGCGATGGGCCGATAAGCGCGGCCGAACTTCATCGCCCAGTCGGCGCCGGCGAGGACTTCGCGCTGCGCGGTCATGAACGTCATAAAGGCGATGAGCGAGGGAAGTTTGCGGCTGGTGATGACGGCGTTCTCGCATTCAAGACAGCCCCAGAAGGCGTTGGGACAGGGTTCGCCCTTGCGCGCGAAGGGGCTTTTGTAAAACCCGCTGCAGCTCGCAAGCCAGACATCTTGCTCTCCGTCGAGAAACGCCGTCGTCTTCGCCTTGGCGACCGGCAGGTCCGACGTCGCGGGATCGGCGCGAAGGCGCGCTTCCGTCTCGGGCGTAACGATACGGGGTTTAAGCGCGGCTTCGGCTGCGTCATGCAAGGCTTCAGCGACGGTCTCTTCGTGAATGCGCCTCAGCGCCGGGATATCCGCATAATGGTTCGCCGCGACTTCAAGGCTGTGGCCGATGGCGAAGGCGTCGAGTTGGCCGTTGGTCTTTATATACCACTCGGCTTTTTGGGTTTTGCGCAAGCGCGAGAGTTGCAGGTTCAACACCTCGCCGTCGTCGTCGGTCAGTTTATGCCGCCGCACGAAATATTGCGCCGGCATGTGATGGTTCTTCATGACCCCGATGAGACCCGATATGGTGTAATAGGCCCACAGATGATCGCCCCCGACGCAGCGGCGAGTGCGCGCCGAAAGCCGGCGCGCCAGACGAATGAGACCGCCGGGCGTCGTCGGTCCGCCATCGCGCACGCGCAACCGCTTCCACTCGGCGCCGCGCGCCCGGCGCTTCAGATACTCGATCTCCACCGAGCCCTTGACCGGGTTGCGCAGGCAATCGGCTTTAAGCATTCGGCAGGCTTCGGTCTCAAGACCGGTCTCCAGGCCCAAGAGCACCATGAAGGCGATGACGTCTTCGACCTGCAAATGAAACCGGCCATGAATATCGCTCCAGGGCCCGATCGAAACGCCCCAATGAGCCGCCCGCTGAATAAGGCGATTGCCGATCGGTTCGCGCGATTGAGGAAGCCAGCCGCGACGATCAATCTCTTCCAGAACGGTTCTGTATTGATCGAAAACGCTTGGCGGCAGTCCCTCCGGCGGCGATGGAACGGCGCCTTCCGGCGTGATGCGGGCGGCGGCTTCAAGGACATGGGCGCGGGCCGCGGCGCGCAAGGCTTCGGCGATGCGCGGGCTATAGGCGTCGCGCGGTTTGCTGCGCTCATAAGGCCGACGCGTGATATAAGAGAGGCGCTCGACAAGCGCTGGCGCGAGCGGCGGACTTCCCCGTTCATCCATAATGCGCAAGAGCCCGATCACCAGCGCCAGGAGCTGGCGTTGATAGATCGAAGCGCCGGCGTTCTGCGCCAGCCAGTCTTCATAGCGGTCGAGCACCGCCGGCGTGATCTCTTCGATGCGATCGAGCGTCTCACCGGCGTCATCCAGAAATCGCCAGAACCGGTGCAGCCCGCGCAATCGTCCGTTCACCATCAATTTGGTGCAGATCGTGCCGGGCGACGTCATGTCGTCGTAAAACGCCTTCGCGAAGGCGCGCGTCAGGCGCGGCCGCGGCCAGTCGGTCAGATTGACGCCGACCACACCGCCGTCTGGCAGCGCGATCGAAAACCGCAAGGCGGCGATGTCGCTCTCTATGCAGGCCGGAGCCGACGAACCTTCCGGAAAGC
This sequence comes from uncultured Caulobacterales bacterium, assembly GCA_964486635.1. Taxonomy (GTDB): domain Bacteria; phylum Pseudomonadota; class Alphaproteobacteria; order Caulobacterales; family Parvularculaceae; genus Hyphococcus. The sequence goes on along the minus strand of CAZAOB010000117.1, from coordinate 1,984 downwards.
GCGCCTTGCGGGCGCGCTTGGCGCTCACGCCGCCGTCTCCTCATCGCCGAGAGCGTCCGCCCAATCGTTGATCGCCGCATCCACAAGCGCGCGGCTTTCATCAAGGGAGCTGAGATAGATATGCGTACTGGTAATGCTTGCATGCCCCATCAGTCGTTGCAGCTTCTGCAAGGGATCGCCGATCATCCGGCGGTAAGCGGCGTCGCCGGCAGCGCCGCCCGATCGATCCTGCATCACCATGCCGAGTTGCGCGCGGATCAGCATCGACAGCATGTGGACGGCGAAGCTGTGCCGCAACATGTGCGGCGTCACGTCGATGTCGATGCCGAAGCTGCGGCATCGCTTGCTCGCCCGCCGGAAAACCGCCGCCCAGCCCCAGGGCGTCATAACCGCGCCGGTCTCCGTCAGCCACAGCATCGCTGGCGCGACGTTCATATCATCGGCGTTGCAAAGGCGCCGTCGATCATGGGGCGTGACAAGATCAAGACGAATGCGCTTTCGTTGACCGTCGTCGCCGACAATAACGATCATATTGCGGTCGGCTTCGACTGCGCTGAGTGCGTCAGTTTTTGCATTAACGGCGCTTCGCTCTGCGAAACGTTCAATGGCGTTCGCACGCTCCAGCGCGGCGTAGTCATGCAGCCGGCGCAGGAGGCGCACGGGCAGCCTGATCGTGCGCGCCTTATCGCCTTTAGCGACCGCGGCGGGCAGCCGGAACGGAAAAAGCCGTTGATCCGTATCATGACAGGCCTCCGACGAGGGCAGTTCGCAGAAAAGCAAATGCGCCGCTTCAGCGAGGCGCATGCCTGTGGTCAGGAGAAGTTCGGCAAAAAGCGCATTGCGTTCGCCATGGCGACCCCGCCAGGAGGGATCTTCCGAACCGTCCGGCAAGCATCCGCGCAATCCGACGTCGCGGAACAATGCGAATTGATCGAGTCCAATGAAGCGCATGTCCGATTGACGGGCGCCGGGCTCGCGCGCCCTGTTGTGCGAGATGACAACGGGCCCATGGGCGCCGTCGCCGCGACGGAAGACGCGCCGATAGGTGAAGGGAACCTTCTCGATGAAGCCTTCTTCCAGCGCCCATCCATAAAACTTCTCAAGCGCGGCGATCGATCGGTTCCACGAGGCCGCCGAGATTCGAAAAGGCGGCTTCGAACGGCGACGCGCGGCGTGATAGGCCGCAATGTCATCGGCCGTCGCTTCCCAAATCGACTTGCCGGACCGGCGTTCGCCCAGAAAACGCATCCATATCAAGAGATCGCGCGCGTAGGACTGCAGGCTGTTCGGCGACCGCACGCCCATGGTCGGACAGTCGCGAAAAAACCGATTGAGGTCGGCGTCGTACTCCGCGTTGTCACCGAGTATGAACGGCATGCCGTCCGTAACCGCGGAGCTTTCCACCGTCGCCGACAAACGGTACAACATCGCACCATCAAACGAATCTGTCTCAATTGGGCGACGCAAAGCGCGCCCGTCCGTCAAATAGAGTTCGGGCATAAAAGATCTCAAATATGGTGCGCCTTCGGCGCGAGTCATTATTGGGGTGCGAGGGTGTTCCCCCTCGCGCTCCCCCCGCTCGCCGCGTGGCAGGCGAGCAGGCCAAAGCCTGCTCGCTTCATAACAGCGTATTGTGACGCCGCCGCGTCAACCGTTGTCCTCGGGCAAGCCCTGCGGGAACGGTTGACTCGGACGTCTGCGTGCGCCCTCGCAAGCGCTGAAAACGTCGTTAGGCGTGCAGATCGTGAGACAGTCGCAAAGAGTCCGGATAATGCGGCGATCTACCAACAGACCTATGGCGCGGAGGAAAAGCCCGAAACGCTGATCCCCGCCATGCTCGAAAACTTTCTCGGCGCCGACGCCGGGTTCAAGCGGGCCCGCAAGGCCCTTCACGCCAACGCCAGCAAAGGAGAGTAACCCATGGCGCAGATCGGCTCATTTACGCTGAAAGACGGCAAATACACCGGTACGATCCGGACGATGA
>CAZAOB010000116.1:2867-4584 GCA_964486635.1 uncultured Caulobacterales bacterium | reverse complement strand
TCTTCGATTCCGTCACCGTCGAAATCCGCGTTGGCGATTTCATGAATCTGGACATTCAAAGCATCAGCAGTGATTCGCCAGATGTGACCTGGTTCCTGATCCACATGAATGTCGTCGGCGGCGACTTCGCCGAAGCGCGCAGTTGACGCCATGGCGGCAATGTCTTCTGCCGCCGGCGATCCGTTGGCGAAAAAGCTCTGCTTTGCATCCTGAGCCTTGTCGAGCGCGGCAAGTGCGCCGCAAGCACGAGCGAAATACGCTTCTCGCCGCATCTCACGAGATGACGCCGCATACCAGCCATCAAAACTCATTTCACGGAAATCGCGACAAGTCGTACATGTGGCCGTCGGCGCCGACATATCCGACGGGTGCGCCATAGCAAGCGAGACCGGCGCCCCTTGCGCATCTAGAACGCGCCGATCGAGCAGCGTTCTAAACTCTTCGCGTGAGTAGCATTTGGCCGGCGCGCCCTCGAGCAATGACATTTCGCCCTTCAGGCAGACTTCGCGCTCCACCAAAGCCGGGCTCGACTTGGAGCCGCCAGTCTCCAGCATCGGGCCGCCAAACACCGCAACACCCGCGGCGCCTGCCGCGCCGGCCCCGACAATCGCCATTCTCAGCATCGACATCACAACTACACCCCGTTTCCGCGAGCATCTATTTCAGCCGCCGCTCCATGGCCGCAATTGTTCATTCTGGTTTCATGCATGACGGCGCCATGGGGGCCGACGCGATGTCCAACCAGGCGCGGCATCATACGACTGTCTGTGGGCGCATTATTCCGCGACGCGCAAACGTGCGAGATCCCGCGCGCGCTGACGTTTGAGGTCATGTCTCGCCGCGCGTTTCACCAGAATATACAAGATGAAATACGACATCGCCGCACCGATGCCAGAAAGCCAGACAGGCAAGTTCTCAAAGATCGTCGTGAACCGGTCGTAGTTGAGCCCGATCGCTTCGGCGATACCCGGCGCTTCCTGTCCGAGGAGCAAAATCACGCCGACGCCCGTCATGGCGAAGGCGAGCAATCCCGCGAGCAAGGCGCCGAAAGTGACGCCCATATCGGCGCGCTCCTCAGCCTTTGAAACGATCATCTTGGAGGGATCGCCGGAAAGAGCTTGTGTGGCTGCGAACAGCGCACGCGTGCGTGCAGCACGTTCTTCCGGCGACAGCGACTTCTTGGCGTCAGACTTCAGGCTATCGAAATCAACCAGCGGTTTGGCGTTGTAAACGCGCTCTGAAATGAATTCCGGCTCGCACTCCGCCGCGGGATTAACGTCCGAGGTCGGAACGACCAGGGATGCGTCTGTCGGCATCAGGAACAAAGATTTTTCCGCCGCCCGGCGCCGCACCAGACCGTCAAGCGTTGTCAGTTCGTTATTCACGAAGGCTTTGGTCCACAATTCAAACGCATTCGCGGCGCCTAATTTGTCGCCAGCGTTCAGTTTGCGGAGCGCTGTTGAACGCTTCCAATTGTCTTCGCCAATATTGAAGATCAACGAGACCAGCGCATCATGTTCGTTTTGATTAAGCGGCGCGCGCACCGTATCGCTGATCAGCTGTTCGATCGGGCGCACATCATCTTTGAGCAAACGTTCGGCGTCGCCTTCCGTCACGCTCATGCCGTGACGCGCGGATCCGGTGTGGCCGTAACCACCTGTCCACTGTTCGGTAGGGGCGTAATGCGCCGCCATCCGCAAGGCCTCACACACCTTGA
>CAZAOB010000116.1:0-2857 GCA_964486635.1 uncultured Caulobacterales bacterium | reverse complement strand
CGGTATCTCCCGTCCGCATCAGACCCGCTCTAACCCCCTCTGGACTACGCTCGTCAGCCAGCTATCAGGCCGCCGAACCTACTCAAAACGCTGCGCCGCAAGGCGGCTCGCTGCGCGACTCCCCCACCTACCGCAGTTAACGATTCCTATCATGGCGGGGCTGGATTGGGTAGTCAGCGGCCGGATTCAGCCTGAAATTCCGCCCTGATGGGCGCCGAAACGGCACAGTCGACGCCATTTTGGCGCCGCGCCCGGCCACCGGGAATTTTCCACAAGCCCGTGGCTGCGCTCATAAGCATTTGAAACAAATACGCTTTCCAGAGTTTCAAGAAGGGAAACCCGAAGGGCGATTCTGGCACAAGTCTTGGGAGAAAGAGCCCGGAAAGCCCCTTCTCTCTCATTGGGAGCGCCCCTTTTGGCGCGATCAATGTTAATCTCCGGGAGGGGCGTCGAGGTGAGATATGTTGGGTAACGGATTCACGAACATCATCGCCGCCGCAATTATCGCAATCGCGATCTTGTGGAACGGCGGATTTGGCGGCGACCGCGGCAAGTCCGCGCCGATGTCCGAAGAAGAATTCACCGCCTGGTATGCGCGCGCTGTCGGCGATATTCGCAATGATATCGTCGTCAATTGCGGCTGCTGCGGCGATGAAGCGCCACGAAAGGAAGCCTCAGGGTCTTTTTAGCGCCCCGTCCGGTTCCGACCCGGCTCGCCGGATATAATCCGGTCGCCCCACAGGAAACGCGGCGGGTTCCGCCAACAGAGACCCCGGTGACGCCTCCGCCGTCCGAGGTGGTGTATCCGCCGCCGCCGGTGTTCTATCCCGGCTGGCCGACCATCCCGCCGACTATCGTGCCGCCGGTCATCATCCCACCGGTTGAGCCTCCGTGCGAAGAAGGCGTCGATGAAGAATGCACGCCGGAAGAACCGCCGGTCGATGCGCCAGAACCGGGACTGTTCTATTTGCTGCTGATGGGCGGGCTCGCCGCCTGGGTCTACCGCCGCAAAGCTCAGCATACGGCCTAAGAACTAGACCGCTGCAGGCAACAACACTGCAGCGGCAAGGCCGAGGAAAACGAAAAAACCGACAACATCCGTAACGGTCGTCACAAAGACGGCGGACGATACAGCCGGATCGGCGCCGGCGCGCTGCATGCCGATGGGAATGAGAATGCCCGCCAGCCCTGCAGCAAAGAGGTTGATGACCATGGCTGCGCCAACCACCACGCCGAGCCGCGTGGCTTCCGCCTGATCACCCCAGCCGCTCACCAGGTACCAAACGCCTGCCAATCCGCCCATGATCAGGGCAAAGATCAGCCCGTTGAGAAACCCGACCAGGGCTTCGCGAAACACCACGCGCGCCGCGTTTGACGCAGTGAGGTCCTTGGTCGCCAAGGATCGCACAACGACAGTCAATGTTTGCGTGCCCGCATTCCCGCCCATGGACGCGACAATTGGCATCAAGATCGCCAGCGCAACGATCTGGCCGATAGCGACGTCGAACATGGAGATGACCAGCGACGCCAGGATTGCGGTCGCGAGGTTGATCGCAAGCCAGGAGAAACGCGAACGCACCGTCTCGAAGACCGTGTCAGACAGCCCGGTATCCGCCTCGACACCGGCCAGCGCCAGCATGTCTTCGTGGGTTTCTTCCCGAACCATTTCCACAACGTCGTCCACGGTGATCATGCCGATCAGCCGGTCGGCGTCGTCAACGACCGGCGCCGAAATCATGTTGTATTGCTCAAAAAGGTAGGCGACCTCCTCCTGGTCCATCGTCACCGGGATGGTTCGCATGTCGCGGCTGGTCATGATCGTCTCGATCACCGTGTCGCGGGGAGACTTCATGAGGGTCGACAATGGAACAGAACCCACCGGCTTGAACGCAGGGTCGACAACAAAGACTTCGTAGAACCGGTCCGGAAGCTCTTCCGTCCCGCGCATGCGGTCGATGATCTGTCCTACTGTCCAGAACGCCGGCGACGCGAAGAACTCGCGCTGCATCAGACGGCCGGCGCTTTCCTCTTCGAAGTCGAGAGCGGCCCGCAAGGCAAGCCTGTCTTCAATCGGCGCAAAGGAAAGAATTTCCGCCTGTTTCTCTTCGTCGAGATCCTCCAGCACGAAGGTGGCGTCGTCGGTGTCGAGTTCGGCGACCGCTTCGGCGACTTTCGCCGGCTCCATCGCCTCGATAATTTCCTCGAGCAGGTCGCCGTCGAGCTCCGCGAGGACTTCAGACGGCAAAGCGCCGCCCAAAAGCGCGATCAGCGCTTCGCGGTCTTCTTCATGGAGCAGTCCGATCAGGTCGGCGACGTCCGCCGGGTGAAGTTCGCGGGTCAGCCCTTCAAACGCCTCAGCGTCTTCCGCCTCGATGGCGTCGGCGACCGAACGGACGAACTCCGGCGTTAAGGTCCGGTCTTCAGAAAACTGGCCGTCGCCCTCGGACTCCAGATCGTCCGGGCGCGTATCTTCGTCGATGGGCGCAGTGTCGCTCATGGCTGCCCTTCGCAGTTGAGACCGGAGTCAGGTGAATGGGAATGCCTTACGCATTTGCTATTCTAGCCCTTGAGCGAACGCAAGGGCGGCATCTGCGAATTACGATGCGTCAGTCGCGGAAATTGAAAACGCCGCTCAGGATGATTGCAACCGTCACCGCCCAAAAAAGAAACGCCAGCTTGGTCGCCAGCCATGCCTTTTGTTTCAGCTTCGGATCGGTGGGCGCGCCCGGATCGGCGCCGTCTACGCCATCGTCGGGAGACTCCCATCTCCCTTCCACGCCGCGCGGCAGGACCGCCAGGAAACAGACCCACCACCACAAAATGAAAATTACGATCGCACCTGCCGGGGAAGGGAGAT
>CAZAOB010000115.1:0-4879 GCA_964486635.1 uncultured Caulobacterales bacterium | reverse complement strand
TGAAAAAGGAAAGTGATTCGGCTTCGGCGGAGAGGCTCGGGAGCCTGGAAGAAGAACTGTCGGATTTGGAAGGTCGCTCGAGCGAGCTCGCCTCGGTGTGGCAGGCCGACAAGGATCGCCTCGCGGGCGGACAGAAAATCAAGGAGCAGCTCGACGCGGCGCGCGGCGAGCTTGAAATCGCCCAGCGCAACGGCGATCTCGCGCGCGCCGGCGAACTCAGCTACGGCGTCATTCCGGAGTTGGAGCGCAAGCTGATCGAACTCGAGGCGGGCGAGAAGGAGCGCATGTTGAACGAGGCCGTCGGCGAGCAACAGATCGCCTCCGTGGTGGCGCGCTGGAGCGGCATTCCGGTGGAGAAAATGCTGGAAGGCGAGCGCGAGAAACTGCTCCACATGGAAGACGGCCTGCGCCGCCGATTGGTTGGCCAGGACGAGGCCGTGGTCGCCGTCAGCAACGCCGTCCGGCGTGCGCGTGCGGGTCTCCAGGACGGCGACCGGCCGATCGGCTCGTTCCTGTTCCTCGGCCCCACCGGGGTGGGCAAGACCGAATTGGCGAAGGCGCTGGCGGAGTTCATGTTCGACGATGAAAGCGCGCTCGTGCGCATCGACATGTCCGAATATATGGAGAAGCACTCGGTCGCCCGTCTCTTGGGTGCGCCGCCGGGGTACGTCGGCTATGAAGAAGGCGGCGTTCTCGCCGAGACCGTGCGCCGCCGGCCCTATCAGGTCGTCCTGTTCGACGAAATGGAAAAGGCGCATGCGGACGTCTTCAATGTTCTGCTGCAGCTGTTGGACGATGGCCGCCTCACCGACGGTCAGGGCCGCACGGTGGATTTTCGCAACACGGTCATCATCATGACCTCGAATTTGGGCTCCGAACTGTTGGCGGCGCAGGCCGACGGCGCCGAGTCCGAAGCCGTGCGCGATCCGGTGATGGAAATCGTCCGCGCCGCATTCCGGCCTGAATTTCTCAACCGGCTCGACGAAATCATCCTGTTCCACCGCCTCAGCCGCGAGAATATGGATGCCATTGTCGACATTCAGGTGGCCGGATTGGCGGCGCGCATGGCCGAGCGCAAGCTCACCCTCGAACTGCTGCCGGCGGCCCGTTCCTGGCTCGCCGAGACGGCCTATGACCGCGTCTATGGCGCGCGGCCGCTCAAGCGTGTCATCCAGCGCCATCTGCAGGACCCGCTCGCCAATCTAATCCTCGAGGGCAAGATAACGGATGATCAAACCATCCGCGTTTCGCCGGGAGAAGACGGGCTCAGCATCGAGGCGAGTAATTCCGGTGAGGTCGCCAGCGCCGCGTAATGTTGCAAGCCCTTCTTCCCCTTGGGGGGAAGAAGGGTTGGGAAGATGGGGGAAACAAAGCGCGCGCCGCGCGCTCAAGTCGCCCCATCTCACCAACCTCTCTTCCCCGCCGGGGAAGAAAGGCTTGAGCACCTACCGACTGGCAATTCTCTGCGTGCTCGGAACTTCGGCGATGAGGACGCGGATCTTGCGCACCTGTTGCTCGAACAGGGCCAACGCTTCGCCCTTGAGCTTTTGTCCCGTCGGTAATTTGAGCTTGCGCGGGTTCATCCGCGCGCCGTTGCGCAGGACTTCGTAATGCAGATGCGGACCCGTCGAGCGGCCGGTGGATCCCACATAGCCGATGGTTTGGCCTTGGCGCACCCGCTTGCCGGCGCGCATGCCGCGCGCATAGCCCTTCATATGGGCATAGGCGGTCTTGTACGCCCCGTTGTGACGGATGCGGATATATTTGCCGTAAGCGCCGTTTCGCCCGGCGACTTCGATGACGCCGTCGCCGGCGGCGACGATCGGCGTGCCGCGCGGGGCGGAGAAATCCAACCCGCGATGCATTTTGTTGTAGCCCAGTATCGGATGCCGCCGCATGCCATAGCCCGACGACAGGCTCGCGCCGTTGATCGGTGTCCGCATGAGCGCTTTGCGCGCGCTCTGACCTTTGATGTTGAAATAATCCACCGGGCCGTTTCCGGGCTCGTGGCGGTAAAGGCCGATCACTTGGCCACTCAAACTGAGCGAGGCGAAAAGCACCGGACCCAGCGCCACCGACTCGCCATCGTCGTTGAGCTGATTTTCATACAGCACTTCAAACTGATCGCCTTTTTGAATCTCGCGTTGGAAATCGACGTCGAAACTGAATATCTGCACCATTTCCATCAGAATGCTGATCGGCAGTCCGGCTTCCATCGCGGCATCGTAGAGGCTGGTTTGAATGAGGCCCTCGGCCTTTTCCAGCCGGCGCACCAGATCGCGGGCCAATTCGCTGGCGTGGAAGCTATCGTCCGCCTGGCGGGCCACCAACACGTCGCGGTCCGGTGCCACATCCAAGGCGATTTCGGCGAGCCGGAAAGCCTGCGCTTTGTCCTCATTCACAATCGGTTCGAACGCAAGCGTGAGCGTTTGTCCGATCTGCAGGCTGCGCGGGTTGTGCACCTTGCGGAAGGCGGCGATTGCCGCCTCGGCGTCGTTGGCGGCGCTTCCGGCCTTGGTGAGCGCCACGAACAACGTGTCTCCCTTGCCGATCATGACGGCTTTGCGGGTGAGGTCGTCCGAAGCGGCGCGTTTCTCTTGAAGCGCGGGTAACGAGAAGGCGCTGCGGGCGCCAGTGGCGCGAATCTCGCGCGGCCAAACCTTCGCCGCGTCGGCCTCCAACATCTGTTCCGCCGGCGCCGCCGCGGCAATCATCGCGCCTGTCATCGCTTGGCCCTGTCCTGGGCGCGGTGTCAGCCGCACGCCCTCACGCGTCACATTTGCCGCGACGCGGTTGGCCAGGGCCGTGCGCGCCGCGAAGTTCGGTTCGCTTACCTTGGCGGCGGCGAAATTCTTGGTGTCACTTCTTATCACCTCGATTTGGCGATCCTTGCCGACCTTGATGCTGAATCCCTCAAGCAGGATGGCGCCGGATTTGTCGGCGCGTGTCGCCAGGATGATTTGTTGACCTTCACGCAGGCGGCGCGGATTGAAAAATTTACGCAAGGCGCGTATGGCGCGGTCCGCCTCATGCCGGTCGATGCCCTCGCTGCGCAAGATCGCCATCAGCGTATCGCCGCGGTCGACGAGGAACGTCGCGGCGTCGATATCGCTGTTTGCATCCACTTCAGTGGCGGCGAGAGTCGCCTGAATTTCCGATGCCGCGCGTTGCGGCTTTGCCGGCGCCGGCGCTGCCGTTTCGTCAAGCTTGGCCACCTTGGCAGCCGGTGTTTTGGCCGCCGGTGTGATATCGGCCAGACCATCGATCGGCGTGCGCGCCAGGCCGCTGGTGAACCGGCCAGAATCTTCGCGTCTGACGGTGACATGGCGTTTGTTGTTTATGGCGATCGATAAGCCTCGCAGTTCAGGTTTTCCGGCGCCGTTCTCGGTGACGACCAGATAGATGAATTGTCCGGCGCGCAGCCGCCTCGGATCAAAATTTTCTTGCACGGCGCGAATTGCCTTGTCGGCTTCGACGCGCGAGATGCCGCGCTTGATCAACATATTCATCAGCGTCGCACCCTTGGGCACGCGCAATTTCTGGCGCTCTCCGGCGATAGGTTGCGGGCCTGAATCGTCGAGCGCGACGTCGCCACCGGCGCTATCCGCCAGCGTCAGCGCCGACAGGCGGCGGGCTGAAAAGCCGCCGTTTCCGTCGCCTCTTACTTCGACGAAGGCGCCATTTTGCAAATGCACCGCAACGCCCAACAGGGTCAATTTTCCGTCCGACCGCGGCGCGCCCGGCCAAACCGATATTTTTTGACCGACGCGCAACCGCCTCGGATCGAAGCGGGTCCTCAGTGCCTTGACGGCACGGTCGATATCGCGTTCCCGGATGTTCAACGCCCGCATGATTTTGCCGATCGTACTGCCCGAGCGCGCCTCGAGCGTGACCATGCCGCCCATACGGCGTTTTTCAGCGCTGGTACGTTCCGGCGACCAGGGCTGGCTTGCGCGGCGGGCACGATATCTGCCATCCGCACCGCGAACCACTTCGACAAACCGGTTCTTGCCGAGTTCTATCGTGAACACGGACAAACGCATGGCATCGCCCGGTCCCGCATCGAACCGGATCATCATGCGTTGGCCGACACGAAGCCGCCGGGGATCGAACACTTTCTTAACGGCGCCGGCGGCAGCGGCGGCGTTTTCCGGCGTCACACCGGCGGATTTGAGCAAACGGATAAGCGTATCGCCCTTGCGGATTCGCTGGTTATAAAGTGAATCTGTTGAATCGCCGCTTTGAGAATTAGCGGCGTGGGCGGATAAATATCTTTGCTCACCATCAAAAACTGCAATGCCGCCGATGGCTGAGGCGGTGGAAAAGAGTGCGCCGATGGCGGCTGCGCGCGCCATCCGAATTAGTGCTTGATATCGCATTCAGTTGATATTTTTTACCTAATTTTGGAAGCCGCCATGCGACATGATTAATTATTCGTCGAACTAGAAATACGCCTCACCCCGGCCCGGCACTCATACCGAGCGATTCCATACCCCGCTAAACATGCTTTTGTGCGTGAATTTTGTCAATAAATTCTTGCACTTCGCACGTTTTGGCTGGCCTGATGAAGGTATTCTGGCGCGCGCTACAGCAACGCATACCGGTGCGGCCGAAACATAGTCGTCTTAAACCGAGCAACGGATCTTGAGCCAGGAAAGTCCGCTTTGTCGTGCTGAACAGAGCTGATTCCAACGTGATTATTCGTCTCAAGTTGGGGGCGAAGCTAACATGAGAGGCGCGAAGTCCGATTTGCCGATATTAATGTCGGTTAACGGGGGAGGGGGGGCGAACAAAAATCAGCCGGGCTGAATACGTCCACTTTTAACGGCAGCCTCAACCGGTCGACGCAACACATGCGTTAAACTTTTCCGCCGGCGTT
>CAZAOB010000114.1:3080-4906 GCA_964486635.1 uncultured Caulobacterales bacterium | reverse complement strand
GGGCGCGCGCGGCGACGACAACGAAATCGTTCCGCTCGACGTCAAAGCAGGTGATCGGATCCTGTTCGGCAAGTGGTCTGGTTCGGAAGTGAAGATCGACGGCGAGGAGCTCCTGATCATGAAGGAGTCGGACATCCTCGGGATCATCGACTAACCCCCATCATCAGTTTTAAGGAGAAGCAACAATGGCTGCTAAGGAAGTCAAATTCGACGTCGATGCGCGCGAAAAAATGCTGCGCGGCGTCGACATTCTCGCCAACGCGGTGAAAGTCACGCTTGGCCCGAAAGGCCGCAACGTCGTTATCGACAAATCGTTCGGCGCGCCGCGCACAACGAAAGACGGCGTCACGGTCGCCAAGGAAATCGAACTTGAAGACAAGTTTGAGAACATGGGCGCACAGATGGTGCGTGAAGTCGCGTCGAAAACCAACGACGAAGCCGGCGACGGCACCACGACGGCGACTGTTCTCGCGCAAGCGATTGTCAAAGAAGGCGCCAAGTCTGTCGCCGCTGGCATGAACCCAATGGACCTGAAGCGCGGCGTTGATCTCGCTGTCGCCAAAGTCGTTGAAGACATCAAAGCGCGCGCGACAAAAATCGCCTCCTCTTCCGAAATCGCTCAGGTCGGCACGATTTCCGCCAACGGCGAAAAAGAAATCGGCGAAATGATCGCAAAAGCGATGGAAAAAGTCGGCAATGAAGGCGTCATCACGGTTGAAGAAGCCAAGTCGCTCGAAACCGAACTCGACGTCGTTGAAGGCATGCAGTTCGATCGCGGCTACCTGTCGCCTTACTTCATCACCAACGCTGAAAAAATGACGGCTGAGCTCGAAGATCCGTACATTCTCCTCCACGAGAAAAAACTCGGAAATCTTCAGTCGATCCTGCCGCTGCTCGAAGCAGTTGTGCAGTCCGGCCGTCCGCTGCTGATCATTGCAGAAGACGTTGAAGGTGAAGCGCTGGCGACCCTCGTGGTCAACAAACTGCGCGGCGGCCTGAAAATCGCTGCAGTAAAGGCGCCGGGCTTCGGCGATCGCCGCAAAGCGATGCTCGAAGACATCGCCATTCTCACCGGCGGCCAGGTCATCTCCGAAGACTTGGGTATTAAACTCGAGAACGTCACGCTCGACATGCTCGGCACTGCGAAGAAAGTCTCGATCAACAAAGACGACACGACGATTGTCGACGGCGCTGGCGAGAAGTCGGACATCGAAGGCCGCACGTCGCAAATCCGCAAACAGATCGAAGACACCACCTCTGACTACGATCGCGAAAAACTGCAGGAACGTCTGGCGAAACTCGCAGGCGGCGTTGCAGTGATCAAAGTCGGCGGCGCAACCGAGATCGAAGTGAAAGAGCGCAAGGATCGCGTTGATGACGCACTCAACGCAACCCGCGCCGCTGTCGAAGAGGGCATCGTTCCGGGCGGCGGCTCTGCGCTGCTTTACGCCTCGAAAGCACTCGACGGCGTCAAAGGTGAAAACGCCGACCAAACCGCTGGCGTCAACATCATTCGCCGCGCCCTGCAGGCGCCAATTCGCCAGATCGTTAAAAACGCTGGCGGCGAAGGCTCCATCGTCGTGGGCAAACTGCTCGAGCAGACTGATCCGCATTTCGGCTTCAACGCGCAGACCGACGAATATGTCGATCTGATCAAAGCCGGCATCGTCGATCCGGCCAAAGTCGTTCGTCACGCGTTGCAGGATGCGGCATCTGTCGCCGGCCTCCTGATCACGACCGAAGCGATGATCGCCGAAGCGCCGAAAAAAGACAGCGGCCACTCCCATGGCGGCGGCGGCATGCCTGGCGGCATGGGCGGAATGGGC
>CAZAOB010000114.1:0-3070 GCA_964486635.1 uncultured Caulobacterales bacterium | reverse complement strand
GTCCGGTCCACCAACATTCAGTTGCGTAACAAACGGGCGGCTCGAAAGAGCCGCCCGTTTTGTTTGCGCCGCAATATACACGCGATGCGGGAATATTGTCGGTTCAATTGCGCAAGCGCCTGTTTTTGATAAGCTTGTCTGGGGCAATACGGCGGGGCTGACTAATGACGACGCAAATTCGCGCAATCCGCGCGACTGTTTTTCTTGCATTCCTGATTTCAAGTTTCGTTCCGGGCGCAATCCAAGCGCAGGACGACCCGGGCGCAAGTTCCGATGTGGAAATGCCCGACTTGCAAATAGAAGACACGGCCGATGAAACGGTCGCCGAAGACGTCGATTATTTTGCCCGCGATTCATTCAGTGTCCGCACTGTCGTCTGTCCGTTCAAGGGCGCCGTTGAATACAAGCCCGGCGAGATTTCTTGCGGCAGACTAGAGGTGCCGGAGAACCGCGAAAAAGCTCGCTCGCGGATGATCGAAATTGCGTTCACAAAAATTCACGCAAAGAAGCCCGACGATTGGAATGCAGAAGAAGACGGCGAATGGACCAAGCGCGAAGATCCGATCATTTACCTGACGGGCGGACCTGGCGTGAAAGCGCAAGGCTATGTCGATCGGTTGAAAGAACATGGCGTGCGGGAAACACGCGACCTTTATATTCTCGAGCAACGTGGCATTGGCTGGTCGGGCGACTATTGTCCAGACTATTCGCTGTTTGACCCTTCCGTCGCGAACACACCAGTATGGGAGGAATATCAGCGCGCATCTTTGAAAGCGATGGAGTCATGTTTCGCCAAGGCGAAAGCCGCGCGCGTGGACCTGTCCGGATATTCTTCGATTGAAAACGCTCGCGATGTCAGGGCGCTGCGTCAGGCGCTCGGGCATGATCAGTGGAACCTATGGGGCATTTCTTATGGATCCATTCTGGGGCAGGCCTATCTGAAAGAAGACCCGGAAGGCATTCGCGCTGCTGTCATCGACGCCATCGTGCCGTTGCAGCAGGACATTACGTTCCATCACATCGCACGCTATTATAACCGCGTCCTCACTATGCTCGAGGATGCCTGCAATGCGGACGCCGCTTGCGCCAAGAATTTTCCGAACCTTGTTGAAAACTACAAGAACGCCATCAGAGCGGTCGCTGCGAACCCCATTGAGCTCGACGCCATCGACGAGGAGCTCTTCCCTTCAGGAAAAGCGTATATCTATCACGACTTGATTGGCGCAGCGCCTTTCTCGTTGTTTTACGAGCAGAAGAATTATCCCTCATTGCCCGCGTTTATCGCCGCGCTGACGCAGATGGTCGAAGAGAAGAATTACGACGCGCTGCGTATGATCACAGCCGGCGGCAGCCCGACGGTCGACATCAGCCAGGGCATGTATGACGCGATTGCGTGCAACGACGCATGGCACCCCGGAATTAAAAAGGCGTTTGAGGAAGACGGACTGGATCACCCGGTGCTGTCGATGATTTTCGGCGACCCGGCGCTGGCGGACGAGCAGGCGCAAATCTGTCGCCGCTACGGCGCAACACCGCGCCCAGCCGAAGACTACCTCGCGGTCGAAACAGGAATCCGCACCCTGATCGTTGAAGGGGCGATGGATCCGATCACGCCGCCGCCGCTGGCGCAAGCCATCCTTCCCGGCTTCTCCAACGGCACCTATGTCGAGTTTGCGTTTGCCGGACACGGCCCGACCCGCTCAGTCGAGTGCGCTGGGGAGTTTCTCACCAAATTCTATGACGACCCGAACGGCGAGCTCGACATGAGCTGCCCCGAAAGCATGGAAGCGCCTGATTTCACCGGTCCTTTGTTTGAAACCGCCGCCCTCCCCAAAATCGGCGCGCTGGCGGCGGAAGACCCCAAGAACGTCATGGTTCCCGCCCTTTGGATCGGTTTGCCTGCCATCGTGTTCTTATTTGGCGCCGTGATTTTCACGCTCGCGCCGGTTGCTCGCGTCATTAATCGTTCTGGCGCCGACTCGACGGGCGGCGCTCGTTTGATGGCGTGGCTGACGTCGCTCGCCGGCGCGGCATCTATTGGCGGACTTGGCGCGGCCATTGGACTTACTGCACAGGAAAACCCGCTGCTACTTCTTGCCGGATTGCCGGGCTGGAGCATGTGGTTCGCTGTGGCCGGATTGGTCGCCGGACCTTTGGGCGTCTTTCTGTTGTGGACGACGCTGCGCGCGAGAATGCGAACATCAATGCCGGTCGGCGTTTTGCTGGGGCTGTTGCTCACCGGCGGCGCGGGCATCGCGCTTTCGGCCTGGCTAGTCATGTGGGGCTTCCTGCCTCTCTAGACTCCAATCAAATCTGCAAGACTTTGTGGGGCGGCCTTCGCGGGCCGCCCTTTTTTCCGGCGGCGCCTTGCGCCCAATGACGCCGAGGGGCAGAACCCGCAGCGAGGAGCCTCGTCATGCTGCAATCCATCCTGCCCGTTTTCACCGCCGCATTCGTAACCCTGTTCATCGTCATCGACCCGATCCTGGTGACGCCGATCTTCGCGTCCCTGACAAAGGGTGACGCGCCGCGCGAACGTCTTCGCATCGCATTCATGGCGGCGATCTACGCAACCGGCACGCTTTTGCTGTTCGGCTTCGTCGGCAACACGACGCTGCACCACCTCGGCGTCTCGCTGGAAGCGTTTCGGGCGGCCATGGGCATTATTCTGTTCATTATGGGGTTCCGAATGTTCTTCGACCCGGACAGCGAAACTCAAGCGAAAACGCCAGGCCCAAAGGCCTCCGCTCGCGACAACATCGCCTTTTTTCCGCTGGCCATGCCGATGCTGGCCGGTCCGGGCGCCATCGCCACCATCATGCTCCTGATGGGACCGGGGATCTCCGTCCTCGATAAAGCCGCAACGATCACCGCGATGATCCTTGTATGGATCATCGCCGTTTTCATGATGGCGTTCGCCAGCCGTATCGGCGACGCGCTGGGGCGAACGGGAATGAACGCGATCACGCGCATCCTCGGCATGCTGCTGATGGCCCTATCCACGCAATATGTGTTTGATGGCGTGCGTGTGGGGATCCTCGAGAAAATCAGCGCCTAGCGTTCGCCGGGC
>CAZAOB010000113.1:0-5112 GCA_964486635.1 uncultured Caulobacterales bacterium | reverse complement strand
CGGCGAGGAAATTCAGGAACAGCGACGAGTGCGACAGGTTCCATTCGCGGCCGCGCTCCTTGCCGATGCGGAAGATGTCGCGGAAAAGGTTCTTGGTTTTCTCGCGCGACAGGAAGTGATCCTTGTCTTCGGCGCGCTCGTAAGCATAGCCCGGCGAGATCGAAATGTTGACGCCGAGATCGGTCGCAAAGTCGAGATAATCGGCGACTTGAACCGCGGTCATGTTGTCAAAGATCGTCGCATTGACGTTGACTTGGAAGCCGCGCTCTTGCGCCGCCTTGATCGCTTTCACCGCGATCTTGAACGTGCCCTTCTGATCGACGGCGTGATCGTGCTCTTCTTCGAGACCGTCAAGGTGGACCGAGAAGAACAGGAACGGCGACGGCTTGAAGAGGTCGAGTTTCTTCTCAAGCAGCAGCGCATTGGTGCACAGCGACACAAACTTTTTGCGCGCGACAATGCCTTCGACGATTTCACCAATTTCCTTGTGGATCAGCGGTTCGCCGCCGGGCACCGCCACCACGGGCGCGCCGCATTCATCAACCGCATCGAGGCATTCTTGCACCGTAAGGCGCTTGTTCAGGATCGGCGCCGGATAGTCGATCTTGCCGCAGCCAGGGCAGGCGAGGTTGCAGCGGAACAACGGTTCCAGAAACAGCACCAGCGGATATTTCTTCCGGCCGAGCAGAGTCTGTTTCGCCACATAGGCGCCGACGCGAACTTGCTGGTGAAGCGATACTGACATGGACTTTCTCCGGACGAAAAATGTTGTGTTGTTTGCGCGGAATTAGGCGCTGCTGACGGCCCAGGCTTCCATGGCGTCTTTCGGACGCGGCACGTCGGCCAGTTCCTTGGGCAGTTTGAAGTGAACGTTTTCTTCAACGCCGTCGAGTTTCTCGACTGTCACGTTGCAGTAATTGCGGATGCGCGAAATCGTTTCCTGCACCAGCGTTTCGGGCGCCGACGCGCCTGCCGTTAGCCCGACAGTACCGACACCTTCAAGCCAAGCCGGGTCGAACATGGACGCGTTTTCGATGAGATAGCTCGGAATGCCGAAGTTCTCGCCAATCTCGCGCAGACGGTTTGAGTTCGACGAGTTATGCGCGCCGACAACGAGCAGCAGTTCAACCTGCTTCGCCATGGCGATGACAGCGGTCTGGCGATTTTGCGTCGCGTAACAGATGTCGCGCGTGTCGGGTCCGACGATCTTCGGGAAGCGCGCTTTCAACGCCGCGATAACATCTTTCGTGTCATTCACCGACAAAGTGGTTTGCGTGACAAAAGCAACGCGATCGTCGTCTGCGACATCGAGGCCGGCGACATCTTCCGGTTCTGAAATCACGTGAACTGTGCCGGGGATCTGCCCCAAAGTGCCTTCCACTTCCGGATGGCCGATATGGCCGATCAGAACGATGTCGTAATTCTTTTCCGCGTAGCGGCGGCCTTCCTTGTGGACCTTGGTCACCAGCGGACAGGTCGCGTCGATCACGTCGAGCTCACGCACCAGCGCGCCGTCTTCAACCTTTTTGGCGACGCCATGGGCGGAGAACACGGTGACTGCGCCGGTCGGAATCTCGTCGATCTCCTCAACGAAGATCGCGCCGCGCGCGCGCAGGGTTTCGACCACATATTTGTTGTGAACGATTTCGTGGCGGACGTAGACGGGCGCGCCATATTTCTCCAGCGCACGCTCGACAATATCGATGGCGCGCTCAACCCCGGCGCAGAAGCCGCGCGGCTGGGCCAAAACGATTTTAATATTTTTCGTCGCCGACGACATGTTCGTCCGCCCCTCCCGCCATTTCCGCACAACAAATCGAGCCCGCCTTATTTCATGGCGCCGCCCGGTCTTCAACCATGGCGGCGGTGGCCGATTGGCGGGCCCACACTCAGTTCTCCCTTCATATATGGCATGTTGCGCTGCAGTGCAAAAAGAAGCCGCCCGTCTCACGGGGAATTCACAAAGGGCGTGGCGGGCGTACCACGGCGGCTGGCCAGCCTTGGCGGCGTTCGCGCCCTCGTGTAGCGTGCCGGGCGGGCAAGAGGGATCTGAGGGGGTTCGGGGATGTTCCAGAAATTCAAAGCGTCAGCGGGCGCGAGCGAGCCCGTGTGGCCGCTCAGCAAGGTCGTCGCGGCGCTTGAAAACCAGTACGGGGCCATGGACCGGCTCGGCGAGGAAGGACCGCTTTCCGTGTTCGGCGTCCAGCAAAATGGCGTCAATTTCGTCATCGCGTTGATGCAGACCGCCCCGAAATCCGGAAAGCTGGCGGAGCTCGGGTTTCTCGCACGCTTTGTGGGCTTCGACCTCGAGCCGCAAATGGTGGAAACCATCAATCGCAATCTTCACATCGCGATCGCGTCGATAGAGCCTCAGGGCGAACTCTTCCTGATGGCGGGAATGCAACCCACCGGCGCCTTTGACGCTGGGCAATTCTCGCTGGTGCTCGAAGCGTGGCGGCGCGATCTGATGATCACGCTTGCCGGACTTTCCGGCGGGCAATCGTCGATGGCGGCTGCGTTCCCGGCGGCGCAGCTGGAGGCGGCGCGCAATTTCGCGACCAACGCCGCGCCGGCGCCGGTGGACGGACGGCCTGTAGACATGCTGGCGAGTTTCCTCGGCGGCAAGAACAGCCGCGAGATTTGCGGCGATTGTTCCGGCCGGGGCAAGCGCGGCTTTGTCGCGCGCCTATGTGACGCCTGCGATGGCTCAGGGTTTGTGAAAGCGCGATAATTTTCGTAACTGACGCTTCGATCTTGTCATCACCGGCGTCATGCCGGTGATCCAGAAGGCGCAATTTTTACTGGATGCCTGGGACAAGCCCGGGCATGACAAACCGAATTTCTTGCATCCGGCGGCGCCGGATGTGCCGAGACGAAAGATTTAGCCGAATGTCAGCCTTCGCCAGCACCATCAAAGAAACAGCTTCCCTCGTTGAAGACGCGCTCGACAAGTTCCTGCCGACGCGCGGCGGGCCGCTGGGGCGGGTTGCCGACGCCATGCGCTGGGGCGCGCTCGATGGCGGCAAGCGCCTGCGCCCGTTTCTGGTGATCGCCGCCGCCGACATGTTCGAGGCGCCGCGGGCGCGCTCGGTGCGGGTGGGCTGCGCGGTGGAGATGATCCATTGCTATTCGCTGATCCATGACGATCTGCCGGCCATGGACGATTCCGACCTGCGCCGCGGGCGGCCCTCGGTTCACAAAAAATATGACGACGCGACGGCGATCCTCGCGGGCGACGCATTGCTCACGCAGGCGTTCGAGATTCTCGCGGAGAAGGAAACTCATCCCTCCGGCGATGTTCGCTGCGCCATCGCGCTGGAGCTGGCGCGCGCGTCGGGCAAGCTCGGTATGGTCGGCGGGCAGATGATCGACATCTATGCGGAGCAGAAGGATTTCGATCTCGCCGGCATCGAGGAATTGCAGCGCTTGAAGACCGGCGCGCTAATCCGTTTTTCCGCTGTTGGCGGCGGACTCGTCGGCGAAGCGTCAGCCGATGAAGTCGCTGCGCTGACCAATTACGCAGAAGACCTAGGGCTCGCCTTTCAGATTGTCGACGACATTCTCGATGCGACGGCGGACGCGGAAACCCTCGGCAAACCAGCGGGGCAGGACGCGGAAATGGACAAGGCGACCTTTATCAAGCTGCTCGGCATGGACGGCGCGAAATCAAAAGCCGCCGATCTCGTCGAGCGGTGCAAGTCGCATCTCGACCGCTTCGGTGCGGCGGCGGACCCGCTCAAAGGCGCGGCGGATTTTGTTTTCGAGCGGAAGAGTTGATGCGCTCAATCGAATTCGGAATTTTGAGAAAATGCGCCGGTCTGCTTATGGCTGGGCTTTTGTACTCATTCTGCGCCGCGAACGAGTTCAGCGTCATTATTCACGCGACCTCCGGCGTCGACCCTCAAAAAGTCTAACTGGAGGTTTGTGATCGACGCGTTGTCGCCAAAACGCTTGAAGGCTTGACGCTGATATTTGAGACGAAGATTGATTGCGAAGGCGTAGCTAAACTTAATTACGACGGATTTACGTTTGACCTAATCTACATCACCACAGGATTCCACTCGAATAAGGTTGAGGCAAAGTTCGATGGCGAATCTATCGTTTTAGTCGAAGGTCAGACGTGATAAGGTTCAGTGCGCTTGGTCGTTGCCGACTTGCGGGCGAGTAGAAGATTTGAGGCTCGAGAGGTTATTGCGTCCATGGGTAAGTCAAATCAAACCAAGCCGCTCGCCATGGCTTTCCTATTCGCGGTTGTTTTTGCAGCTGGCCTAGTTGGAATAAAGCTTTTCGTTTTCTCTCAAACGGGCACCTTTTCTGAGAGAGACGCTATCGAAGTGGCGGTATTAGTTGGGGCCATTTTCGTCGGGGCATTTTTGCAGTTTTTCTTCGAAAAGAAAAAATAAAAACATTGCTCGCTGTCGATTGCTAAACCGCTTCTTCCTCCAGCCTGTCCAGCAATTCATCAACGCCATAGGTCGAAACAAACGACGAGAACTCCTCGCGTTTGACCAGCATGATCGATACGCCCTGAACGATAATGTCGATGGCTTTGCGCTCGCCGGATTTCAGTTTGCGCACGCGCCAGTCCACATTGATCGGCCCGCCTTCCTTGCGATCAAAGCGCGTGCGGACGATCACGTCGCGGGCGCCGAGGGCCTTGGCTTCGACCACTTCCAGCGGCTTGCCGACAATATCCTTGAACTGCTCGGCATAGAGCTTGGTGAGATAGTTGGGGAACACCGCGTCATAGCGCGCGACCTGTTCGTCGCTCATCGACTTGCGCGTTTCGCCGATCATGAACTTGCCGATGACGTCGAGGGCCATGCCGTCGGAGAGCACCTGTCTGAAGTCGGCGAGCCGTTCGGCTTCCGGCTTGGCTGAAGTGAGGGCGTTGGTGGCGTCGCCGGTCAGCGCTTTTGCAAAGGCAATGGCGCCTTCCGTGGCGCTTTCCTGAGTCTCGGCGGCTGGCTCGGGCTCCTGCGCCGCGGCGGGCGCGGCGGCGGTGGCGGCGATCAGCGCGGCGAAAATGCGGACGCGGGAAAGAAACATGAAAAGGCCCTCAACTGACTGGCGCCCGACTGGCGCTCTTTGGAGTTCGGTGAATATGGGAGG
>CAZAOB010000112.1:0-5422 GCA_964486635.1 uncultured Caulobacterales bacterium | reverse complement strand
CGCCTGTCAGCACCGCGTCTTCGAGATCGTCGATCTTCTCCACGATGATGTCGATATAAGGCTCGACCCGCAGGGTCAGCCGCTGGGCGAGCAAAGCCACGAGCTGGCCCGTATTCGCGGGCCCGCCCCTGTCGCGCACGATCAGCCGAACGTCCTGGATCGATTTCAGGCCGCGCCGGCGCGTGGTGATCACCCGGCGCGCGTCGCACCAGATGCGGATCGACACCATGTCTTCAGGTTCTGCGCCTTCGTTGAGGTTGACTCCGCGAAGATTGACGACGACCCCTTTTTCAAACCCGGTGACCCGGGGCCGCGTTTCACCGGCCAGCAGCGCCGAAGCCGCCGCATAGGGAATGTCGCGCTGTTGTTCGATCCAGCGCCGCGCCTCTTCATTGAGCATGTTGAGATGCAGCCAGATAAAGTCGTACTCATCCTTGTGCGAGACGACCTCTTCCCACCGCATTTCATGGGCGCCGTCCTTATTAAAGCCGAAGCCGAAAACGAATGGCGGGCCGGAGTCGGCTTCGCCGGGCTGGTGGATCGTAGCGGGGTCTGCCATTCGGCCGTCCTAAAGGATCTTCTGTCCGGTTTTCGCCCAGTCGTCGAGAAACGCCTTGAGGCCTTTGTCGGTGAGCGGATGATTGACCAGCGACTTCAGCACCGATGGCGGCACAGTGGAAACATCGGCGCCGGCGAGCGCAGCATCCTTTACATGATTTGCCGAACGGATGGACGCCGCCAAAATCTCGGTTCTGAAATCGTAATTGTCATAGATCACGCGGATGTCGCGGATCAGCTCCATCCCGTCGACATTGATGTCGTCGAGGCGGCCAATAAACGGTGAAATAAACGTCGCGCCGGCCTTCGCCGCCAGCAGCGCCTGGTTGGCCGAAAAGCATAGCGTCACGTTAGTGTTGATGCCTTCACCGGTCAGCGCCTTGCAGGCGATCAGCCCGTCAAAAGTCAGCGGCAACTTCACCACGACGTTCTTGGCGATCTTGGATAGCGACTTTCCTTCCGCGATCATCGCCTGCGCTTCTGTTGCGGTCACTTCAGCGCTTACCGGTCCCGGCACGAGGGCGCAGATCTCGGCGGTCACTTCGCGAATGTCTCGGCCGGATTTCATGATCAGGCTGGGATTTGTGGTCACGCCGTCAACCAGCCCAGTGGGCAAAAGGGGTTTAATTTCGCTTATTTCTGCGGTGTCGACGAAAAACTTCATGAAACGGCGTTCCTTGTAAGACTCAAGCTGAGGTCTACTAGACTGCGATTCCCTTGTCAGCTGTCGCCGCCTGTTTTCTCAAGGGTTGCCGCCGCCAATAGGTAAGGCATCTCCAGCCCCACTCCAGCGGGCCGAAGCGGAACCGCGCCAGCCACCACATGCTGAGCGTCAGTTGTGCGAGCCAGACCGCCGCCATGATCAGGTAGACCGACGACAGTCCGAGCGAACCATAAAGGCCCAAACCGAAACCTGTGAACAACAGGCCGCAGATTACGCTCTGCCCGATATAGTTGCTGAGGGCCATGCGGCCGGCGGCGCTTAATGCGCGCATGGGCAGGCTCGAAGAGAACAATTTCCAGAGCGTAAAAAAGAGGCCGATATGACCAAAGGTCATCAACACCCGCACCGGCTGGTCTATTGCCCAAGGGATCCACAGAATGGTGGAAAAGTCCGCCTCCCAGCGCGTCCATAACATCCAGCAGCGGACCGGAATCGCAATCGCGTAACAGATCGCGGCGAGCATGACGTAGAATTTAAGGCTGCGATCTCCGGTGATGATCCGCCATTTGTAAAACGCCATGCCGATAAACATCATCATCATGGCGTCGATCGTCCAATACAGGATTCCTGACGTATCGTTATATTCGACAACCGTTTGTGCGTTGCTTTCGAGCACCGTCAGCATATCGCCCGTGCGCGCGGCGATCGCTTCATTGATATCTTCGTCGCTCGGCTTTGCGGAGTATTCCATCCACGCTTGTAGTGTCGCCAGTTGAGATTCCGTCAGCGTTTCGCCCGCAGCGTGAGCGGCTTCTAGTTCAAGGGCTTCTGCACCCATCTTGTATTCCGCGTACTCGTCCGGGATCGTTGAGGCGAGCAAAAACGCCATGGCGACGCCCGCCCAGATGATTAGCTTGCGCGGCGCCAAAATGCGGAACGGAAACAGAAACAGACCGGCAAGACCGTAAATCAGCAAAATGTCGCCCGGCATCAGCAAGATGAATCCGTGAATCAGGCCGAACAAAATCAGCCAGATCGTGCGCCGGTAAAATAAATCGGCGATGCGGATCTGGCCGTCGGGATAAAGCGCGCGTTCGGTGAACAAAATGACGCCTGCGCCGAACATCAACGAAAACAGCCCGCGCATGGAGCCTTGGACAAAAAGCTGCGACAGCGTCCACAGTGTGTTGTTCAGCGGACCGCCCCCGGCGTAACCGGGATCGCTCATGGCGACTTCGGGCATCGAGAACCCGATTATGTTGATGACAAAGATTCCCATCACCGCGACACCGCGCAGGGCGTCGAGAGCGGATATGCGGACCTGCGCAGGTCCGGAACCCTCCCCCTGATCCGGCGCGGCGGGCATGCTGTCTGACATCGAACTGCTCATAGAACCGCTTCTCCCCTGGCGATCGCGCGAGGCCGAAATGCGCCCGGACCCTAGTTCCGTTTGCAGCGTGTTCCTATTGGAAACTTTAGGTTTTCTGCGGTGCAGCGGCGATTGTTCACCTTGACGAGAGGCGCAGAATTCTGGGACTTGCCAATCGCCCCCGGGGTTGTGATATCGGGGTTTCAATCGCGCGGGTTTTGACCGAAAAGGGCAAGGCACGCGCTTGTTTTTACTGATGGTTTGGCCATGCTGGCGGACCAGCCGCCACAAGAGCGGGAATGCAGGTTTACAAGATGGCCAAGATCACACCGGAAAACAGTTCTGTTGTCGTGCGATTTGCGGGGGACTCCGGCGACGGCGTGCAGTTGCTCGGCAGCCAGTTCGCAGAATCGACCGCGCTCGCCGGCTCAGACTTCTCGACCTTTCCGGATTTCCCGGCTGAAATTCGCGCGCCGGTGGGCACGACCTTCGGCGTCTCGGCGTTTCAGATTAATCTCGGTGCGCGACGCATTTCGACCGCCGGCGATCAGCCGGACGTGCTCGTTGCACTCAACCCGGCCGCGCTGAAGGTGAACCTGCCGCTTTTGCAAAAAGGCGCGCTGATTATTTTGAATTCCGACGCCTTCACCGAGCGCAATTTCGCCAAGGCGAACATCGCCGCCGATCCGCGCAAGACAGGTGAGCTTGACGATTATCAGGTGATCGAGATCGCGATCGCGACGCAGACCATCGAAGCGGTGAAGCCGCATGGGCTGTCGAAAAGCGACGCAGATCAGTGCAAGAACTTCTGGTCGCTTGGCGCCATTCTTTGGATGTTCGGCCGCGACCGCCAGCCGATCATCGACTGGGCGCACAAAAAGTTTGCGAAGAAGCCGCCGGAAATTCTCGCCGGCAACCTCGCCGCCCTCGACGCAGGCCACGCTTACGCGGAAACCGCTGAGCTTTCCGCCGAGATCCCGCAATTCGCCATTGGCGAAGCGCCCATGGAGGCGGGCACCTACCGCTCGATCACGGGCGCGGAAGCGATTTCGCTCGGCCTCGCAGCGGCGGGCGAGCTTGCCGACAAGCAGATCGTTTTCTGCGGCTATCCGATCACCCCGGCCTCCTCGATCCTGCATCACTTATCGCGCATGGCGGAACTTGGGGTCGCGACCTTCCAGGCCGAAGACGAAATCGCTGCCTGCTGCGCCGCTATCGGCGCCTCCTTCGGCGGCAAGATCGGCGTCACCTCATCCTCCGGCCCCGGCATTGCGCTGAAGACCGAAGCCATCGGCCTCGGCATGGCGACGGAACTGCCGCTGGTGATCGTCAACTCGCAGCGCGGCGGGCCTTCAACGGGCTTACCCACCAAAACCGAGCAGTCGGACCTTTATCAGGCGGTCTATGGCCGCAACGCCGACGCGCCGCTCCCCGTTCTCGCTACGTCGTCGCCGGGTGACTGCTTCGATGCGGCGATTGAGGCAACGCGGGTCGCGGTGCGCCACATGACGCCGGTGTTCCTGCTGACCGACGGTTACATCGCCAATGCGGCGGGGCCGTGGGCGCTGCCCGACATGAAGGGTTATGAGCCAATCAAGTCGAACCCCGCACCGAAAGCGCCGAATACGGACAATCCCGAAGACCTGAAACGCGCGATCTGGAAGCGCGACGAAAAAACCTTGGGGCGCCCCTGGGTCGCGCCGGGCATGGAAGGCCTCGCGCATCGCATTGGCGGGCTCGAGAAAGACATCGAGACCGGCGACATTTCCTATGAGGCGGCGAACCACCAGGCCATGGGCGATCTGCGCGCGCGCAAAGTGGCCTCCATCGCCGATTTCATTCCCGACCAGACAGTCGAACAAGGCCCGAACAAGGGCAAGCTCGCCGTCGTCGGCTGGGGCTCGACCCATGGCGCGATCTGGCGCGCGGTCAATCAGGCGAATGAAGAAGGTCTGGACGTCGCGCAAATTCATCTGCGCTGGCTCAACCCGCTGCCGAAAAACTTGGGCGCCCTCCTCGCCGGATACGACCGCATCCTTTTGCCGGAAATGAATTTCGGCCAGTGCGCGACGCTCTTGCGCGACAAGCTCGGCCTCAAAGTCGTGCAGCTCAACAAGGTCTCCGGCCAGCCCTTCAAGATCGCGGAAATCCTGAACGCCATTCGCGACAATGCCGGCGCAAAACAGGCGGCGGAGTGATTGGCAATGACTGACGGAAAGAATGCCAGAAGAGTGGTGATGCAAAAAATCATAAACGGTATTGCGTTCCACGCCTCTGAAACTTTTGTCGATGGCGCCAATGCAGAGTCATGGATTCGCAAACATGAAGCAGAAGGCTATCGCGTCGCTTCTGACAAAACCATCGAACCTAAAAGCGCGGAAAAGCAATAATGAACGCTCCCCTCACCGCAAAAGATTTCGCCACCGATCAGGAAGTGCGCTGGTGCCCCGGCTGCGGCGATTACGCCATCCTGAAATGCGTGCAGAAAACGCTCGCCGATATTGAGGCGAAGCCGGACAAGACCGTGTTCGTGTCGGGCATCGGCTGTTCCTCGCGCTTTCCCTATTACATGAACGCCTATGGCTTTCACACGATCCACGGGCGCGCGCCGGCTTTTGCGACGGGCCTTAAAATCGCTAACCCGGAGCTCGACGTGTGGCTCGTCACCGGCGACGGCGACGGGCTATCCATCGGCGGCAATCACTTGCTCCATGTCCTGCGCCGCAATGTGAACATGCAGATCATGCTGTTCAACAACGAGATTTACGGCCTGACCAAAGGGCAGTATTCGCCGACCTCGCGCCCCGGCACGCGCTCGCCCTCAACGCCGA
>CAZAOB010000111.1:5231-5667 GCA_964486635.1 uncultured Caulobacterales bacterium | reverse complement strand
GGTCGGTCCGGAGCTGAAGCTGCACGAGTGCGGTCTGCCGAAGAAAATGGCGCTCGAACTGTTCAAGCCGTTCATCTACTCGCGTCTCGATGCGAAGGGCCTTTCTGCGACCGTTAAGCAGGCGAAGAAGCTTGTCGAGAAAGAACGTCCGGAAGTTTGGGACATTCTCGATGAAGTCATTCGCGAACATCCGGTTCTCTTGAACCGTGCGCCGACGCTTCACCGCTTGGGCATTCAGGCCTTCGAGCCGAAACTCATCGAAGGCAAGGCGATCCAGCTGCACCCGCTCGTTTGTACAGCGTTCAACGCTGACTTCGACGGTGACCAGATGGCTGTGCACGTTCCGTTGTCGCTTGAAGCTCAGCTTGAAGCGCGCGTCCTGATGATGTCCACGAACAACATCCTGTCGCCCGCGAACGGCAAGCCGATCATCGTG
>CAZAOB010000111.1:0-5221 GCA_964486635.1 uncultured Caulobacterales bacterium | reverse complement strand
CCCTCGCCCGGTTTGCCGTCGCAGGACATCGTTCTCGGTCTTTACTACATCACGATCGAAAAGGACGGCGAACCGGGCGAGGGCAAGACTTTCGGATCCATCCAGGAAATCGAGCATGCTCTTGATGCCGGTGTTGTCACTTTGCACACCAAAATCAAGGCTCGTTGGGAAGGTCTCAATTCCGACGGCGAGATGGTGCGCGAGATTGTCGAGACTACGCCGGGCCGCATGAAAGTGGCGCAGGTGCTGCCGCGAAATTCTGCGGTTCCGTTTTCCGTCATCAACCAGCTCCTGACCAAGAAAACCGTTCAAGGGCTGATCGACATCGTCTACCGCCATTGCGGTCAGAAGAAGACGGTGATCTTCGCCGACCACATTATGGATCTCGGTTTCAAGGAGGCCTGCAAGGCCGGTATTTCCTTTGGCAAGGACGACGTTGTCATTCCTGCCGCCAAGAAAGCGTTTGTTGAAGAAACCCGCAATCTCGTCAGCGAGTTTGAACAGCAATACGCTGAGGGTCTCATCACGCGTGGCGAAAAGTACAACAAGGTCATCGACGCTTGGGCGAAGTGCACAGACAACATCGCCGACGCCATGATGGCTGAGATTTCGGAAACGAAATACGATCCGGAAACCAAGAGACAGATCGAGACCAACTCTATCTACATGATGTCTCACTCCGGGGCGCGTGGTTCGCCGACCCAGATGCGCCAGCTTGGCGCAATGCGCGGCCTGATGGCCAAGCCGTCGGGTGAGATCATTGAAACGCCGATTACGTCGAACTTCAAAGAAGGCCTCACCGTTCTCGAGTACTTCAACTCGACCCACGGCGCGCGCAAGGGTCTTGCGGATACGGCGTTGAAGACGGCGAACTCGGGTTATCTGACCCGCCGTCTCGTCGATGTTGCGCAGGATTGCATCGTGCGCGAAATCGATTGCGGCACGAAAAATGGCATCACGCTGGAAGCGGTAGTGCGCTCAGGCGAGGTTGTCGTTCCGTTGTCGCAGATCATCCTCGGCCGTACGTTGCTCGAAGATCTGACACATCCGGCCACCGGAGAAGTCATCGGCAAAGCCAACGACGAAGTGGATGAGGCCCAGGCTGAAACGATTGAAGGCGCTGGCCTGCAAAAAGTCCGCGTCCGCTCCGTGTTGACCTGCGATTCCAAGGTTGGCGTGTGTGCGAAGTGCTATGGCCGCGACCTGGCGCGCGGTTGTCCGGTAAATATCGGCGAGTCGGTTGGCGTCATTGCGGCGCAGTCGATCGGCGAACCGGGCACGCAGCTCACCATGCGAACATTCCACGTGGGCGGTACGGCGCAAGTCGGCGACACGTCTTTCATTGAAGCCAGTCATGAGGGCGTCATCGCGCTCGAAGGCCGGAATGTGGTGAAAGATTCCAGCGGCGATCTGGTTGTCATGGGCCGCAACACGCTGGTCAAAATCGTCGACAAGGACGGCAAAGAGCAAGCGTCCTACAAAGTCTCGTACGGCGCCAAGTTGCGCGTCGACGACGGCGCAAAGGTCACGCGTGGTCAGCGTATTGCTGACTGGGATCCATACACACTGCCGATTCTGACGGAAGTCGCCGGCAAGGTGAAATTTGAGGACTTGCAGGAAGGTTTCTCCATGCAGGTCGTCGCCGACGAGGCGACCGGTATCGCCAGCCGCGTTGTTATCGACTGGCGGTCAAATCCGCGCGCTGCCGATCTGAAGCCGGCGATTGTCATCGTCGACGACAAAGGCAAGCCGCTGAAGTTGTCTTCCGGCAACGAAGCTCGTTACCAGCTGCCGGTGGACGCCATTCTCTCTGTCGAAGACGGCGAAGAGTTGTCGCCGGGCGATGCGGTCGCACGTATCCCGACCGAGGGCGCCAAGACCCGCGACATCACGGGCGGTCTGCCGCGCGTTGCGGAACTCTTTGAAGCTCGCCGTCCGAAGGATCACGCGATCATCGCCAATGTCGACGGCAAGGTCGAGTTTGGACGCGACTACAAGAACAAGCGTCGTATCCGGATCATCCCGACGGACGAAAGCCTGGAGCCGTCTGATTATCTCGTTCCCAAAGGCCGCCACATTGCGGTTCAGGACGGCGATTTCATCGCCAAAGGCGAGTATCTGATGGACGGCAATCCGGCGCCGCACGACATTCTGGCAATTATGGGGATCGAGGCGCTGGCCGACTTCCTCATTGATGAAATCCAGGAAGTCTACCGCCTGCAGGGCGTGCCGATTAACGACAAGCACATCGAGGTGATCGTTCGCCAGATGCTGCAGAAAGTCGAAATCACAGAGCCTGGCGACTCGCTTTTCCTCAAAGAAGAGCAAATCGACAAGCTCGAATTCGAGGAAACCAACGCCAAGCTCGAAGATCAGGGCAAGCGTCCGGCGCAGGCTGTACCGGTTCTGCTCGGCATCACCAAGGCCTCGCTGCAGACGCGTTCGTTCAGCTCGGCGGCGTCCTTCCAGGAAACGACCCGCGTCCTCACCGATGCGGCCGTCAACGGCAAGATCGACACGCTCGAAGGCTTGAAAGAAAACGTCATTGTCGGCCGTTTGATTCCGGCCGGCACGGGCGGTGCCATGTCACGCCATCAGGTCGAGGCCGAACGCCGCGACCAGATATTGATCGACGAGCGGGTCAAACGCGCAGAAGTCTCGAATGCGCCGGCGCTCACGGCGCCGGTCGGCGAAACGGCGCAAGCAGAAAGCGAAGAAGTGGCGCAGGATGCTGCGGAATAGCCTTGTAGCCCCAAAAAGCTGAAAAAAACGGAGGCCCTCGTGGCCGCCGTTTTTATTTGGGGGCTTCCACGAGTTCGCCTTCTCCATTCAACAGAACTTTCAGCACGTGGGTCAGCCCGTATCGGCGATCAAGAAATGGCGATGCCGCCTGTGGGCATGCATCTGCCAATTGCTGGTAACGCTCCGGGTCGTCGATCAATTCTAGAATTTTTTCGACATATGACTCCGGATCATTTGTTCGGCCGGCGACCGCGGCTTCTTTCAGGAGTTCGAGAGCTGGGACCACCGGATTGGAAATCAGTGGCCTTCCGGCCAACGCCGCTTCGGCTGCTGTCATTGCTAAGCCTTCGACAAAAGTGCTCCTCGTCGGAACTATGGAGCAATGCGATTGCGCGTATATCTCAACCAAATCGGTCAACGACGTCCATCCATTGATGTGGATGCAATTCTCGAGCTTTCGTTCGGTGACATGCAAGCGAACCGACTCAAGTTCCGCTCCTGTGCCACAGATGACCCAGCGCACTCTTCCGGGCGCCCGTTTTTCGATCGATTGGGCCATCTCCACGATGTCTAGAACACCTTTCCCTTCGGTCACCCTGCCAATGAACATAATTTGGAATGGCTTGCGGCTGTGAGGCGGAGGGGGCGGAATCAGTTCGAAATATTCGGGCGTAAACTGAGCCCGAATCTGAATGAGAGGTCGTTTTTGAGGTCCCGCCAATTCCTCGACCTGCCTGGCGCAAGCCGGGGAGACACAGAGGCTTGCCAAGGGAACGTGGCGCCAGAACAAACGGTCAACCCAGCTTAGAACGCGCGCGGAAAGACGTGTCGGTCGAAAGCCGTTTGGCCAAAGCGAATTGTGTAGGACAGGCACGACCTTAATTCCGGCAAGCGCAAATATGGATTGCCAGAAGTAAAGGGTGCAGCCAGAATCGAGGATGGCGACGTCCGCTTTGAATGAAATCGCTCTGCGCAGCAGCTTTAGGCCGTAAACTAGCTCTCGGTAGAAATATACAACCCCCGTGGCGTCAGGGTGAGGCTTTGGCAGGTGCTCAATCGTATAACCACCATCCTGCCGATGGCTGGCTCTGTGATGGTAGCTCACCATGTAGAGCTGCGCGCCAGCGTCTTTGACGTACTGCTCAATTTGACTGGAAAATGTGATGGAAACCTCTGTTGGGGCCTGGATTCCCTGTCTCCAATGTTCGTGGGCTTGAATCGCGTCTCCTGGGCCGGCGACGTAGAAGACCCGCTTGGGCCGGATTGGGGCAGGTAAGGTGGGGTGGGACATGGTTCTTTCGTTCTCGCGATTCGGCCATTTTAGGTTGACCTGAGACTGACGTCTGGTGATTTAAGGGCTCTTTGTTGCGAGTAACCCAGCTTTCGACGGTGAGCACTGGAGCAATCCCGCAGTTTTTCGCTTCAAACCTTGAAATTATGGGTCTATTTCGCCAATTGGGACGTCGATACATCGACAATGACGCAGACTAGTGAAAAAACTGGGTGCGGGCGCCTAAAATTCACAAAATCGTATTGACCCGCCCGACTCGCACCGGTATGTCTCGCGCCGCTGAATGGCTGGCCGTCAGTGCTTTCGTCAGAAAGTGCCTGAAACGCAGCCGCTTTTAGTTGATGACAGTTAGGATTTTTGAGCGGCGTTCCGCCTGACGGGGCTCCGCTCGTTTGCGTCATGGATAATTCCATCCATGGCCCCGAGGATTTTGAGGCCCAATCGAGTAGGGGTCAGCGCCCGCATCAAGCGAAGGCCGGAGACACGGATGCCGACGATACAACAGCTTATCCGCAAGCCGCGGAAACCGAAGCGCACCATCAACAAGGTGCCCGCGTTGGAACAGAACCCGCAAAAGCGCGGCGTCTGTACGCGCGTTTACACGACGACACCAAAGAAGCCGAACTCGGCGCTGCGTAAGGTCGCGAAGATCCGCTTGACCAACGGGCACGAAGTCATTGGCTACATTCCTGGCGAAGGCCACAACCTTCAGGAGCACTCCGTGGTCCTGATCCGCGGCGGCCGCGTGAAAGACCTTCCCGGCGTTCGCTATCACATCATTCGCGGCGTCCTCGACACCCAGGGCGTCAAGGACCGCAAGCAGCGCCGCTCGAAATATGGCGCGAAGCGTCCGAAGTAAGGATAGAGCAGATGTCACGTCGTCACCGCGCAGAAAAACGTGTTGTTCATCCGGACCCGAAGTTCGGCGACAAGACCGTTTCGAAATTCATGAATTACATCATGGTCGATGGCAAAAAGCCGGCGGCCGAAAAGATTGTGTACGGCGCCTTCGAGCGTATCGAGCAGAAGCTTCGCCGCCCGCCGGTGGACCTGTTCAAGGAAGCGCTGGATAACGTGACGCCGTCGATCGAAGTTCGCTCCCGCCGTGTTGGCGGTGCGACGCATCAGGTGCCGGTTGAAGTTCGTCCGGACCGCAAGCTGGCGTTGGCCATGCGCTGGATCATTTCG
>CAZAOB010000110.1:0-5818 GCA_964486635.1 uncultured Caulobacterales bacterium | reverse complement strand
GGCAAAGAATGTCGGCACTGACGACATCACGCTCTGCATTCTTGATCGCGACCGACACCAACCGCTGATCGAGGGAGCGCGCAAAATGGGCTCTCGCGTATTCCTTATTCCTGACGGCGATGTGGCGGGCGTCTTTCACACGACAGAGCCTTCCACTGGCATCGACTTGTATGTGGGGCAGGGCGGTGCGCCGGAAGGCGTTCTCGCCGCCGCTGCGCTACGCTGCGTTGGCGGTCAGATGCAGGGCCGGCTGGTGTTCCGCAATGATGATGAGCGCGGTCGCGCGGAGCGGATCGGAATCACCGACCTCGATCGCAAGTACGGCCTGATGGATCTCGCGTCGGGAGATGTGATTTTCGCGGCGACCGGCGTCACCAATGGAACGATGCTTGACGGTGTGAAGTGGGAGCATGGTCACGTCTCAACGCACACGGTGGTGATGCGCTCCAAGACTGGAACTATCCGTTACATTCGCGCTCGCACGCGCCGCTAGAGACCGAGAACAATCGATGGCTGACGAACAATCCTTGCCCGACCGCCTTTCAGTGAATCCGAAAAGCAAATTTTTCAATGAGGAAATTTTCCAGCGGGAAGTGGGCATCCGCTTTAACGGCGCGGAAAAAACCAACGTTGAGGAGTACTGCGTCTCCGAAGGCTGGATCAAAGTTGCGGCTGGCAAGAGTCTGGATCGCCACGGCAATCCGCTTACTATTACGCTCAAAGGCAAAGTGGAGCCTTACTTCAAGGACCCCAAGTAGCCGCAAGAATCGGGCGGCGCTGGCTCCCTAAGCCTGCGTAAACTGGGCGCTTCGAAAAGGAGACTGCCCATGTCTGCGCCCTTGCGCCTTGTACATTCCGTCAGCGCCGACGATGACGCCCGCTGGGAAGCGATCCTGCGCCGCGACGCCAGCGCCAATGGTGCGTTCTGGTCCTGCGTCAAAACGACAGGCGTCTACTGCCTTCCTTCCTGCGCCGGCCGTCCGCTTCGTAAAAATGTCGAGTTCAAACTAACGCGCGCCGAAGCGCGCGCCGCCGGATACCGCCCATGCCGTCGCTGCAAGCCTGACCGGTATGTGAGTGGCGACCTACAATCGCGCGTCAATGAAATCGACTGGGCTCAAGCTACACGAGCCCTTGACGCAAACGGGTGGGCGCCGCTGGGGCGACTGCTGGCGGACGACGAATGTTCGTCGCTGATTTCTGGATACGATGAGGTCGAACGCTACCGCTCAACCGTGACAATGCGCCGTCATGGCTTTGGCGAAGGCGAGTACCGCTATTTCAATGATGCTCCGCAGGCGATTGTGGCTGGGCTGCGCATGCGGCTGTATGAACGAATGGTCCCCCTTGCGAATGCCTGGCGCGAGCAACTGAATTCCGCCGCGCCAGCATTCCCGGCGTCTCACCGCGACTATGTTCACCGGTGTGCGGCGTCAGGTCAATTGCGTCCGACGCCGCTGATCTTGAAGTACGGCTCAGGCGACTATAATCGTCTGCACCAGGATCTTTATGGCGAGGACGTGTTTCCAATTCAGGTAGCAATTCTGCTGTCGCAGCCCGGTCGGGACTTTGAAGGCGGCGAGTTTGTGCTGACCGAGCAAAGCCCGCGGCGGCAATCCCGGGCCATGGTCGCGCCGCTGGAAAAGGGCTGCGCAATCGCCTTCGCCGTGAATGAGCGGCCTGTCGCCGGCGCAAAAGGCGTCTATCGAACCAGAATGCGGCACGGCGTCTCGGAAATACGCAATGGTGCGCGCTACTGCCTGGGGATAATTTTCCACAACGCAGTCTAGTTCCCGATCAAGCGCTGTTGAACGCGCTGCGCTCGCGTATGGTAGGCGGCAGGAGTCGGAGTTTCCCGACAGTCACACGAATCATCGCCTGTAGTTACGAATGAGCACCAATTCCGCCGAGCTACGCTCTGAAGAGAGTGCGCCTATCATAGACCTCCCGGCTATGGGATCGACAGCGTCTGGCCGTATTTGGCAATTGCGCGAAGCTGATCGCGAGGCCGCGCTGGCGATTTCGGCGCTGACGGGTCTCGACTCGGTCCTGGCGCGCATACTTGCCTCCCGCGGCGTGTCGCCCGAGGGCGCTGCGCAATATCTGGCGCCGTCTCTGCGCGAAGAAATGCCGGACCCGCTGGTCTTGAAGGATATGGATCGTGCGGTTGAGCGTCTGAAGCGCGCTGTCCTTGACGGGGAAACCGTCGGCGTGTTCGGCGACTATGATGTGGATGGAACAACCGCGTCTGCGATTTTGAAGCTCTACTTCGACGCCATCGGCGTGTCGTCTCTGGTTTATCTACCCGACCGTATCATCGAAGGGTACGGTCCGTCAGCGGAAGCCTTCCGTGCGCTTAACAGGGATGGCGCGAGCGTCATTGTCACCGTCGATTGCGGCGCCGCCGCACATACGCCCATTGAAGAGGCGGCACATGACGGCGTTGATATCGTTGTCCTTGATCACCATCAGATGAGCGGTCCGCCGCCGCAAGGCGCGGCCGCGGTTGTCAATCCGAACCGGCCCGACGACGTGTCAGGACTCGGGGACTTGTCGGCGGCGGGTGTCGCGTTCATGGCTGTTGTGGCGCTCAACCGTGCGCTGAGAGATGCTGGTTTTTTTGCCGAGAGAAGCGAGCCGAGTTTGCTTGGCCTGCTCGATCTTACGGCGCTTGGCCTCGTCTGCGATGTCATGCAGATCAAGGGTTTTACGCGCGTACTGGTGGCGCAGGGGCTTAAAGTGCTGGCGGGCGAGGGCAATAAGGGTCTCAAAGCGCTTGGCGCCCGCGCTGGCATGAAGGGGCCGCCGTCGACATATCATCTCGGGTTTTTGATCGGCCCGCGGATCAATGCGGCTGGACGCATTGGTCATGCGCGGCTTGCCTTCGACCTCATGACCACCAACGACGATGCAGAACGGAATGCGCTCGCTGAGCGACTGCATGTCATGAACGCCGAGCGTCAGGAGATCGAAGCAACGGTCCAGGCGGCCGCCTTGCGTGATATTGAAATCAATCAGCGTCATGCGGACGATGTGATTGTGACCGCGGGCGAGGGGTGGCATCCGGGAGTCATCGGCATTGTCGCGGGGCGGCTCAAAGAGACTTATGATCGGCCGGTCATCGTCATCAGTGTTGATGGCGACACCGGCAAAGGGTCAGGCCGCTCCATCACCGGAGTTGATCTCGGCGCCGCGATCAATGCTGCACGCGAAGACGGTGTCTTGCTGGCAGGCGGGGGTCACGCCATGGCCGCTGGACTGACCATCGGCAAAGACCGCATATCCGCGTTCGGGAAATTGTTGAACGAACGGCTC
This sequence comes from uncultured Caulobacterales bacterium, assembly GCA_964486635.1. Classification (GTDB taxonomy): domain Bacteria; phylum Pseudomonadota; class Alphaproteobacteria; order Caulobacterales; family Parvularculaceae; genus Hyphococcus. Next base: position 2,503 of record CAZAOB010000110.1, on the reverse strand, counting down.
GGCCGCGCGGTGCTTCTCGCCCGCAGCAATCGAATCATGAACGTAGACGCCGTCCTTGGCGCTTCCGCAGTTTCGAAGAGCTTTGCGGATCTGGTGTTTACGGCGGGGCCGTTTGGGCCGGGCAACCCTGAGCCGACATTTGCGCTTTTGAACTTGCGCGTCGAGATCGCAAAAATTGTCGGCAAGGGGCATTTGTCGCTGACATTGGCGAGCGAGACGGGGGAACTGATTCGCGCCATCGCTTTCCGGGCCGAAGGTGAGGCGCTCGGCGAGGTGTTGAGGTCCGGGCGGCGAATTCATGTGGCCGGTAAAATCCGGGCTGATGACTGGCGTGGCGGAGATGCTGGACAACTTCAGATTTCCGATGCCGCGCTGGCGCTGTAGACGCAAACCCGCCGACCGGGTTGGCAACCGCCGAAATGTTGGAAAATCCGCGAAAAAGGGGCTTGCGTGGGGCGGATGAGGCGCCTATACAGCGCCTTCGCCGCGCGCGGCCATACCGTGCGGGCCCTTCGTCTATCGGTTAGGACGTCAGGTTTTCAACCTGAAAAGAGGGGTTCGATTCCCCTAGGGCCTGCCATTTTCCAGTCATTCTGCCGTTTTCGTCCCGAACCGGGGGCGGTCACAAGGCGTGCCATCTGGGACAATGACGTTGATTTCACGCCGGTTTTGCCGTCTATTAAGCTTCGTTAATCGCGTTCGGACAAAGGGGTCAGGTCCATGAGGGGTATTCTCGCCATCGCAGCTGCGTTTGTGGTCGTTTTCGCGCCAGCGTCCGCTGCATTCGCCGCCAAAGTCTCAAAATCGGAGATTGAATCCAAACTTTCGACCCAGGGTTATTCCGTGCAGGATGTCGGGCCGAACACGCTTTTCGTGCGTGTCGCCGACTACGATATCCGCATCGATATTCAAGGTCCGGACGGCGACATCTCCTACCGCACATGGCTGTTTGAAGTGGACGGAAAAGGCGTCAGCTACAAGGTTCTCAATCAGTTCAACAACGACGTTAAGTTCGGCCGTGTCTATATCGACGAGGACGGCGACGTGACGTTGCAAATGGATCGCAATGGCGCCGGCGGCTCGTCCATTGAAAACATCGAATCCGATTTCGATGTGTTCTTGATGCTGATCAGTTCCTTTATGGATCACCTCGAATCGCAGGCGATCGCCTGATCGAGAGAACACGCGCCGCACGAAGTATCGTGGGGCGCGTAATGTTATCTAATCACCAACAACACAACTGAGCGGCGAATTTTATTTGCCGCCGAACTAAAATAGTGCATTTTTTGCGCGAAGGGATTAGTGTTTCCCGCGAGGGAGATTATAGTTAACTAGAAAAACGACCGGCGTACGGCGTGACAGGGGCACCAGGATCATCATGGACGAGCGGTTTAACGCATCTCGTGACGACGATAACATGTCCGACGACGAGGAAGAGCATTTCACCATCAAGGGCGTTGTGAAGTGGTTCGATCCTGCGAAGGGCTATGGATTTATCATTACTGAAGAAGCCGAGAGCGATATTCTTATTCACTCGTCCTGTTTGAAAGCTGCGGGACTTTCGACAGCGCGCGAAGGCGCAAGTGTGGAGTGCGAAGTGGTTCGTCGCACAAAAGGATTGCAAGCGCTGAAACTTATTCAGATCGACGAGTCGACTGCTGCGCCGCTAATTGCACCCACTGCGGTTCTCAATCAAACGCCTGCAGGTGATTTCGTCCGTGCACAGGTTAAATGGTTCAATCGTGCAAAAGGATTTGGATTTCTGACGCGCGGCGACGGCACTGAAGATATCTTCGTTCATATGGAAACACTGCGCCGCAACGGACTTGGCGAACTTGTGCAGGGCGCACGGGTGCAAGTCTCTTTCGCCGCAGGACCCAAAGGCCTGCTCGCCATTGAAGTACGAGCCGATCAAGAGAACTGACGCTCTGCCGGCTGCGTGGTTGCCCTCAGCGTGCTCGGCGGCTGTCCAGTCATCACGATATTGAAATGGCGACCCCGGCAGGATTCGAACCTGCGACCATCGGCTTAGAAGGCCGGTGCTCTATCCAGCTGAGCTACGGGGCCGGACTCGCCGCACTATAGACTAGTGCGTCCAGGGTTTGCGGCGTCTGAAAGCGAAATTGTCGGAATAAGCCTTCGGCTGGGCGAGAGCTTCGTGGGGAGCGTCGATCCGGTACGGAAGCGCGCACCGTTCGGCGTAGGCCACGGCGTCGGCTTGGCTGTCAAAGGAGAGCCGAACCTGGCCGGCGGCAGTTTCGTCCGCGCTGGTCCAGCCCATCAACGGGTCGATCCGGCGGGCCGCCTCGGCTTCGAACTCAAGAACCCACCGGGCGGTCTTGGCCTTGCCAGACTGCATGGCGGTTTTCGCCGGTTTGTAGATGCGTGCGAACATAACGCCGATCCCGCTTAAACCCATTTTCCCGAATGGTCGGGGCGGCAAGATTCGAACCTGCGGCCCTCTGGTCCCAAACCAGATGCGCTACCAGGCTGCGCTACGCCC
>CAZAOB010000109.1:2420-6108 GCA_964486635.1 uncultured Caulobacterales bacterium | reverse complement strand
AATGCATCACCGTTCAAAAAACCCTTGCCAACAGGGAGTCGTCCACACATGGCTAGATTCTGACCATATCGGCTCGCTTTGATGACGTCGGCAATTAGCGATTGGTCTCAATTGATCGACGCAAAACTTTATCTTCAACATCAAGATGGAGTGTATGCAGATGGTTCAAAGAGTTCGTCGCGGTTTCGAGTGCGGGCGGCCTTCGGTTCGACAGCTGAGGTTTAGCCGGCGCCGCCAGGAGCCGCCTCGTTCAGCGTCCCTTCACCAGGGGTAAAAAAGATCATGCTGGTTTTCGCGTGCGGACGCGCGGTGTGCCAGACCCCTCTCGGCACGACGACATAGCTGCCCGGCTCGCTGACATTGAGAACCGTCTCCTTGCCGTCTTGCCACAGCACGAAATCGACGTTTCCCTCTTGCAGGATAACCGTCTCGTCCCCCATCGGGTGCATTTCCCACATCCCCCAATCTTCGCTGAAGCTGTGCGCCATGACCAGAATATGGCCTTTGAATTGGTTGAACTCGGAATCCAGCTCGGCATAGAAATTCGGCGTGACCGCCTTGGTTGTCGCCGCGCCATCGGGGGCCAAGATGAGCCGAACGTGCTCGAAACGGTGCGGACCGGGATCTGCGGGCATGTCCTTCCTCCCCATAATCTTAACCGCGGCGGCTGCATCCAAAGTGTGGCCGGGCGCGTAGTTTCCCCTATATGTTAAAGAAACATGGAGGAGAAGTTTATGCATTATCCGTTACGCCTGTTTGCCGCGTTCATGTTTTGCATCGCCATTTTGTCCGGAGCGCTACGTGCCGAGGAAGCGCCGGCAGAGGTCGACATCGCCAGTGTGCAGCAGGTGATCTCGTCACAGATGGAAGCTTTTAAGCGCGACGACGGAGAAGCTGCGTTTGCCTTTGCTGCGCCCGGCATCAAGAACATATTTTCCACGCCGGAAATATTCATGGAGATGGTGCGCCAGCAATATGCCCCGGTGTATCGGCCGCAATATGTCGAGTATCTCGAGCCCGTCGCCATCGGCGACCGAGTCTTCATGCAGCCGCTGATCCTGACCGGGGAAAACGGCGTGACCGTGCTGGCGCGCTATTCGCTGAGACGCCAGGCGAGCGGCGCGTGGCGCATCATCGGCGTAACGCTCAGCCCCGCCCCCGACCAGGCGCCGCTTTAATCCGGCACGTAAACCGTCTGTTCGGCTGCGATACCCTTGAGCTCGAAACTGCCGAGGGGCGTAGAAGGGATCCCGCTTTCCGCGACGAAATCCGCGCTCAGCAGCAAACCCTGGCCGAGCCGGGCGCATAATGCTTCGACCCGGCTGGCCAGATTTACCGCCGGGCCGATGACGGTGAAGTCGAGCCGGCCCGCGCCGCCGATATTGCCGTAGTGCACGTCGCCGACATGGAGCGCGATGCCGCAACGGATCGCCGCTTGGTCCGCCGCGGTGCGCCGTTCGTTGACTTCCGCCAGCGCCTGTTGCGCGGCCCGGGCGGCGGCAAGAGCGCGGGCCGCGGTCCGGGCGCGCTCGGCATCGTCATCGAGGGCGAAGATCGCCAACATGGCGTCGCCGATAAATTTTAGCACTTCGCCGCCATGGCCCTGCACCGCATCGGTCATGGCGCCGAAATAATCGTTGAGGAGGGTCAAGAGCGCGTCGTCGTCGAGGCGGGCAGAGAGCTCGGTAAAGCCGCGCAGATCGCAGAACCAGATCACCGAATGGATGGTCTCGCCCATGCCGCGCTTGATCGTGCCCTCGACCACGCGCCGCCCGGCCGCCGGGCCGACATAAGTATCGAGCAGCGTGAGCGCGGTGCGCCGGAGCGTTTGAATTTCCAGGATCATCGCCGCCGTCGGCATCATCGCTTCCAAGAGCGCGATATGTTCGTCCAAAAATCCATCCGCCGCCTTGGTGGCGAAGGTAATGGCTTTGTTGGTGCCGTCCGAGAACGGCGCCGGCAAGGCGAGATAATCGGTCATGCCTGCCTCGCGGAGATCGGGCAGGATCGAGAATTCGCCCTCCTCCGCCTCACGGCCGATACGGCAGCGCGACCCTTTGCCGTCGAAATAGGCGATATGGAGCGGGCTGTTTTGCCGCATTTTCATCGTCTCCGGCGTCATCTGCCAGGTGCGTTCCTCGGCCCCCTTTTCGGCCTGCCAATAGATGGCGGAGGTATCGACGTTGGGATGCAGCACCGGCACCGCCGTGGTGATGCGCGCAACCGGCACGCCGGCGTCGAGTAGCTTTTGCCCCAGCGCGGCGACGAAAGCCTCCCGGTCGGCGATCAAACGCCCCTCGCGGCGCAGCCATTCCAAGAACGGGTGGGATTCCTGTTCGCTCTTCACACGCGTACTCATGCCTAGCGTTTGGCCCGCCTTGGCGCCGCCCTATTGTGCCGGCGACAAATATAGCTCGTGCCAAGCCCGGAATCGACTTCGATACCCCCGCCCACTAGACTCGTTCGGGCGATCGAGAGAAAAGGCTCGGGGAGAGAACATGGCGCGCGAGAAGGTGGAGCGCAGACTCGCGGCGATTCTGAGCGCCGATGTGGTCGGCTTCAGCGGCCTCATGGAAGCCGACGAAGCGGGCACCCTGGCCCGCCTGCAGGCGCTCCGGCACGATCTGATCGACCCGGAAATCGCCAGCCACACGGGGCGCATCGTCAAGCTGATGGGCGACGGCGTGCTGGTCGAGTTCGCCAGCGTCGTTGACGCGGTGAACTGCGCCGTCGCGGTGCAAGAGAGAATATCGGCAGAGGCGGCAGAGGCGGCCGACGCTTCCGAAGATGGCGCAATCGCGCTTAGGATCGGCATTAATCTCGGCGACATCATCGTCGAGGGAGACGATATCTACGGCGACGGGGTCAATCTGGCGGCGCGTCTGGAGAGCCTCGCCGAGCCCGGCGGCATCTGCCTCTCCGGCGCCGCGCATGACCAGATCGAGGGCAAGCTGGAGCTCGCCTTCGCGGACATCGGGCTGCACAGCGTCAAGAACATCAAAAAGCAAGTCCGGGTCTACCAATGGCAAGCCGGCGCGGCGGATAGGATCGTCGCGGAAGGGGCGCTTAAATTGCCCGACAAGCCTTCGATCGCCGTCTTGCCGTTCGACAATATGAGCGGCGATCCGGAACAGGATTATTTCTCGGACGGCCTTGCCGAGGATTTGATTACCGCGCTCTCGCGCATCCGCTGGCTGTTCGTCATCGCGCGCAACTCGACCTTCGCCTACCAGGGACGCAGCATGGACGTCCGCAAGATCGCGGGCGAACTCGGTGTGCGCTACGTCCTCGAAGGCAGCGTGCGCAAGGCGGGGAACCGCGTTCGCCTCAATGCCCAGCTTATCGACGGGTTGAGCGGCAACCATGTCTGGGCCAACCGCTACGACCGCGACCTGGAAGATATCTTTGCCCTCCAAGACGAGCTGACCGAGACGGTGGTCGGCGCCATTGAACCGGAACTTGCCAAGGCCGAGCAGGAACGCGCCAAGCGCAAGCAGCCGGAAAGCCTCGACGTGTGGGATGTCTATTTGCGCGGCATGGCGGCGCTGAACGCATTGACGGAGGGCAGTTTGAAGGAAGCGGCGCTTGCCTTCGCCGAAGCCGTCCGGCGCGATGCGAATTTTGCCGCGGCACAGGTGGGCCTGGCGGAAGTGCACTACTACCAAATCGTGCTCGGCTATGCCGAAGA
>CAZAOB010000109.1:0-2410 GCA_964486635.1 uncultured Caulobacterales bacterium | reverse complement strand
CGCTGGCGGCGGCGCGCCGCGGCGTCGAATGCGATCACGAAGATGCCGGAACGCATTGCGCCCTGGGCCGCGCGCACCTCGTCAATCGGCAATTCGAACAGGCGGTTCTGGAATTCAAGAGTGCCCTTGAGGCCAACCCGAGCCTCGCGCTCGCCCATTATGGCTTGGGCGCCACACACGTCTTCGGCCAAAATCCCGACGAGAGCCTCGAGGCGTTGGCCAACGCCATTCGGCTCAGCCCGCATGACCCCAATATGGGATCGTTTTTGGTTCGCCTCGCGCAAGCCCATCTTTATATGCGCGAACACGAGAACGCCGCCCAGTACGCGCGCAAAGCGCTGCAACTGCCGAATTTTCAGTGGTCGCGTCAGATGATTCTCGCCTCGGCGTTGGCGCATATGGGTCAGTTGGACGAGGCGCGCCAGGTCCTGCAAGAGCTGCTGAGCCGGGTGCCCGAATTTTCCGCCCGTTACATCCTCGACTATTCGCCGATAGCCGAAAATGATGGGTTCCGCCATATGGTCGAGGGTCTGCAAAAGGCCGGCCTGGCGTCGTAGCCGCGTCCTGGTTTCAGCCGCCCGCCTCTTCGATCGTTACGTCGGAGATCCAGCCGCGGCGGCGCCGGGCAAGACGATTTTCCACCGTCTCAGCTTCGAAATCGGTTGGCGAAGAGTCGAGTTCGCCCGGGTCTACATCCTCGAAACTGTTGACGTTCACCACGGCGAAGGTTGCGGCGTCGAGGGTGCTGGTCACGAACGGCACCACGCCGCATTTCCGACAGATGTGGAAATCCGCGGTCTCGGTGCCGAAACGGTAGCGCTCCACCCGCGCCGCGTCTTTGATGCGGACGGCCAGCGCGCCGGCCGGGTGCGAGGTGTAGACGCCGCCGTGCTTCCGACAGAACGTACAGCCGCAGGCGCGCACCGGTATCGCCCCCTCAGGCTCGGGAAGCCGAAACGAAAAACGGATATTGCCGCAGTGGCAGGCGCCGTCAATTCGACGCATGCCGGAATCAGGTGTCATGCCAAAGCGTCTGAACCGGGCCGCCGGCGCCGGCGATGGGGTCGGTGACCGGCAATGGTATTTGCGCGATGCGGGTCAGCGCGGCGCTGAGTTCGTTCTCGCCGACGGATATAACTTCGAGGTCGCCGATTCCCTGGTCCTGATGGGCAATACGCGCATCTTCCTCCGAGAGAACGCAACAATCCGGCACCTGGCCGGGCGGATAGGCGCCGACGCTATTGTATCCGGGCGCATCGTCGCACCGGCGATGGACGACGCCGGCGGGAATCAGGACGGCATCGCCGGCCTTGAACTCGAAAATCGGACCCTCCGGCCCGCCGAACTGCACTTGCGCGGTACCGCGCGAGCAGCCGACCACTTCATGGGCGGAGGAATGATAATGGTGAAAGGCGAAGGTATCGCCGCGGAAGCCGTTGCCCCAATCATTGCCCCAAAATACTTTCTCGACGTCGGATTCCGGCTCGTCTCCGGTCAGTGCAATGGCGCCTTTGTAGAGAATCAAAGGCAGCGCATCGTTGTTGGGGCTGATGCCGCTTTTGCTGAACAACTGATGTTCGAAAGAAAATTCGTTCATGACGCTCTCCTGCTAACCCATTGAAACAATTGGCGCGCCCACCAGGATTCGAACCTGGGACCTACGGCTTAGAAGGCCGTCGCTCTATCCAACTGAGCTATGGGCGCTCCGAGCGGTTTGCGCGTGTTTCTATATCGCACCCCTCGGAGACGGGGGCAAGGGGGGCGGTGGGGTGGCGAGAGTGTGACGGGAATCGCTTTTATTTGCCGCCTCCGGGGTTAGTCTATTGGGGCATTGGCGCGAGGAGCGAGTAATGCGGATGACATACCGAGGGATTGCGGCGGCCTTTATCGTCGCCGCGTGCATTGTAACGGGCGGCGCATTGAGCAATGCGAAAGCCGCGTCTTCCGAGGGCGTGGCGGCGTTTGAAGGGCGCTGGAGCGGCAAGGCTCTTATCGAATGCTCCGGCGTTACCGCGCCCTTGGAGATCACCGTCGAAAGCGGCGACATAAGCGGCCAACTCACGGTGCGCGGCCAAGGGATGGGCGACGGCACATACTACATTTCCGGCTCTGTCGACCGTAAAGGGCGCATATCGAAAGGGCGCATGCTGGGTCCCTTCAGTTTACGTATGCAGGGCAACTTGTCGGGCGGCGAGGGCCAAGGCATGTTCCAGGGTGCGGAATGCAGCGGTAGTTGGGAAGTCGCCCGTGAGGGAGCGGCGCCGACGCCAGAGGATAAAATAGCCACGGCGCCGCCGGCGGAAACTGAGCGTGCCGCCGCCGCGCCGGCGGATAAGGCGCCGCCGGTGATCGAGGCGCCCGGCGACTTGCGCACCGAGCGGCCGGTGATCGAGCTTGAGGGGCGCGTCAG
>CAZAOB010000108.1:0-6200 GCA_964486635.1 uncultured Caulobacterales bacterium | reverse complement strand
CCTCCCCCATGCCAATGGGGGAGGTGTCTGCGCAGCAGACGGAGGGGGTTTTCTCATTGAAGGTAATATCCCCCCATCGCCCCGCCCGCGCGCGAACGCGCGCAAACTATAACTTGGCCGCCTTCGCGGCCGGGGCACTTCCCCCGTAAACGGGGGAAGAGTTTGTTGCGCATCTTTTATAACTATTGCGCCGTCATCCCGGGCTCCGACCCGGGATCCACTCACAAGCGCGGCGCTTGTCGGCGGATTGCAGCTCGAAGGCCGCAATGACGCGTCAGGCAAAACTGTTCATCAATCGCTCAAAATCGGTACATCGTGTCCGGTGGATTTTTGTTTATGATATTCATCGTTCGTGTAGGGTTCATATTCGTAATTCGGAACCGGCTTATACGCCTCCCACCCTTGCCACCCATGGTAAATCTGCATTGCTTCCAAATATGACGAGGCGAAAAATTCAAACACAAGTGTATCGGTCGGAGAAATTTTCGCGCGCAGCTCGTCAGCTTCAGCGCTCGCAATTACAAATGTGTCTGAACTTCCATCCGGCGAAGACCAAACCTGATGCTTTAGCTGAGGCATTGAATCACGACTTCAAATAAACCGAGCTAACGGTCCCGCCATCCGTTCGTAATCGGATAGCGCCGATCGCGGCCGAAATTGACCGAGGCGACTTTGGGGCCCGGCGGCGCCTGGCGGCGTTTATATTCCGCCACATACAAAAGATGCTCGACGCGGCGCACGGTTTTTTCGTCATAGCCCTTGGCCACGATATCGCGCACGGCCATTTCTTTCTCGACCAGCATTTCGAGGATCGGATCGAGCACGTTGTAAGGCGGCAGTGAATCTTCGTCCTTCTGGTCTTCGCGCAGTTCGGCCGAGGGCGGCTTGGTGATGATCCGTTCGGGGATCACTTCGCCTTTCGGGCCTTTGAGGTCCGCCGCGTGATGGGCGTTGCGCCACCGGCAGAGCGCAAAGACCTCAAGCTTGTAAAGATCCTTCAGCGGGTTATAGCCGCCATTCATGTCGCCATAGAGCGTCGCATAGCCCACCGACATTTCCGACTTGTTGCCCGTGGTCAGCACCATGTCGCCGAACTTGTTGGAAAGCGCCATCAGCAACACGCCGCGCAGGCGCGACTGAATGTTTTCTTCAGTGACGTCCGGTTTCAAATTATGAAACGCATCGCTGAGCATTTCATCGAACGCCGCGACGCCGGGCTCGATGGCGATGGAGCGATAGGAAACGCCGAGGGCTTTCGCGCACTGTTCTGCGTCTTCGAGACTTTCCTTCGACGTATAGCGCGACGGCATCATCACGCATTTGACCGCATCGGGTCCGAGCGCATCGACGGCGATAGCGGCGGTGAGCGCTGAGTCGACGCCGCCGGATAGCCCGATGACGACGCCCTTGAAATGGTTCTTCAACACATAGTCGCGCACCGCCATGGTCACCGCGCGATAGATCATTTCCTCGCCGCCGACCCAGTCATGGTCCGGCCCGCCAGCGCATGTCCATCCGCCCGCGTCTTTCTTCCATTCGGTGAGTGCGATCGTTTCTTCAAATTGCGGCAGGCGATGGGTGACCGCGCCGCCTGCATCCATGACGAACCCAGCGCCCTCGAACAGAACTTCATCCTGCCCCGCGAGTTGGTTCAGAAAGATCAGCGGCAGCCCAGTCGCCGCGACGCGCGCGCGGGCCGCCATGGTGCGTTCATCGAGCGCCGATTTGCGGAAGGGCGATCCATGCGGGACGATGAAAAGCTCCGCGCCTTTGCTGGCGAGATGTTCGCCGGCGCCGGGAAGCCACATATCCTCGCAGATCATCAGCCCGAGCTTGACGCCTTTGAACTCGGTTGGTTCCGGATAGTCCGGACCCGGCGTAAACCGGCGCGGCTCGTCAAAGACGCCGTAATTTGGAAGCCGCACCTTGTAGCGCTTTGCCGCGATCTTTCCTTCGGCGAGCAGGAACGCAGCATTGTAAAGCGCGTCACCGTCTTTCCATGGCGAACCGACGATCATCGCCGGGCCGCCGTCGCCGGTCGCAATCGCAAGGCGCTCCACCGCTTCCATGCAGGCGCGCTGATAGGCGGGCTTTTGCACGAGATCTTCGGGCGGGTAACCGGAAACAACCAGTTCGCAAAACACCACGAGATCGGCGCCCGCCGCTTTTTCGCGCGCCGCGAGGACGCGCGCGACATTGCCGTCAATGTCGCCAACCACGGGGGCGATCTGGGCGAGCGCGATGGCGAGGCGTTCGGTCATATTCCGGATTTATGCTCTTTTTGAGCAAATTAAAAGCGCTTTACTCGGCGGCGTCTTCAATGGCGTGCATGTCTTCGTCGGAAAGGCCGAGATGATGGCCGATTTCATGAACCAGCACATGGGTGACAAGATCGTGCGGGGTCAGGCCAGGAGTCTCGGCAAGTTCCGCCAGAATAGAGCGGCGATAGAGGTGGACATGGTTCGGCGGCGCGTCCTCGGCGGCGCTGAGTTCGATCCCCTCGAACAGGCCGGACAATTCCAGCGGATCGTCCATGCCAAGATCGGCGAGCAGTTCAGGCTCCGCCTCCTCCGCCGTGTGAATCACGACATTGCCGCAGAGCGCGCGAAACTCCTCGGGGAGTTTTTTGTACGCCGCGCGCACCAGCGCGTCGAAGGCGTGAAGATCTGGTTCGGTCAATTGATGGTCTCGTCCGCCGGCATGCCGACCGCGTCGTAAAGCGCTTTCACCAGCGGCGCGACTGCCTTCATCGCCGTTTGGCCGCGGGTCATGCCGGTGCGGACGATGATCATGCGCTTGTCTGGAATGATGAACGTGTACTGACCTTCATGGCCGGCGAAGAAATACATCTCGTCCGTCACGCCAGGGAAGAACCGTTCGCGCGTCTCTCCGTCGAGATTGAGCCAGAACTGCGCGCCATATTGATTGTCCGACGCGCCCGCCGGCGCCGCGATATAGTCGTTCCAGTCTTCGGGCAACAGGCGTTCGCCGTTCCAGACGCCGTCCTGCAAGTAAAGCTGCCCCAGCCGCGCCCAGTCGCGCGCCGTCGCGTACACAAATGACGACCCGATCATCGCGCCAGAGGCGTCCGGCTCCAAGACAACGCTCGCCGCGCCGATGGGCGCCAGCACCGCCTCACGAGCGAAGGCGTAGAATTCGATGCCTTCCGCTTCCAGCACTTGCCGCAAGGTGCGCGCGATGAGGTTCGTCGTGCCGCTCGAATAATACCAATGCTCGCCAGGCGCATGCTCAATCGGCGAGCGGGCGGCGACCGCGCCCGCTTCGGCCTTTTCAAAAAGCATGCGGTTCACTTCCGAGCGGATTTTCGCGTACTCCTCCTCAAAAGCGAGGCCGCTCTGCATCTGCAACAGGTCGTTCCAGGTGATGCGCGATTTTTCCGCGTCGCCTTGCCATTCCGGAACCGGCGCCGGATCGTTGACGTCGATGTAGCCGGCCTTCACCGCCGCGCCGACCAGCGTCGCCGTCACGCTCTTGCCCATGGACCATGACAGGAACGCCGTGTCCTTGTCGAAACCGTCCGCATAGCGCTCATCGATGATCTTGCCGTCAACCGCGACCAGCACCGCGCGATGGTTTGGCGTGTTGTTTTCGAACGCCTGCGTCAGCGCAAAATCCACCGCCCCGTAATCGACGCGCGGATTGGCCCGCCCCGAAACCGGCGGCGCCTCATCCCATGGCTGGGTCTCGATGGCTGCAGTCGGTTCCGGCAGCGGTGCTATCCGGCCGGCATTCGCCAGCGTGCAGCCATATCCCTCGCGATAAATCGCCCGCGCCGCACCGAAACCGAACGGCGCCTTCGCGCGAACAACCTTGGTTTCCATGTTTGCGGTGACTTTAACCTGCGCCATCGCCGCGGGCATGCCGGCAAACTCATTTGCGATGACGGTTTTCGCATCGCGCCCCGCAACGAAAATTTCAGAACAGGCGACCTTGGCCTTGTACCCGGCGCCGATGCGGGCGGTGCGATCGAGCTTCACGCCTTCGTAAACAACCCACGCAGCGGCAGCGGCGCCGAGCGCAACCAGCGCGTAACTCAGAATCGGCGCAGCCTTTTTCTGACCGGATGACGCTGGCTTGTCCTGTTTCGGATTTTGCATTGCTTAAAAACTCGCGCTCTAGGGAATGAGAGGATGGGCGAGCCGGTCGGACACATCAACCGCAAAACGCATCTGCTTGGCCCAGCCTTCGATCATGTCGAGCTCGGTGCGGTGCCGGTCCTCAAGCGATTGTTCATCGCGTGAGCGCTCTTCCGGCGTGTATTCCTGATCTTCAAATTTTGAATTTTTGGAAAACACGGCCGCGACATTGGCGGTGAGCGTCTTCTCATCGATCTCGAGCTTCAAATGTTTCGACGCCGCGGCAAGCGTCGCTTCCGGCGCCTTCAGCAAGTCGCGGAAATACAGCGAGCGCACGTTCTTGCCGCCATGCCGCGAAAGTATTCGCGCAAACAGCTCCATCTGGTGGCGCCAGACCAGCGCCGCGATCTGCAGATCGGTCAGCCCCAGCCCCTGGCGTTCCGGAATGCCGGCGACGCCTTCCTTGTCAAGCATGAAGATCGTGTATTGCTTGCGGATGAACGCCTTGCAGGCTTCGCCCTTTTTCAACACCGACACCAGAAACGCGCGCAGATCGCCGTATAGCAAGATCACCGGCGCGCCGGCGTCAGCCATCACCGGCGCAAGGTTGTTGGCGGTGTTGGTAGGCTTCAACAAAATTTTTTCGGCCGCTTCATGGCGGCGCGCCAGCAAGTCGACAATGCCTGTGACGCCGCGGTGCGCTTTCTGCTGCGCAGCGGCGCCATTCGCCATGCGCAACATGTTGGACGCATCCATCAAGATGTTCGGTTCTTTTAACGCCAGCGCGGCGCCGCGCGCATCCAGCGCCTTCGCCATCAAGGTCGAGCAACAAAAAGCCGTATGAAATATGTAAGACGGAGGACCTGACGCCCGGGTTGCAGCCATCAGCGCCGACATCGGCGCGCTTGCCGTTCCGGTCACCGACTTTTCCATGCGCTGATCGAGAAACGGTTCTGCTGCGAGCCTGTCACGCGAAATTTTGACGCAAGCGATGGCGCCTTGCCGCATGTCCACCGCATGCGGGAACCAGGTCGGATCGCGCGCCAGATCGCGCACGTGAATAGAGGCGTTTGTCATAGGCAGTTTCTGGACTTAGCTGTCCTTTTAAGCTAGTGCAAATCCGCATTCGGCCCGCATTCGGAGTCTATTCATGAAAAAGATAAAACCTAACGCCCAGGCCGCCCTGGACGGTGTCTTGTTCGACGGCATGACCATCATGTCCGGCGGTTTCGGCCTGTGCGGGATCGCCGAGAATTTGATCGCTGCGCTTCGTGATTCCGGCGTGAAAGACCTCACAGTTATCTCGAATAATGCGGGCGTTGACGACTTCGGGCTCGGACTGTTGCTGCAAACCCGCCAGATCAAGAAAATGATTTCTTCTTATGTCGGTGAGAACAAGGAGTTCGAGCGGCAGTATCTTTCCGGCGAGCTGGAACTGGAATTCAATCCGCAGGGCACGCTTGCAGAGCGCTGTCGCGCGGGCGGCGCCGGCATACCGGGCTTTTACACAAAGACCGGCGTCGGCACGCTGATCGCCGAGGGCAAGGAACACAAAGAGTTCAACGGCGAGACCTACATTATGGAGACCGGCCTCGTCGCCGATCTTTCCATCGTCAAGGCGTGGAAAGCCGACGAACAGGGCAACCTAGTCTATCGCAAAACCGCACGGAACTTTAATCCGATGATGGCGACCGCCGGAAAAATCACCGTCGCCGAAGTCGAAGAAATTGTGCCGCTCGGCAGCCTCGATCCGGACAACATCCACACGCCGGGCATTTTCGTTCAGCGCGTCATTGTCGCCAAACAGGAAAAGCGCATCGAGAATCGCACCACCCGCCAAAGGGAGACCGCATAACATGACCGAAGCAACAGGATGGAGCCGCGACCAAATGGCGGCGCGTGCGGCGAAAGAACTCGAAGACGGATTTTACGTCAATCTCGGCATCGGCATTCCGACGCTCGTGGCGAACCACATCGCTGACGACATCGATGTGACGCTGCAGTCGGAAAACGGCATGCTCGGCATGGGCCCCTTCCCTTATGACGATCAGGTCGATCCAGACCTGATCAACGCCGGGCAACAGACCATTACCGAATTGCGGC
>CAZAOB010000107.1:0-6494 GCA_964486635.1 uncultured Caulobacterales bacterium | reverse complement strand
GGGCGAGTTTTACTCGATCGCGGTCACCAACAACCATCAGCAGGCCGACACCGGCACCAAGATGATCCATCTCGGCAAGAACACGAAGTCGCGGATCATCTCGAAAGGCATTTCGGCGGGCAAATCGAACTCCACCTATCGCGGTCTCGTCAGCATTCACCGCAAGGCGGAAGGCGCGCGCAATTTCACCCAATGCGACTCGCTGCTCATCGGCGATCAATGCGGCGCCCATACGGTGCCTTATGTGGAGAGTAAAAACCCGCGCGCGATTCTGGAACACGAAGCGACGACCTCGCGCCTCTCCGAAGATCAGCTGTTCTATTGCCAGCAGCGAGGGCTGTCGGAAGAAGAATCCGTGGCGCTCCTCGTCAACGGCTTCTGCAAGGAAGTGCTGCAGGAACTGCCCATGGAATTCGCCGTCGAAGCGCAGAAGCTTGTCAGCGTTTCTCTCGAAGGGAGCGTGGGGTGATGAAGTTAGCTATTTTGTTTTTGTTGAATGTCTCGGCGGCTGTATTTCTTGCGTCGCTGCTCGGCTTAATCACGTTCTTTGTTGGTATAACTGTATTTCATGTTGAGCTATTGCCGGAACAACGCGATCCGATTCTCGCAGTTGTGGGTCTTTCCAATATGGCTGCCGCAATAGGTGCCGTCTTTGGGTTCAGGATCGGCCCTCGAGTTTTTGAGGGCATCGTTGGTTGGACAACATAGGCTCCTATTTATGACTAAGTTTGCAAACGAAACAAAAGGAAGTGGAGCATGGTGACGCCAAATCCCATCCTCAACATCGTAGACGCCGCGCTGATGGACTTCGCCAGTCCGAAAGAAACCTTCAAGGCGAAGCTCGGGCGCATGGGCCCGGCGCTCGGCCTTGAAAAACTCGGCGCCATGCTGACTATTATCGAGCCTGGCAAGCGTGCATTCCCGTTTCACCGTCATCACGCGATTGAAGAATTGTTCTTCATTATAGAGGGCGCGGGCGAATACCGCTATGGCGATGATGTTCATCCCATCAAGCCGGGCGATCTGCTTTCGGCGCCGGTTGGCGAAGAGGCGAAGGCGCACCAGATCGTCAATACGGGCGACAAACCGCTGAAGTTTCTCGCCGTCTCCACCATGGATCCGGTCGATATCGTCGAATATCCCGATGCGCAAAAATTCCGCGCCTATTCGGCGGGCAAGACCCCGGCGCTGGAACATGCGCGCTTTCATCAACTGGCGCGCAATGAAAACACCGTCGAACTGTTCGAGGGCATGGAATGATGCGCGCACTCGCCATACTCACCTTGCTGCTGCTGCTTGGCGCGCCTGCAAATGCGCAGCAGACGGACAACCCGATTCCGGCTTCCGGCGGCGCGATCATCATGCAGAAAGCGCTGCCCGATCCGCTGGAGGCAGGCTGGAAGGGCGAGAAAGTTTGCGAGTTGCTCCAGGAGACGGACGAGATTCGCGCCTTGCGTTGCACGTTTCCGCCGGGCGTCGGTCATGAGCGGCACTATCACGCGCCGCATTTCGGCTACATCCTTGAGGGAAGCGAAATGCGGATCACCGACACGGAGGGCTCCCAGGTGCGCGACCTCAATGCGGGCGCAAGCTGGTGGTCCGACGGAACCGCATGGCACGAAGTGTTGAATGTCGGCGAGACGACCGGCGTTTACATAATCGTCGAGCCGAAGCGGGCGACATATCAGGGGACGCAGCCATGAGGATCATGTTTCTGGCGTTCGCCCCGCTTGCTCTCGCCGCCTGTGAAATGAAAACTACGGCGACGGCCACGAAAGCACGGCCGGAATTTGACGCTGCTCTGCAACGACATCTCGATGCGATCACGTCGCGCGATCTTGACGAGCTGACGGCGACGCTTACCGCCGGCGACGATCTCAATGTGATCTTTCCGAACGGTGCGGTGTTGGAAAACACGGACGCGGTCGTGGCTTTTCACCGCGAATGGTTCGCCGACGATCAGTGGCGGATGGATCCGGTGGTTGTAAAAACCATTGAAGGCGCCGACATGGCGACGGCGCTGGTTAAATATGACTATCGCGATGCGCCCGATGGCGCGCCGCGATCCTCCTGGCTGGCACTCGTGTTCAAGATTGAAGGAGGCGAATGGCGCCTCGTTCACGATCAGAACACGCGCATCGACCCAGCGGCAACAACAGAGACTGAAACCGAGTAATGCTGAATATTAATGACCTTCACGTCGCTGTTGGCGGCAACGAAATCCTCAAGGGCCTCACGTTGAATGTGCCCAAGGGCGAAGTGCATGCGATCATGGGACCGAACGGCTCAGGCAAGTCGACGCTGTCTTATACGGTCGCGGGGCGCGACGGCTATGACGCAACGGCGGGCGGCGTGACGCTGGACGGCGAAGACGTTCTGGCGCTCGATCCGAATGAGCGCGCGGCGCGCGGTCTGTTCCTGTCGTTCCAGCATCCGATGGAAATTCCCGGCGTACAAACGATGAATTTCATCCGTACCGCCATGAACGCACAGCGCAAGGCGCGCGGGGAGGATGAAGTTTCGGCGGCAGATTTCATTCGCCTCATTCGCGACAAGGCGAAGCTGGTCGGCCTTGATGACGCCAAACTAAAACGCCAGTTCAATGTCGGTTTCTCCGGTGGCGAGAAAAAGCGCATGGAAATGCTGCAAATGGCGATGTTCGAACCGCGATTTGCGATCATGGATGAAACCGATTCCGGGCTGGACATCGATGCGCTGAAAATGGTCGGTGATGTGGTCAACGCCCTGCGCGGACCGGAGCGCGGCTTTCTTGTCATTACGCACTATCAGCGCCTGCTCGATTACATCAAACCGGATGCCGTGCATGTTCTGGCTGGCGGGCGGATCGTCAAATCCGGCGGGCCGGATCTCGCCAAAGAGCTGGAGAAATCCGGCTATGAACAATTCATTGAGGCCGCATAGATCGTGTCATCCGTGCTGAACAACCCAACGGAATTCGAAACGGCGCTGGAGGCCGCTTTCAACGCGCGCTCGAAAACCAGTGAGGCGCAGGCGGCGGCGTTCGATCGTTATGCGAAGCTGCGTCTGCCAAACCGTCGGGTTGAGGGCTGGAAGTGGACAGATGTGAACGCGGTTCTGCGCGGCGCGACGGCGGAAGCCAGCGAGGGGGCGGAGGAAATCGCGCCATCGCCATTCGCGCCGCTTAACCCGCTCGAGTTTCGTATTTTCGACGGCCGCATCGAGCTTCCCGGCGAAGACATGCCGGAAGGGCTGCGCTACGGCGTGATGGACCCGGTGGCGACGATCCCCGAGTTGGAGCCGCATGCCATTGCAACGCTGAATGTCGCCATGACTCGCAAGTCCCTCGGATTAGAGGTCTGCGAGGGCGTTCATTTCGAACGGCCGATCCTCATTCGCCATTTTTGCCGAAGCGCCGGATTCGCTTTTGCGCAAACCATGATGCGCATTTCGGTTGGCGCGCGTGTTCGGCTTATTGAAACTTTTGAAGGGGAGGGCGCTGCGCTTTATTCGCATCTCTTCCATATGAATGTGCGCGATGGCGGCGAATGCCGGCGCACCGTGCTGCAGGAAACAGGATCGGCGTCGGTGGTGAACAGCATTTGCGCCGCGAAAGTCGATGGCGATGCTCGTTTTGAGCAAACGAGTCTTTCGACTGGGTCGCGGCTGTCACGACATGAGTCTCATGTTCATTTCTGGGCGGCGAATTCATCGGCGTCGATCAACAGTGCGGCGCTTCTCTCAGGCGAGCGGCACGCGGATTTCACTACGGAAACGCGGCATATCGCGGCCGACTGCACGACGCGGCAACTGCACAAGGGCGTGGCGCGCGATCGCAGCCGCAACGTGTTCCAAGGGAAGTTCTTCGTTGATCGTTCGGCTCAAAAAACCGATGCGAAAATGACCGCGAATGCGCTGCTTCTGTCTGACAGCGCGGAAGCGAATCACAAGCCGGAGCTTGAAATCTACGCCGACGATGTTGAGTGCGCCCATGGCTCGACGGTCGGCGCCCTTGACGATGATGCGCTTTTCTATCTGCGCCAGCGCGGGCTCGACGAAAGCCAAGCGCGGGCGCTGCTGGTCGAGGCGTTTGTCGGCGAGATCGTTGAGAGCGTTGACGACGAAGGCGTTCGGGCTGTGCTTTCGGCGCGGGTGGCGGAATGGTTGGGGGCGCAGGCATGAGCGACGGGGCACCCGTAAAAACGCTGGATGTAGACGCGCTGCGGGCGGAGTTTCCGATCCTCGGGCGCGACGCCTATGGCAAGCGGCTGGTTTATCTCGACAGCGCGGCTTCTGCGCAGAAACCGCGCGCGGTGATCGACGCCATGAAGGGCGCGATGGAGCATTCCTATGCCAACGTCCATCGCGGTCTGCATTTATTGTCGAATGAAACAACCGCCGCCTATGAAGAGGCGCGCAAGACAGTTGCAAAATTCCTCAACGCCGCATCGCCGGACGAGATCGTCTTTACCTCCGGCGGCACCGATGCGTTTAATCTCGTTTCCTATGCGATGGGTGTTTCGGAAATCGGCGAGGGCGACGAAATCATTCTTTCCGTCGCTGAGCACCATTCCAATATCGTGCCGTGGCATTTGTTGCGCGAGCGCAAGGGCGCAGTCCTGAAATGGCTCGACGTTTCCGAAGACGGTGAGATCGATCTGGACGCCTACCGCGCGCTGTTTTCGCCGAAAACAAAACTCGTCGCCCTGTCGCATATGTCGAATGTGCTCGGCGCGCCGGCGCCTGCAAAACAACTGGCGCGTATCGCCCATGAGCATGGCGCGAAGATCCTGTTCGATGGCTGTCAGGCCGGCGTTCACGGCGCTGTCGACGTGCGCGATATCGATTGCGATTTCTATGTGATCACCGGGCACAAGCTGTACGGACCGTCCGGCGTCGGCATCCTTTATGGCAAGATGGATGCGCTAAGGGCCCTGCCGCCATTCAAAGGCGGCGGCGAGATGATCGACGTGGTGACGCAGGAAAACGTCACCTACAACGATCCGCCGCACCGGTTTGAGGCGGGCACGCCGCCGATTCTGGAAGCTATTGGGCTCGGCGCGTCGCTGAACTGGATGCAGGCGAAGGGCGTCGAGGCGATCGCAGCCCACGAGGCGCGGCTTCGGGACCACGTACTCGAGGAACTGGCGAAACTGAACTTCGTTCGCGTCTTCGGCCGCGCGGCCAACAAAGCGCCAATCATCGCTTTCACGGTAGAGGGCGCGCATCCGCACGACGTATCGGCGATCCTCGACCGCACCGGCGTTGCGGTCCGCGCCGGACATCATTGCGCGCAACCGCTGATGAAACGCCTCGGCGTGTCGGCGACCGCGCGCGCTTCTTTCGGCGCGTACAACACACATGACGATGTCGAGGCGTTGATCGCCGGACTTCACAAAACGCATACCATGTTGGGTTAAGCAGGATTTATGGACAATCAGCGCGATATTATTGACGTCAACCCGCCCAAGCCGGAGCCCGGCCCGCAGGCCGAAACCACTGGCGGTTCTTCGATCCCGCCGGAAGAGCTGGAGCGGATCACCGGCGACATCATCAAGTCGCTCAAGACGGTTTACGATCCGGAGATCCCGGTTGATATTTATGAACTCGGCCTCATCTATAAGGTGGATCTGGATGATGACCGGCTGTTGACCGTTGATATGACGCTGACCGCGCCGGGTTGTCCGGTGGCGGGCGAAATGCCGGGCTGGGTCGAAGGCGCCGTGCGCGGCGTCGAAGGCGTGGAAGACGTGAAAGTGAACATGGTGTTCGAGCCGCCCTGGACGCCAGAGAAAATGTCCGACGAGGCGAAACTCGAACTGGGATGGTTGTAATGGCGAGACCGAGACCGAAAGTTGTGACGCTGACTGACGCTACCCCGCGCGCGAATGCGCGCAAATCATAATTGCGGCGGCTTTTGCTAGGTTAAAGTTAAGCGAAAGAGAATTTGTATGGCGAGACCCAGACCGAAAGTCGTAACTTTGACTGACGCCGCCGCCGCGCGCATGCGCGAGATCATGGCCGAAGCGGAAGAAAACTTTATCGGCGTCAAGATCGGCGTGAAAAACGGCGGCTGCGCCGGCATGGAATACACCATGGAGTATGCCACCGAAGCCAGCCCGCTGGATGAGGTCGTCGAAGAAAACGGGATCAAGGTGCTGATCGACCCTAAGGCGATCCTGTTCCTGATCGGCAGCGAGGTGGATTTCGTCATAGAAAAACTGTCGCAGCGCTTCGTCTTCAACAATCCGAACCAGACCGACGCCTGCGGCTGCGGCGAGAGCGTGACGATTGTGCCCGCGAAGGCGGACGCATAGATCTATAAATTACGCCTCATCCTGAGGAGCGGTTTGCATCTGAGATGCGAACCGCGTCGCGAAGGATCGGCGGCAGGCGCATCAATCGCTCCTCATAGCCGACCGCGGCGCCCAGACTGACCGCACCGCCCGATTTGGGACTGACGAACGCCAGATCGCTCGCTGTGCCCGTCACCACGCATTCGTCGAGATCGAGCC
>CAZAOB010000106.1:5846-6977 GCA_964486635.1 uncultured Caulobacterales bacterium | reverse complement strand
CACTATTCTTATGCGGTGGTGCGCGGCTGCGACCGCGTCGTGCCCGTCGACATCTATGTGCCGGGCTGCCCGCCGACAGCGGAAGCGCTGGTCTACGGCATCCTGCAATTGCAGAAAAAGATCCGCCGCGAAGGCTCGATTGTTCGATAGGCTGACATGAGCGAAGAACTGAAAGAACTGGGCGAGCACATCGCCGCGACGATTGAAAACGATCTGCGCTCATGGCGCGTCGAGCATGGCGAGTTGACCATCGACGTGCGCGCCGACCGCATCGTGCCGGTGATGCAGTTCCTGCGCGACGATCCGCTAGCGAAATTTCTGGTGCTGATCGATCTGACCGCTGTCGATTATCCGCAGCGGTCGCAGCGTTTCGACGTCGTCTATCATCTGCTCTCCATGCACAACAACACGCGCATCCGCGTAAAGGCGCAGCTTGGCGAGAACGACACTATCCCGACGGTCACCGGGATTTATCCCTGCGCCGACTGGTTCGAGCGCGAGGCGTTCGACATGTATGGCGTTGTTTTTTCCGGCCACCCGGATTTGCGCCGCATCCTCACCGATTATGGGTTCGAGGGCTATCCGCTGCGCAAGGATTTCCCGCTCACCGGCCATGTGGAAGTGCGCTATGACGACGAACAAAAGCGCGTCGTCTATGAGCCGGTGAAGCTGGTGCAGGAATACCGCAATTTCGATTATCTCTCCCCATGGGAAGGCGCGAAATACGTCATCCCCGGCGACGAAAAAGCTACTGAGAAAGGCGCGTAACAATGGCCGATGGTCACGTCTCGCCCGAAGATTCAACCTCGGACGCTTCCAGTCCGCGTAACTTCACCATCAATTTCGGCCCGCAGCATCCCGCCGCGCACGGCGGCCGTCACGACGACGTTCTCGATGGTGAGGTGCTCCGACTTGACGACCAGGATGCCGAGCTGCGGAGGCGCTCCGCCCGAGGGCTCGATCCGCAGATCGCGCAGCACGAGCCGGCGCAGCACCGAGCGACGGAGCGGCTTCGCGAGGACGCCGCGCGCCGGCGAGCGCAGGACGAAGCCCTCCACCGTGACCTCGTCGTGCCGGACGCGCACCGCGGGTCCGCCCGAGGGCGGCTCGAGCACGACGGTGCCCGGCTGC
>CAZAOB010000106.1:0-5836 GCA_964486635.1 uncultured Caulobacterales bacterium | reverse complement strand
TGCTGCGTCTCGTGCTGGAGCTTGACGGCGAGATCGTCGAGCGCGTCGATCCGCATATCGGGCTCCTCCATCGCGGCACCGAAAAGCTGATCGAACACAAGACCTATCTTCAGGCGATCCCGTATTTCGACCGCCTTGATTATGTTGCGCCGATGAATCAGGAGCACGCGTTCTGTCTCGCGGCGGAAAAGCTCCTTGGGATCGAAGTGCCGAAACGCGCGCAGCATATCCGCGTGCTGTTTTCCGAGATCGGCCGCATCCTTTCGCATATTCTCAATGTCACCACCCAGGCGATGGATGTGGGCGCATTGACGCCGCCGCTTTGGGGCTTTGAAGAGCGCGAAGTCCTGATGGGCTTTTATGAGCGCGCCTCCGGCTCGCGCATGCATGCGGCGTATTTCCGTGTCGGCGGGGTTCATCAGGATCTGCCCGAAGCGCTGATCAACGATATCGATGTCTGGTGCGACCAGTTCCCGCAAAAAATGCGCGATATCGAAACGCTGATCACCGACAACCGCATTTTCAAACAGCGCAATGTGGATATCGGCGTTGTCAGCAAGGAAGAAGCCTATGAATGGGGCTTTTCCGGCGTCGTCTTGCGTGGCTCGGGCGTGCAGTGGGATCTGCGCCGGGCGCAGCCTTACGAATCTTATGACGAATACGACTTCAAGATTCCTGTCGGCAAAAATGGCGACTGTTACGACCGCTATCTCTGCCGTATGGAGGAGATGTATCAGTCGGTCTCGATCATGAAACAGGCGATCGCCAAGCTGCGCGAAACGCCGGGCCCGGTGATGACCACTGACGGCAAGGTCGCGCCGCCAAAGCGCGCCGCCATGAAGGGCAATATGGAAGCCCTCATTCATCACTTTAAGCTGTATACGGAAGGCTTCCACGTGCCGGCCGGCGAGGTCTATACGGCGGTCGAAGCGCCCAAGGGCGAATTCGGCGTCTATCTCGTCTCCGACGGCAGCAACAAGCCTTACAAGTGCAAGATCCGTGCGCCGGGCTATCCGCATCTTCAGGCGATGGACTGGATGAACCGGGGCCACATGCTCGCCGACGTTTCGGCGATCCTCGGCTCTCTCGACATTGTGTTTGGCGAGATCGACCGCTAATCCGATTTGGGCCTTTTTTGAGGCTCGTTGGCGTCCTTGTTCTCGCGTGTTCAGCCGTATTTGTTTTTCCGGGCGGGGCGTGTCAGGCTGTTTCGGCGTGACGAGGGAGAACAATCATGAATGCAGGCGATAATTTCCGGCGACTGGCCGCTGCATCGGTGTTTGTATTTTGCGCACAGGCGAATGCAATGGAAACCGGCGACGGTGCGATGTGCCCCGCAGAAACAGTCCGCAATGCGCCGGAGTTCCCGCTCGCGTGTATGAGCGTCGAAGGCGCCGATCATCAGGTCATGGCCTATTTCGATATCGATGAGGCTGGGCGGCCGATAAATGTCGAAATCAGAGATTTCACTGACGCCTGTTTTGTTGAAGCCAGCGCGGAAGCTGTGCGTGGCTGGCGGTATTCTTGCGATTTTGCGGGCGCCACCGGGAAGCAAACGCGCCTGAGGTTTGAAAAAGCGCCGCCTGAAATCGAAGCTGAAAAAGCGCCGGTGGAGCCGACCATCTACAGTTCGCGGGACGTTCGAAAGCTAAATGCTGAACGCAATTGCGCCACTGATGATTTCATTCGCCTGCCGCCGGCCTTCCCGCCGAACTGCATGCGCCACCGTGGCAAGAATAGCGTGACCTTGAGATTTGATATCGATGGCGATGGCGTTCCTCAAAACATCGAAGCGATCGATTCCACCCAGAAATGTTTCATACGGCCTGCCAAAAAGTCCGTGAGCGAATGGCGCTACAAATGCGACGGCGTTGGCAAGGAGGGCGTCGAGGCGACTGTGACCTTTGAAACGCGGTAGCGGGACGGCGCGCGGCTCTTGAATTTTCCGCGCTTCCGGCCGAAAAGACCGCCATGGCACAAGTCCCCTCCGTCACCTGCGGCACGCATGGCAAACAGCCGCAGACTTTCGTCTGCGTCCACATCGTCGAATCGATCCGCGAGGGCGAGGCGAAGGGCTTCTGGTGGTCGCGGGGCGAGGACGGCGTCTGGGATGCGGTCTGCACCGAATGCAACAATCTCAGCCAGGAAGCGTTCGAGGCCATGGGCGACGACAATATCGCCGTCATCTGCTTGGGCTGCTTCGAGGATGCTGCGGCGCTGAACGAAGTGGATCTCGATTGATGCGCAATTGCATGGCCGCGCTCGGTTTCGTCACCGCATTCCTCATCGGCGCTGCGTCAGCGAACGAGATTTCAGGGCTCTACAATACCGGCGAGAGCGCTGAGGTCGAAAGCGTCGACGGCTCGCTCGACGTTCGCTTTCAGCCTTGCGCCGATGATCCGGAGCTCATCTGCGCCGTCATCGAAGCAGCGCATGAAGGCGAGGGCGGTGGGGGGGCGACGCAAATGCCCGACGGCCAGCCGATTGTCGGCTTCACCATGATCGAGGGGCTGGAGCCGCGCGGGCGCGGGCGTTTCCGCGACGGCAAAATCAACGCAGTCGATGAGTCCCTCGAGAAGGGAAAAATGGTCTGGTACGGGGTCAAGGTGAACCGCCTCGACAGCGGCGATCTGGAGGTGACCGGGTGCCTCGCCTTTATCTGCCCGCGCACCATGCGCTGGACGCGGATCGGCGACTGACCGGCCTCTTGGCGGCGCCCCAATAGCGCGAACCGCCCCGCGAAAAACACCTCAAATCCGTTGAATTCTTTCATAAAACCCAGTGTTGGTGGGGAGTTATCCACCATCTCCGGGGACGGGTTATACTTCTTCACAAGTTGGATTGGCGCGTCAGCTCGGTATCAGAACCGGCATCGAGACGTCGCGCCCAGAGAAGGAAGGAGCAGAATATGTCAAATGGCGCCAGACTCGCCGCAAGGCCAATAAAACGGCGGGTCAGAAAAAACGCGACAGGCCAATATGTGGCGCCATCCGCGACCTTTGCAGGCCTTTCGTTTTGCGGCCAATCAGTTATGTGTCGCACCCACAGCGCCGGGGCACCGGCGCGC
The DNA here is from genome assembly GCA_964486635.1 of uncultured Caulobacterales bacterium. Lineage (GTDB taxonomy): Bacteria > Pseudomonadota > Alphaproteobacteria > Caulobacterales > Parvularculaceae > Hyphococcus. The sequence continues at coordinate 2,769 of CAZAOB010000106.1, read as the reverse complement.
CGCTGAGACTTGTTGACGACCCGATCAGGAGATCCGCCCATGGCGAGCCGCCGCCCCGCGAAAGACCAGCCGAAGTCCTTTGAATGGACGAGTGAGAACAAGGCCTGGTGCGACGCGCAGATCAAGAAATATCCGGAGGGCCGGCAGGCGTCCTGCGTGATCCCGTTCCTCTGGCGCGGCCAGAAGCAGGAAGGCTGGTGCACGATCCCGATGATGGAGGCGATCGCCCGCCAGCTCGATATGCCTTACATCCGCGTCTACGAGGTCGCGAGCTTTTACACCATGTTCAACCTCGCGCCGGTGGGCGAGTATTTCGTCCAGCTTTGCGGCACAACGCCGTGCATGCTGCGCGGCTCGAACGAATTGCGCGATGTCTGCAAGCGCGTCATCGGCGAAGAAAACCATGTCAGCGATGACGGCAAACTTTCCTGGCTCGAAGTCGAATGTCTCGGCGCTTGCGCCAATGCGCCGATGATCCAGATTTCGACCAAGGACAATGATCATTATTACGAAGATCTGACGCCGGAAATTCTCGAAGACATGCTGGGCAAACTTCGCCGCGGCGAGAAAGTGAAAGCCGGCACGCAGCATCCGAACCGGCACACGTCTGATCCGGAAGGCGAGAACACGACGCTCAACGATCCGTCGCTTTATGACGGCAGCCGCGCCGCGCCGCTGAAAGAGATTCCGAATTCTGCGCCGAAAGCGCCGGCGGAATAAGCCACGTGGAATCACCGGACGACATCAAGCGCAAGGAAGCGATCAAAGGGCTCATGAATATCGCCATGATCGAAGGCCTCATGCTGATGGCGGTCGTCGGGATTTATCTTAAGACCAATAATACTGGACTTCTAATTAGCGGTCTTGTGGGCACGATTATTTGCTTTGCGCCCGTAACCTTGCGCTGGGTCAGGGAACATGGCGAGGAGCTCAAAGCGAATCCGGGCGAGGGCGACGGCAAATGACATTGCAAATGACACTGCGTGCGGCGGTTTGCTGCGTGGCGGCGATGATCGCCGCCTCCTGTTCACCGCAAAATACGAGTGATCCGATTTCGGCGGAAGAAGCCGCTGCAACGCTTGACCACAATCACTTTACGGGTGCGGTGGAAATCGATCCACAAGCGGGAACGCTTGCCGCGGACTGGACGATCACCGTGATCGAGCCGCAGCTGGAAAGCATCACATACCTGCTCAACCACAATTACGATGGCGTCGAGGTCAACGGGGACGTTACGGGTTTTGAACTGGTCGAAGCGGAAATATTTGATCAGCAAATCTGGAATATTGTCATCCAGCTGAAACCGGCGTCCGGCTCCCATCGCAAGATCAACATCTCCTATGGCGGGCAGTTGCTGCCGGAGCCGATGGAAAATCTGATCAACACGATCTCGCCTGACAAGGTTGAGCTTACGGTCGACAGCTTATGGCATCCGTTTGACGATCGCTTCACCGAGCAAGTGACCGCCGACTTTAGAATTGTCGTTCCCGGGGAGTGGACCGGCGTGACCAACGGCTCGTCCGAACCTGATGTTGACGGCGGCTGGCGCTTCAGCACGGCGCCGGGGCTCGATATTCCGGTAACGCTTCTTAGTCAGTTCCGGAAAACCGAAGCGCCGGGTTACGTGATCTATGACACGCGCGAGGCGCCTGACGGTATGCCCGAGCTGGTCGAAAGCACGGCAGCTTGCACAGGTTATCTGAACGGCCGTTTTGGCGATGTCGATCCGCTGCCGGAAGCTAAAATTGTCGTTCATGATCGCGCGCAAAGCGGGTACTCGCGCAAGACCCTGATCGCGCTTTCACAAATCTCCGGCCGTGACCAAAGCAAACTCATGCAGTTCATCTGCCACGAGCTTGCCCATTACTGGAGTATGCGTGGGGCGGCGAACACAGTCGAAAACTGGCTAAACGAAACTTTCGCGGATTACGTTGCGCTGATGGCCGTGCGCGAGGAGATGGGCGAAGAGGTGTTTGAGGGGTTCCTTGATAGCTATCGTGCGCAACTTGATAAGGCGGGCGATTTGCCGCCTATCTGGACCCCTGAGTATCAGGAGCGGGGCCCGTATTTGGTCCAGTATCGTAAAGGCCCGCTGGCGCTGGCGGCGCTGGAGGAGCGGTTGGGCCGCGACGTCTTTGCACAATTCGTCCACGGCTATATGACTGAAGAAATCGCCACGACGCCGGCGCTGCTTGAGGCGTTGGAAGATGTCGCGGGCGCCGACGCCCGTGCGCAATTTGAGATTGATCTCGCCCAGACAGGGCCAAGAGAGAAGTAAAATGCTCGAAGATAAAGACCGGATATTCACCAATCTCTACGGCCTCCATGACTGGCGGCTGGAAGCGGCGAAGAAGCGTGGCGCCTGGAACGGCACCAAGGATCTGATGGCGCTGGGCGAGGACTGGATCATCCAGCAGGTTAAGGACTCCGGCTTGCGCGGGCGCGGCGGCGCCGGCTTCCCGACGGGCCTCAAATGGTCGTTCATGCCGAAGGAAGTGAAAGACCGTCCGCATTATCTGGTGGTCAACGCTGACGAGTCCGAGCCCGGCACCTGTAAAGACCGCGAGATGATGCGCCATGATCCGCATCTCTTTATCGAGGGCTGCCTGATCGCGTCCTTCGCCATGAAGGCTCATGCCTGTTACATCTACATTCGCGGCGAATATGTGGACGAGCGCAACAACCTTCAGGCCGCGATTGACGAAGCCTATGCGGCCGGTCTCGTCGGCAAGAACGCCTGCGGTTCGGGTTACGACTTTGACGTCTACG
>CAZAOB010000105.1:0-7576 GCA_964486635.1 uncultured Caulobacterales bacterium | reverse complement strand
GCGCGCACCTATGGCGACGACGCCGACCACGCCCAGCGCATCTATGACTACATCTCGAAACTCTGGTTCATGCCGGCGACGCCGGTCCTCTCCAATGGCGGCGCCAATCGCGGCCTGCCGATCTCATGCTTTCTGAACGGCGTCGGCGACTCCCTCGACGACATCGTCTCGACCTGGAATGAAAACGTCGCGCTCGCCTCAAACGGCGGCGGCATCGGCACCTATTGGGGCAATGTCCGCTCCATCGGCGAGAAGGTGAAGCACGCCGGCGCGACCTCGGGCATCATTCCGTTCATCCGCGTGATGGACTCGCTGACGCTGGCGATCAGCCAGGGCTCTCTGCGCCGCGGTTCGGCCGCCTGTTATCTTGACGTCCACCACCCGGAAATCGAGGAGTTCCTCGAGATCCGCAAACCGTCGGGCGATTTCAACCGCAAGTCGCTGAACCTCCATCACGGCGTCAACATCACCGACGAATTCATGATCGCCGTGCGCGACGACTCGGAGTTCGGCCTCAAATCGCCCAAGACCGGCGAAGTGTTGCGGACGATCAGCGCACGGAAATTGTGGCAGAAGATCCTCGATGTGCGCCTTGCGACCGGCGAGCCGTATCTCCTGTTCTCCGACACGGTGAACCGCCAGATGGCCAAGCACCAGCGCGATCTCGGCCTCAAGGTTTCAACGTCCAATCTCTGCTCGGAGATCATGCTCCACACCGGCAAGGATCACCTTGGCGAAGACCGCACCGCCGTGTGCTGCCTCTCCTCGATCAACGCCGAGAAATACTGGGAGTGGAAGGACGAGCCGCAATTCATCGAGGACGTCATGCGCTTCCTCGACAATGTGCTGCAGGATTTCATCGACCGCGCGCCGCCCGCGATGGCGAAGGCCGTTTACTCCGCCAAGCGCGAGCGTTCCGTGGGCTTGGGGCTCATGGGCTTCCATTCCTTCCTGCAGTCCATGAACATTCCGTTCGAGAGCGCCATGGCGAAGTCGTGGAACACGCGCCTGTTCAAACATATCCGCATGGGCGCGGACGCGGCCTCTGTTGCGCTCGCCGAAGAGCGCGGCGCCTGCCCCGACGCGGAAGAGCGCGGCGTCAAGCAGCGTTTCAGCCACAAAATGGCGATTGCGCCCACCGCTTCGATCTCCATCATCTGCGGCGGCTGCTCGCCTTGCATCGAGCCGATCCCGGCCAATGTCTTCACCCACAAGACGCTGTCGGGCTCGTTCACGGTGAAAAACGTGGCGCTCAAAAAATTGCTGGAAGAAAAAGGTCACGACACGGACGAAGTCTGGCACTCGATCCTCGAGCATGAAGGCTCGGTCCAGCATCTTGAATGCCTGACCCAGGACGAAAAAGACGTCTTCAAGACCGCCTTCGAACTCGACCAGCGCTGGGTCATCGAACTCGCCGCCGACCGCACGCCTTACATCTGTCAGGGCCAGTCGGTGAACGTGTTCCTGCCCGGCGATATCGACAAATGGGATCTGCACATGCTGCACTGGTCGGCGTGGGAGAAGGGCTGCAAGTCGCTTTACTATTGCCGCTCGAAATCGATCCAGCGCGCGGGCTTTGCGAACGGCGCAAAGGCGGCGAACGATTCAGATGCCCCGGCAGACCCGATGGCTGCGATGATGAACGCCGCGGCGAAGACCGATTATGATGAGTGTCTGGCTTGTCAGTGAGGTGAGATGCTGTGCTATACCTAGCATATGAAACTGCAACACATCTTTGTGGAAAAGCTATTTGGGTATTTGACCTACAACATCCCTGCGCATGGGACACTGCAGGAGTTAACGCTACTTTATGGTGAGAATGGTACCGGCAAGACTTCACTGCTTCGACTGGTATACTGCATTCTTTCAAGCACCGGCTCTAAGGGCTACAAATCTTTAGTCTCCAAATATGCCTTTCGTGAAATCCGCTTGGAATTTGATTGCGCAACCGTGATTGCATCCCGCCCGGAAGCAGTGGACGGCAGCTTTGAAATTTGTATTCGCACCAACAATGAAACCACTGAGTCTAGATATGAATTATTAGCCGCTGAGCCTGGTCGCGTAACTAGAGAAGAGAACCCCGCTACAGAGGCGCTGCACAAACACTTGGAACAATTGAACTACAAGGTACTGCTACTGCCAGACAACCGGCGAATTTCTGGCCTAGCAGATTTTCTCTCGTCACCAATCAGCCAAAGACTTCTTGGTCGCCGAACGCAAACAAGTCGTTCAATTCGACAACAACCTGAGGCAGATTTTTTATCTCACGACCAAATAGACTTATACCACCCTGCGGATTTAGAGCCCATTTTACTCGCTCTACTCGGTCTTTCACGAGACAAGACAATACGCGCGGGTTACATCGGATCTCAATCCGCCGATGGCATTTACCTTCATCTCATAAAGCGACTTTCCAAAACATGGAACACGGGCGCTTCGGCGAACTTAACAAAGGCAGAACTAATCAAAAGAATTAACACACTGAATCAGACAACAAAAACCTACGAAAAATTCGGGCTGATCAAGCAATCCCTACCTGATTTTGCGAAAACTATAACTGACATTGAGCCGACGAACGAGATTCTATCAATTGTGGCGCTCTATTTGGATGTCATCGAAGCCAGATTGGAAGCTCTCTCTGAAGTCCGCCAGTCATTGAGTACGCTTGAAGAAACAGCGAACCACTTCTTGAATCATAAGTCGCTTTCAATCGGAATAGACAAGATCGAGATCAGCAATTCCGAAGGAACACAGATTACGCCGGATATGCTGTCTTCAGGTGAAAGACAGATGCTGTATTTGCTGGCGATTACAACTCTGGCTAGCGACTCAACTGGATTATTCATCATAGACGAGCCAGAGCTTTCTCTAAACATACGATGGCAGCGAGAAATTGTTAGCGCAATGCTACAATGTGCAAACAACAAAAATCTACAATTTCTTCTCGCCACGCACTCTTTCGAAATTTTGGCGGCACACCAAGAGTCTGTTACGTCGCTTACTGATCAATGATCCCGCGTCGACGCATTGATGAATTATTACTCGCGGCAAAGTTGGACGCTTCATATAGAGCAATAATAGTCGAGGGCGACAAAGATCGCACGTTGCTAAAAAGATTTTTGACGCACCTTAAAAGCAGAAGTTGCATAGTTCTGCCAGTTGGCATGATAGAGATTCCGCAAGTGCTGGGTGGAAACCGCAGTAGAGTTATCAAAGCTGCGTCACTCATTCGCGAGAGCTCCAACGGAAAGGCGCAAATACTATCAATTGCTGATAAAGATTTGGAAATATTCGGAGAATCTTCAACTGCTCAAGATCAATTTCTGAAATTAACCGCATCCGCATGTATTGAGGGCGACATAGTCGAGCCAGATGATTTGGCTCAATTTCTGGAGTCCTATTTCCAACTACAGGTGAATTCAGACCAATTATCATCCATTTACGAAGCAGCATGTAAACTATACTGCCTTCGAAAGAATTGTATGGAACTGGGAATAGGCAGCAATGCCGAATTGCGCCAACGACATTTTGAGCTCATTGACGGAAATCTGGAGCTTTGCACCGAGGCATATTTAAGTGCGGTATTGAGTAAGCATGGGTTATTCTCCAAGAAAGCGATTCTTCGTAAAGCAACGGAAACTGACTTCGGAAGGTTTCGACCTAGTGCTCATTTTGCATTTCGTGGACCTGACCTGATCGCAGCAATTGGAGCGTATGCCCGCATGCGAAACAAGAATGAACGCATTTGTAATGAAGATGCTGTGCGGGGAGCCTTGTTTTCTTTTGCACATCCACACGCATATGAAGCAAGGCCACTATTCCAAGAAGTAAAGTCATTCCTTGACTAACAAAAAGCGGCCCCCGTTTTCACACGGAACGCCGTTTTGTATTAGACCAATCCCCTACGGACGCAGCGGCGGGTTACGCTGCGCTAACCCGCCCTACGGATCACTACGGATCACCTAAAAATACTCTCCACGATTCGCGCCGTCATAGCGGCCCGACTTGAGGCAGCATTTCTTGAAATCTGCGTCCACTTCTGCACGGGCACAAATCCTTGCGGCCGAGCTTTTCCAAAAGCTCAACCTCTCCGCCCTTGATGGTGCGAAGACCGCGTTTGACGCTGGTTTCTGAGGGGAACCCTTTTCGTCGCTTAGACGAACGCTCGAAAGCAAGGGAGGTTTTCGATGTCGCGATGGTTTTTCATGGCGTCCTCCATTGGTTGGAAAGGCGCTGCACATAGCGGAGCGAGCGGACGCTGACAATCCCTGCGCCGTCACCCGAAACCCTGACCACCGGATCAACTCTCCCGAAGATAGCCCCAAGTGTGAAGCCGGTCGGAATCCTCGTACCAGCGCTCGCCGATATCGTCGCGGAAATACATGTTGGGAATGAGGATGTTCTGGATGCGGCCGTATGCCTGTTTCTGCGCTTCCTTCATGGTCGCGCCGTGGCCCGACACGACAAGCGCAAGGCCGGCGCCGCCCGTCACCAGCCATTCATTGTTGACGCGCTTGACGTCATGAATGTGAACGCCTTCGTTCGCCGGTTTCTTGAAAACGATCGCCGCGTTCTTCGAATAGCTTTCGAACGTTTCCTTGTCCTTGAACGGATAAGGCGGCACGACGAGGCGCACGCCCACCTGGAATCCCTTCTTGGCCTTGAACTTCGGATCGCCGCCGGACGCCATCTGGTGGAAAAAGTCCGCAAGCGGAATACCGAGACCGTCCGATTGAATCTGGATCGTCGGATACCCGAAGCGCGCGGTGAATTCGAGCGGGTAAATTCCCTGTCCGTTCACAATGCAGTTGACGTCGATATAGCCGACATAGCCCTCTTCGGCGAGGCGCGGCGCCATCTTGGCCAGCGTTTCGCGATAGAGCCGGTTCGGCCCCGTCCAGAACATCGATGTGCCCATCTCGCCGGTCGCGGGACCGACATTGCCGGGCAGCAATTTCTTGTGTTCGAAGTTGATGTTGAGCGGCTCCATGAATTCGCGGCCGTTGAAAAAGCCGCCCACCGCGACCTCCACGCCGGTGACGCGGTTTTGAAGCTGGAAAATCTTGATGGTGTCGGACCAGACGCGCTTATACGCCTCAAGCACGCGCACGACGTCGGAGCCGTCTTCCTCCATGCCGACAAACAACAACCGCTTGATGTTCTGCGCCTCGCCTGACGGCTTGATCACATAACGGCGCGGATTGGATTTGACATGCGCGATGGCGGCGTCGAAATCATCAAACTCCCGGTACGGAAGAATGGCGACGCCGGCCTTTTTAAGCTCGTCCTGGCCGAAGGAGCGGTCATCCTCGAGCCGGTCCGTATAGGCTGTGCCGCCGATGACGAACTTTCCCCGGGCGCGCAACGCCGCCGCCTTTTCGCCCTGCCCCAGCACATCATCAAAGACGATGACGTCGGCCCACTCCACATGAGGCTCCCACGCGTCGACCTTCGGCACAAAGCCATCGCCGATATCGGCCTCGGCCTTGTTCTCGATGTAATAGCGCACCTCGTGACCTTCGCGGGCGATGCGCCAGGCGCAGTCCACATGCAGGCCGTCGAGAGAGATGAAGAGATAGTTGCGTCGTGATTGTGTTGTCATGAACCGACTATAGGCGGGTTCGGCGAAAATTCCACGCCGGAACGCGCATCAAAAAGCCCGGCGCGAAGACAAGCGCCGCGTGGGTCCGTCAGTAACTCACCCGCACGCCGATCACGATGCGCGCCGGTTGCGGATAGCCGGGCATAGCCTTGGCCATGTTGCGCGCTTCCTCGCGATAGTCTGGCATTTCCGAGAATGTTTTCATCTTGGCGGGACGAACAGCGCTAAAGCTGAAACGCATGCCGCCACGATGCATAGACAGCACATCGCCGAGGCTGCGCCCGCCAGCACGGAAGTTCGCCTGAAGAGGATAGTACTCCAGCGTTTCGTCGCTCATCCGATAGGCGCCGGCCGCCGCGACGCCGCTCGCCAACAAATAAAGCGCCTTGCCTCCGGCGCCCGACATGAATGATTCTTTGGAATACTGATGCTCACCAGCGTTGATCGGTTCGACCGGCGCGCCCATTTGCGCGCTCGCTAACAGCAATATGGCCCCAGCCACGTTGATTGACATGAATTCGCCCCTGTCTTCATTCCTTCACCTTGCAACGCAACGGGGCGGCTGATGGAGGTCGAATGTGACCAAAGGCGGGCGCTCGCGGGATGATTGGATGGCGACCATTTACGCCGCTGATTTTACTGCAGTTTTAACCTTCTTTTTCGAGAGAATATCAATCCGTAGCCGCCATACTGCCGCCCGTAGCCCTTTCCGAACGGGAGTAATCGCCATGTATTCAAAGATGATCGCCGCTATCGGAACGCTCGTCCTGCTCGCCGCATGCGACGCCAATCTGGAGCAGATGGAAGCCGACAAACTCGACAGTTTTGAGCTGACAGACCGGGAACGCGCCGTGGCGGACGCGCTGGTTGAAGGCTACAAGAAGGAAATGAAGATGCCGGTGCTGCGCAGCCGCGACTATATGCGCGCCGCCTGCTACGCCCGGTCCGTGGAAATGCCGAGCCGCCACGACGCAGTGCATGTCGCTTATCTGCGCGATTACCCCGCCATTGACGCTGACTTCTATCGCTGGTTCGCCAATAGAGGCTACTCTGAACAGGATGCCTGGACGCTGAGCCAACGCGTACAAAAGGGGTATGCGGATTGCTCGATTGGCGCGCTCGTCAAAAAGCGCCTTTCCAATAAATAAACGGCGCGGAATTCTCCCGCGCCGCTTGAACTCTTAGATGATTTTGCCGGCCTATGCCGCCTGCTTGATCTCCACCAGCGTAACGCCGAAATGCAGATCCTGTCCCGCGAGCGGATGGTTGCCATCGGCCGTGACGGCCGTTTCGCCCACATCGACGATGGTCAGATTGACTGTCGAGCCGTCCTGAGCTTTTGCGGAAAGCTGCATGCCCGGCTGCGGCGGCTGATTAGCCGGCAATTGCGTCAGCGGAATTTGCACAACCATTTCCTCACGGCGCGGGCCGAAGGCTTTGTCTGACGGCACGATCACCGCTTTTTCGGCGCCCACTTCCATGCCGGCAAGCGCTGCTTCGACTTCCGGAAAAATTTCAGCCTTGCCGATGGTCAGGGTTTGCGGGCCGGCCTGCGCCGTTCCGCCGACGACGCGTCCATCATTGGTGCGTACGGAATAATCGATGACGACAGTGTCGCCTGTCTTTGCAGCAGTCATGTGAAGTCCTTTGGTCTTGCCGGCGTTGCGGCGGTGTTGGGCGCGCCATGATGCGCGAAATCCCGTGATCGGGGCCCGGAAACGGCGCGGCGAAACGCACGCCAAACTCGATGAAGGGTCTCGCAAAACCAGCCCTCGCGGTCAACCCGAGCGGCTGCAAACCAGCATTTGCAAGGGAAAACGCGCCGCCAAACAGGCGGGCGCCGTTCATGATACCACGGAAAAAAACATGGTGGATAACTGTCCACCACTTTTCTGGCGGCCGTATACTGCTCAGCAGTCCGGATATGAGAGGCGGTAGGCCTGCCGTTACCTGTCGGTCCGGATTGCGGCGCGC
>CAZAOB010000104.1:3944-7603 GCA_964486635.1 uncultured Caulobacterales bacterium | reverse complement strand
TGAAACGATGATGTCGTCGTTTTCCGGCAATTTTGACGATGTCCGCGCGCAGAGCGAAGAATTCGCTGAAACAGCGCAGGCTCGCCTTAAAGCCGCTCAAGATCGCGCCGTGAAGCACAATGCCCGCCTGATGGAAGCCGCTCAGGAAGACGTCAGTTCGACGGTTCAATTTGCTTCCGACCTCGGCAAGGCGAAAACCTTTGCTGACGCGCTGAGCGTTCAACAGTCTTTCTGGACCAACATGTTTGAGACACGCATGGAACGCACCCGCGAACTGACTGAAGCCGCTGCAGAAGCTGCGCGCGACGTCATGACGCCGGCGGAAATGCCTTTCGCAAACTCCAAAATGTTCGAAAAGTTCTTTGCGTTTCCGGCGAAAGCCTAACCGCCAAGACTTTTCACTGCTGATCGGCTAAGCCTTGCCCCCATGAGCGGCGGCGGAATCGATGAAGCAGAGCTGGATTGGGGCGCGCTCCCGGAGAACCGGGACGCGCCCCGTTCTGTTTTGTTCGACGATGTTTATTTCTCCGGCGACGGCGCAGCGGAAACTGCGCATGTTTTCCTTGCCGGCAATGACCTTCCAGCCCGGTTCAACTCGCTACGATTTCACATTGGCGAACTCGGATTTGGCACCGGGCTGAACTTCCTGTGCGCCTGGGATATGTGGCGCGCCGCAGACAAGCCCTCTGGCGCCAAACTCCATTTCTTTTCAGTCGAAGGTTTTCCCATTGCGGCCGAACAGCTGGCCCGCGCGCATCAAGCGTGGCCGGAACTGAGTGCATTGTCGGCGCAGCTACGCACAAAAATGCCGCCCCCGCATCCCGGATTGCACCATCTTGATTTTGGCGATGTGTCTCTGACGCTTTTTTATGGCGAAGCGCGGGACGGGCTGGCGCGAACGGAAGCGCAGGTCGACGCCTGGTTTCTCGATGGGTTCTCGCCGGCAAAAAACCCCGCCATGTGGACACCGGAAATCTTTTCTGAGCTCGCGCGGCTTTCCAAATCGGGCGCCACGTTCTCAACATTCACCGTAGCGGGCGGCGTTCGCAAGGCGCTGGAAAATGCTGGTTTCTCCTGGGAAAAGCGCCCCGGTTTTGGCCGCAAAAAGGAAATGCTCGCCGGTCAAATCGAAAACCCACCGCGCGCAACCACGCGCGCGCCATGGCTGACAGCCGGAACGCGATTGCCGGATGGTGCAACTGTCGCAATTGTTGGCGCGGGCATTGCGGGTGCAAGCCTTGCCCAGTCTCTGCGGCAATCGGGATTCAAGCCGACCGTATACGAAGCAACCGCGCCGGCTTCGGGAGCGTCTGGAAATCCTGCGGGCCTCGTCATGCCGCGCCTCGATGTGGGCGACACGCCGGCAGGCGCCTTTCACGCCAACGCCTATCTGCATACGGCGCAGCTTCTGTCAGAATTTGGAGCGGAAATTTTCAATCCATGCGGCGTGTTTCACCACGCAACAAACGACAAGGAACAGGTGCGTCACGAAAAGCTCGTCACTCAGCGCGCCTTGCCAAACGGTGGGATCGAACGGCGTGAAGAGGGGCTCTTCTTCCCGCATGCTGGCGTGGTTGACCCAACTGCTTTCGTACGCGCGCTGCTGGCTGACACGACATTCATCAACGAGCGCGTGACCCGCCTCGATCAAACCGAAGCTGGGTGGCAAGTGGTTACCGCGCAATCCCGCGCCGGTTTTGACGCCGTCATTGTCGCCAATGGGTTAGACGCATTGCGGCTGGGTCAAGCGCGCACCCTGCCGCTCAGTGGCTCAGCCGGACAGATCGACTGGTTCCCGGGTGCAACGCCGCCGGAACACGCACACGCATTCGGGCCCTACGCGGCGCCGGCTCCAAATGGCGGCGCCATCATCGGCGCCACCTATGCGCCAATCGCCATCGGCGCCGAGGCTCGGTTCAGCGCAGAGGCGACGCATTCGAACATCGCAGCCGTGGCGCGCACCATGCCCGACTTCGCCGCAACGCTCGACCCCGAGCAATCGCGCCCGCGCGCGGCGATCCGCTGTACCACCCCGGACCGCCTGCCGGTGGCCGGGCCGCTGCCTGACTGGGGTTTTTACAGCGGCGCCTATGACGGCCTTCGCACGGGCAAGCAGCATGACTATCCGCAAGGCGAGATGCGCCCCGGCCTCTTCGTTTTGTCGGGGCTGGGTTCGCGTGGCCTTGTCACCGCGCCATATGCGGCGGCGCTGATCGCCGCCGAGCTTTCTGGCGCGGCGACTGACAGCACAATCATGCAGGCGCTGCACCCGGCGCGCTTTTTTATCCGCGATCTGAAGCGCGCCAATAAAAGGAAATCCCTCGCAAGATAGCTCTCGGCGTTGCCTCTCGCCTTGCCCGCCTGCGCCGCTTTGGGGTAAGTCCGGCTCAACTCATTTCAAGGAATACTGACATGCGCGAAACGCCCTTTGGCCCGGTTTACGACAATGTGCTCGAGGGCATCGGCAAGACCCCCATGGTCAAAATCTCGCGCCTCGATACGGGCAAGTGCGAGCTCTATCTGAAGCTGGAAGCGGCCAATCCCGGCGGCTCGATCAAGGATCGCATCGGCGTCGCCATGATCGAGGCGGCGGAACGCGAGGGCAAACTGAAACCCGGCGGCACGATCATCGAAGCGACCGCCGGCAATACCGGTCTCGCGCTGGCGCTCGTCGCCGCACAAAAGGGCTACAAGACGATCATCGTCGTGCCCGATAAAATGGCGCAGGAAAAAATCTTCCACCTAAAAGCGCTCGGCGCCGATGTGCGCCTGACACGCTCCGATGTGGGCAAGGGCCATCCCGATTATTATCAGGACATGGCCGAACGCATCGCCGAAGAAACAGGCGCCTTTTACGTCAACCAGTTCGGCAACGCCGCCAATCCGAATGCGCACGAAACATCCACCGGTCCCGAAATTCTCGGCCAGATGGACGATGATGTGGACGCCATCGTCGCGGGTGTCGGTTCTGCGGGCACGATCACTGGCCTCTCGCGCTTCTTCAAGGAGAAGTCGCCGAAGACCGACATCATCCTTGCAGACCCGAAAGGCTCGATCCTCACCGACTATGTAAACACGGGCTCGATTCCAAATGAGCTCGGCTCGTGGCTGGTGGAAGGCATTGGCGAGGATTTCATTCCCGACATCGCTGATCTTTCCCATGTGAAAAAAGCCTATGACATCACCGACAAGGAAAGTTTTGAGGCGGCGCGAGATCTCTTGAAGAAAGAAGGTATTCTCGCAGGGTCATCTTCGGGAACGATCCTCGCGGCGGCGCTGAAATATTGCCGCGAGCAGACCGAGAAAAAACGCGTCGTCGCTTTCGTCTGCGACCGGGGCGACAAATATCTCTCCAAGATGTTCAACGATTACTGGATGTATGATCAGGGCTTTTTGAAGCGTCCGCCGCGCGACGACCTCACCGACCTGATCACCCGCCGCCATTCGGAACGCGCGACCGTGACCGTGAAACCCGACGACACCATGATGTCGGCCTACGGAAAGATGAAGCTCTATGACATCTCACAGCTTCCGGTGCTTGATGATGACGGCGACGTCTCCGGCCTGCTCGACGAAGAAGATTTGCTGTTCGCCGTGGTGCGAAATCGCGACAAGTTCCGCGATCCGGTGAAATCCGCCATGACCTATCGCGTGGAAAC
>CAZAOB010000104.1:0-3934 GCA_964486635.1 uncultured Caulobacterales bacterium | reverse complement strand
GAAAAAGCTGCAGCCAGCCAAAAGAACCGGTATTCCCGGTTCTTGAAGACGACGGAACCGTCGCGGGCCTCCTCGACGAGGAAGACTTACTCTTCTCGATCGTCCGCAACCGCGACAAGTTCAGGGACCCGGTGAAATCCGCCATGACCTATCGCGTCGAAACCGTCGACGCGAAGCAGGACATGCAGTCGCTGCTGCCGATCTTCGCCAAGGGCCATGTGGCGGTCGTCTTGAAAGACGGCAAGTTCGAAGGTCTGATCACACGGACGGATCTGTTGAATTATCTGAGATTGCAGGTGGCTTGATGACTCACGTGATCAAAAGCCTTTGTGCGGCGTTTTTTATTGTTTCGACTATAATTTTCTCAAGCGCAACCGCAGAGAATTCGGTTGAATTCGATAACCCACGAACATCCATCACTGGGCAGCTAGTTCAATTGATAAGCGATGGTAGTACAAACCATGTTTTACTTTTGGATGAGCCCATTACAATTGAAGGCAATCCCGCAAGCATAAAACGCACCAACAAAAAAACTGTTAGAAATATACAACGAGTCACGGTCGTGTTCTCTTCGAGAGGCCCGAACGGTGACGCGCTCGGAAACTTTTTTACCTTGACTGGCCGTCTACATAACGAGTCATCTGACCCGCGCATTGTTAGCATTCTAATGAGCGTCGAATCGTTCGTAGTCATCAAAGAGTTGGACGGTGCTAAACCCGTTGTCATCATCGAGTCTCATTCGTGATGAACCTCTACGGTCTTAAAAACTGCGACACCTGCAAGAAAGCGCGCAAGGCGCTGGACGGCGCCGATGTGCGCTATGCGTTTCACGACGTGCGCGAGGAGCCGCCGACCAAAGCCCAGATCGGCCGCTGGGCGAGCGCTGTCGGGACCGACAAGCTGCTCAACAAATCATCGACCACCTGGCGCAACCTTCCCGATGCCGACAAAGCAGGCATCACGGAGAAGAAGGCGCTGGCGTTGATGGCCGCCAATCCGACCCTGATGAAACGCCCGATCATCGAGAACGGCCCGACACAGGTTTTCGTCGGCTGGTCGAAAGACGTTCAGGATAAGGTGCTCAAGGCTTGAGCAGCGCTATCGAAATCCTCATCGATGCTGACGCCTGTCCGGTGAAGGAAGAAATTTACAAAGTCGCGTTTCGCTATGAAACGCCGGTGACGGTTGTGTCGAACCAACCGATCCGCGTGCCGCGACACGAGCTGATCAAACGCGTCACGGTCAACGATCACTATGACGCCGCCGATGATCATGTCGCCGACCATGCGCATCCGCGCGCCATCGTCGTCACCGCCGACATTCTGCTCGCCGAACGCTGTCTGAAAAAAGACGCCGTCGTGCTCAGCCCCAAGGGCGAACCCTTCACAGCGGATTCCATCGGTTCGGCCGTCGCCGCCCGCGCGCTGATGGCGGACTTGCGCGCCGGAGTCGGCGAGATTTCCGGCGGCCCGGCGCCGTTCCAAAAGGCTGACAGATCACGCTTTCTTCAGGCGCTCGATGAGGCCCTTGTCCGCCTCCAGCGCGCGGGTTAAGCCGGTCTCAACAAGCTTGAGAGGCATACAATGAAGTACGACGGCAAAAACCGCCCAGCATTCGCCACGCGCGTCATCCATGCCGGTCAGGAGCATGATCCAGTCACCGGCGCGGTCATGCAGCCAATTTATCAGACATCGACATACGCGCAGGAAAGTCCCGGCGTTCACAAGGGTTTCGTCTATGCGCGCGGCGCCAACCCAACGCGCTTCGCCTATGAGCGCTGTATCGCCGATCTCGAAAACGGCTCGCGCGGATTTGCTTTCGCCTCCGGCATGGCGGCGATTGCAACCATGCTCGAGCTTTTCCCCGCGGGAAGCAACGTCATCGCCATGGACGATGTTTACGGCGGCACGTTCCGCTTGTTCGAGCGCGTGCGTCGCGCGTCCGCAAACCTTTCGTTCGATTATGTCGATCTGACCGACCCTGCAAAATTCGAAGCGGCAATCAAGCCGGAGACAAAGCTCGTCTGGCTGGAAACGCCGACAAATCCGATGCTGAAGATCGTCGATATCGAAGCCATCGCCAAGATCGCCAAAAAACACGGCGTCATGGTCGGTTGCGACAACACCTTCGCCTCGCCCTATTGCCAGCGCCCGCTCGATCACGGCGCCGACATCGTCATGCATTCGGCGACGAAATATCTCGGCGGGCATAGCGACGTCATTGGCGGCGTCCTCGTCGTCAACGACAAGGATATCGGAGACCGGCTTGCCTTCCTGCAAAACTCCGTGGGCGGAATACAAGGCCCGTTCGATTCGTTCCTCGCCCTGCGCGGATTGAAAACGCTGGCGCTGCGGCTGGAGCGGTCATCGTCCAATGCGATGGCGCTGGCCGAATGGCTTGAAGCGCATCCTGCTATCGCACGCGTCACTTATCCGGGCCTCAAATCACATCCCGGCCACGAAGTCGCTAAACGCCAGATGGACGCCTTTGGCGGCATGGTGACAATTTTCGTCAAAGGCGGCCTCGATGCGGCCAAGACATTTCTTGAGCGCGTCGAGCTTTTTACGCTGGCGGAATCACTCGGCGGCGTTGAAAGCTTGATCGAACATCCCGGGATTATGACCCACGCCTCTATTCCGCCGGAACGCCGTGCTGAAATGGGGCTTGACGATTCACTGGTGCGTTTGTCCGTGGGCGTTGAAGACTTTGGCGATCTTAAACGCGACCTGGAGCATGCGCTGGCGGGGCTCTGAATATTGCGCAAGTGACATCGCGAATGACGCTGCTAAAGTGTCGCGCTCAGACATAAGGGCGCTTCGGCCCGAAAAGGATGTTTCATGGCCGACGCCCCCAGCCTTGCCGAGCGCATCGATAACGCGCTGACGCCCGTCAGCGATTTCGTTTCCTCGATCATTTTTTATTCCGTCGATTTTTTTGGCGTCGCCCTGCCGCTCGTGGTGATCTGGCTGATGGCGGCGGCGCTGATCCTCACGATCTCGCTCGGCTTCATCAATCTGCGCGGGTTTCGTCACGCCTGGGGATTGATCATCAATCCGCGTGATCACGACGGCGCCCACGGTGAAATTTCCCACTGGCAGGCTTTGTCATCGGCCCTTTCGGGCACGGTTGGCCTCGGCAATATCGCGTCAGTTCCTGTCGCAATCGCGATCGGCGGGCCCGGCGCCGTGTTCTGGATGATCGTCGCCGGCTTTTTCGGCATGTCGTCGAAATTCGCCGAATGCGCGCTCGCGGTGAAATACCGAAAGGTGCGTCCTGACGGTTCAACGCTGGGCGGTCCGATGTACTACATCGAAGAAGTCTTCAACCGACTCAACATGAAGACCGTCGGCAAGGCCGCAGCGATTTTCTTTGCGGTAATGGCGATCGGCGCTTCGATCAGCGTGTTCCAGGTCAATCAGTCTCATGCGCAATTTGCAAACGTCACCGGTTGGAACATTCCAGTCATTTTTGGCGTCATCATGTCAACCGGCGTCGCCATCGTCATCCTCGGCGGCATCAAACGTATCGGCAAGGTGACGGGCATTCTCGTGCCGATGATGGGTGCCGTCTATATCGGCGCGGCGCTGATCATCCTTGCGATGAATGTCACAGCGCTCCCCGACGCTTTTGCGACGATCTTTAACAGCGCTTTCGGCCTCGACGCCGCGGGCGGCGGATTTGTCGGCGCGCTGATAAACGGCATCCGCCGCGCAACCTATTCCAATGAGGCTGGCGTCGGATCGGCCGCCATCGCTCACTCTGCGGTGAAAACCAATGAGCCGCTCACCGAAGGCTACGTGGCGCTGCTTGAGCCGTTTATTGACACGATTGTCGTCTGCACCATCACGGCGCTGGTCGTTATCGTCACTGGCGCGTATCAGCCATATCTCTTTGCGGAAAACGTCGTAGGCATCGAGATTACGTCAGCAGCCTT
>CAZAOB010000103.1:0-7664 GCA_964486635.1 uncultured Caulobacterales bacterium | reverse complement strand
GATTTGAGAACAAGGTTTTCTATGTCTGGTTCGACGCGCCGATCGAATACATCGCCGCGACCGAAGAATGGTCGCTGAAATCCGGCGGTGACTGGCAAAGCTGGTGGCGCACCGACAAAGGCGCCGAAGACGTTTCCTATGTGCAGTTCATGGGCAAGGATAATGTCGCCTTCCACACGGTGAGTTTTCCGGCGACCATCCTCGGTTCCGAAGAGCCTTGGAAAACTGTCGATGCGCTGAAATCGCTGAACTGGCTGACCTGGTATGGCGGCAAGTTTTCAACCAGCCAGGGGCGCGGCATCTTCATGGATCAGGCGCTGGAGCTGCTGCCCGCCGATTACTGGCGCTGGCATTTGATGGCGAATGCGCCGGAGTCCGATGACGCCTCATTCACGCTCGAACATTTCGCCGGTGTGGTGAACAAGGATCTTGCTGATGTCCTCGGCAATTTCGTCAACCGGATCACACGGTTCTGCAATGCGCGGTTTGGCGATGCGATTCCAGCAGAGGGCCAGTATGGCGATGCGGAGGCCGCGCTTGAAAAAGACCTGGGCGCCAAGATTAAATCCTACACGGACAATCTCGAACAGATGGAGTTCCGAAAGGCGTTTGCCGATCTTCGCGGCATATGGGTTGCGGGTAATGAATATCTGCAAATCGCTGCGCCCTGGACCGCGATCAAGGAAGACAAAGACCGCGCCGCCGCTTCAGTGCGCTGTGCGTTCAACCTGATCGCCCTGTTTGCGACCTTGTCGCGGCCGGTGATCCCGTTCACATCCGACAAAATGTTCGCTATTTTCGGTCTCGATCCGGAAACGGGCTCGCGCTGGCCGTCATCGGCGGGCGAAGCGCTATCGCGCTTCAAGGGCGGTGAAAAGTTCGACTTGCCGGACGTATTGTTTGCAAAGATCGAGGACGAACAGGTCGAGGCCTGGCGGGAAAAGTTCGGGGCGGAGTAGGGAAAACACCATGCGTGCATTGTTGCTTGGCCTGATCGCTGTGTTTGTTGTCGCCGCCTGCGCCCCCGATGCGGAACGTACGGCGCCGCCGCCGGCCGCGGGCGACAATGTTGGCGTCGTGAATGGCTTAATGGCTGCTTTCAACGCCCATGACGCAGACAAGATGCATGACTACTGGCACTCGGACGTGACATGGATCGAACTGTCAGGCCAGCAGGCAAGCGTCGTCACGTCGTCTGCGGCGCAGTTGCACACAGAACTCGTCGCCTATTTCGAAGCCTATCCTACGGTAAAATCGAGCCTTGAAAGCATTGCGGTCAACGGCAATTTTGTCACCGCGATCGAGCGTCCTGTCTGGGAAGAGGGCGGCGAGCGCAAGAGCCAAGCGTCGGTTGTTGTGTATGAAATCATTGACGGCAAGGTGAAACGATTCTGGTATTACCCGCCGCAATAAGGAGCCGAACCGATGATGAAAGATCTATTCTCGCTTGAAGGGCGCGTTGCGCTGGTGACGGGCGGCTCGCGCGGGATCGGCAAGATGATCGCGCAAGGGTTTCTTGAACAGGGCGCGACGGTCTATATCACCGCGAGAAAAGCGCCTGCGTGCGATCAGACAGCCGAAGAACTCTCGCAATATGGCAAATGCGTGTCGCTGCCGCATGATCTGTCGAGCGTCGCCGGATGTGTGGCGCTGGCTGGCGAACTCGCCACCCATGAAAAGAAGCTTGATATTCTGGTGAATAATGCGGGCGCCGCCTGGGGTTCGGAGTTTGAGGACTATCCCGAGAGCGGTTGGGACAAGACCATGGACCTCAATGTAAAGTCGCTCTTCTTCATGACGCAAAAGGTCTACGGTCTGATGAAAGAAGCCGCACACGCCGACCGCCCAGGCAAGGTGATCAACATCGCTTCCATCGACGGCATCAGGGTCAATCCTTGGGAGACCTATGCTTATCAGGCGTCGAAAGCGGCGGTCATTCATCTGACGCGGCGGATGGCGGCGCGGCTGATCGAGGACAATATCTGCGTCTCCGGCATCGCTCCGGGCGCCTTTGCGTCGGACATGAATCGTGCGGCCCGTGACGCGGAAGACGCCGTCGGCAAAATGATTCCGGCGAAACGCATCGGCCGCGACAGCGACATGGCTGGCACGGCGGTATTCCTCGCCTCGCGCGCCGGCGATTATGTTGTCGGTGATACGCTCGCCGTGGATGGCGGCGTCGCGTACTCTCAAATCGGGCAGGTGTGGGGTTAACGGTCAGGGGTTAAATCCGCCGGCCTTCAGGAACGCAATTTCTTCCGGCGTAGACTTCCGTTCAAACACCTTATTCCGGTGCGGAAAGCGCCCGAAGCGCCTGATGATGTCGCGATGTTCAATCGCAAACGGTACATTCATCGTCGTCGGCAGCCGCGCCTTGAACAGTTCGACGCATTCTTCCTGCACGCTCAAATGTTCCGCATGCATGAACGGCATGTAGAAAAACGCCCGGCGTTTTGCGTCCACACGCTGATCGAAGCGGCGGCGGATCGCCTCGCGCGCAGCATCAAGCGCGTGATCGTCCTGCGCAAAGGCGCGCGGGGTGTCGCGATAGAGGTTTCTTGAAAACTGATCGAGCAGGATGATCAGCGACAGCGAGTAAACCGGATGCGCGCGCCAGACTTCGAGACGTCGTTCGCTGGCGGCGCAATGCAGCGCGCCGAACCGCGTCTTGATCGCTGTGTCGAAGGCGTTATCGCGGCGGAACCATTGATAGGGTTTCGATTCCACAAACCAGAAGTTGAGCACGGCGTCGCCATTGACGTTTGTGGGGCGGGCAAATGTCTTATGGTGCATATGATCAAGTTTACTCATCTGCTGTCGCCACCCCAATGGCTTTCTTCATCACGGTTGGCACGCGCGCGTTTTCCGGCTTGATCCACTGTTGACCTGACGCCTTGCGAAATCCCTTCGGCGCAACGCCCGCATAGATATCCAGCGACAAATGAAAATGCGTGAACGTATGCGTCGCTTCGCCTGCTTTTTTCCAATTGGAGATGGCGGGCGCCGCCACGAGGACATCGCTGCTCAACTTCTCTTTCCATTCCGTCCCCGGCAGGCCGAGCATGCCGCCGAGCAGGCCTTTTTCGGGCCGCCGCTCGAATAACATCTCGCCCTTTGCGTTGATGAGCGCAAAGACCGCGCCGACTCGATTTGGTTTTGGCTTTTTGGCGGCCTTCACAGGATACTTTTCCTGAGTTCCCGCCTTTTGCGCCGCGCAGCTTTCTGAAATCGGGCAGAGGAGACACATCGGCGCTTTCGGGCGGCAGATTCCGGCGCCCAGATCCATCAGCGCCTGCGCGAAATCGCCCGATCGTTTTTCTGGCCAGAACTCATCAAGCCGCGCCTTGATCTCCTGTTTTGCGGAGGGCAGGGGCGTTGTGATCTCGTAGAGCCGTGAAACAACGCGCTCAATATTCCCGTCAACGACAATTGCACGGCGATTGAAAGCGATGGCCGCAATGGCGGCGGCGGTGTAGTCGCCAATGCCAGGCAGGGCGCGCAAGCCTTCCTCCGTATCCGGAAAAGCGCCGTCATAGTCATTGGCGACGACTACAGCGCATTTGTGCAGATTGCGCGCGCGGGCGTAATAGCCGAGTCCCGCCCATTGTCCGAGAATGTCGTCGACCGGCGCCGCAGCCATCGCCTTTACGTCCGGCCAGCGCGTCAGAAATCCGGCGTAGCGCGGGCCGACGGTTGCGACCGTCGTTTGCTGCAACATGATTTCGGATAGCCACACAGCATATGGATCGGGCCGTTCACCGTCTTTTCGCTCCTTTGGCCCCGTGCGCCATGGCAGGTTGCGCGCATGTTTGTCGTACCAGCGCAGCAGTGCGCGCACGCCTGTGGAGTTCTTTTTCGTGATTGCTGTATCACCCGCCATGGCGGCAGTGTTAAAGTGAGACGACGCTCACGGCAAAGGCCGCACTTTCGGAACCGCCATGCAACGACCCCGGCACACACGTCCAGCGAGATCCGCCGCACCCGCCATCGCGCGTGCAGGAGCCTCTGTGTTTTCGGACCTCGCCAAGCGCACCCGATTTATCGACCCGGCCCTGGCGGAACGCTGGGGAGCGCTGGCGGGCGACAGGATCGCCGCGCTTGCCCGGCCCGGACGGATGACCGGCCATGGGCGCGGGCGGACGCTCGAGCTCTATGTTCAAAACGGCGCCGCCGCGGCGGAAGTCCAAATGCAGCAGGACGGGCTGATCGCGCGGCTCAACGCCTTTCTGGGGCCGGGCGTGGTTGAGCGCATCGCTATCATCCAGACGGGCCGAAGCCCGCAATCGGGCAAAGCCGCGCCCGCTGCCGACCGCCAGCCTCCCGCCGAGGGCGAGTTAGGGGCGGCTCTGGCCTCATTTCGCGCCGCGATTCGCCGCCGCGACACCGACAAATAAGCCGTTTCGGGGCTTGCGGTTGGGGCCGCCATCGGCGATTTTGCAGGAAATTCCGTGTCGCGCGGTTGCGCGCAAATGTAGTCCTATCGAAAGGTGTCGCCTGATGTCCGTGACTTCCATTTTCTCTTCGCGCCTTCTGGCGGCTGGCGTCGCCGGCGCGGCGGCTATGCTGCTGGCTTCCTGCGGCGGTGCGAACTCTGAATCCTCCGCTGCTCCCGCCGGTGAGGCTGCCGTGGAAAAGAGCGGCGAAGGCGCCTTGTCCGACATGGCGGTCGGCAGTCCCGACGCGCCGATCACGGTGGTCGAGTACGCTTCCGTGACCTGTCCGCATTGCGCGACCTTCCACCAGGAGGTCTACCCGTCGATTAAAGAGCAATATATCGAAACCGGTAAGGTCCGGTTTATCTTCCGCGAATTCCCAACCGCGCCGGCCAATCTTTCCGTCGCCGGGTCCATGCTGGCCCGCTGCGCTGCCGACAAGGGAGGCAATGACGCCTATTTCGTGGTCTTGAACGCATTGTTCGCCACCCAGCGGACCTGGATTTACGGCGAGAGCCCGCGCGATGAATTGCTGAAGATCGCGGCCCAGGCCGGGATGGGCGCTGAAGAGTTCGATGCCTGCGTGAAAAGACAGGAATTGCTTGATTATCTTAATGAAAATATCAAGGAAGGCAGCGACAAATACGGCATTGCGTCAACCCCGAGCTTTGTTCTCAATGGTCAGGTGCGGCATTTCTCTACGTTCGAAGACTTCTCGAAGGCGCTTGATGAAGCCCTTGAGAAGGCAGACGCCTCGTCTGGGGAATAAGCGTAGGCGCCGGGGGGCGTCTATTGCCTTGGCCTTGCAGGAGAATCGCCGATCATTGGCGACTCCAAACGCGGCGACCGGGAAGTGGGCCCGGTCGGTGCGCACGCCAAAACAAGTCTTTTCGGGAAAAGCTCAGTGAAGTTCACCAATGTCCGCCTGGTCGGGTTCAAATCCTTCGTCGAACCGACCGACTTTGAAATTCGCGAGGGCCTGACAGGCATCGTAGGGCCCAATGGCTGCGGCAAGTCGAACCTGTTGGAAGCATTGCGTTGGGTGATGGGCGCCACGTCGGCCAAGGCACTACGCGGCGACGGCATGGATGCGGTGATATTCTCCGGCCCCACCATGCGCCCGGCGCGGAACTGGGCCGAAGTTATTCTGACCCTCGACAATTCCGACCGCTCGGCGCCGGCGGAGTACAACGAGCACGAGACCATCGAGGTCTCTCGCCGCATCATCCGCAAGGAAGACGGCACCCAGTCAATCTATCGCATCAACACCAAGGAAGTGCGCGCCAAAGACGTGCAGCTTCTGTTTGCTGATGCATCGACCGGCGCCAACTCTCCCGCGCTGGTGCGGCAAGGGCAGGTCGCCGAGCTGATCAGCGCCAAGCCGCAAAATCGCCGCCGTCTTCTCGAGGAAGCTGCTGGCGTCACCGGGTTGCATACGCGCCGACATGAAGCGGAATTGCGGCTGCGTGCGGCGGAGCAGAACCTCGAGCGTCTTGATGACGTCATCAGCGAGCTTGAGACTCAGAAAGCAGCGCTCGCGCGTCAGGCGCGTCAGGCGACGCGCTATCGCAATGTATCGGGAGACATTCGCCGCACCGAGGCGATGCTGTCGTTCATTCGCTGGCGCGAAGCGATCGATGCGCAGGAAAAAGCCGCCGCCGGGCTCAAAGAAATCAGTTCACTGATCGAAGAGACCGCGCGGGTTTCCGCCGCTGCGGCGACTGCGCAAACCAACGCGCATGAACAACTCGATCCTCTTCGCATGACGGAGGCGGAAGCCGCTGCGGCGTTGCATCGCCTCACCGTTGCGCGCGAAGGTTTGGATGAGGAAGCCCGCCGGGCGGAGGCTGAACTTGCTCGTCTGACGGGTGAAATTGAACGTCTCCGGGCGGACATTGTCCGCGAAAAAGACCTTCTTGCAGATGCCGACAACGCGGTTGCGGCGCTAACCGGTGAGGAAGAAGCCATCGCCGCGCGCGAAGCATCGGAAGGCGAACGGGTCACTGCCGCCGCTTCAGCGCTGCAGGAAGCGGCGTCTGCGCTCGAAGCGGCTGAAGCTGAGTTTGATGCGCGCGCCAAAGAAGCGGCCGACATCGAAGCGCGGCGCAAGGCGGTTGCCGGTAATCTCGGCGCGGCGGAACGCCGGCTCGAAAAAATTGTCGAGCAGATACGCACTTATTCGGACGAACGCGAGTTGATCGAACCGACAGCGGAACAGGCGAGGGCGCTGGAAGAGGCGAAAACGAAGTTCGCCAATGCGGAGCAAGCGGCAAACGCCGCAGAAGCCGCGTTCCATCGCGCAGAAGAAGAGCGGTCGCAAGCGGAAGAGCGCGAGACGCAATTGCGCGGGCCGTTGCGCAAAGCCGAACAAAGCCTGACGGAAATCGATGCGGAACGTGATGCGCTGCGTCGGGTCTTGGCCGCTAATGAGAGCGAAGACTGGACGCCGCTCATTGAGATGATCGAAGTCGATGGCGGTTATGAGAATGCGCTCGCGGCGGCGCTTGGCGATGATCTTGGCGCCGCGACCGATGAGGCTGCGCCTGCCCACTGGTCGCGTTTGGGTGAATCGGCTTCTGACTTGTCGTTGCCCGATGGCGCTATGCCTTTGTCACGTTTCGTACGCGCGCCTGCCGCCCTCAATCGCCGCCTGTCGGCGATCGGCGTTGTGGATTCCGGCGCCGGCGCGAGCCTGCGCGAGCAATTGAAACCCGGTCAGCGTCTGGTGTCGCGAGATGGCGATCTGTGGCGCTGGGACGGCTTCACAACGCATGCGGACGCCAAGACGTCTGCCGCGATCCGCCTCGAACAGCGCAACCGTCTGCAAGTGCTCGACCGCAGTTTTGAAGACGCGCAAGCCGCTGCCGAAGCTGCGCGTAACGAACACAGCGTTGCGAATGAAGGGCTAAAATCCAAACAAGCCAATGAGCGCGAAGTCCGCCAGCTTTTCACCGATGCGAGACGCGCGCTCGACTCCGCGCGGACGGGTCTAAGCGAGCTTGAGCGTCAGCATGAACGCGCTGCAGCGCGGTTGTCGTCCATCGACGAAAACCTCGCCCGGCTCGAAGACGAAAATGCAGAGACCACGCGCAACCTTGAAGCGCTGAAAGCTGAGCACCAGTCATTGCCGCTCGCGGAACTCATCGGCGAGGGCGTTAATGCCGCTCGCGAGGAAGTTGCGTCGTCGCGGACGCTCGCCGCCGAAGCCCGGACTGCGCACAACGATCTCGC
>CAZAOB010000102.1:6714-7781 GCA_964486635.1 uncultured Caulobacterales bacterium | reverse complement strand
CGAATTAAGCCAGATTCTCTCCCTCACGCCGGGACACTTTTTCCAACCCAGGTCAGCACCTCTATCAACTTCTGACCTACCTTCAACACGAGCGCAAACGCAGTTTAGACAAGCCCCTAAAGGGGTTCTTGATCTACCCTCGCGTCCATGAGTCTTTAAGATTAAAATATGACCTGCTGGGAATACCTGTCGTGGTCGCAACTGTGGATTTATCACGGGAATGGTTTGATATTAAAACCGAGTTGCTTGAGATGCTGCGTACATAACGCGCAACCGGAAAAGACCAAAGCCAGTTAGTTCTAATATATTAGTTCTCAATGCCAGCCCGCCTTCGACACCACTAACCATTCGGGTCTTTCATTGTTTCGTGAAATCTTCTCGAAACGACGGGATCTATCCGGTCGGCTTGTGCGAGCGCCCATGCCTCCCAAGCCTGAGCAGCTTCAGCCGTTGACGCTATCGCATCCGCTGAAACCAACTGCTTCACCTGCTGAACGTAAGTTCGTATGTCCTCCGCCTGCCTAAGAGCGGTCGCATCCGCCAGTAGGCGATCGACACGGTCTTTTTCCAGGCGGATGCGATGCTCTCGTTCCAGGCGTTCAGCTTCTTCTTTCTTGCGATGCGCCTCCTCAATCAACTGAGCTTTGCGATCAATAATCCACTCATATTGCCGTTGGGCTCCTGCCCGGTAGCGGCGTTCACCTGCTACAATCAATTCGATAACAATTTCAGTTATCGAGTTTTCCACAGGGCCGGTTTCATCATCTTCCCAATCGTGCCGTACATCTTCAGGCAATCCCCACCACCCGATTGAAACCTTCATTCGACCGGAGGGGTGAAGGGGACGCCGGTACTCTGACGGATGATGGCCGGGCTTCACGCCGGCATCGTCCACAGTGAAAATGACGTACTCGTCGTTTACGTGAACACCAAGATCGCGAGCTTCCTTTCCGCGCAGCCAAGGCCTCATTCCGCGCTGCTCCAAGGCAGTGAATATGGCGTTGATTACACGCAAGCGACGTTTCTCGAACGGCGAGTCAAAAAGTGGCAGATCCCAGCTGGAAACA
>CAZAOB010000102.1:4374-6646 GCA_964486635.1 uncultured Caulobacterales bacterium | reverse complement strand
CGCATCATCGCTCTCTAGAAGCTTTGCGATGAAACGATGAGGCCGACTCATCATCTTTGAAACGGTCAGCCTCCCGACGGCACTGCGCACTTCCGCAGCAACGTCTTCAAGGTCTCGAGAGAAAACTGGTTGAGAAAAAGTCGTGTTGATAATTTCCTCGTTCGACATTGAATGACGATGCCACCGATCTCCGCCTACAACAACTTCGTCAGACATGCCGGGAGAGCGGGGTGGTAGCGGTCGCCTGCGCGGCGCCTCCCCCGCAGCCAACTTCGTCCAGTAGCCCCGCGCTGGTCGCGGTATGTCATGACGTTGGCAAGCCTTAGAGAGCCCCACATCGGAAATGCCCAGGCGAGCCGCGAGAGTTTTCATCGGCTCCGACCACACAAGATCATAGAGTTCTTTTCGAGTGAATTTGTGCGCCATTCCACGCTCCGGGTTGTTGCGGAATACATCACCAGTCGGGGTCTCTAGCGGCAATCAAATCAATTCCGCAGCTTCGACCTCACGCGCCACAGGGAACCCCGGCGCAGCAGACACTTTTGCTAATTGAGTACGCCAATCTCAATCGAATCGCTGGAAGCTGGAGAGGCTCACGAAATCAACAAGCAGTAATCCAGACTAAACACGGGACGCCTTCCTCGGTTGCTGCGCAACTCTCGGCTCCTCAATACTATCTAATGCTCCAACTGGGTTGTTGGGCGCCTCAAAACTCTCCGGGGAGATTTTGGCCTTCCGTTGGGAAATCCCTAGAGATTTGCATTTGACAGGTGCGCGAGCTCACTCTATGTCCCGCCCTCCACCTGCCCAGGTGGCGGAATGGTAGACGCGCCAGCTTCAGGTGCTGGTGTCCGCAAGGACGTGGAAGTTCGAGTCTTCTCCTGGGCACCAGTATGCATCATAATATTTTGTTTCTATTGGCTTTTCTGGATTTGCCAAATTCCAGACCCCCATTTAGCCCACTCTTTTTTCTGCGTCGCGGCGGGCACCTATGCGCAGCCGTGACACTCTCATCTGAGGCCGCTAGGCTCGCCCCGCCTGGGTTTTTGGGCATCGCGATGCTCTCCAACTTCGGAGACATCGTGATGAGGATACTTTCAAAGCGCCAACTGAAGGAGCTGGTTCTCTATTCGCCCCAACACATCGCGCGCCCGGAAAAGGCGGCCGAATTCTCCAAGCGGGTACAGCTTGGCCCCAACAAAGTGGGATGGGTTGAAGACGAAGGTTTGGATTGGCTTCAGCAGCGGCTGGAAAGCCGCGAAACGACCTAACCGACACTTTCAAAAGGGAGCCAAGGTGACTGGGTATGCACACCCGGCCACCTCTTATACTATATTGTTGCCTCTGAATCGACTTTGCTCATATTAATACTGCATAGAATATTGACAAGCTCAGCTTCTTTATCACACGGGCACCCAATTTACTTGAATTATCGAAAACGATAGCAAACACAAGCGACACCTGCGATTATTGCCAAACCGCTGCCAACACACGATTCATGATGTCATTAATCCCCAATCTCGGAAAATGTGTTCGCTTGAGAAGGCGGCTTTGGCTCGTCGAGGACATCTCAACAAATAGATCAGACCCTGCCGCACTCGAAATCGTATGCATCGACGACGATGCGCAGGGTCAAACGCTTACGGTGATCCCGGCATGTGAAGTCGACTACAAAAATGTCGATGATGAAGCATGGGGTAATTTAGGGAAGGAAGCCCTGTCGGATCCGAAATCCTTCTCCCTATACCTCCAAAATCTACAATGGAACACGGCAACGTCTGCGGATCAAAACTTATTCCAGTCGCCATTTAGAGCTGGCATTGAGATCTCGCCCTACCAGCTGGTTCCGCTAGCCAAGGCACTCGATCTGCCACGTGTGAATCTGATGATTGCAGATGACGTCGGTCTCGGCAAAACCATCGAAGCCGCATTGGTCATGCGTGAGCTGATGTTACGGCGACGCCTTGACTTCTTTGTTGTCTCTGCGCCGTCGAGTATGACAATTCAATGGCAGGAGGAGCTTGCGTCAAAATTTGGCATAAGCGCGACTATTATCGATCGTGACTTTTTTTCCGACGTTCGCGCGAAAAGAGGCTTCGCATACAACCCTTGGAACTCAGGAAACGGCTTCATCATATCGCACGCGCTACTCAGAGATGCAGCGTACACCGATGGCCTGGTTGCTATCCTTGGAGAGTTGAAAACGCGATCGATGCTTATCTTGGATGAAGCTCATCATATCGCACCTTCCCACAGCCAGCTTTATGGCATT
>CAZAOB010000102.1:0-4364 GCA_964486635.1 uncultured Caulobacterales bacterium | reverse complement strand
CTAACCCGGGCCGCTCGCGATTTGGGTCGCAGATTTGAGCATCGCCTGTTTTTGACGGCCACACCGCACAATGGTCATTCCAATTCGTTTTCTGCATTGCTCGAGATACTCGACCCACAGAGATTCACACGAGGTATTGACGTTACAAGAGCCGATCACGATCAGGTTTTAATCAGGCGGTTGAAATCAGATCTTCGTGAGTTAACCAACACTCCCTTTCCAAAGCGAGTCGTAGAGGCGATCAAACTTCCGCAGTCTGCATCCGAATGCGCGGAACTGCGACTCTCGAACTCAGTTGAGAAGCTCTTCGAAGAAGGTCGGATTCCACATCGGTCGCAAATCCGACTGCAACAACGATTGATGTCGTGCGTACACTCGTTTGCCCTCACGCTTGAAAAGGAAATTGACGCCTTCGAAAATTCTGATCAGCCGCACGCGAATGACGTTTTGCGTGAGGCTGAGAAGGCCCGGTTTAAGCCCGACCAAAAAACCTTGGCGCTAGTTGAATGGATCAAAAGGAATATGGGGTCTGGTGATCAGTGGAATGATCGCCGGGTAATCATTTTCTCCGAATACGAAACAACACTTGATTGGCTGAAAAAGCAACTCTTACAAGCCTTAAGTCTCGACGATACGACTCAACGCATTCTCGAATTTACTGGATCGACGTCAATTGAAGAACGCGCGTTGATCAAGTCAAAATTTAACAGCGGTCCAAATAAAGATGAAGTGCGGATTCTATTGTGTACGGATGCCGCGCGTGAGGGCATAAACCTCCAACATAGGTGCTATGATCTTTTTCATTTCGATCTGCCTTGGAACCCGTCAAGGCTGGAGCAGCGAAACGGGCGTATCGATCGAAGACTTCAGCCGATGCCACAAATGTATTGCAGATATTTTGTCTACGAGAACCGTAACGGAGATCGAATTCTTGACGCCCTGATCCGAAAGACCGAACGGATAAATCAAGAGCTGGGCGAAGTCGGCCCGATTATAGCAGATACAATAGAAGAAGAGCTTCAGGCTTCCGGGCTATGGGGAGAAGACGCTGAAAAACTACGTCGATCCTTGGAAGACGAGGAGTGGCTAGAAAAAAAGCGTTTTGAAGAAGAATCCCGCCTTAGTCCGGCGCAGGAACAACGAAGAAGAAAGCTTGCCCAGGAACTAGATGCTGTTACACGGCGGCTTGAACAGTCTCGGAAGCAGAAGGCTGTTTCGCCGGAGGTTCTGCAAGGCGTATTTATCGAAGCTGTTGACCGCTTAGTGCCCAACAGTGTTCGTAAGCTCGCTTCCGGTCCGCATGATGTATTCGAAATCCAATCGAAAATGGATGGATTTCATGGCCGCAATTGGTTGCCGATTTTTGACGAGATGATGATGCGGCCGCGGGCAAAGGGTGAATCAGAAGCGGAATACCGCGAAAAGGTCCCACTGAAGAAAATCAGTTTCCATACGATTAAAGACGGCGATCGGCTCGACACATCGGTCGAGCAATTGCACCTCGAACACCGCTTGGTTAAGCGTTTGTTATCCCAGTTCGAGGCCCAGGGCTTTCGGTCGCGTCTCGAAAGAACGGCTGTCCTTCAAACGCCAGGAACGCTCGCACGGTGTGTTCTGCTCGGACGATTGTCGCTCTATGCAAAAGGCGCGGCATCCCTTCATTCTGAGATTGTCCCGATCACAGCAAATGTCGCCGGCAAGTCAGTCATTCCCTTAAAAGACGATGGACGAACCGCACGCGAAGTGCTGCGAGAGCTGGCTGACGCTGTTGACACCGCCGACATTGCACCCGCTCAGATTCAGGACGAGTTCCGCAGTCGCGCCGCGTCCGACGCGAAGACCCTGCGGCCGCTGCTAACCGAACGGGCTGAGTTCATCGAAAATAAGGCGCGTGAAGAGCTTCTGAAAATTGGTGAAGAGCACGCAGCGTCCTTGGCGAAGCTATTGCGCGGTCAAAAGGAAACGCTTCAGCGCGAACTCGAGAAACCGAGCCTGCAGATGCAACTGAGCTTAGAGCTTAATCCGGATGAAGCAGAACAACGCCGTCAGGATGAAGGCTATTGGCGCGACCGGCTTGCCGTGATTGATAAAGAGATAGGGCGCGAACCCGAAGCCATTCGGGACGCATATCGCATCAGCGCAAAGCGGCTTGAGCCCGTTGGGCTGGTCTACCTTCTCCCTGTTGAGAGCAAACGGGGCTGACGGCAGTGAGCGATCTTTGGCTAAAGCATGTTCGCCAGGAAGGGCTTGTCGTCTCCCATGCAGCGCTAAATGAAGTCCCGTTGGCGCAGGATGCGGCGGACTCCGAGGCATTTGAGAGTTGTCGCGGTGATTTTTGGCAGATTGCCGACAAAGTGCTTCGCTGGCCGGCCAATCTCATTACGACTCGCAGCAACACGCCAGAGCTCTGCACTAAGCGTCTGACAGAGCTCAACATCACGCTCACCGCAGATGCAGCTATTCTTGATACTGATAACACGACGGTGCGGCTCCTCATAAGAACTTTGGGCAATGAGGACCCCGACGCGAGAGGCGCCGTTGCGGGTTGGGAAGGCGTTTCCCATCAACAGGCCTTTGATCGTCTGCTTCGCGAGACCGAAGTAAGTCAGGGTGTGCTCGTCACTGACAAGGTCATCCGCCTGACATATGCGCCTGTTGGTGAAACGCCGGGTTATCTGGAATGGCCAATCGACGCCATGGCGACGACCGCCGGTCGGCCCATGCTGGGTGGGCTCAAGTTGCTCCTCGGTCGCAACGCCATCTGGGGCGGCGGGGAGAGCCGTCTCGACAGCATTCTCAAACGCTCTCGCGAGCATCAGAACACGGTCTCGACCAAGCTTGCCGAACAGGTTCTCGGCGCGCTGTATACGCTGATGCGCGGCTTCACGGTGGGCATTGAGGCGCGTGAGGTGATGGGCCAACTCGCCGACAAGCGCCCGCAGCATGTCTATGAAGGCCTGCTCACGGTCCTACTGCGTCTTGTCTTCGTTCTCTACGCCGAAGACCGCGACCTCATTCCCTCCCGCGAGGATGAAGCCGCCAAGCGCATCTATGACAAAGGCTATTCGATCCGCGATCTCTTCGCGCGGTTGGAGGAAGATCGCTCACAATATCCCGACACGATGGAAGACCGCTATGGCGCATGGGGGCGCATCCTCGCGCTTTCGCGGCTTATCTATAACGGTGCGGGGACGAGCTTCATGCACGACCGGCGCGGCAAGCTGTTCGACCCGGCGGCCTTCCCTTTCCTTGAAGGCGTATTCGACGACGATGACCCGCCCCAGGTCCTGCCCATATCCGACGGCTGCATCCATGAGGTGCTGACGCAGCTCCTGATCCTGAATGGCGAACGGCTCTCCTACAAGACGCTAGACGTCGAGCAGATCGGCTCGGTCTATGAGACCGTGATGGGCTTTGTCGTCACACGGACGAAAGGTCAATCGGTTGCGCTGAAGGTGAAACCCAATGCCGGCAGCCCGAGCATCCCGGCTTTTGTCAATTTGGAAGCCATGGTCAAGAAGCCGGGAAAGGACCGCAAGAAATATCTCAAAGATGAGATCAGCTTCGATTCGTCAGACGCGCAAAACAAAGCGCTGAAAGAAGCCAAGGACATCCCCGGCCTCCTCGCCGCCATCGACCGGTCAATTGACGAGCGCGCCTCTCCGGGCAAACGCGCCTGCGGACCGGGAACCATCGTTCTTCAGCCCACCGATGAACGCCGCCAGACGGGCAGCCACTACACACCGCGCAGCCTGACCGCGCCGATTGTCGCCGATGCGCTGATGCCCATCCTTGACCAGCTGGGCGATGAAGCGAAGCCCGATGAAGTCCTGAACCTCAAAGTCTGCGATCCGGCCATGGGGTCCGGCGCGTTTCTGGTGGAGGCGTGCCGTGCGCTCGGTGAGCGGCTAGAACAGGCGTGGAAACACCATCCCCACCTACTGCCCGACGATGCCCGCGACGACCCTCATGTCTATGCGCGGCGGGAGGTCGCCAAGCGCTGCCTTTATGGCGTCGACAAGAACGCCATGGCCACCGACCTCGCAAAGCTCTCGCTCTGGCTGATTACTCTGGCGCGGGATGAAGATTTCTCCTTCCTCGATCATGCCCTCAAGACGGGCGACAGTCTCGTCGGGTTATCACTCGATCAGGTCAAATCCTTGACCTGGGAGGATACGGAAAAAGTCGAGACAGCGCGCAAACGTTTCATGTTCGCCGGCGCCTTCGACAAGGCGATTGATGAAGCGATTGAGACGCGGCGGGCCATTCGCTCCGCGCCGGACAATATCACCTTCGAGATTCAGGCGAGCCGCCTGAAGACCGCGGAGAAGGCGCTGGAGGGCGCGCGGCTGGCGGGCGATTCG
>CAZAOB010000101.1:0-8260 GCA_964486635.1 uncultured Caulobacterales bacterium | reverse complement strand
CATGGCGGCGCGTGGAAAGTCGCCTATGCCGATTTCGTGACCGCGATGATGGCGTTCTTCCTGCTGATGTGGCTGCTCAATGCGACCACCGAAGATCAGCGCAAGGGCCTTGCGGACTATTTCGACCCATCCATCCCGATCAGTCGCGTTTCAGGCGGCGGAAATGGCGCGCTGGACGGCTCTTCCGTGTTTTCCGAGGAGCGTCTCGCCCGCAATGGGGCCGGCGCCGACGCGGAGTTTCCCAAGAGCAAGGTCGAGGAAAACGACGGCGACAGCAAAGACATGGACCTAGAAGGTCCTGCTGAAGGAAAAGGCGTGGACACGGAGATCGGCGACGGCGTAGACGACCAAGAAGGCGCCGCGGCGACCAGCCTTCAAGACGTGCAAAACCAGATTGATGCAACTTCCGTCGGCGCGCTGGAAGGCGGATTGTCTGAGCATATTCACACGAGAATGACGCCGGATGGCCTTGTGATTGAACTCGTAGATGCGGACACAGAGCCCCTTTTTAATCTCGGATCATCAAACCCTTCTGCGCTCCTTCACGATTTGATCGAAGTCATCGGGCCCGTGCTCGCGACTGTCAGTAACGACATGGCCATCGTAGGACACACAGACTCCCGGCCGTTTTCCGTTAACGCAAATTATACAAATTGGGAGCTTTCCACGGATCGCGCGCTGGCAGCTCGCAGAATGATGTTGAGCAATGGAATCAACGCGCGGCAAATCGTTCAAGTAACCGGAAAGGCCGCAACGGAACCTTTCTCCGACGATCCTTTGGCGCCTCAAAACCGTCGAATTGCGATTACATTGCTGACCAAAAAATAACTGTAAAAGTCCCGAGTTCATTAGGGGTTCCTTAAATAGGAAGGCGATAAAGCTAACCATAGCAGTAAAATTTTTATCGACTGGAGATTGTTATGGGGATTTCGTCATCGCTCAACGCCGGCGTGATGGGGCTAGCCGTTAATGCGGTAAAGTTAGGCACCATCTCCGACAATATCGCGAACTCGCAGACCTACGGCTACAAACGCGCCGAGTCGGAATTCGCCGATATGGTGCTGGCGCAAACGCGAGGCGACTATTCCGCCGGCGGCGTTCGCGCACTTACCTACCGCGATGCAGGCGCGCAAGGATCGCTTGTCACGACAGCAAACTCCACTGACATTTCGATTTCAGGTCGCGGCATGTTGCCCGTCACCGATGTCGGCAGCTTGAATCAGCCGGCTGGCAGCCGTGAGTTGATGCTGACCTCCACAGGTTCATTCTTCACCGACGAACAAGGCTACCTGCGCACGCAGAGCGGACTGTTTCTGATGGGCTGGCCGGCCGATGTGAACGGCATCGTCGCTTCGCCGCCTCGTGACAGCGCCACCGGCCTCTCGCCGGTTCGCGTCAACCTGAACCAGAACGCAGCGGCGCCGACGCAGAACATTCAGCTTGGCGTCAATCTGCCTGCGACTGAAACAGAAGACGGCGCTGCAGGCACCACTTATGACCTGCCGATCGAATATTTCGACACGCTCGGCCGCTCGCAAACTCTGCGCACTGAATTCGTACCGACCGCCCCGGCTCCCGGTGGTCCCGCCACCAACGAGTGGACGGTTAATGTCTATGACGAAGCCGGCAACCCGGCCACCGTCATTGCAAGCTTCACGGTCACTTTCGACGATAGCGTCGCCGCTGGCGGCTCGCTCGGCTCTGTCACCGCAGGCGCTGGCGCAACTTACAATGCCGCCGACGGCACGGTCACAGTGAACACGGCAGGCGCGGCAATCGACCTGTTCATCGGAACGCCTGGTCAGCCGTCACCGCTGACGCAGTTGTCAGCAAATTTTGCACCGCTGTCAGTCACCAAGGATGGCGCTCCGATCGGCAACCTGAACTCAATCGAAATCGATGAGCGCGGCATGTTGCAGGCGGTCTACGATACCGGCTTCCGCCGGACGATTTACCAGATCCCGGTTGCGGACGTTCCAAACTTCAAAGGCCTTAGCGCTGTTGGAAACTCAGCTTTCCAGGTCACGCAGACTTCGGGCGACGTATACTTCTGGGATGCGGGTGACGGTCCGGCCGGCCTGACCATCGGGTTCGCTCTGACGGAATCTACAACCGATATCGCATCGGAACTGACGGATCTCATTCAAACCCAGCGCGCCTATTCATCGAACGCGAAAATTATTCAGACGGTCGATGAGATGTTGCAGGAAACGACAGACATCATCCGATAGGCGTGAAGTAAAGAGTAGGAAAAGGAGACGTCTCAATGACAATCTCCCAGGCGCTTTTGAATGCGAGTTCCGGCCTGACCGCGGCGTCGCGGCGGGCCGGCGTCACATCGAACAATATCGCAAACGCTCTGACCGAAGGCTACAGCCGCCGGGATGTTTCGCTCGCCGAGCGAGTGACGGACGGCGTCGGAGCTGGTGTCAACGTAGCCGGCGTGACCAGGGCCACAAGTCCGGCCGTCACCTACGAGCGTCGCATCGCCGACGCCATAAACGCATATAACGGCTCGAATGCGGGCGCGATGACGCGGGTCTCCAACTTGCTCGGCGGCCCGGAAGATCCGTCGTCCCTCTTCCAGAAATACGCAAATCTTGAATCAGCCATGCGCGCGTTGGCCGAAACACCGGACTCCGCGCCGCTGCAACAAAAAGTCGTGTCGAGTGCGCAAGACCTTGCGAGCGCCTTCAACCGCATTTCATCGAGCTATCAAACGATCCGCCATGATGCGGACGCGGAGATTGGCAACCGTGTCAACGAAGTGAACGATGCGCTGCAGAAGGTTGAAGACCTCAACGCTTCGATCAGCCGTGGCAGAGTTTCCGGCACTGACGTTTCTGCGCTCGAAGATCAGCGCCAGCAGCTGATCAACAAGATCAATGAATCGATCCCCGTTCGCGAACTGCAGCGCGATAACGGCAAAGTCGATCTCATGACGCCGGAAGGCGTATTCCTGCTCGCAGGAACCGCACGCACGGTCGAATTCACGCCGTCGCCAATCATGGACGCCGCGCGCACTTATAGTGGCGGCGCTGGCTCCCTTTCCGGCATCAGTGTTGACGGCGTTAACTTGACGCCCGGCGGCGGAGATTCGCGCGCTGCTCAATCCGGCGCGATCGCCGGGTTGTTCAATGTTCGCGACAATACCGTTCCAGAAATGTCGATGGCGCTCGACGCCCTCGCCTTCGATCTTATTGGCCGCT
This sequence comes from uncultured Caulobacterales bacterium, assembly GCA_964486635.1. Lineage (GTDB taxonomy): Bacteria > Pseudomonadota > Alphaproteobacteria > Caulobacterales > Parvularculaceae > Hyphococcus. The sequence goes on along the minus strand of CAZAOB010000101.1, from coordinate 5,051 downwards.
TCGCAGACCCAGCCGTGGATCCGACGCTGGCCGTTGGCGAGCCTGGCATGTTCACCGATGCCGGCGCCAATGCCGACGTCTCAACATTAAATGGTCTTTCCGGACGAATTGCGATCAACGCGGCGATCGATCCGTCGCAAGGCGGCGCAACCTGGCGCGTGCGCGATGGCATCGGCGCGGCTGCCCCCGCGGCGGCCGGTTCAGGTACGTTTGTGCGCTCCATGATTTCGGCGATGTCGGACTCGCGTCCCACCAACGCAGCCCTGCAATCCGCCGGCAATCTCACGGCGTCAGAAAGCGCCGCACACCTTATCTCCCTCGCTGGCGGCGCGCGCACCAATGCGGCTGATCTGCACACGGCGTCCTCCGCCCTCTCGCAAGCGCTCTACGAAGCGGAAAAATTCGAAACCGGCGTCGACACCGATCGTGAGCTGCAGAACTTGCTGATTATTGAGCAAGCCTACGCCGCCAACGCTCGTGTGCTTCAGACCGTCGATCAGATGATTCAGCGCCTGATGGAGATTTAGTATGAGTTCCTACGGCTTTCCCACCATGCTTCAGTATAATCGTCTGACCGCGTCCACGGCAGACATTAAGGCGCGTGCGGATGAAGCCCGTACGGAGCTGGTAAGCGGCCGTCACGCAGACCTGAAGAAATCGCTCGGTGCCGCTGTGGGCGACAGCCACCTACTTCGCAAAGCCATTGACGATGTCCGCGCCATGCAGACGTCGGCGAGCCGTGCGCTCGGCCGCGCCGGCGCAGCGCAGATCGCCATGACACGCGCCGCAGACACAACCATCGAAATCGGCGGCAACCTGCTCAGTGCAATTGGTCGGGACGATCATCAAAGCATCGCCGTCGCTGCTACGCAGGCAGGACTTCAGCTCGACGCTGCGATTTCTTCCTTCAACACGCGCTACGAAGGCCGCAGCCTTTTCTCCGGCGACGCATCCAACCTACCCGCTCTCGCGGATTCCGAAACGCTGCTGAATGACGTTCGCGCAATCTTTGCAGGCGCCGCGGACAATACGCAACTTCAGGCTGATCTGGACGCCTATTTCAACGCACCGGGCGGCGGCTTTGAGGCGAATATCTATCTTGGCGGCTCAGGCGATGCTGCGCGCACCGAAATCTCCGATGGCGAGCTGGTGAACTACAGCGCAAAAGCTGATGAGCAACCGGTGCGCGACCTTCTCCGCAGCCTTTCGACTCTCGTTGTTGCGAATGAACAGACTGGCTGGCCTGAGCGCAACGAAGCCTTGAGCGCCGCTGGCACGGGGCTCATTCAGGCGGCCAACGACATCACTACGATGCGTTCGCGCGTCGGCGCCGCTGAAGAACGTATTGTCGCCGCTGATAAGCGGCTGGAAGCCGAAGCGACCGCACTCAGCGCGTCCTACAATGAACTTACCGCTGTCGATCCCTATGAAGCCGCATCGCGGCTGCAAGCTCTCGAAACCCAACTCGAAGCGTCCTATGTCGCGACCTCGCGCATTTCTCAGCTGACCTTCGCAAACTTCATAAGATAAAAATGACAAATTTCTTCAAGGTCTTCTTCGCCGCACTGTTGTCCGGTTTTGTCTTCTGCGCTGATGCGTCCGCAGACGTGCGCCTTAAAGACATCGTCAACATCGAAGGCGTTCGCGGCAACGACCTTGTTGGCTACGGTCTGGTTGTTGGTCTAAACGGCACAGGCGACGGCATGCGTAACTCGCCCTATACGGAAGAAGCACTGTCGAGCTTGCTGGAGCGTCTCGGCGTCAACGTCCAGGGTGAAGATTTCCGCCCGCGCAACATTGCCGCGGTGATCGTTACGGGCACGCTGCCGCCTTTCGCGCGCGCCGGCTCGCAGATCGACATCACCGTTTCCGCCATTGGCGACGCCAAAAATCTGCTTGGCGGCACGCTGATCATGACGCCGCTCCATTCCGGCGACGGACAGGTTTATGCGGTTGCGCAAGGCCCTGTGCTCGCCAGCGGCTTCTCGGCTGAGGGCGATGGCGCATCGGTCACCTTTGGCGCGCCGACTACGGGTTCGATCCCGCAAGGCGCCCGCGTTGAACGTGAAATCGATTTCAATTTTGAAGACATGCAATCGCTACGCCTGTCGCTGCGCTCGCCCGACTTCACGACGGCAGCGCGCGTTGAAGCCGCCATCAACAAGAGCTTCGGCCGCCCCGTGGCGCATCTCATCGACCCTGGCACGATTGAACTCGCCATGGCGGGCATGCCCATGAGCCCGGTCCACATGATCGGTCAGATTGAAAACATTCGCGTCACGCCGGAACAGAAAGCGCGCATCGTCATCGACCAGAAGTCCGGCACGGTCGTGCTCGGCGCCGACGTCAAGATTTCGCGCTTTGCGGTCACGCAAGGCAACCTCACCATCACCGTGCGCGAAACGCCCTTCGTCTCGCAGCCCAATCCGTTCTCACGCAATGGCGAGACCATCGTGCTGCCCGATACGACGATTTCGGTCGACACTAATTCTGAAAAGCGCATCGCGGAGATCGACGACAATGTTTCGCTTTCCGACCTGATCGAAGGGCTCAACGCTCTCGGAGTCGGCCCGCGCGAGCTGATCGACATCCTGAAGTCAGTGAAGGCCGCCGGTGCGCTCCACGCCGAACTGGTGTTGATGTAGCGTTTAGAGCTTCGCCGTCAGCAATTCCACAACGCGCAGCCGCGCCTCGGGCAGTTGCTTGTCATAAACGTGCAGGATGCGCGTCTCCAGAAAATGCCCGGTGGTTGAGAGCGCATCGATGGCTTGCCCAAGCGTCGCTTCACTCGACGCGCCGCGCAGAAATGGCGGCAAGGGCAAAAGTTTATCCTTGTAGGGCTCGCCTGCTTCCGCCGACACAGCGCAGGCCGAACGCGGCGACACATAGACAAGGTTATCCTTCGCGCCGGTCGCAGCGCAGCGGTCGAGCGTCAGGCCGAAGCCCAACTCGGCAAGCAAACCCAACTCCCAGCGCGCCATCAGCGCTGGCCAGAGTTCGATATGATCGAGATTGGCGAGCAGCACCGACATCGCCGCATAGGCGCGCGCATGGGGCTCGCGTTCCGGCAAGGTCGCGAGCGCAGTGGCGCAAGCGGCCGAGAGCGCCGCGAGCGACAGGCGTTCGCCCATGGCCTCGCCGGCGCGGGCATGGGCCATCTCCAGGGTGAAATGCCCGAGCGAATCGTCCGCGCGGCCCTTCCATTCCAGCGTCACCTCATTGCCGGGCTGCAAGAGCGGGCGCTTCTGGCGTCCCTGCCCGCCATAGACCAGCCCCGCCCAGCGTCCGTGATTTTCGGTGAACACATCGGCGATGGCGTGCGTCTCGCCATGGGCGCGCGCGTCAAGAATGATGCCGGTGTCGATGAAGTTCATTTGAGGTACAATAGCTAGGTATCGGTAGGAACATCATCCCACTCTGCTTCGTAGTAGCCAATCAGCCAGTTAAGCGCGTGGTGGCGCTCCTGCACCACACCCAAAATTAGCTGACTCGGCGCATCTCGCCCATTTAGGGTGGCGTCGCGAACTGCCCAGTGGTATCGATAAATCAAGTCAGCAGCGTCTAGTAATTCGCATTGGGAACGAAGGTTGCTTTTACTTAGCAACCCTTGCGTGCCTTCCGCTTTTAGAAGGTTCGCAATCCATGGTACGTCACAAATTCTGTCCGGACGATACAGGCTATCCGCGAAACCAAGCGCCCACAAAAGCACAAAGGCGCACTCGTATTTCCACGAAAAGTTTATACGAGATTGTTTTGTTGGCGTCGGATCCTCTATAAATTCTCGTTCTTTCGGGGAGTAAAAATCATGAGCGCCAAATTCTGAAGTAAGTTTTTGAGCCAAACTATGATCAGCCGTCTCTCCCTTTACCGCAACGATTGTTATAGCAATCGCGCGATAAACCACTTCCTGCTCGGTCCGTCTTAATGATTCAACTTCTGTTTCGACCTCAGGCAATGTTTCAAGCAACGGCACGTTCTCGGCTTTAAGAATCAGATGCGACTTTGATTTTCGTAACGCGCCCTCGGTCATTTCCCTTATTCCACTGCATCCAAACCCAAACCGCGCAGGCGCGCGGCTTCCTCGTCCCAGCCTTCGCGGACTTTGACGTGAAGGAAAAGATGCACCGGTACGCCGAGCAATTCACTTAATTCTTCGCGCGCAGCCTGACCGATGATCTTCAAGGTCTGGCCGTTCTTGCCGAGCACGATGGGCTTCTGGCTGTCGCGGGCTACATAGATTGTCTGGTCGATGCGGAGGCCGGACTTGGATTGCTTCCAGCTTTCGGTCTCGACTGTAGAATCGTAGGGCAATTCCTGATGCAGACGCAGGAAGAGTTTTTCGCGCGTCACTTCCGCCGCCATCAGCCGGTCGGAAATGTCCGAGAGCTGATCTTCCGGATAGAGCCACGGCCCGGCCGGCGCCTTTCCGATCAGGAATTTTTTGAGGTCTTTGAGGCCGTCGCCATTCTTCGCCGAGATCATGAAGGTGTCGGTGAAGATGCCATCCTCGTTCAAATCCTGCGCCAGCTTGAGCAAGTTCGGAATGGCGAGATCGTCGATTTTGTTGAGCACCAGCGCCGCCTTGCGGTTCGCCTGTTTCAGCCCGTCGATGATTCGCTCTGCGTCGGCGCGGGATTTGCCCGCAGCGCCTTTTTCATTGGCCCCTGCGAGAAACGCCGGCGCATCGATCATCACCAGCGTCACGTCGGCGCCGTCGAGTCCTTCCCACGCGGCGGCGACCATGGCGCGGTCGAGACGGCGCTTTGGAATGAATATCCCCGGCGTGTCGATGAAGACGAGCTGCGCCGCGCCCTCGGTGATGATGCCGCGTACGCGCGCGCGCGTTGTTTGTACTTTTTGCGTAACGATGGACACTTTTGCGCCGACCAGCGCGTTGACCAGCGTCGACTTTCCTGCGTTTGGCGCGCCGATCACAGCAATGACGGCGCAAGTTGTTTCACTCATCTTCGGTCCAGACTTTCTCGCGCACGAGGAACGCTCTTGCGGCCTCCATCTGCGCTTCGCGTTTTGATTTGCCGACGCCTGTCGCC
>CAZAOB010000100.1:0-8651 GCA_964486635.1 uncultured Caulobacterales bacterium | reverse complement strand
ACTTGCCCGCCGCCTGCCGGTTGGGCTTTTTCGATGAGCAGGAAGAATTCGCCGCCGCTGTCGCCGAAGCGCGCGATCCCGGCGCATCACAAAAACGCGAAGCGGGCGCCGACATCGCCGCGATTATTCCGGCGGCGGAAGCAGAGGCCCGGGCGCGCTCGATCCTCGCCGATGCTCACGTGATGCGCGAGACATTGAGCTTCGCCCTGCCGCCCTCGGCGATGGCGGTCGAGCCGGGGGATGCAGTGATTCTCAACGATCTTGGGGCCGAGCGGTTCTATCGCATCACCGAGATCGATGACGGCGCCGCGCGCGACTGCGCGCTGGTGCGCGTCTCGCCCGCCGTTTACGACGCGCCCGCCGCGTCAACGGCTTTTGCGATTCCGTCCGGCGTCGGGGTGTTCTCCGCGCCGCTCTGGGCGCTGATGGATCTGCCACTATTCCGAAACGGTGCGGACCCGGCCGCGCCTTATTTCGCAGCCTTCTCCGACCCGTGGCCCGGCGGCGCCGCACTTTACCGAAGCGCGGGCGAGGGCGCGCCAGTGCTGACCGGCGTCGCGCCGTCGCGCGCGGTGACGGGGCGGCTCAAGAGCCCATTGCCCCCCGCCGGTTCGGGACGGCGCACATACGCGCCGCTCGATGTGCGTTTGCATTTCGGTGTTTTGTCATCGCGCGAGGATGAGGATTTTTTGGCCGGCGCCGGCGCGTTTGCAGTGAAATGCGATAGTGGAAACTGGGAGATCGTCCAGTTCCAGAATGCGGCGCTCATGGAGAATGGCGACTGGCGCTTGACCGGCCTGTTGCGCGGGCAGGCGGGGACGGAACGCGAAGCGCTTGCGGGCGCCAGCGTCGATGCGCGCTTTGTTTTGCTCAACAATGCGGTGACGCAGATCGAGTTCTCAACCCAATCGCGCAACATCGCTCTCGACTGGCAGGCGGGCCCCGACAGCGATCTTCCCGGCACGGACAAGTTCACCAGCGAAAGCCTCGCCATGACCGCGCGCGGGCTCATGCCGCTCTCACCCGTCCATCTGCGCGCCCGGCGCACGGGCGACGATATTCGCCTGTCGTGGGTACGGCGTACGCGGGCCGGCGGCGATTCATGGGAAGGCGAAGTCCCCCTCAGTGAACAGTCCGAGCGCTATCGCCTCACCATCTTTGACGGCGAAACGCCGGTGCGCGAGATCGAAACCGCAACGAGCGACTACACTTACGCCAGCGCCGACATCGCCGCCGATTTCGGCGGGCCCATCGCCGGCGGCGCTGTCACCTTCGCCGTGGCGCAGCTTTCCGACGCGGTGGGAGAGGGCGCAGAGGCGAGTGGCGATGTCGCGATTGCGTGAGCAATTCTCCACCCGGCCATCCCCGCGGAGGCCGGGGTGCAAGTCGGCGCCCACAATGCAGATTGTATCAATCCGCTAGCAGTATAAAGTGGCGAAAGTGAACAGGGGCGGCGGCGTGATAAGCGGGCGAAAATTCTTCAGCGCCTTAAATGCGTTGTGCGGGATTGCATCGATTCTGATCGGCGTCTTTCTCGCCGAGGTTGATGTCGTGTTCGTTCATCAGCCACAGGGCAGCGATGCATTTCTGCTCATTCAGGCGCATTGGATCGCGGTCGGCGCCGTTTCTCTGTTCGTCTCCCAATACAAGAAGGCAAACCAATTGTGGAATTCGCTTCTGCTGGTTTGGCTGATGCTGAATGGCTGGCTTGGCGGGAATGCGTTGCTGGTTGGTGATCCCAGATTCGCCTGGGTGCTGGCGTTTCCGGTCATTACGTTCCTGAATTTATTCCAGTTCGTCGCGAAGGATGTGTCCGAAAGCGAAGCCGAAGATGTGCAAAGCGGAGACCTTGAACCTGCGGCCAATGAGCCGCTCGTTCCCGCTGACTTTCACGAGTTGCATTCGCCGTCTCCGGCTTCAGCACTAAAGAGTCTGCTTACCATTGCCCTTGTCGTAACGGTGCAACTGCTCCTGATTTCGTTGTTTTTCTTTTACGGGACCCTGATGGTGCGCGTCATTTTTGACGGCGCCAGCGTTGATTTTTCCGTAATGCGCGACGCGCTTGGCGGCGCGTTCTGGGAGATTGTCTATATCCCGATCATTGTCATTGCGGTTTACTCGATCGTTATCGTGGTGCAGTTTTTTGCCGAAAAATCAGCATTGGGCAGCGGCGGGGATGCGAGCGAAGACGTAAACCGCGCGCTTTCAATGCAAGAACGAAGCTATATCGAACAACACATAGACCGCATCGCCGCATACATGGATGAGTCAAAGTACCCGGCGATTTACGGCTGGCTTTTCTGGCCGTCCATTTTCTTGATGATCGGCATGTTTATTGGGTTTCCTGCGCTTGTTGTTTGGTTAGAAGAAACGTTTTTCGACCCGGTAAAGTTATCAGGCGTCGCCGAAGAAAACGTAATCTCTGTTCTGGGGCCGGCGTATCTCGGCGGCGTTGTATTCAGCTTCCTATTCGGGGCAGCGCTTTTTTGGGCCGGCTTTCAATGGCTCGGCTCCCGCTTCCGAAGTTTTGGCGAATTTCTTCACATGCGCTGGGGCTGGAACAGCATGACTTCCGATCCGCGACCACTCGATTCCTACGCCAAGATTTTTACGCGTTTTGTGCGAAGGCGCCGTTACAGCCCGGATCAGCCGGTTGAGCCGCAGCACTTTATTCGCGATGCATTCGGCGAATTCTCCGGGTTCATTTACAAAACGGCAATTGTGCTTGGCTTTGCGGCGGTGCTGTTCACGACGCTTGATGTAAATTGGCGCCGCGTCGTTCACACTGGCGGGTTGCACTACTCTCCCTACCTCGATGTCGCCAGCAATGAACTCACCCTCGATGATGTTGTTCGCGTTGAGCTGCGCTGCTTTCTTTATAACAAAGGTGACGATGGCGAGCGCCTTCCGGGCGTTGGTTATGACGCGGTGTTCTCAAACGGCATGTACGGTTATCTGCTCGAAGCCGAATTTACTGCTGAGTTGCTGGATAAGGTTGAGGCGATCGACCAGACTCTTAAGAGTCGTGACGTGCCCATTGTTCGGGCCAGACATGCCGGCCCGGTTATTCTGCGGACGATAAACGGATACTGGCCTGATTGCGCGGAAAGGGTCTTGCCGAAACTTGATGAAGAATTTCGGTCGCGAGTGGCCGCGCTTGTTGGGCCCGATGTTATTGTAACGCAGGAACCCTGATCGAGAGGTCGGTGACTAGACGCATTACTCCACCTCCGCAATCCACGCCTCAACATGCTCGCGCATGGCGGCGAGGGGGACCGCGCCGTTTTCCAAGATGCGGTCGTGGAATTCCCTGATGTCGAATTTCTCGCCAAGGCGGGTTTCGGCCTCGGCGCGCAGGGCGAAGATTTCCAACCCGCCCGTGTCATACGCCGTCAATTGTCCGGGGATGACGGCGATGCGGTCGAGCAGACCTTCGGCGCTTTCCTCGTTAAAGCGGCCGGACTCGATGGCGACTTGTTTCACCTGGTCTTCCGACCATCCGTATGCGTGCAATCCGGTGTCGAGGATCATCCCGCGCGCCGGCCATGCGCGCCGCGAGATTTCACCATAGCCGCTCGTATAGATGCCGGCTTCTTCGGCGAGCGCTTCGGCGTAGCGCGCCCAGCCTTCCACATAGGCCGACGAGCTCAGCAGCCGAACGATCGGATGCAAGCCTTCGACGGCGTAGGCGGTGGCGATTTGCAGATGGTGGCCGGGCCAGCCTTCATGAACGACGACGACTTCGGCTTCGTCGCGGGTTTGCGTCGCCCATTGATCGGTGTTGATGCGATAGGTGGCGGGGCCCTGCGCCGGCGGCGTCGATTCATAGCGCGAGGATTGTCCGGTGCCCTTGAGATAATCGGCGTAAGGCTCGACGATCAATTCCTGCGCTGGAAGTTTGCTGAAAAAGGGCGCGCTCTTTTCTTTGGTGACGGAAACTTGCGCACGGGTGAAATCGATCTGTTCCTGCTCGCTGGCGAACTGGTTTCCGGGCGCGGTCTTTACCCGTTGCAGGATCTCGGCGAAGTCGCTGGTTCCGAACTTCTCCTGTCCGAGCGCGATCACCGCCTGCGTGTTGGCGTCAACGGCTTCCTGTCCGCGCTCATGGGTTCTCGTCGAGCCGATCTTTGCGGTGTGATAGCTTTGCAGGAGCGCTTCGTAACATTCAGCGCCATTCGGCACAGCGGTGATGGCGAGATCGTCACGCGCCTTGGGAATATACACATCGTTGAGGAAGGCGCGGAACGAAGCGAGCGCCGGCTGAATGTCGTCCACGGCAAGCGCGGCGGCGGCGGCCTTGAAATCCTCATCGCCTTCCGCGGCGAACGTGATGAAGGGCGACTGATCGGCAGGCGCCGCGAGCAGCGCATCGAGCTGGGCGAGGACGCGCGCCGCAACCCGTTTAGGTACGGAGTACCCTTCAGCGAGGCCCGCTTCGAGATTGGCCTGGTCCTGTGCGATATAGGCGGGGAGCTTGGCCCAGCGCGCCAGCGCGTCGGCGCGCTCTTCTTCGGTGGCGACGGGCTGCATCGAGGCGATGACGGGCAACGAGTTCTGCCAGCCGAACATGTGGTTGAGCGACCATCCCGAAGACTTGCAGACGCGCGCGTCGCGGCTTGCAACCAGGGAGGCCTTGATCGACTGGAACGCGACCCAGTCGGCGCGGTTAGAGAGGTCGGCCGGATCGATAGCGTCGATCCGCGCCATCAAGCCGTCTTCGATCGCCGCAAACGCCGCCTCGGCCTCGGGCGAGTTCTGGTCGAACGAATCGTTTCCGACCGGCACGTCCGCGCCAAGCCCGGAGAACACAATGTTGAATGGCGTCGTGTCGGCGATGGCGGCGAGATAGTCGCCGGCGATGGCGTTCACTTCTGCCGCCGGATCGCCGGGGCCGGGATTGGCCTCTTGCGCCCCCTGTTGCGAGCAGGCGGCAAGTGCGAGCGCGCTGACGAGACATGCGGCGGCGATATTCCTGATTGTCATTTCAAAAGACCCCTCTTTGGCGGCGCGGACGCTAACATTGATCATTTGCGGGCGCATCCCCCGCCGGGATTCGCTGCCGCCGGGGCCATAATTCTCCGGCGAAAATTAACCCTAAACTCTTCATTTCCGGGCAAAATCACCTATCTCTATGCGAACGGGCGAGCGGCGCCCGCTTGGCAAACGTAAACAAGGATTTAACGGGCAGTGGCGCGCAACCCTTATATTGTGCTCGGACTTTCTCCGAAGGCGACGGATTCTGAAATCCGGTCCGCCTTTCGCCAGCTCGCGAAAAAATATCATCCGGACCGCAATCCCGGCGACAAGAAAGCCGAAGACAAGTTCAAGGAAATTTCCGGCGCGTTCGACATTCTCGGCGACAGCGAGCGGCGCAAGAAATACGACCGCGGCGAAATCGACGATGACGGCCGCGATCGTCCGAACCCGTTTCATCAATGGACAAACCGCGAAGGCGCGGCCGGTCGTGGCTACGGGCAGCAGCAAGGCCCTGCGGGCGGACCTGGCGCCGGCGCAAATTTCGAAGACCTGTCCGATATCTTCTCCGACATTTTCGGTGCGCGCGCAGCCCGCAACGCCAACACCGGCCATATGCGCGGGCGCGATGTGCGCTACCGCCTTGAGGTTGATTTTCTCGATGCGGTGAACGGCGCCAAGAAGCGCGTCACCATGCCTGACGGCCGCAATCTCGATCTGACGATCCCGGCGGCCTTCGAAGACGGCCAGACGTTGCGATTGAAGGGGCAGGGCGAGCGAGGCCCCGGCGGCGCTGGCGACGTTTACGTCGAGGTGAAGGTCAAGGCGCATCCGATTTTTGAGCGCAAGGGCGATGACATTTACATCGATGCGCCGATCACGCTGAAAGAGGCGGTGCTGGGCGGCAAGATCACGGCGCCGACCATTGCCGGCGATGTGGCGCTCAACGTGCCGAAGAATTCAAGCTCGGGAACAGTGTTGCGCCTTAAAGGCCGCGGCGCGCCGAAGCGGTCGGGCGGCGCAGGCGATCAATATGTGAAGCTCAAGATCGTGCTGCCCGAAGGCGGCGACAAGGAGCTTGAAGAGTTCGTCAAGAAGTGGAAAGGCGCCGATCAGAATACGCGGAAGGATTTTGCCGGCGCATAAATTGCGCTGCGCCGAATGGCGTGCGTTCGGCATTTGACGCTGCGCGGGTTCAATTATACGGGTAAAGACGAATTTCAACGGAACAAGCGAAGCGGATGGCCCTTTCTCAGCATAAACGCGAACGCCTCGGCGCTTTTCTCGGCGAGTTGCCCGTTGCTGCTGCGTTGAAACTGTTCTCCGCGCTTGAGCTCGATCGCGCGCAGGGCGGGAAGGGCATTCCTCACGACGCGATCCTCGATGATTTGCGCCGCCAGCTTGCGGAGCGCGGCGCGTTTCCATCGCGCAAGCCCAACGCAAAGCGCACGTTCTTTTCGCCGTTTGAAGACTTTTTCGTCAGCGTAAGAACGGGCAAAAAACGCCGCGCACAGATTGCGCGTACATCGCTCGATCCGATCTGGCGCTTCATGATGACCGATCCGGCGCTGACCGAGGCGGCCATGGCTGCCGCCGCGCTTGATGATGCTTACGAGGCCGGCGGCGATACGAAGCCGCTCGAGCGCGCCTTGTTCCTTGCGGCCGAAGCGGGGTTGGGCCGCGTGACGGCCCGCGCGCGCGAAGACGCGCATCTGCGCGATCAGCTCGCCGAAACGCTGGGCGGCAAGACCGTGATGACGGATATGGACGAGATCCGCTTTCTGATGGAGGCGGTTGAGGCGCTGCGTTCATTGCGCGTCGTGGTTCCGTCGCACTCTCCGGCGCTCAGCGAAGAGCAGTATTACGACCTACGCACGTTATTTCTATCAGTATACGAACAATCGCAAACACTCGGCGCATATCTGTTGCTGGCGTTGAAGGGGCGGCTGGAGGCGCCGTGGCGCGCACTCGGTTTTTACTATCATCTGGCGCAAAGTTCGGACGACCGGCTCGCCGGCGCGCGCGAGATTGTCATGGCGCTGCCCGAAAGCCTGTTCGAAGATCTTGAGGGGCTTGCGCGCGCGCTTGAGCGCGCCGGGTCTGAATCGCTCGACACGCAAACCGCGCAGGCGCGGCTTAACTGGTTCGGCGAATATGCGGACGGCCTTGCCAAACAGGCGACGCGCGCCGGGGACAATGTTTTCGTCAATCGCGTCGAGGCTTGCCGCGACATCGCCGGCGAAGCCCATGCGCGGTTTGTAGAGCAGGCGCTGTCGTCCATGCGCGCCGCCATGCCCGTGCGCCACGCCGGCGCGTCAAGCCGGCTTGTGGCGCCGCGCCCGGATTTTTCAAAGGCGCTGGCGCCGGGCATTGTCGATGATGCGCGCCGCGCGGTGAAGCTCATCGTCGCCGCTCCCGCTGATGCGCGCCGTCTCGGCTCCGATCCCGGCCAGTCCGACCGCGTGCTGGAAGACGCCGTCAATCACGCTCGCGTGTATGCAAATGATCTCGTTGCGGAAATTCGCGCCGCCGAAGGAAGCGAACGGGCCGCCGCGCGGCGCCTTCTCGATCAGACCCTGTCTGTCATCGAGCCCTTGCTGAAAAGTGATGAACTCGGCTTGATCGTTGATCGCGCCGCTGCTGCGGCCGTGACCGTTTAGCGCTAAGACCGGCTGACTTGCATTGAAATGTGTGCGTCCGGCTCCCCATGTTCGGGAGCAAGCGAAATCTGTTTCATGACTGGGAGAAAGCATGACCGGCGAAACAACAAAGACCGAATTCAACAGCGCAAGCGGAGAGAAACTCGCCGCCGCGCTCGATCTGCCGTCGCGGCCGCGCGCATTCGCGCTGTTCGCGCACTGCTTTTCGTGCAGCAAGGATATCAAGGCTGCTCGAGAGATCGCCCGTGCGCTTCGGGCCGAAGGTTTCGCGGTGATGCGGTTCGATTTCACCGGACTTGGCGCATCGGAAGGCGAATTCGCCAATACGAACTTTTCTTCCAATGTGGACGACCTGGTCGCTGCTGCTGATTTCCTGCGCACTACATACGAGGCGCCTTCGATCCTGATCGGTCATTCGTTGGGCGGCGCTGCGGCGATCGTTGCGGCGGCCCGAATTCCTGAAGTCAAAGGCGTCGCGGTGATCGGCGCGCCGGCCGAGGCTGATCACGTCGCCATGCAGATCGGCGACAGCCGTGCGGAGATCGAACAGAAAGGCGAGGCGACGGTCAATCTCGCGGGCCGGCCCTTCACCATCAAGAAACAGTTTCTCGACGATCTCGCCGGACAGAACGTGCTCGCGCATGCGTCGGCGCTGAAAAAGCCATTGCTGGTGATGCACGCCCCGCTCGACCAGACGGTCGGCATAGAAAACGCCACAAAGATTTTCGTCGCGGCGAAACATCCAAAAAGTTTTGTCAGTCTTGATGACGCCGACCATTTGCTCAGCGATGCGGAAGATGCGCGTTACGCGGCGTCCGTTCTTGCGGCTTGGGCGGGGCGGTATCTCAGTCCGGGCGCGCGCCGGACCGAACAGCTATCGCGCGCTCCGGCGTTCAAGGGCGGCGCGCTTGCAAAGACCATGTCGGGCGAACCGCTGGCGGTTTCCCTGTCCATCGACGGGCATCCCATGGTGATCGATGCGGGCGTGGAGGAGGGCGGACATGATCTTGGTCCCAA
>CAZAOB010000099.1:0-8835 GCA_964486635.1 uncultured Caulobacterales bacterium | reverse complement strand
CCTGGCAGAAACCGCAATAGATGCATTTGGTCATGTCGATGTCGTAGCGCGTCGTGCGGCGTGAGCCGTCATCGCGCGGTTCAGCCTCAATCGTGATCGCCTGCGCCGGACAGATCGCTTCGCAAAGCTTGCAGGCGATGCAGCGTTCTTCGCCGTTAGGATAGCGGCGCAGCGCATGCTCGCCGCGAAAGCGCGGGGATAGCGGGCCCTTCTCGAACGGGTAGTTGATCGTCGATTTCGGCGTCACGTAATACTTCATCGCCAGCGCGAACGCCTTGATGAAATCAAGCAACATAAAGCCTTTGAGCGCTTGGGCGATACGGGCCATCTAGCTTCTCCAGCTCTGCAAATAATCAACTGCGCCAGGGAACATGATCAGCAATCCCGACACCAAAACGACCCAGAACAGGCACAACGGCAGGAAGATCTTCCAGCCAATGCGCATGAGCTGATCGTAGCGATAGCGCGGCACGATCGCCTTCACCATGGCGAACATAAAGAAGAAGAACACGACTTTCAGGCAGAACCAGAGAACCGGCAGCGGCCCCCACTCCAGCCATGGCGCCCATTCAACGGGAATTGGCGAATGCCAACCGCCAAAGAACAAAATGGTCAGCATCGCGCACATCAAGACGATGTTAGCGAGTTCGCCGATCATGAACATCAAAAACAGGGTCGAGGAATATTCAACCTGATAGCCGGCCACGAGCTCCGACTCTGCTTCGGGCAGATCGAAGGGCGGCCGGTTTGTCTCCGCCAGCGCAGAAATGAAAAACACCACGAACATCGGGAACAGCGGCAGGAAGTTCCAGTTCCAGAAACCGCCGCCGGCGCGCGCCTGGCTCTCAACAATATCGGTCAGATTGAGCGAGCCGACTAGCAGCAGAACAGTGATGATCACAAAGCCGATGGAGACTTCGTAGGAGACCATCTGCGCCGCCGAGCGCAGCGAACCAAGGAACGAGTATTTCGAGTTGGACGCCCATCCGCCCATGATGACGCCGTAAACGCCGAGCGAAGAGACCGCGAAGAGATAGAGAATGCCCACATTGATGTCGGCGCCGACAAGCCCTGGCCCGACTGGAATGACCGCCCAGCCGACCAGCGCCAGTATGAACGTAATCAGCGGCGCCAGAATGAATACGACCTTGTTCACCCCTGCCGGGATGATGATTTCCTTGAAAACGAATTTCAAAAGGTCGGCAAAGGACTGCAGCAGGCCGAACGGTCCCACCACATTCGGGCCTTTGCGCATCTGCACCGCCGCCCAGACCTTGCGGTCGAAATACATGAGGAACGCCTGCGCCACGAGCAGCGTCAGCAGGATCGCCAGCGCGCCGGCGGTGGTGGAGGCAAGCCACCAGCCCCAGCCGAGATCGGTTGGGCGAGTGACCAGATTTGTCCAGATCTCTTCCATGGCCCCGCGTCATAATGGGTCTCGGGGCGCTAGTCACGCATGAAAAAGGGGCTGATTGGTCGCAATCAGCCCCTTTTGTCCGTTCTTTGTGGAAGAATTACTTCACTGTGATGCTGGCGATGAAACTGTTCGACTTTTCGACCTGCTTCGGCGAGCCATAGATATCGATCGAGCCAATGCCGCTGACCGACGCATCGACGGATTCGCTGGCGAATACGCTGGCGTCGCCAATGCCCGAGACATCCACATCCACATCGCGGCATTCCAGCGATTTCGCCTGAAGATCGCCCACACCCGACACATTCGCGTCGAGACGGCCGCATGTGCCTGACAAATTCAGGTCTCCGACACCGGACAGATCGACTTTGAAATTTTCGGCGTCGATGCCGGTCACGTCCCCATCGGCGACGCCGGCGATCTCAATTTCCGTAAGCGACGGCAGCGTGATCTTGGCGGTCAGGCCAAAATCTCTCCAACGTCGAACGCCCCGCTCGCCATCTTTCCGGTCGAGCTCCAACTCGCCGTCTACCACAGTCGCTTCCAGACGCTCCATTTCCGAAGGCGCGCCGGACACGACGACGGAAAAATCTCCGCCCACTTCGACGTCAAATTCGAAAACGCCGGCGATGTCGATCCGGTCAAAACCCGCGAGATCGAGAGTTTGCGTCACGTCTTGCGACTTGTCCCTGTCGCCGACATTCACCAGTCCGCCAAAAGCATGATGTGCAGCAGCAGCAGCGATCACCACCGCCAATACCAATCCAACAATAATTCCAAAGAAAACTCGCATGGGTCGCCCTCCGTAATACCCGTTCCCCTGGTTCAGTTTATACCAGCTTCAAGCGCCCCTTTGAATGCCTATAACCGCATGACCCGTTCGCTCCGTCGATTCCGACTGGCGCCCTGAAAAACAAAAACGCCGCGCTCGGGGGCGCGGCGTTCTGTCGATTGAAGTCGAACCCGTCAGTGGACGGTGATATCTGCGAACATGCCTTTATTCTTGCTAACTTTTTCCGGTGAGCCGTAGACATCGATATCGCCCATGCCGGAAACGCGCGCGTCAACTTCCTCGCTCGCAAAAATAGAGGCGCTGCCGACGCCCGAAACGCGCACATCAGCGGTGCGGCATTCGAGGCCTTCTGCATCCAGATCGCCGACGCCAGAAAGGTTCGCATCGAGCGAACCGCATTCGCCGGCTATGCTCAAATCGCCGACGCCCGAAATTCTGACCTTGAAACTGTCCGCATCGACGCCGGCAATCTTTCCGTCGACCACGCCGGAAACATTCACGCCCGTCAGGCTTGGAAGTGTAATCACCGCCTCAACCCCATCGCGATGGTTCCGGTTTTTCTCACCTCGCTGGCGTTTGCGTTGATCGAGCTCCAGAACGCCGTCATTCACCGACACTTCGACGCGGTTCATTTCGTAGGCCGGTCCACTGAGCGCAATTGAGAAATCGCCGCCCACGCGCACATCAAGCTCGTAGACGCCGGCGATGTCGATCGAATCGAAACCCGCCAGATCATAGGTTTTTGAGATGTGTTCGTCGTCATCTGCGAACGCTGCGCCCGCAGTCAAAGCGGCCAGCGCACAAGCTGACATGGTCAGAAATTTTTTCATGGTTCGCCTCCATCTTCTGTGACGAATGTAGCGAAAGAACCTTTCGCCGTGAAGTTCGGCCCGTCGCAATCCGGGCGCGCTCCATCGAATGTATGGCGTCAGTGCAGCCGGAAGTAGACTGGAGCCGCAGCTGCAGCCTCTTCCGCCTTCTTCGCCGCATGCCAGTGGGGCTGCATCAATCGGGCGAAGGTCAGCGCAATGATGATGGCCGGCGCGAAAATCGCGAGCGCCGTCTCAATCTTCACGTCAGCGGCAGACGGAAGTCCGCCAACCGAAAATGCAAACACGACGATTGCGGCGGAGAATGCGGCGACCAGGTAAGGCCAGACGCTTCGGCGTTTGCGTTTTTCCAGAATATTATAAAGCGGCGCACCCACAGCCACACTGGCGAAAAAGCCGACGAGGAAAATCGCAATCGCGACAAAGATCGTCTCCAAAAGCATGGCGATCGCTGCGGAAAAAGAGACCTCAACGAGAAGCATCTGCACCAGCTTCAAAACGAAAATCATGGCGCCGCCCGACAGCGCTCCGGTCAGCACCGACACCACCATATTCTCAAAGGCGATGTTGCTGCGAATTTGCTCGATGGTGAGTTGTTCTGGATCGCTCGGCGGCGCCAAAGCGGATTACTCCGCCGCCTGGCGCACGCCGCCATTCATCACAGACGAACATTCCGCCATGGTTTTCGAGGCGCGGGCGATTGGATTGGTGAGGTAGTAGTCAGCAACCGGCGAGACAAACGGCGCAGAACCCAGTGAACCCGATGCGCCGACAGCGTTCGCATCGAAGCGTTCTTCATTGGCGCCGATCTGGTCGATGCGGCCGAGCGTCGGCGCGTCGGCGATCATCGCCTGGCGCAGCGCAAACAGATCGTCATAGGCGAGCGGCTTGCCGATGCGTCCCGACAGCGCGCGCAGGATCGCCCAGTCTTCACGCGCATCGCCCGGCGGGAAGCTCGCGCGGTTCGCCATTTGCGCGCGGCCTTCGGTGTTCACATAGATCGCACTTTGTTCGGTGTAGGCGGCGGCCGGGAAGATCACATCCGCACATCGCGCGCCGGCGTCGCCGTGACTGCCCTGATAAATCACGAATGCGTTCTTCAGTTTAGCCGTGTCACATTCATCGGCGCCGAGATTGTAAACGACATCGATGTCGCCATTCGCTGCGCCGTCGAGAATGCCGGCGAAGTCTTTTCCACTCTCGCCCGGCGTAAACCCGAGATCGAGCGCGCCAACGCGGCCGGCTGCCGTGTGCAGCACGTTGAAGCCGTTCCAGTCGCCGCGAATTGCGCCCACCGTATCGGCAAGTTTTGCAGCGGAGTTGAGAATGGCGGCGCCGTCTTCGCGGGCGAGCGCGCCCATGCCGACAATGACGACAGGATTTTTCGCGGACTTCAGCACATTGAAGAATGCGCCCTCGCCTTTCGCAAGCGAGGTCAGCGTTTCCGGCCCGGCGCCGAGATAATCATAATCGAAAGAAAGATCTTTGTTCTCGCCGATCAGCGCAATTTTCACGCCGAGATTGCCGAGCCAGGCTTTGCGGATGCGCGCATTCACCATGGGCGCTTCCGCGCGCGGATTTGTTCCGATCAAAAGGATCGCGTCAGCCTGCTCCAGATTGGCGATGCCTGTATTGAACAAGTAGTTTCGACGATCGCCGCCCTCGATTTTGGCGCCGTCCTGACGGCAATCCATATGCGGCGAGCCAATCGCCGCCATCAGATCCTTCAGCGCCTTCACCGCTTCGGTCGGCGCGAGATCGCCGGCCAGCGCAGCGACTTTACCATTTGGCGCAGTTTTGATCTTCTCAGCAGCAAGCGTGAAAGCCTCATCCCAATTCGCCGGAACCAGCTTGCCGTCTTTGCGGATATACGGCCGGTCGAGGCGCTGGCGTTTCAACCCGTCCCAGATGAACCGTGTCTTGTCCGCGATCCATTCTTCGTTCACGCCTTCATGCAGACGCGGCAGAATGCGCAACACTTCGCGCCCGCGCGCATCAACGCGGATATTCGAGCCGACCGCATCCATGACGTCGATGGATTCCGTCTTGCGCAATTCCCAAGGCCGCGCGTTGAACGCGTAAGGCTTGGAGGTCAGCGCGCCGACGGGACAGACGTCGATAAGGTTGCCGGTGAGTTCTGACTCCACCGCTTTTTCGAGATAAGTGGTGATCTCGGCGTTTTCGCCGCGATTGACGAGACCGAGATCGTCAACGCCGGCAATCTCCGTCGCAAAGCGGACGCAACGCGTACATTGGATGCAACGGGTCATGATCGTCTTGATCAGCGGGCCCATATGCTTTTCTTCGACCGCGCGCTTGTTTTCCGCGTATCGAGAACCGTCACGGCCATAGGCCATGGCCTGATCCTGCAGGTCGCATTCGCCGCCCTGATCGCAGATCGGGCAATCGAGCGGGTGGTTGATGAGGAGAAACTCCATCACGCCTTCGCGGGCCTTTTTGACCATCGGCGTATTGGTGAAGAGTTCTGGCGGCGCGCCGTCCGGGCCGGGGCGCAGATCGCGAACATTCTGCGCGCAGGAGGCGACCGGCTTTGGCGGACCGCCCTTCACTTCGATCAGGCACATGCGGCAATTGCCGGCGACCGAAAGGCGCTCGTGGTAGCAAAAGCGGGGGATTTCCTCGCCCGCGACTTCACACGCCTGCAGCAGCGTCAGATTGGAGGCGACTTCGACTTCCTCGCCGTTGACTTTGATGACGCGCGTATCGCTCATTTGGTCTGATCTTCCATATTTGGCCGCGATGGGCCGCCAGAGCCGCCCGCAGCTTGAAGTACTGGCGGCTTCTTAGACATATTTTCCAGCGCTTTCCAGCGCCGAAGGGTGTGCAAAATCAGCCCGTCAGGCTGGCGAGGTCCCGGCGCCAGCTTTCCGGCAGGGCCTCCCCGAGCTGCGACGCCATGGCCTGATAAATGTGGGCATACGCCCTTATCGCCTGTGCGCGGCGCTCGGGCGGCATATCGCCCTCAAACGAGGCGTTCGAGCGCCCGCCGAAATCAGCGGCGCGCGGCGAAACGCCTGCGAACTGGCAGATCCGGTCGACCGCGCCCTGATCGAACAGGTTCTCGTAAAATTCCAGATGAAGCCGTTCGCGCGGAAAAACGGAGAGGACCTCAGCCAGCGTCCGGCCGTAATCAGCGAGCAGCATAAAGTCCTCGCGCTCAAGCAGCCGGTCGAACATCACGTCAATGTCGAATGCGGGATTATGCGTCCGGTTGAATTTCATGGACGACCAGAACCGGTCAGCCGGATTGCGCAGCAGGAAGATCAGCTTTGTGTTCGGATGCGTGTCGCGCATGGCCTGAAAGCCGGAGCGGTCCAGCATCGAATAATCGGGCGTCGCCTCGAACAGAACCGGACGGCCCTGCGCGCCCCAACCCATAAACCGAATATACTCGGCCGGATTGGCGATCATCCGGAAGCGCAGCAACATCGCATGCAGCTTTTGTTGCAAAGCGGGATCGCCGCAGGTGGCGACGGTCAGCGCGGCGACCTCCTTCTGAAAGTCATCCAGCATTTCCGCTTCGTATTTGGCGCACCATTTGGGCGCAAACCGCGCGTCAAAAAAGTGAACTTCTTTCACGGGCGGCATATGCACCTGCGGATGGTTCCGCATGAAGTCCGCCAGCCAGGTCGTGCCCGCCTTTTGGGCGCCGATGCAAAGCAGCAATGTCTGCGTCATGATTTTTTGCCGCTCCTCACATCCGCCCGCAATAGCTAGGCCTCCCTGATAACGTGATGAAGACACGCCGCGAGGCCTAGCTATTGCGAACTTATCGATCCTTCACGCAGTCATTACAAGGTACCGATTGCTCACGGAATGCATGCTGCATCCTATTTGCGAAAGCGCTTTCGAAAATGAAAACGCCCGGCCGCGAATGTTCGCAGGCCGGGCGCTTTCGGTTGGATGCAATCAAACTTAAAGAACGCGCTCTTTAAGGTCTTTCGCAACGCGGAAGGCGACTTTCTTCGACGCCTTGATCTTGATGGCTTCGCCGGTCGCCGGGTTGCGGCCCATGCGCGCTGCGCGGTGACGAACCTGAAGAATGCCGAGACCCGAAATGCGGATCTTCTTGCCTTTTTTCAGGTACCCGCCGATGGACTCGATAAAGTCGCCGAGCATCGCTTCTGCTTGCTTCTTCGGCACTTCATGAGACTCAGAAATCTCTGCAGCAAGATGCTTGATCGTCAGAACGTCAGGCAGCGCTTTCTTTGCAGCTTTCTTCTTGGCTGGCGCTTTTTTCGCCGGGGCTTTTTTCGCTGTCTTGCGAGCAGGCGCTTTTTTCGCCGGGGCTTTTTTCGCAGTTTTCCGTTTAACGGCCATTTCAATATCCTTTGTAATCAGTGAGGCAGTTGCCAGGCAAATTCACGTTTCTGCCTGCTGTATCAGCATTATTGCGTGTGATTCGCGCGAGAGTGAGACTCTGAAAATCGCAATAATGCCTATGGAATCGTACTTTTTAGGCCTTTTTCGCCGTTCTTTTCATGATCCATTCGAGATCAGGCTGATTTCCCACAAGAAAATGATACTCCGCGACCTTCTCAAAACCGTAGCGGCGGTACAGTTTCTGGGCGCCGAAATTCTCCGAAAAGACGCCCACATAGAGGTGCTCGAAATGGCTTTCCAGCCAGGCGAGCGCAACATCGATGAACGCGTTGCCGAGCCCTCCCCCCTGGTGATTCCTGTCGATATAGAGCCGGCAGAGTTCGCCGGAACTGGCCGGCATGTCGGGCGCCGGCAGGCTGCAGGGCGCGACGGTGCAATAGCCGATCAGCTCGCCCGCCGGCGTTTCCGCAACCCAAGCAGCCGCTTCGCCGTCCTTCAAGAACTCTGCGTAATAGTCCGCAGAATGATTGTATTTGAGGAACGCGGCCAAATCCTCGGCGTTGTACAAATGCGCAAAGGTTTCCGTGAATGTCGACGCGCCAAGCTTCGCCAGCGCATTCACATCGTCAATTGTCGCACGGCGGATCTCGGCCATTACTCCGCCGCCACGCCGGCCATGGATACATGACCGCGATCGCGGCGATAAAGATTAATGCGCTCTTCAATGTCTCCGCGGAAGTGACGGATCAATCCCTGCACCGGCCATGCAGCCGCGTCGCCCAATGCGCAGATCGTGTGGCCTTCGATCTGCGTCGAGACTTCCAGCAGCTTGTCAATTTCTTCTGTCGTTGAATCGCCGATCGCCATGCGCTCAAGCACGCGCCACATCCAGCCTGTGCCCTCGCGGCAGGGCGTACACTGGCCGCAGCTTTCATGCTTGTAGAAATAGCTGATGCGCGCAATCGCGCGAACGATGTCGGTGGACTTGTCCATGACGATCACCGCCGCCGTGCCGAGACCGGTTTTCAAATCTTTCAGCGCGTCGAAATCCATCAGCACATTGTCGCACACATCCTGCGGCATGCAGGGCACGGACGATCCGCCGGGAATGACGGCTTTGAGATTATCCCAGCCGCCGCGCACGCCGCCGCAATGCGTGTCGATCAGCTTGCGCAGCGGAATCGACATCGCTTCTTCGACGTTGCACGGACGATTGACGTGGCCGGAGATGCAGAAAACCTTCGTGCCGTGATTGTTCTCGCGGCCGAATTTGCGGAACCATCCAGCCCCGCGGCGCAGGATCGTCGGCACCACCGCAATCGATTCCACATTGTTGACTGTGGTCGGGCAGCCATAGAGCCCGGCGCCCGCCGGGAATGGTGGCTTGAGGCGCGGCTGGCCCTTCTTGCCTTCAAGGCTTTCGAGCAGCGCGGTTTCCTCGCCACAAATATAAG
>CAZAOB010000098.1:0-9048 GCA_964486635.1 uncultured Caulobacterales bacterium | reverse complement strand
ATTTGATGCGCCGCGCCTGAATTATTTTGAGCGCACGATCGAGGAATTTAGAGCGATCGCGGATTCTGCGCGAAGGCAATAGAGTAAGCCGGTCATGCCAAATTGTCGTTTACACCGTGCTATTTCGGGCATGCGGTCTTCGAGTCGCTTCTGCCGATCCATGAGGGGCCCTTTGCCGCAACCAGGAGCCGTATTCCCTGTTCTATTAATGTTATCAGTAAGGCGGATTATACGGGTAAAAACGGTCACGGAATAGATATGAAAGCATAATGCGCGGATTAACCTATCCGGTCAGCTAAAGCATCTGCAAATTGATCCGGAGTCCAGAATCGAACATGGTGCGCAATCGCGGCTTAGTCCGTTCTGCGCGCAGAAGCGGACATTCGTGCGACGCCACGCTCGGGTTTTTGTACAATTGAGATGAAATCGGAACAGGAACGCGCAACCTGCGATTCATTCAAATTCAGCTCCCTTGGCGTCAGCGTACAATTCACGGGGCGGCTGAGTTCGGAGGCTAACTTCCCCTTGCGTCAGCAAGTTTTGCAGCGAGGCGCTCAACTTGCTGCACAGCCTTGATCTTCGATGCGTCGAAGCGATGATCCCCAAACTCCTGGTATTCAATGCCGACATGATGCATTTCATCGGCGCCAAGATATTTTGAGACAGTGCGGAGATGTGGAATGAGATGCCCAGAACTTTCATTCCTTTCGCCGGGAGCAAACCCGAACTCTCCCGTCGCGGTCAAAGCGACGAGTGTTTTGCCTTCGAAGAGAGGTTCGAGTGGATCGTCGCCTCGCGCAAGGTCGAAAGTGAAAGTCTTTCCGATTCGGACCACTTGGTCGACCCACGCTTTTAGAGCTGCGGGCATTCCGTAATTGTACATCGGTGTCGCAATCAAAATGACGTCCGCCTGCGCAACCTCTTCGATAAACTCATCGGAGGTATTCAACATTGAGATTTGTTCGGGTGACCGTTTTTCCGGAGGCATAAAAGCTGACGCGATCCAACTTTCCGATATAGCCGCAGGCGGATTAAGACCCACATCACGCCGGATAACGTTTGATTCCGCGCCGGTCTTACTCCAGCTATTAAGAAACAAATCGCTCATCATGCGCGTCAAAGATCGTGCCTGACGGGCGCTTGCATCAATTTTGAGAATGTTGGTCATGGCGTCGCGCTCCTGTTTGTTCGAATGGCGTTTCTTGAGCCCGCCGACAACAGCGATGAGAAAAACGAGTTGGCTGGCTTCAGGCCTTCAGATAAGAAAGCGACGTTACAATGTGACAAATTCAATTTTGTCATTTGCGAGGGAAACATACCCATTCGTGAGAATACGATGTCGATGCCTTCACTAGCCGCTATAAGCGCGTTTGATACAGCGCACGGCTCCGTAGCTTCAAAGCTGCAGCGGAGGCCCTGAATGTTCTTCGTCACTTTCAGATAACTCCGTTGGCTAGAAATTGTTGGAACTCCTCTAACGTATACCGTTGTGGAATGTGTTGCGGACAATTCCAGTCGAACGCCTCGATTGAAATAAAGACCGCCCGCTCCGGGCGCGCGCTATAGTTCTCATTATGCAGTTGCTTGGTAAGTTCGGGGTTCTCGCCCCTGTCAATGAGTGTCGCGCGACCCCAAATCTTTAATCGTCTTTGATTTGGGTAATCCATCAGGATCAAGGAGATTTTCTCGTTTTTCGACAGGTTGCCGACGCTCAAATACTGCCGGTTGCCGCGAAAATCCGCGTAGGCAATTGTCTTTTCATCAAGCACTTTCAGGAATCCGCGCGGGCCGCCGCGAAACTGCACATAAGGCCAGCCGGCTTCGGATACTGTGGCCTGATAAAAACCGTTCCGCTCGACGATAAACGCAATTTCCCGCTCAGTCAGCGCATCGCCGCCATCGGCGTCCGGAGACAGGAGTTTTGCGTAGCCAGCCGCTGAGCCATGTTGTTCTTGAACACTACGTACTGACGGCGTGAAGGCGATTTCAGCAAAGGCGCGGGACATCATCGTTCTCCCTGAAGAATTAGGCTGTTTACAAACGGCGGTCAGATTCGCGGATTGGCAGATCGTTGATGCTGGCGTAGCGCTTTTGCATCAAACCGTCAGCCGCGAATTCCCACATCTCATTGCCGTAACTTCTGAACCACTGGCCATTCTTGTCATGCCATTCATATTCGAAGCGCACGGCGATGCGGTTGTCTGCGAACGCCCAGAGCTCCTTCCTCAGTTTATAGTCCAGTTCCCTCGCCCATTTGCGCGTAAGGAATGCTTTGACGTCGTCGCGGCCTTTGAGAAACTCGTCGCGATTGCGCCACTCGGTGTCCGGCGTATAGGCGAGGCTGACTTTTTCAGGATCGCGGCTGTTCCAGGCGTCTTCGGCGGCCTGGACTTTGGCCTGGGCGGTTTCTTCGGTGTAGGGCGGCAGGGGCGGTCGCATTTTCGGAGATTCCTTTTCATTATTTTTTAGATGCGGGCGGTTAAACGGGACGGTCCAACCGCCCGCCGGCGCAGTCATTCGGACGGCCTAAAGGTCTTTCACCGCCTTGTGCTGAATCGACGGCCAGGTCGCTTCAGCTTTTTTGAGAATGTTTTTTTTGTCTTTTTTGTATTTCTCAAAAATCTCGGCACTGACGAAGAGATAGAGTTTGCCGTCCACAATGTCAGCGTACTGTGGATCGCCATCGAACTTCTTACCGAGTGCAACAGCGTAGGCGCAGAAGCCGCCATATTGCGGCTTGTATTGGTCCGGGGCGGCCTTAAATTGGCGCGCGGAGTCCGCCGAGGCGAAGTAATAGGCGACGCCGTCGTCTACGACCGTGTGCGCCGCATCGCCTTCTGCAACTGCGTTCAGCGTTGTGAGCGCAACGGCGTCAACGCCATGCAGGCCGAGGGGAACACCGGCGGTCGTGACGCCGGTCGAGACGTTGTGTTCGTCAGCGGCGTAGGCCGATGCGGGTGCTGCAAGAGCGACAGCGATCGCGACGATGGAGGTTTTAAGTAGGTTCGTCATGGGTTTTTCCTTTTTTGGGTTGAGGGACAGTTAAGTCGGGTAGGCGGGGCGCGCCCGGCTCGCGATAGGAAGGGTGGGGGCGGTCGCGAAACCGGGCGCTGGAAAGCCGTCCTGGGGGAAGAAGGCTGTCCGGAGTCAGCGCCGATACGCAGCCCTGACGGCACTCACCGTGTTTTCCGTGTTGTCGACCGCGCTCGCGATCATGCGGAAGTTCGTGAGCGAGGCGGCGTAGCCATTGTAATGTTCGGTGATGGCGCCGGCGGTGGCGTCGGTGAGGAGCATGACTTCGAGACCGTTTTCAATGGGCGCGCGCATGTGAGACTCGGTGCACAGGTTCGACGACATGCCGGCGAGGATCACCTTGTTGACGCCGGCTTTGCGAAGCTGCAGCACGAGATCGTTGCTGTCGGGGCCATAGACCTTGTGCGGGCTCGTCACGATCGTCTTGCCGTTATTGATGTAGGGCTTGTACTGGTCGAGCCAGTCGGCGCCAGAACCGTCGAACCCGTCAAGGGTCAGCGCGTGCGGACGGTCGAACATGCCGATATTGTGCATCAGCGTTTCGAGCGTTCCTTCAAACCGCCATTTGTGGTCGTGTTCGTAGTAATAGTGCGGCGAGACGAAGACTGGCATGCCCGTTGCACTCGCGACCTTGAACAACGCGCCGATATTCTCGACCGTACCGTTCTCGGTGATGCTCTTGCCGACTACGCCCCAGGTGACGCCGTCCGGTGAGAGAAAATCGTTTTGCGGATCGGTCACTACGATCGCCGTGTCGCCGGCGGTGATGTCGAAACCCGGCACCGGCAGGCCGTCATTGACTGGCGGCGTCTTCGCCGTGGCGGCGCGCGAAATTTCATCAGCGGCGTAAGCCGGCGGCGGTGTCAGTAAATGGGCGGCCGTCATGGCGCCGGCGATCAGCGCCAGGTTGGTGAGGATGCTGACGGTGAGGGCGAGGGCGTTTGTGCCGCGGCTGTAGAAATTGTTCATCTCCCTATTCCTTTCCTTTGAAGGCGATGATGCGTCTTTCATGAGCGGCCCCGCCGCCCGGTTCGCCGATCGAGAACATTTACTGATCGGTAAAGGTTAAATAGACGAGATAAACCGATCGGTCAATGTGTGAAAATGAAAAAAAAGCGGCTGCAGCACGATTTCTTCCCTAGTTGATCGTATACAGTTGAAAATAAACACAAAAGAAGCACCGCCTTGAACCTCGGCGGCGAATCCCATACTTACCGATCAGTAACTGATAGGGCGAAGGAAAGACCCGGAATGAGTGCTTCAAAACGCGATGAGCTGGTGCAGAAGGCGCTGCGCGCCTTCTATCAGGGTGGTTTTCACGCCATCGGCATGGACCGCCTGGCTAAGGAGACCGGCGTATCAAAAACCGCGATCTACAAACATTTCCGCACTAAGGAAGAGCTAATCCTTGCGACCTTGCGCTTGCGGGACGAGCAGTTCCGTAATTGGCTCCTGCGCCGCGTCGAAGCACTCGCAGCGAAACCAAAGGATCAGCTGCTGGCGATTTTCGATGCATTGGCGGAATGGTTCGAGGAACCGGAATTCAAAAGCTGCATGTTCATCAAGGCGTCGTCCGAATATCAGGACCGGACCCATCCAATTCATGCCACGTCGGCAGAACACAAACGGTTGCTCGCGGTTGATTTCACTGAACGCGCGAAGAAGGCCGGCTCGAAAAATCCGCAAGCGCTGGCGCGGGAGCTGTTGGTGTTGAAAGAGGGCGCCATCGTCCTTGCACACCTCCACGATGCGGCGCAGGTAGCGAAAGATGCGCGCCATGCAGCTGAAAAAATAATAAGCGCATCCCTTTAGTTACCTAAGAACCCAATTTGCGCTGTTGCGACATCACGGCAAGGACGTCGCTGGTAAGTGCGCTGACGAAGTCGCTTTCGCTTGGACACAGCAATAGGTATGCGACTTTCTAATGTCCGATTTGAGGATCGACCGGACTTCACGTTTGACCCGCTGCTGCGTTTACTTCTAAGCCCCAATACTTTTTTAACGCGCCTCACGACGTATGTGCAGCCGCTTTGAGAGCTTCGCCGAGAGTTAGGCGTTGGATCAAGTTGCTGCAGCATATTATTGAAGATCGGGCAACCGGCCGGATTGGCCCCGACGTTTCCATACAAGTGCAAATCGCCGTGATTTCAGTTTTTGTACCAATTTTTACACAATTATTACAAGACGACTTTTCTATCATGCTTGGGCGTAAATCTGGATTGTCAATAATTGACTTTGTATTCTGAGCGGCGAAGGTGGCGCGCAATCTGTAGTGTTCCGACTTAATTTCCTCACAACAGGACTCATTCATGCTGGTTTTGCGCAACGCCGCCGTCCTGACGGCGGCCGTCCTCTGGGCGAATACATTCCTTCCGTCACAGGGCCTTGCGCAGCTGTCGGCGTCCGCCGAGAGTGAGGAAAAGGACGATCCGGAAGCGCCCGAACCGCCGCAGCCGGAGTCACTTTCGGGCTCGACACTGGCGGAGGAGCCGCAGATCGAATGGGAAAAGCGCCAGAATCCGGACGAGCGCTTGCGCTCTTACGGCCCCGATTTTCTCGGCGACCAGATCGATCCGAACACGGGCTCGATTTCGTTTGAACATACCGATGTGTCCCTGCCGGGCAATTCGGGGCTGGAAGTGGCGCTGCGGCGGCGGATTTCGCAAGGCTACACTTACGGCGAGTCCACGAACGCCGAATTCGGCGATTGGGAATATGTCGTGCCGCGCATCGTTGTCGTCGCTCCCATCGGAGGCTGGACCGGCAATCGCTGTTCATCGAATTTCGCGACGACCCTGCCGCCGATCCCGGCCGGATCGGGGCCTTTCAAACCGGTCAGAAGCACTCATGCTCACGAGTACTCGCAAGGCGTGATGCTTGAGGTTCCCGGCGCGGGCTCACAGCAGATTCAGGAATCTCCCATTGGGGCCTATTGGCCGGGTGGGGCGACACACGTCACGGCCGATGGCTGGTATCTCACCTGCACTTCGGCGAGCGACGGGGGCGAAGGATTCTATGCGACTGCGCCGAATGGCGACCGCTACAAGTTTGATCGTTACATCCAGATGACAAACTCCAATCTTGGCTCGCTAGCGAAAGGAAAGGGGCAAGGCGCACCACGTTCGAAGGCATTGCTCGCAGCGACGGAAGTGACCGACGTAAACGGTAATTGGGTGCACTACACGTATGACGGCAGTGGTCGCTTGACCAGGATTGACGCAAATGACGGCCGACGAATAGATCTCAGCTATTCGGGATCGTCAGCGCTGGTCTCGCAGGTGAAATCGAATCCGCAAACGCCGTCGCAAACACGCACGTGGACTTACGCCTATCGCACAACGACGTATCTCGGCGACTGGTGGAACGTTCCGTTCCCCACCGCGCGACAGGTACTCAGCACAGTCACCCAGCCGGACGGCAAAGCATGGACTTTCACGCTTGACGCGATGGCGGCGGGGCCGGGCCCTGGTGCAAGCGCGAGCGGAGCGGGATGCACGAACAGTGCGCAAACGGTGAGCGTTGTTCATCCGTACGGCGTCACCGGCACATTCACGCTTCAGGAGCGCAGCCACCGCCAAGGGTTGTACGCTGTCATGCCCGAAGTGCTTCAATGTCCTGACCCGGAGCCGACCTACGGTTGGGCCCCGCTCAACCACATTCATGGAATGACTGACACGATGTCGGTCACGTCGAAAACACTTTCCGGGCCCGGCATCGCCAATTCCACATGGACCTTTGAGTATGAAGCCGATTTCGGCCCGACGGGCTCGGGCGGATCGGACCCGACGAACTGGACAATTGTGACCGAGCCCGGCGGGACGCAAATCAAGTATTATCATCAGTGGCAGGACGATCCGAGCGGCGGCAAGCTGATGAAAAAAGAAATCCGCCAGTCATCCGGTTCGTCGCCGATTGAAACATCCGTTTTCGACTACACGCGGGAGAACACGATCGGCTCGACCTTTGCGCGCAATGCGGGGCCGGTGTCTCACGTTCCGTTTTACCGCACGCTCCCGACCGAGACGATTATCACCCGCGATGGCGACACCTTTTGGACCGAGTATGCGTACAATTCGAATTTCGCATCGCCGACCTACAGCTTCGGTTTTCCCATCGAAGTGGACGAGGGCGGCAGCACGACCTCGGGCCTCGTGCGCAATACGGTGACGGTCTACGCACACAACACAACGAAATGGGTGCTGGGCCTGCCGTCCACGATCACCCGCAACGGCAAGCTGTTTAATTCGTTCACCTATGACACGCTGGGGCGGAAAAAGACCCATTCCAATTTTGGCGTGCTGCGCCAGACGCTGAATTACAATAGCGACGGCACGATCTCGTCTTTCTACGACTCCCACGGGACCGGCCACACTTATTCGCTGAGCAGCTGGAAGCGCGGCCAGCCGCAGACGGTGACGCGCCCTGATTCGACCGTGTTCAGCCGCGTCATCGATGATAATGGCTGGGTGACGAGCGAGACCGACCCGAACGGCAATACAACCGCCTATTCCCACAACGCCATGGGCTGGCTGACGCTGGTCGATCTTCCGTCCACCTTCAACTCCGTCACGGTGAGCTATTCGGGCTTTGGGACCAACGCCACGGAAATCCGCACCCAGGGCGCGAAGCAGACCACTATCTCCTATGACGGGATGCTGCGCCCGACTTTGGTCAAGTCCGACGCCACGGATAATTCCGCCGGCGCCTATTCGACCTTTTATGAGAAAACCAGCTACGACATTTTTGGGCGGGAGATTTTCAAATCCTGGCCTTCGCTGTCGTCGAGCCCGACCGACGGCGTCACCATGACCTATGACGCGCTGTCGCGGCCGCTACTGACAAAAGAAAATGTCGGCCTGATGGCGGAGACCGAAACCACCTATCTTTCCGGCGGGCGCACAGAGGTCGAGGACCCGTCAGGCGCGACGGTCACCACCAAATCACGGGCCTTCGGCAATCCGTCCAACGCGGAACCGATGGAGGTCGAAGATGGCATGGGCGCGACCATGTATTTGTCGCGCGATATTTACGGCCTGGTGCAGTCAATGACGCGGACGGAGGGCCAGAACGGCTATGCGACCTCGGTGACGCGCCAGTTCTGGTATGACGATTCCCTGCGCCTGTGCCGTCACCGCGCGCCGGAGTTCGGCGACGAACTGTTCGTTTACGATACGGAGGGCCAGCTCACCCAGTCGGGCCGGGGCGCGACCGCGGCGAGCGGCTGCGAGACTTCGGTTCCGTCGGCGATCCGGGTCACGCACAATCACGACAGCCTCCACCGCGAATGGCAGACCGGCTTTCCCGCCGGCACGCCGTGGATCACGCGGGGTTTTGACAATAACGGCAATCTGACCTCGGCGACGCGCACCGGCGCTGGCGGCTGGTATTATCAGTACAACGCCTTGAACGCGATCAGCCAGGAAAAGCTGGTCATCGACACGTACATCTATCAGTTCGATTACGGCTACAACGCCAATGGCGTCGTCAACTCGCGCACGCGCAACAATGGCGGGCCGACCCTGCTTTACAGTCCGGACGCCTTCGGGCGGGCGCGCATCGTCCAGAGCGGCGGAACGAACTATATCTGGAACGGGCGCTATCACCCGAACGGGGCCATGGCCGACGCGAATTTCGAGGGCGGTCAGGTGTTGAGCCAGAGCCTCACCCTCGACGGGCGCCAGCTCATCGGCGAGACGAAGATCGCCAAGGCTGGCGGGAACACGGCGGTCTGGCGAACCTATGGCTATGATGCGCGGCGCAAGCTGGTCGATCTCAACGACCTCTACGATTCCGACGAGAACCGCGACTTCACCTATGACCCGAACGGGCGGTTGCTGACCGCCGCCGGGCCGTGGGGCTCGGGTTCCTTCTCCTATGACGCCGAGGGAAACCTCCGCGGCCAGACATTGGGTCCGCGGGCGATCACCGTCGCCTATGACGCGAACAACCGCGCTGCGTCGGCCAACGACAATGGCGTGGTGAAAAACTACGCTTATGTCGATGGCCGCGGCAACG
>CAZAOB010000097.1:0-9538 GCA_964486635.1 uncultured Caulobacterales bacterium | reverse complement strand
TCGAGAGCATTGCCGAGTTCGACCCGCTGACCGGCCAGAAAACCGGCGAGCTCGAAGAAGTCACGCTTTACGCCAACTCGCACTATGTGACGCCGCGCCCGACACTCAATCAGGCCATCGCCGGCATAAAGAAGGAACTGAACGAGGTCCTTCCCTTCATGCGCGAGGAAGGCCGCCTGCTGGAAGCGCAGCGCCTCGACCAGCGCGTCACCTTCGACCTTGAAATGATGGCGGCGACCGGCGCCTGCGCCGGCATCGAAAACTATTCGCGTTACCTCACCGGGCGCCAGCCCGGCGAGCCGCCGCCGACGCTGTTTGAATACCTCCCGGAAAACGCGCTGATCTTTTGCGATGAAAGCCACGTCACCGTGCCCCAGATCGGCGCCATGTTCCGCGGCGACTTCAACCGTAAGAAGACGCTCGCCGAATACGGCTTCCGCCTGCCCTCCTGCATGGACAACCGGCCGCTGAAATTCGAGGAGTGGGAAAAGATGCGCCCGCAAACGGTGCATGTTTCCGCAACGCCCGGCGACTGGGAGCTCAACCGCACCGGTGGCGTCTTTACGGAACAGGTCATCCGCCCCACCGGCCTTGTCGATCCGGTGGTCGAGGTGCGCCCGGTCACCGGCGACAAGACCAATCAGGTCGACGACGTCATCGCCGAGTGCAAAGCCATCGCCAAGAAGGGCGGGCGCGTGCTGGTCACCACGCTGACCAAGCGCATGGCAGAAGACCTCACCGAATATATGCATGAACAGGGCGTCAGGGTGCGCTACATGCATTCCGACATCGACACGCTGGAGCGGATCGAGATCATCCGCGACCTGCGCCTCGGCGCGTTTGACGTGCTGGTCGGCATCAACCTCCTGCGCGAGGGCCTCGACATTCCCGAGTGCCAGCTTGTGGCGATCCTCGACGCCGACAAGGAAGGCTTCCTGCGCAGCGAAACCTCGCTGATCCAGACCATCGGGCGCGCGGCGCGCAATGTCGACGGCCGGGTTATTCTCTATGCGGACAAGATCACCGGCTCCATGGAGCGCGCGATTGGCGAAACCGACCGCCGCCGCGAAAAGCAACTGGCGCACAACAAGGAACACGGCATCACCCCCGCCTCGACCCGCGCGAAAATCGCCGAGATCGCCGCCAGCGACGATGAAGGCGCGAAGGCCGCCATGGGCCAGACTTTTGTCGGCCACAAATCTTTCCGCGCTGCAGGACGGCCTGGCGCAGCCGGCTTCGCGGAGGAACAAAGCGAATTCGAAGGCGTGGGTCATAATCTGCGCGCCCACCTCGCCCATCTCGAAAAGGAAATGCGCGAGGCCGCCTCCAATCTCGAATTTGAAACCGCCGCACGCCTGCGCGATGAAATCAAACGCCTGCAGGAAGTGGAACTCGCCGTCGCCGACGATCCCCTCGCCCGTCAGTCCGACATCGAGGCGCGGATATCACAGGGCTCCGAAGGCCGCATCACGAAGTCGGAGGGCACGGTGAGCAATGTGCGTAGTAAGCCGAGGGGCGCGAAGGGGAAGCGGAAATAGTTAGTGCCATCGGCAGTATTTTATCCAATCATCCGCTATTTTTCGCTTCCGAATGGCCGAGTCACGAACTGGTGGTTGATCGAAAAACTCTCCAACCTCTTGACGAGAAACTAGACGGTACGGGTTGGTGATGTAGAATACTATCAATGGTTCAACAAAAATTCTTAACTGATGAACTAAAATTTCCGCTTCACCATTACCTTCTTTGCCAAATCGGTGTACCAAGCGATTCCTTCGATGCCGCAAGTGATTTGCAACTTCCAACATTTCTTTCGAGTTCTCAAACAAGCGCGAGGCACGCCTTACCGTAACTTCGTAACTATCACTTTGCGTATTAGTCAGGTACTCCAAGGCCGTCCACAGCTCCAAAAACGCGTTCGACTTTTTCGAATTGTCTAAGGCCTGACAATACAAGGTGAGAGATCGCGACGCCTCACTTCTCAATTTATTCCCTTTTAGAAGGCCATTTCTGTATTTCACAAAAAGGTCAAGGTGCTTTTCATAACGCTGCCTTGTCCCAGAATCGTGATTCCTCACGGGCCAGTCTTCTTGCCACCAAAAAGAATTTATCGGAATTGCTCCTTCTGAATCGTGAATTGTCATATAGGGACCGTCTAATATTGCATTGAACGGGCGCGGAGCACCTAGCGATCTTTGACTATTCACTTGCTGATTCACGAGTATATTTAAGACCCCTCGAATTTCCGTGGCGATTAGGTTAGCTTTTTCAAATGCCTGAAATGGAGTGTGAGCGCCAAGCTTTATTCTGACCTCTGTAAGCGAGCAGGCTGAACTTGGCGGCTTGTAGACACTTTGATTTTTTTTCAAAAGTTCTTGGCGAGCATTCCGTATTGCTTTTTGAAGCCTGGTGCTAGGCGACGGATTAAACTCAACTCGCGACCCCGACCATAAGGTCCAACTCAACGGCGGATGACCAGGAAGCGTGAAATTTGTTGCGTAGTAATGCTGCTCTGTCGGCTCTCTAATTCTGGCTTTGTAGTGCGCGTTGACGAGCTTCAAAAATTCCGCCGGGCAATAATTCCTGTACAACTCCGGATCCGTCAGAGACTTTCGTATAGCGTAATCAATTGTGAATTCATCACACCCATCAAAATCTAATGTCGTCTTTAGAACCGATCTCCAATAGTCATAGGCCATAGCGTTATAGCCTTGGGGCATTTTGGCCATTTCAAGATTCTTGATAACCACGCCAACATCAAATCTCTTCTTGAAAGAAATTTTTGTCATTTTTCATCCACAAAAAGCTTGAGCACGCTTTCGTCCAATAACGCAGAAACGTTGGAGATAATTCCAAGCAGAAACAAGGATAGCCATATTCTCCGGAAACGTAGAGGTACGCTACTTTGGTTCCGGCGTCGCTATGCAGTTCATGGTCCGCATTCCACCGGGCACCTCACCCCTCTATGCCGCCTGCGCGACCGCCGCCGCGCCCGCCGGCTTGCGCGGGAAGGTCCAGCCGAGAAACGCCGCAGCGGCGCCGATGACAAAGCCAGCGACGATAAGCGCGCCGTCGGATAGCTGCGCATAGGCGAGAACGGTTTGTTCCCAATGCGCGGTGTTTCCATAGGAATGATACACGCCGATCATCAGAACGAGTGAGGCCAACGCCAACAGGAACGGCGTCAGCGGCTTATTGCGGCGCGCGGCACGAACAATCAGCGCGACGGCGAGGATCCCGGCGACAAGGAAGCTGAGATTGAGTGCGATGCCGAAATTCGGCAGGTCTTCCGGGCCGCGAATAGCGACGCCCGGCACATAGCCGGTGAAAATGCGCGCGACGGACGGCGGGATCAGCGGGAATATCGTCGCCAGCATGTAGCGCGCATGATGTTCCACCGAGCGGCGGTTACGAAGCGCCAGAAAATAAAACAGCACGAACGCCGCCACCGACACAAAATCCGCAAAGGAAAGCGAGATCGCAAACATTTCCGTAAACGGAGAATCCTTGATCACGGTCATCTTGGTGACCAGCAGCCCGCCGGCGACGAAGGGCGGCGCGAGCAAGAAACTCATCCGCCCGCCCCATTTATGCAACGCGAAATTGGGCTGGCGGATGGACCAGCTCTGCCAGATCAAGAGCAGCATCCAAAGGGTCGCCGTCACGCCGTGCCAGTGATGCGCCGACGGCGCCACCGTGAATATGCTGAAATAACTCGGCCAGAAAGCCGCGATGGTTACGACCAGAAATAAAGCGACAAGATAATGCGCTCCGCGAAACGGCATGGCTCTCTCCCCAATGTTCGCCCGCGCCAGCATCGCGCGGAACGGCCACAAAGGCAAACCGGGGGCAAACCGCCCCCCTCAACACTCCACCACATTCACGGCCAGTCCGCCCTCGGACGTTTCCTTGTACTTGCGCGACATGTCGAGGCCGGTCTGGCGCATGGTTTCGATCACCTGATCGAGGGAGACCTTGTGTTCCTCCGAGGCTCGCAGCGCGAGGCGCGAGGCGTTCACCGCCTTCACCGCGCCGATGGCGTTGCGTTCGATGCAGGGGATCTGCACCAGCCCGCCGACCGGATCGCAAGTAAGGCCGAGATTGTGCTCCATGCCGATTTCGGCGGCGTGCTCCACCTGCCCCGGCGTGCCGCCCCAGACCGCGGCGAGCCCGCCCGCCGCCATGGAACAGGCGACGCCGACCTCGCCCTGACATCCCATCTCCGCGCCGGAAATCGACGCGCGCTGTTTGTAGAGCATGCCGATCCCCGCCGCCGTCAGCAAAAAGATGCGGATATGCTCGATGTTCTCGCCGTCGACGCAGCAATAATGTTTGAGGACGGAGGGAATGATCCCCGCCGCGCCATTGGTCGGCGCGGTGACGACGCGCCCGCCGGCGGCGTTCTCCTCGTTTACCGCCATGGCGTAGACATTGAGCCAGTCAAAGAGCTGTTCGCGCTCATTGGCGAGCGGCGCTTCGACGAGTTTCGCGTAGAGCGACGGCGCGCGGCGCTTTACCTTTAACCCGCCGGGCAGTTCGCCGCGGGTTTTCAGTCCGCGCTCGATGCAGTCGCGCATGGCGAACCATATTTTGTCGAGCATCGCGTTGGTTTGTTCACGCGGGCGCTTCGCGTCTTCATTCTCCAGAATGACCTGATGAATGGTGAGGCCGTTGTCCCGGCAGATCGCGAGCAATTCCGTCGCGCTGGCGAACGGATGGCGCCCTTCCCGCGCGCCGAGGATCAAATCGTCCTCCGCCGGCGCGGTCAGTTGCTTCTCGCTGGCGATAAACCCGCCGCCGACGGAATAGAACACGGCGGCGAACGTCTCTTCACCCCTCGCATCGAACAGCGCGAGACGCATTTCATTGGGATGCAGCGTCGGCACGATATCGCCGCGCAGATCGATGTCGCGCTTCGGATCAAAGGCGATTTCCGCGCCGCCATGAAGGCTGATTTTCTTTTCGGTCTTCACCTGTTCAAAGGCGCGCTCCGCCTCATCCGGATCAGTCGCGTCGGGCTCAAAGCCCATCAGGCCGAGGATGGTCGCCTTGTCGGTGCCGTGACCGACGCCGGTAAGCGCCAGCGATCCGTGAAGGTCCGCTTTGACGCGCGACGCGCCGTCAAGCGCGCCCGCAGCCTTCGCTTCCTCCAGGAAACGCCGGCCGATGCGCATCGGGCCTACCGTATGCGACGACGATGGGCCGATGCCAATTTTGAAAATGTCGAAGACGCTCAGCATTATTTTCTGTCTTCCATCTCCGGCTCGAAACCGAGCGCGCGCATGGCCGCCGCAACCGCATTGATCGCCTGTTCCGCAAGGCGCTGATCATCCGACCGCGCAACAATGGTGACGCCTTTTACATCGCCGTCGATGGGATAGCTCCCGAGCGTCACGCCTTTCAGCGCCGCTTGAATATCGCGTAAGTGATCGGCGAGCATCGACTCCGGCATGTTCCGCGCCGTCGCCGCGAAGGAATGAAGCACCTCGCCGCGCTCGATTTCGCCTTCGACAGCGTTCAGCATCGCCTCGAATATTCGCGGCACGCCGGCCATGACGAAAATATTTTCAACCATCACCCCCGGCGCGCCGGACACCGGGTTGGGAATGAGCTTGGCGCCCTGCGGCGTGCGTGCCATGCGCATGCGCGCGGGCGTCACCTCAATGTCGCGCGCGGCGTAATAGCTGCGGATCATGGCGGCGGCTTGCGAGTGTTCGACGACCGGCGCCCCGAGCGCGGCGGCGATGGCGTCGACAGTAATGTCGTCATGGGTCGGGCCGATCCCGCCGGACGTGAATACATAATCGTAACGCACGCGCAGGGCATTGAGCGCGTCGCCAATCGCCTTTATGTCGTCGGGCACAACCCGCGCCTCCATCAGCGCCACGCCCCTTTCGGTGAGCCAGCCGGCGAGATGGTGCATATTGGCGTCGCGGGTTCGTCCCGACAAAAGCTCGTCGCCAATCGCCAGAATCGCTGCCGTCTTACGTGTGTTCATTTTCCATCCACAGCTTCGTTTCCATGCCGATCTAGGCTGCGTGCGACCTGCGGTCAAACAGCCTGACTTGCGGCGTCAAGGAACTGTAGTCCCGCCGCAGAATCCGTGGATAACTATTCACCAACACTGGGTTTGGTGAAAGAATTCAAGAGAAATGATGAATTTTTTTGGCCGGCGATCAACCGCAGATTGCAGGCGAAATCACCGGTCTATTCGCGCAGATAAACCGTGCTGCCGACCGGGCCGACGCCCTGGGGCACGGGAACATCGGTGGCGCTGTAATCTGCGTTCAGGACCAGTGTCGGGCTGCCGTCCATATCGAGTTTGCGCGACACGATCGCCGTGTAGGCGGATTGGTCGGCGACGGGCAGCAAACTTGCGACCCTCAAGACGCCGCGTGACAGATAGAATGTCCCCAGCAGCGTGCGCGCATCATCGCTGAGAATGCGATGAACGCGATTGGCCGGGGCGTTGCGATCTTCAAAGAACAGGATTCCCGCCATCGGGCCGCTCTTCGGCGCCGTCAGATTGATGACTGCTTCCGGACCGAAATAGAACGTGGTTTCATCGCCAACCAGATAGAAACCGACATTCTCGCCGAGCAATTTGCCGCCCAGCCCAACTGCGAGTGGGCCATCCTTGATGACATAAATGCCGGGA
The DNA here is from genome assembly GCA_964486635.1 of uncultured Caulobacterales bacterium. Classification (GTDB taxonomy): domain Bacteria; phylum Pseudomonadota; class Alphaproteobacteria; order Caulobacterales; family Parvularculaceae; genus Hyphococcus. The sequence continues at coordinate 2,883 of CAZAOB010000097.1, read as the reverse complement.
TTGAAGGTCACATCAGCGAGTGCGCCGATGGTCAGCCCGCCGCAATAAACGCCGGGATTAAGCGTGTACTTCTTCGCACCGAGACCTACAGCGTCAAGAAGTCCGCCAGCAAGATTGCCGGTCAGTCCGCCGGTCAGATTGTCGACAGTGTCGGTCACATCGCCGAGCGCGGCGGTCGTCACCTCGTCAATCCGGTCGCCATAGGCCGCATCAAACTCGGTGCACGCGCCCACAGACGGCGCCGAGCGCTCCGTTAGCGGATCATTGTAGACGGGACAATCAAGCGTCGGTTGCGGAGAAAAATTCATCGCGCCCCCGTATGAGCCGCCGCCGGAACAGATCAAGCCGGCGCTAATCTCGGAAAGACCACTCGAGACGACGCCCTGGGTGGAGACTGAGTTCGACATGATCGAACATTCCTCCGCCAGTAGTTTCGAATTGACCGCAGCAGATACAGCGCCTGCATCGCTATCTTCCAGCGCGACGACGCACACATTCATGCCACCGAGCGCCACCGCCGTTGACGTAATGTTGTGATTGGCCATGAACGGCATGAAGTTGGTGAGGAATAGTCCCTGCGAAGGCGGGGTCACCAGATTGACCGTCACTTCCGCTTCCTGCATGTCGATATCCACGTCATGGGACAGCGACGAAAAGCCGTAGCTCTCAGAATACCCTGTATCGAGCACGTTATCGATGACGGCCCTGATTTGATATTCGGTGGCGTTCGCCAAGAGGAATTCGCGCGCGCCCCGCGTCGCCAGCGTGTCGGCGAGCTCTTTCAATGCCACGCGTTCGTTGTTCCAGCGGTAAAAATCGACACCGCCGCCAACGAACCCCAGCACCAGCGGCAAGGTAAGCGCGCTGATGATCGCGACATTGCCGCCGATGTCTTTGAACAGGCTTTTCAGCACGTTCGGGAACTCCACTAACTGGCGGTAAGTTTTGTAACGAATTTGATAAAAATGTATTATTCGACGTGCTTAACGAAAAGTTTCCGCGATTTTTTGCAAATTTCATCGCCCGCGTTAGAACCCGCTCATTCCGCCGAAAAGGAGTGTTTTCTCGATGCGTCTTCCTGCGCCATTGGTTAAGGGCCGGTTAAAGAAGAGATACAAAAGATTTCTCGCCGATTTGGTATTGGACGACGGACGCGAGGTGACCGCCCATTGCGCCAATCCGGGCTCGATGCTGGGCGTCGCAGAGGAAGGCGCGCCCGTATGGGCGCATGAGCATGGGGATCCGAAACGCAAGCTGGCGTTCTCATGGGAGCTGGTTGAGATCGGCGGAACCCTTGTGCCTGTAAACACGACAAATCCCAACAAGATCGCCTTCGAAGCGGTTTCGGGCGGCGTCATTCCAGAGCTCACGGGATATGGCGACATCGCGCGCGAAGTGAAATATGGCGAGAGCAGCCGCATCGATCTCCTGTTGTCCGGCGGGCGCCGGAAACAACCTTGCTATGTGGAAATCAAGAACGTCCACCTGTCGCGCGAGCGGGGCCTTGCCGAATTCCCGGACAGCGTCACCGCCCGGGGCGCGAAACACCTCGCCGAACTGTCCAAAATCGCGGCGGATGGCGCTCGTGCCGTTATGCTGTTCATTGTCCAGCGCAGCGACTGCGCCCGCTTCGCCCCGGCCGCCGATCTCGATCCCGCTTACGCCAAAGCCTTGAAATCAGCCGTCTCTGCGGGGGTTGAAACCCTGTGCTATGATTGCGAAGTGACGACTGCCGAGGTAGTGCTGCGTAGGCCCCTGGAAATCGATTTGGAACGACAATGACAGACACCATGCTTGATGATGACGACGTCGACTTCCGCATCGGCGCCATAAAGCTGCACCGCGCCGAAGATTTCGAGGGCATGCGCAAGGCCGGGCGTATCGCCGCTTCCTGCCTCGACATGATCGCAGAGCATGTGCAGCCCGGCGTCACCACGCTGTCGCTCGACGACAAAATCCGCGAGTTCGTATTCGACCATGGCGCAATCCCCGCGACGGTCGGCTATCGCGGCTATCGCCACTCAAGCTGCATCTCGCTCAACCACGTGATCTGTCACGGCATACCAGGCGACAAGGTTTTGAAGAACGGCGACATCATGAATATCGACGTGACCGTGATCGTCGATGGCTGGCACGGAGACACCAGCCGCATGTATTACGCGGGCGAACCGAAAGTAAAAGCGCGCCGTCTGGTCGACACGACCTATGACGCGATGATGGCGGGGATCAACGCCGTAAAGCCGGGCGCCACTCTGCGCGATATTGGCCGCGCGATTCAGACACTGGCCGAAGGTCAGGGTTTTTCCGTGGTGCGCGATTTTTGCGGTCATGGATTGGGCCGCGTATTTCACGATGCACCCAACGTTGTTCACTATGCGGAGTATAAAGATCGCTGGGGCGGCGTGCATCAGGCGGCGGAAACCGAATTGAAACCCGGCATGTTTTTCACGATCGAACCGATGATCAATGAGGGCAAGCCCGACGTGAAACTGCTCAAGGACAATTGGACGGCTGTTTCCCGCGACAAGTCGCTCTCGGCGCAGTTCGAACATTCTATCGGAGTCACAGAGGATGGCGTTGAAATCTTCACCGCCTCGCCCACAGGCCTCAACCAGCCGCCTTATGCCTGACGGTAATTAGCGGATTCCCTCACCGCTCATCCCCGCGAAAGCGGGGATCCAGTTGCGTTACGCGGAAAATTCAACGATTCTGGATTCCCGCCTGCGCGGGAATGAGCGGGTTTAGAGTGTGAAGATTGTCGATCCTGAGAGCGCAAGGACTAACCACGCAGCCGGCCACCGCGAGCGCCTTCGCGCGCGGTTCAAAAAAGCCGGCGTCGATGGCGTGCAGGATTACGAACTGCTGGAGCTGATCCTGTTCCGC
>CAZAOB010000096.1:0-10158 GCA_964486635.1 uncultured Caulobacterales bacterium | reverse complement strand
TCACTGCGAGCCGCCTCGCCGTAAACTTTCGCCTGAGTCACCCGCTGGCGACGGCGCCGAAAGAGGCACGATCAAGAACTTCAGCTCGAAACTCGGCGGATGACAGTGCTCTGGGTCAGCGTATTCTGACAGCAGCTGAAGACCGTGAAATCTTCACCACACCGAACCTGAAAGTGTCACAGTTTGCCAAAGCGCTGGGCGAACAGGAATACAAAGTCACGCAATGCATCACCGGCAGGCTCGGTTTTCGCAACTTCAACCAGTTCATCAACTCCTATCGCATCGAAAGCGCCAAATTGGCGCTCGCCAGCGCCGAGCAACAAGACCGTCCGATCTTGTCGATTGCCTTTGATTGCGGCTTTGGATCGATCGGCCCGTTCAATCGGGCGTTTAAGGAGCATGTCGGCATGACGCCGCGCGAATACCGCGCAACGCATGGGGACGTTGCCGAACCCCAACACGATGCCACGCAATAACGAAAAAGGCCGCCTTGAGAGGCGGCCTTTTCGTATTGGTAGGTAGGTCGAACGCTTACGAAGAATAGTATTCGACCACGAGGTTCGGTTCCATCGTGCACTGATACGGCACTTCGGCAAATTCCGGCACACGCAGATAGGTGGCGGTCATCTTCTTCGGATCGACTTCGATGTAATCGGGAATGTCGCGTTCGGCGCTCTGAAGCGCTTCAAGCACGAGCGCCATGTTCTGAGACTTGTCCTTGATCTGGACAACATCGCCCGGCTTCAGGCGAACCGAAGGAATGTTCGTGCGAACGCCGTTCAGCAGGACGTGGCCGTGGTTCACGAACTGGCGCGCCGCGAATACGGTCGGCACAAATTTCGCGCGGTAAACGATCGCATCAAGGCGGCTTTCCAGCAGACCGATCAACAACTCGGCGGTGTTGCCGCGTTGGCGCACAGCTTCGTTATAGATGCGCTCGAAATGCTTTTCGGAAATATTGGCGTAGTAGCCTTTAAGCTTCTGCTTCGCCATCAACTGCTGACCGTAGTCAGACGTCTTGCCCTTGCGGCGCTGGCCATGCATGCCCGGACCGTAATCGCGCTTGTTGATTGGAGATTTCGGTCGGCCCCAGACGTTTTCGCCAACCCGGCGGTCAAGCTTATGCTTGGCCTGAATACGTTTAGACATCAGTATCCTCAAATTCCGGCGCGGCCCGGCGGCGGGGCCCATCCCCGGCGCAATCACAACGGCGGTCCACGCGCCACCCGTCAGAAGCGGCGGGGCTTATAGGGGCGGGTCGCAGCTGTCAACCGGCAAGCATGACCGCCCTACCCACAACCTGAAGGCGAAGTACCTGCCGTCGGCCGGCGCGGCGGGAGAATCCGCTAAAAATATGATGGTAAACGTCCGTTCACCCTATTCATCTTGCCGTTCTTCGCTGCTATGCAAAAAGGCAAGCCAGCGCGAAGATCGCGCGACGGCGCAGTGTTGTATCGTGGATTCAAGGGGAAGTAGCGTGTTGAAGCGTATTATTCGGAAGGCGGCGGCATTCGTCGCGACAGCCGGACTGTTTGCGGCCTTTTCAGCGCCAGCAAATGCAGTTCTTTTCACTTTCACAGATCTCAGCGGCGATGGACCGGGTGTCGCGGTCGCCAGCCAGATCACCGTCGACGTCACAGACGCTGGCGGCGGACAGATTACATTCACGTTCGCCAATTCCGGCGCCCTGGCGTCGAACGTCGAACAGATCAACTTCGACGATTCGGCCAGCAACCTGCTTGGTTCTTTCGTGAGCTTTGCTGCGAGCGCAGGCGTGAACTTCGCGGTTAACCTGGCGAACCTGCCGCAAGGTAATAATGTCGGCTTTACATCCACCGATGGATTTCAAGCTACACCGCCCCCAGGCGGACCAAACGGCAACTCGATCAATCCTGGCGAGTCGCTCGGCATCACGTTCAACCTCAACGACACATTCGCAAATGTCATTCTGGCTTTGACCTCTGGCGAATTGCGCATTGGCATGCACGTCATTTCACTGGCGGAAGCGCCGGGCAGCGACACCTTGTTGACGGACATTCCGGACGTACCGGTCCCGGCAGCATTGCCGCTCCTGCTTTCCGGCCTCGCTGGCCTCGGCTTCGCATCACGGCGCCGCAAGTCAGCCTAAAGCTTACTTGACGGTTCTCAATCAAAACGGCGCCCTCTGCGGCGCCGTTTTTGTTACGCGGTCGAACTCGCGGGCGTCATTGCCGGCGCGTTGCACTCATACTCCGAAAAGTCCGGCTCCCGCATCTCCTTGATGAATGCGCGGACATTATCCGGGTAGAGCGTGAAGTTGCGGCCGCTGTCATCAACATACCAGGCGCCGCAACTCGCGGCCCACACCCGATCCTTTAGATCTTGCTGGATGCGGTGATCATAAGCGCTTGCAGCGCCTTCTGTGGGCGCGATCAGTCCGCCCTCGCCCGCGCGCCGAACAAGCTCGATCACGTAATTGACCTGCGCCTCGATCATCAGGATCACCGAGTTGTGGCCAAGGCCGGAATTGGGGCCAAGCAGCAGGAAGAAATTCGGAAATCCCGGCGCGGCGATTGTGCGGTGGGCTTTCACACCGTCCTTCCAGGAGTCCCGCAGGCTGGCGCCTGTCGGGCCAATGACGTCAATCGAATCGAGAATATCGAAGACTTTAAACCCTGTGGCCATGACGAGGACGTCGGCGGCGCGTTCGCAACCATCCCGGGTTTTGACGCCGGAAGCGGTCACCGCCTCTATGCCTTCAGTCACAAGCTCTACATTGTTCCTCTGGATTGAAGGCAGGTAGTCGTCCGAGATCAATATCCGCTTGCAGCCGACGGGATAATCGGGCGTCAGCTTTTCGCGCAAGTCAGAATCTGGAACTTGCTCACGCAGCTGCTTTTCAAACATCTTACGCACAGTCGACTTCATATAGTTTTCTGACTTGTGAAACGCCAGAAACCGCCACTCAAGCATGTTGAAGTAGAACGCACGGTATGCGCGCGCGATCAGCGGCGCCGCCGCAAAGACGCCGCGCAACCAATTCGGATAACCGTAGCTGTGACGCGGCAAGACCCAATTCGGCGTTCGCTGATAAACATCCAGGTACGCGACTTTGTCCACGATTTCCGGGATGACCTGCACCGCGCTCGCCGCGGACCCGACAATCGCAACGCGCTTTCCAGAAAGCTCCACATCGTCCCGCCACTGCGCAGTGTGAAAGATCGGACCTTTAAACTCATCCTTCCCGGGAATGTCCGGAATGTTGGGCACGTGCAGTCCGCCGAGCCCACTGATCACAAAGTCGGCGGTTTCAACTGCGCCGTCGGCAAATTCGATCCGCCATTCTCTGCCGTCATGGCGAATTGCAGACACGGTTTTTTGAAACTTGATTGAACGATAGAGATCGTACTTTTGGGCGCACCGTTTCATGTAGTCCCAAATCTCTTCGCCCGACGAATAGCGACGGGACCAATTCGGATTGGGCTCGAACGAAAAGGAATAGAGATGGGAAGGCACGTCGCAGGCGACGCCCGGATAACGATTTTCGCGCCACGTGCCGCCAACTTCATCCGCTTTTTCGTAGATGATGAAGTTGTCGAATCCTTCCTGGCGCAGTCGGATCGCCATTCCCATGCCGGAAAAACCCGCGCCGAGAATGGCAATGCGCGGACCTGATCGCTTTCGGTCCTGCGAGAAAGATGGGCGAGCGTTATCTGGGCGATGATCGTCTGGCATGGCGTCCTGACCGGTAAGTCCCGTTGACTGACACTAACCAGTTTACCTTCCAACCGCCAACGGGAATTGCAGATGCGGCAGGCGCCTCCAGCGCCTTCTCATAGGACGGAACTGCTTTGACCTCGCAAGGCAACCCGTCCGGCCAGACAATTTTCCACGGCGACGAGTTTGCTTTACGGCGAAACAGCGCGAGCGCAGCAACGCGACCCGCCATCTACTTCCGCGACATGCGTGTCTTGTCGCTTACTTTTTACGCTTTTTGTCGATCAACACGTCTTGTTGCCACTTGCTGGGCTTTTTGTCGGTGCGATGAATGCATCCCGCCCAGCAACAAGGTCTCTTCTTGCCTTCCAGGAGCTCTTCCACTGTTCGCGTGATCCGCCGTTCCCGGGTTTTTTGCTGCTTCGCGTCTTCGACCCAGCAAATGAACTCATTTCGACCGATCGGCGTCAGGCTATCCCAGAGACGCAGGACCTCGTCTGTCTCACTCAAGGCTTTGATCAGATCGGCAGGCAAGTCATGAACAAGACCGCCCTGAATTTTGTTTTTCATGCAGCTCAGACTATCAAGAACGTTTCGATTGGCAATAATCGTCCTCGAGCGGATGAAAGGATATCCGTTTCGCGACGCAGACTACAGCGCCTGCAGAGATACTGCGAGTTGCTCAAGCTGGCGGCGGTAACCGCCCATGTCCTTGATCGGCGCTTCGGCGACACCTTCATTCATTGCAGCCTGGGCGACCGCACATGCGACTTCCGGCAACAATCGCGGGTCGAACGCTTTGGGCAAAATATAACCGGAACCGAATTCGAATTTTTCGTCCGGATAGGCTGCACGCACTGAAGCTGGCGTATCCATTCGCGCAACGGCGCCGATGGCTTTCGCCGCGGCCAAAGTCATGCTTTTGGTGACGGTTCTGGCTGAAGTGTCCAGAGCGCCGCGAAAAAGGAACGGAAAACAAAGCACATTGTTGACCTGATTTGGGTAGTCGGAGCGGCCCGTGGCGACGATCGCCCCCGACGCTGCGGCAGCTGCATCCTCCGGCCAGATTTCCGGTTCCGGATTGGCGAGCGCAAAAATGATCGGATTGGCGCTCATTGTCTTGACCATATCCGGCGTCAAAAGCCCGCGACGGCTGACACCGAGAAAAAAGTCGGCGCCATTGACGGCGTCGGCGAGCGTGCGCTTGTTAGTCTTTACGGCGTACAGAGCCTTCTGGCCGGACATGCCTTCCTTGCGGCCTTTGTAAACAACGCCGGCGCTGTCTGTGAGCAGAATGTTTTCCTTCTTCGCGCCGCCGGCCACAAGCAGTTCAACGCAAGCGATGGCCGCCGCTCCCGCGCCTGATACAGCAATCTTGATATCGGACAGTTTGCGGCCGCTGAGCGCCAGCGCATTCAGCAGCCCCGCCAAAACGCAAACGCCAGTACCGTGCTGATCGTCATGGAATACTGGAACTTTCGTTCTTTCACGAGCGAGGCGCTCAACCTCGAAGCATTGCGGGGCCTTAATGTCTTCGAGGTTAAAGCCGCCGAAGCCTGGCTGCATGGCGATGATCATTTCTGCCAGTTTCGCGGGATCTTTTTCATCGATGCACAAGTCGACCGCATCGACGCCAGCGAAGCGTTTGAACAACGCCGCCTTGCCTTCCATTACGGGTTTGGATGCTTCTGCGCCGATATCGCCCAAGCCGAGCACCGCAGTGCCATTCGTAACGATGGCGACGAGGTTGGAACGGTTGGTGTAAAGCCGCGACGCGTTGCCGTCCTTTTCGATCTCGCGGCAGGCGGCGGCGACGCCAGGAGAGTAAGCGAGCGATAAATCGCGCTGGGTCGACATCGGCTTCGTCGGCACGCATTCCATTTTGCCCGCCGGCGCTTTGCGATGATATTCGAGCGCAGCTTCGTCGAGAGAGCGTGCCGGCGGCGCCTTCTCCTTCGCCCGCGCATCGTAAAGCGCAGCATATGACGCGCGGTCGCCACCATGCCGCAATGACTTAAACAGCTTATCGAACATGAAACGCTCGCCCCACTAACCGCGCCCAAAAGCCCCCGCTCCGGCGCGTTCAGTCTAGGACTTTATAGAGAAGGGCGTAACGGCCGTCTCCCTGTCATAACCGTCTACGCCCTCGGCCTTTTTGAGCGCGCCCACGACACGATACGTCACAGGCGTCAGCAGCGCTTCCCACAACACTTTCAGCGCGTAATTCGTGATCAGCACGGTCGCCACCTGTCCCGGCGTCCATACGCCCAGAAATGCGATGGGATAAAACAGGATGCTATCGACCCCTTGCCCAACGACAGTGGAGCCGATGGTGCGCCGCCATAGATGCTTTCCGCCGGACGCAACTTTCATCCGCGCCATGACGAAAGCGTTGGCGAGTTCGCCTGCCCAGAATGCGATGATAGAGGCCAACACTATGCGCGGCGTCATGCCGAAGACCGCCTTATACGCTTCCTGCCCTTCCCAGCCCGGCGCGGGCGGCATGGCGACAACCACCCAGGCCATGAACGCCATGAACAGAACGGCGCCAAACCCGGCCCAGACCACACGGCGCGCACGCGCATAGCCGTACACTTCGGTTAGAACATCGCCGAGCACATAAGAGAGCGGGAAGAACAGGATGCCGGCGCCGAACATCCCGACATTCCAGCTGCCAATTTTAAGTTCGAAGAACTGAACGAGTTTTGCAGCGCCAATGAGATTGGAACAAACGAGTATCACGACAAACGCCGCCATGGCGAAGTCATAATACTTGAAGCGGTGCGTGCTGAGCGCACTCGCCTTGTCGATGCGTTCGATGGTTGTTTGTTCCGTCACCGCGCCGCCCTCTCGCCTGCAGATCTACTGCTTACCAGCTTCAGTCGCGCTGTCCCAGCCTGGCCCGCGCACAACTCGCCCGGCCTTGGTGCCGGTATGCTCGCCATCTTTCAGGGTGTGAACGCCATTGACGAAAACGTGCTCAACCCCGACCGCCAGTTGATGCGGTTCGGCGAAGGTCGCCTTGTCCTGAATGACGGCGGGATCGAAAACGACGATGTCGGCAAAAAACCCTGGCTCCAAGCGTCCGCGATTTTTCAGCTTCAGATTCGAAGCAGGCAGCGAGGTCAGTTTTCTTACCGCCTCTTCGATTGTAATCACGCTTTCATCGCGGACATACTTGGCAAAGATCCGCGCGAAATTTCCGTAGGCGCGCGGATGAGTGCTTTCATTAAGGAAAACGCCTTCCGGCGCCATGGACCCGCCATCGGACCCAAAGCTGACCCACGGCAAAGCGACTTTCTTTGCGATGTTGGCTTCGGACATTGAAAAATACACCACCTGAACGCGGCTGCCGTCCTCGATGACGAGGTCCATGGCGGTTTCCGGATAAGGCGTGCCACGCTCTTCCGAGACTTCCGCCAGTGTCTTTCCGATATATTTGCGCAGTTCGGGATTGCGGAAACCGACCAGCAACACTCCGCCAGGCCCGCCTGCATTGGTGATGCCACTGAAGAAATCAGGCGACGGGTTGAGGATCGCCTCAGCGACGCGCGCACGCACCGACGGGTCTTTCAAGCGCTCCGCCCATTTTTCGTAGCCGCCTTCCTGCACCCAGAGCGGCATCGCTGCATCAAGACCGGTGGAGCTTGCAGGATATGTATACATGTCGGCGGTAATCTTGAGGCCACGCGCCTGGGCTGCTTCGACGGTGGAAATCACTTGATCAAGCTTGTCCCAATTGGTCTGTCCGCTCGCTTTCAAATGATAGATCTCAGCAGGGACGCCGGCCGTTTCCGCGATTTCTATCAACTCGCCCAACGCTTCAAGCAACTGCTGCGATTCAGAACGCATATGCGAAATATACATGCCGCCATACTCGCCCGCGGCAGACGCCAGCGCGATCAATTCTGCGGTATCGGCAAAATTTGCCGGCGCGTAAATTAACGATGAGCCCACGCCCATAGCGCCTTCGCGCATGGCCTCGCGCACCATCTCCTGCATCTGTTCCAGTTCTTCCGGCGTCGCCGCGCGGTTTTCATAACCGATGACCGACGCGCGCAACGTGGTCGCGCCGACGAAGGACGCCACATTCGGCGATACGCCGCGACGCTCCAGTGACTCCAGATATTCACCCAGCGTCGTCCAGTCGATGTCATAGGTGATGTCGGACTGACGCTTTTTCGCCTCGGCCTTTATTACGTCCGACCACGGACCATATGAAACGCCTTCACCGAATACTTCCAGGGTGACGCCCTGACTGATATCGCCCAGGCTGCGTCCGTCATGGATAAGGTCCTCAACCGCCCAGCTCAGCATGTTGATGAACCCGGGCGCGACCGCCTTTCCTGTTGCATCGACGGTCACCGTCGCTCTCGCATTGGAAAGATCGCCAATGGCGGCGATTTGATCTCCTGCGATCGCGACATCTTCAACTACACCGCTAGCGCCGGTTCCATCATAAACGGTTCCGCCCCGAATGATGACATCATAGGCTGGTTGCTGAGGCGCTTCATTCTGATTGCCGCAGGCCCCGATCAAAAGCGCGACTGTCGCGCCAATCCGTTTCATCATGCGTTTTGCCCCATCGCTATGCGTATGAATTGAAGGTCAAGTGTCGTTTCGCCCGCGCGGATTGACAAGCGCCTTGATAACGCCGCGGAAAGTGCGCACTTCCGCTTCGGTCATTCCCGCGCGCGATAGCGCTGCCTTGATATTGCGTTCCACCGTCGGGCGCTTGTTCGGCACCATGAAGTAGCCGGCGGCGTCCAGCGCCTGAAACAAGTGCTCGATCAGGCGCTCAAAGTTTTCCTTGGACGCCGGCTCCGCATCATAGAGCTTTGCGGCGAGCGAAGTGCGGCCGTCTGCGCGCGCCCATTCGTAAGCGACGATTAACGCCGCCTGTCCCAGATTGAGCGATGCAAAAGCTGGATTGACCGGAATTGAAACGATCGCATCGGCGCGCATAACGTCGTCATTGGAAAGTCCCGACCGTTCGCCGCCAAAGAGCACCGCGCAGTTTTCACCGCGGTCGATTCTTGCCTTCAGTTCGTTGGCGGCTTCGGCCGGTTCAAAAACAGGGATGAGCGCCTCTCGCGGGCGCGCCGTTGTCGCGAGCACATAATGGCAATCCGCCAACGCGTCAGCGGTGACGTCAAACACCCGCGCCTGGTCGATCACCATGGAGGCGCCGGCAGCCATGGCGCCGGCTTTCTCATTGGGCCAGCCGTCGCGCGGATTAACTAGGCGCAGGCCCGACAGCCCGAAATTCAGCATAGCCCGGGCCGCCGCGCCGATATTCTCGCCCATTTGCGGCTCAACCAGCACGAATAACGGCGCAGGCGCCAATACTCCCTTGCCGTCGCGGCGCGCAATTCGGCCCTTTTCGACCAGCTCCTTGGCGCTCATTTGCTTTGACGACATTCTGTACGGCCTCCAGCCCCGCCATTTCCTGACAAAATGGCGCAACCCCTTTTCATTCTGCGCGCCCCTCTGCTAAGAGCGCCTCAACTCAATCATACATCACATTCGCAGCGTAGTTTTCCCCATACGCCCTGACAGTTCGGTAGGAAATTCCATGCAGAAAATCAAAGTCGAAAACCCAGTCGTTGAAATGGATGGGGACGAAATGACCCGGATCATCTGGCAGATGATCAAGGACAAGCTGATTCATCCCTATCTCGATATCGATCTCAAGTACTTTGACCTCGGCATGGAGAGCCGCGACGCCACCGATGACCAGATCACCATCGATGCGGCGGAAGCGACCAAGAAATACGGCGTTGCGGTAAAGTGCGCCACTATCACGCCAGACGAAGCGCGAGTCGAAGAGTTCGGACTGAAGAAGATGTGGAAGTCGCCTAATGGCACAATCCGCAATATTCTTGGCGGCGTTGTTTTCCGCGAGCCGATCATCATGCGCAACGTGCCGCGGCTTGTGCCCGGCTGGACTCAGCCCGTGATTATCGGCCGCCACGCATTCGGCGACCAGTATCGCGCCTCCGACATGCTGTTTCCCGGCAAGGGCAAACTAACAATGAAATGGGAAGGCGAGAACGGCGACGTCCAGGAACTGGAAGTATTCGATGCTCCCTCTTCCGGCATCTACATGGGCATGTACAACCTCGATCAGTCGATCAATGACTTCGCCCGGGCCTGCTTCAATTATGCGCTGCAGCGCAAGTATCCGCTGTATTTGTCGACGAAGAACACCATCATGAAAAAGTATGATGGCCGCTTCAAAGATTTGTTCGCCGACATGTATGAGGACGAGTTCAAGGAAAAGTTCGCTGAACACGGACTGACCTATGAACACCGCCTGATCGACGACATGGTGGCGGCGTGCCTTAAATGGTCCGGCGGTTATGTCTGGGCCTGCAAAAACTATGACGGCGATGTCCAGTCCGACACGGTCGCGCAGGGTTATGGCTCGCTCGGCCTGATGACGTCCGTTTTGATGACGCC
>CAZAOB010000095.1:4541-10556 GCA_964486635.1 uncultured Caulobacterales bacterium | reverse complement strand
ATTGTCGAAGGTCCGAATTTTGAATTCGCCACCGAGACGCGCGAAGAACTGTTCTACGACAAGGACCGGCTGCTCGCGAATGGAGACCGCTGGGAACGCGAGATCGCGAAGAACCTCGAGCTTGATGCGCCTTATCGCTAGTCGCCGGACCGTTCTTCCGCCAGTCGTTCAAACCGCATGTCCTGCGCTGGAACATCGATCCTGACGATCCGATGCGGCTTCGAAGTGGTCACGTAAAGCACGTTTGCCGGTTCGGCGATGAGATTGACTTTAAATGTCTCAAATTCTCCAGAAGGCACGCTGATCGTCTCGCGACCCGCCACCACGAGCTCCGCATCGGCCACAACGCCGCCCAGCTCTGCGAACCACTGAAACTTGAATGCCGCGCCATCACGCCAAGGTAAGCCGGAGACGAACCCGAACATTGACGTGCGAGCGATCACGTCTTTCGGCAGCTCGATTTCAAACGGCCGTTCCGCTTTTTCAACATCGGTGGGGCGCTTGAATTTGCGGATTCCGGTCCCGTTGCGGCCGTCAAATGTGAGGTCGATGTCGAGAATGGTGCGGCTGAAATCCGCGTCAATGACGATCCGTTTGGGCAGGAGGGTTTCCGCGTCGACCACAACGGTGCCGGATTCCCGAACATCGGGAAGCAGGGTGGTGCCTTCATGGAGCACGATGACGCCGTCGTTCCGCTCCATGGCGAAGAACATTTCGCCGGCTTTTTCCCCATGGTGGATCAGCTGATAATGCGCGGGCCCGTAGTCCACTTGCGAGAGATCGACGGGAAACGGCTCGGCGCCGGCTGCGAGCGGCGCGGCGAGGGCCGCTAGTCCGGCGATGGCAATGGCGGCGGGGTGTTTCGATCTCATGAGACCCCTCTCCTCAATGGTGCAGAGGGGACAATAGGCCGCTGCGACGTCCGGTCGACGCGCCAAGCGGCAAATCGTTCGTGAGACGCGACGAATGCGCCATGGCGGGCTCATCTGGCGGCGGGGCAAACCCTCTGAAATTCCGCCAAAATGCGGCCCTTCGCCCTTTGCAAAGCGCGCCCAATGCCTCTAAAAGCGCGGCGAGTATGGCCCGCGCCGTGAGTCGCCCGCTTTTGGGGGCGGCGAAGCGAGGGTTCGTTAGTCCTGCAGCGCCATTCGGCGCTATTCGCACAGTCCGCTACTGGAAACATCGCGCGCCAAAATGTCGATAGCCGCTTTAGCCTTTTACTTGTTCGCCTTCGCCGCCATTGCCTCGGGGCTGATGGTCGTCGCGTCGAAAAATCCGGTGCATTCGGTGCTGTTCCTGATTTCGGCGTTTATCGCGGCGTCTGGTCTGTTTGTGCTGATGGGCGCGGAATATCTCGCCATGGTGCTGGTGGTCGTTTACGTCGGCGCGGTCGCGGTGTTGTTCCTGTTCGTCGTCATGATGCTCGATGTGGATTTCGTCGAGATGAAGCAGGGCTTTCTCCAATATTTGCCGATCGGCGGCGCGCTGGCGGCGGTGGTCGTCGTAGAACTCATCATGGTCGTCTTCGTGTGGGCGTTTCCGTCCGATGCCGAACTGGCGCGAGCGCATCCTGCGCCGACAGCGGCGCAGACGGTCACCGACCCTAACGGCCCGAACAACATCGAGGCGCTGGGGCTGATCCTCTACACCGACTACATTCACTATTTTCAGATCGCCGGCATGATCCTGCTGGTGGCGATGATCGGCGCGATCATCCTCACTTTCCGTACGCGTGAAGGCATCAAAAAGCAGGATGCGGGCAAGCAGATCAATCGCAAACGCGATGAAGGCGTCGAGCTGGTTCACATCCAGCCGGGCCAGGGGCTGTCTTAAGGGGCTCAATGCAGATGGAAATCGGACTAGGACACTATCTTTCCGTCGCGGCGATCCTCTTCGCCATCGGCATGGCGGGGATTTTTCTCAACCGGAAGAACATCATTGTCATCTTGATGTCGATCGAGCTGATGCTGCTCGCGGTGAACATCAATCTAGTGGCGTTCTCGCAGTTTCTCGGCGACCTCACCGGACAAGTCTTTGCCTTCATGGTGCTGACCGTTGCGGCGGGCGAAGCGGCGGTTGGACTCGCTATTCTTGTGGCCTTCTTCCGCAATCGCGGCGACATCGCTGTCGATGACGCAAGTCTGATGAAGAACTAGGGACGGGCAGCGTACATGGAAGCCTTTGTCGTTTTACTGCCGCTGTTCGGCGCCATGCTGGCCATGCCGGTCGGTCGCGCGCTCGGCTATCGCGCTGCGGAAATGCTGACCACTGGCCTGTTGTTGGTTGCGGCGATCATCTCGTGGTTCCTGTTCTTCGATGTAGCGCTTGGCGGCAATGCGCGCACGATAGAACTGTTCAGCTGGATCTCATCGGGCGGCTTTGAAGCGAAGTGGGCGGTGCGGCTCGACACGCTGTCGGCGGTGATGCTGGTCGTTGTGAATTCCGTTTCGTTCCTCGTGCACACCTATTCCATGGGCTACATGAAGGATTACGGTGAGCAGTCGCGCTTCTTCGCGTATCTGTCGCTCTTCACCTTTGCGATGTTGACGCTGGTGACCGCGGACAACTTCCTGCAGCTCTTCTTCGGCTGGGAAGGGGTTGGTCTCGCGTCATACCTGCTGATCGGGTTCTGGTTCAAAAAGAAATCCGCCAACGACGCAGCGATCAAGGCCTTTGTCGTCAACCGCGTCGGCGATTTCGGCTTCGCGCTTGGCATCATGTGCGTGTTCTACGTGTTCGGCACGATCCAGTTCGACGAAGTGTTTCAAGCGGTGGCCGCAAACGCTGTGGTCACGCCCTGGAACGCGAGCGCGGGCGGGCACATTCAGGAATTGACGATCGGGTTTCTGTCCTGGGAATTCCACGCGCTGACTGTGATTGGTGTCTTGCTGTTCATCGGCGCCATGGGCAAGTCAGCGCAATTCTTCCTGCACACTTGGCTGCCCGACGCTATGGAGGGTCCGACGCCGGTTTCCGCGCTGATCCATGCCGCCACCATGGTGACCGCAGGCGTGTTCCTCGTTTGCCGTTGTTCCGTGATTTATGAGTACGCGCCGAACGCGGCCGCGTTGATCACGCTTACGGGCGCTGTGACGGCGTTCTTTGCGGCGACGGTTGGCCTGCTGCAGGACGACATCAAGAAAATCGTCGCTTACTCAACTTGTTCCCAGCTCGGCTATATGTTCTTCGCGGCTGGCGTTGGCGCTTATGGCGCGGCAATGTTCCACCTTTTCACCCATGCTTTCTTCAAAGCGCTCCTTTTCCTTGGCTCTGGCGCGGTGATCATCGGCATGCATCACGAGCAAGACATCAAGAAAATGGGCGGCGTCAAATCCTTGATGCCTTTCACTCATATTTTGATGGTAATCGGCACGATCGCCATCACCGGCGTGGGCATTCCCGGTTCGTTGGGATGGTTCGGATTCCCGATCGGCACCGCAGGGTTTGTGTCCAAGGACATGATTATCGAAAGCGCGTTCTTTGCTGGCGAAGCAGGCAAGGCTTTCGGTTACTTCGCATTCACGCTCGGTCTTCTTGCTGCAGTGATGACGGCGTTCTATTCGTGGCGCCTAATTTTCCTGACCTTCTGGGGCCCGTCGCGCGCGCCGGAACATGTGCGCAAACATCCGCATTCCGTGCCGGACACGATGATGGCGCCGCTCATTCCGTTGGCGTTCGGTGCGCTTGTCGCCGGCATGGCGTTCTATGGCAATTTTGTCGGCGATGGCGCGGACAAGTTCTGGAACGGCGCGCTGTACAAGGCTGAGGCGCATCACGAGGCCGCGGCGCCAGCCGAACACGCAACGGCGAACGGGCATGGTGCAGAATCAGATCATGCCGAGGAGAACTCGCACGCACCGGCTGAAGATCACGCAGCAGCCGATGATCACGGCGCGGCCGCCGAAGACCATGGCGGCGGTCATCACGATGTTCCGGCCTGGGTTTTGTGGGCGCCGTTCTTCGCGATGCTTTCGGGTTCGTTCGCGGCAGGCTGGCATTATCTGCGCGGTGATCCGCTGCGCCCCGGCTTGTTGCGCGAGGACGGCATGATCTACGCCTTCCTCAAGAACAAGTGGTACTTCGACGAAATCTACGACTTCCTGCTGGTCAAGCCAGCGCTCGCGATCGGCCGCTTCCTCTGGAAGGACGGCGATGGCAAGACCATTGACGGAGTTGGGCCCGATGGCATTGCAGCGTTTGTCGCCACCAGCGCGCGCCGCATCGTAAAAATGCAGAGCGGTTATGTTTATCACTACGCCTTCGCGATGCTCGTCGGCATTGCGTTCCTCGTGACGTTCATTTTGATCCGGGCAGGGGGCGGCCAGTGATGACGGAGAGTTTTGCAAACCAGCCCTGGCTGTCGATCATCACTTTCGCGCCGCTGATTGGCGCGCTGTTCATTATGTTGCGTCGCGCACTGACGCGTTCGGGCGACGACAGCGCGGCGGCGCTGGCGGAACAGGCGCAAATTGACAACGCCGCCCGCTGGGTGGCGCTGGGCGTCACTACTGGCGTGTTCATCGTCTCGCTCGGGGTCTATGCGCTGTATGACCCCTCCATTGCGGGGTATCAGCTGGTCGAGCAGCTGCCGTGGATCGGCGCCGGCATCAGCTACAAGATGGGCGTCGACGGCATCTCGATCCTGTTTGTGTTGCTGACGACATTTTTTATGCCGATCTGCGTGCTTGCGTCGTGGCATTCCATCAAGAATCGCGTCGCCGACTACATGATCGCGTTCTTGATTCTCGAAACGCTGATGATCGGCGTTTTCTGCGCGCTCGATCTGTTCCTGTTCTATTTCTTCTTTGAGGGAAGCCTCATTCCCATGTTCCTCATCATCGGCGTGTGGGGATCGAAGGGCGTCAAGGAATTCGCTGGCGTTTCCATGCCGAGCCGGATCTACGCGTCGCTGAAGTTTTTCCTCTACACGCTGCTCGGCTCGCTTTTGCTCCTGGTCGCGATGGCGTGGATGTATGCGCAGGCGGGCACCACCGATATTCCGACGCTCCAGCAATTTGCGTTCCCGGCGGGCGCACAAAAATGGCTGTGGCTGGCGTTCTTTGCATCCTTCGCTGTGAAGATGCCCATGTGGCCGGTGCATACCTGGCTTCCCGATGCACACGTTCAGGCGCCGACAGCGGGCTCTGTAGTGCTGGCTGCGATCCTGTTGAAGATGGGCGGCTACGGATTCCTGCGGTTCTCTCTGCCGATGTTCCCGCTCGCAAGCGCGGACTTCGCACCTTTTGTTTTTGCGCTGTCAGTGATCGCCATCATCTACACCTCGCTGGTCGCGCTGGCGCAGGAAGATATGAAAAAGCTGATCGCCTATTCGTCCGTCGCGCATATGGGCTTCGTGACCATGGGGATTTTCACCGGCACGGAACAGGGGATCGAAGGCGGCCTGTTCCAGATGCTGTCGCACGGCTTCATCTCCGGCGCGCTCTTCCTCTGCGTCGGGGTCGTTTACGACCGGATGCACACGCGCGAGATTGCGGCCTATGGCGGTCTTGTTCACCGGATGCCGCTTTACGCGTTCCTTTTCCTCTTCTTTACGCTCGGCAATGTCGGCATGCCCGGCACCAGCGGTTTCGTCGGCGAGATTTTGGCCATGACCGGCGCGTTCAAAGTGAATTCGTGGATTGCGTTCTTCGCGGCGTTTGGCGTCATCTTGTCTGCGGCTTACGCGCTGCGCCTTTATCGGCAGGTTGTGTACGGCAAGCTTGAGAAAGAAGCGCTCATGGAGATCGCGGACGTCGACAAGCGCGAGCTCGCCATGCTGGGCGTCTTGATGGCGTTTGCACTTTATCTTGGCTTCAACCCGGGGCCGGCGCTCGACGTGTTCAGCCCAGCCGTTGGCCTCCTGATTGAAAACTACAACACGGCGCTCGCCGCTGGTGGGGCAAGCTAATGGGGCTGTTTGAGACACTGACGTTTGCCTGGCCTGAGATCGTGCTGGCGGACGGCGCCGGCGCGCTGTGGATCGTGCGCGTTTTCCCCGCTGACCAATCTGCGCCG
>CAZAOB010000095.1:0-4531 GCA_964486635.1 uncultured Caulobacterales bacterium | reverse complement strand
AGCCCCGCTTGACTGATTAGGGCCATCATCAAGCCGCGCCGCAAATCTCGATTGCGGCGGTGGCGCTGCTGGTGATTGCCGGAGCGCTGGCGGTTATCGCACCCGGCGGAAGCGGCACGACCTCGCTCTTCGACGGCGCGTTTCGCGTCGATGCGTTCTCAACCTTTTGCAAGGTTCTGATTTACGGCGCGGCCTCTTTCGCGATTCTGATGTCTGACCGGTATCTGGCCGGCGAACAGCTTGGCCGATTTGAGTATCCTGTACTGATCGTGCTCGCTGCGCTCGGCATGTCGCTGATGGTGTCTGCGACCGATCTCATCTCGCTCTATATGGGCATCGAAACACAAAGCCTCGCGCTTTACATTCTGGCTGCTTTCAATCGCGACAGCCGCCGCTCGACTGAAGCAGGCCTCAAATACTTCGTGCTCGGCGCTCTCTCGTCGTGCTTGCTGCTGTATGGCGCGTCGCTGGTTTACGGCTTCACCGGGGCGACGAGTTTTGAAAAGATCGCGAGTGCAGCGCAGGCCAGCGGGCCAAACGCCGGATTGATTATCGGCCTTGTCTTCATGATTTCCGGACTGGCGTTCAAAGTCTCGGCCGCGCCGTTCCATATGTGGACGCCTGATGTGTATGAGGGCTCGCCGACGCCGGTGACCGCGTTCTTTGCCGCCGCGCCGAAACTTGCAGGCATGGCGTTGTTCACGCGTGTTCTGATGACGTCGTTCCCTGGCGCTGTAGACGACTGGCAGCCGGTGATTGCGCTCATCGCTGTCGCCTCCATGATGATCGGCGCGTTCTCGGCCATCGCGCAGACCAACATCAAGCGACTGATGGCGTATTCCTCAATCGGTCATATGGGCTATGCGCTGATCGGCCTCGCGGCCGGCACCGCGTCTGGCGCATCTTCCGTGCTCATCTACATGGCGATCTATATCGCCATGACTGTCGGAACCTTCGCGATCATCCTGATGATGCGCAGGCGCGGCGGGATGACGGAGAATGTTTCCGATCTCGCGGGATTGTCGCGCACCAACATGCCTATGGCGCTGATCCTGACCGTGCTCTTGTTCTCACTCGCTGGCGTGCCGCCGACAGCCGGCTTCTTCGGCAAGTGGTACGTCTTCCTCGCTGCCGTGGATGCCGGCCTTATCTGGCTCGCCGTCGCGGGCGTGGTCGCCAGCGCAGTGTCGGCATTCTACTATTTGCGCATTGTCTGGTTCATGTGGTTCGACGAGCCACAACCGGCCTTTGAACGCGACCATGGTCCGGCGCTGACTGTCGCCGCATGGGGCTCGGCTCTGCTTATGTTTCCGGTGCTGACCGTTTTAATGGGCGTTCTCCGCCAAGTCGCGGAAACAGCCGCAGCATCGCTGTTCTAACGGCGTGGCGAAGCTCGCCTCCGGAACGCCGCTGGAAATTTTCGAAACGCTGGATTCGACAAGCCTTGAGGCCAAGCGTTGGGCCACTGATGGCGAAGCCGGCCCGCGCTGGTTCTTGGCGCTGTCGCAGACAGCCGGTTATGGACGGCGCGAACGTCGCTGGGAGCAGCAGGCTGGCGACTTTGCGGCAAGCTTGTTGTTCAAGGCGGATGCGCCGCCGGAAACGCTCGGTCAAATCTCGTTTGTCGCGGCTTTGGCGGTTGGCTCCGTATTTGATGAATTCATGGGCGAGGAAAAGGTCGCGCTCAAATGGCCCAACGATGTTTTGGTTGAGGGCGGCAAATGCGCCGGCATTCTGCTGGAAAACCTCGGCGCCGCAATTCTGATCGGCATCGGCGTGAACATCGTCAGCAAACCGGAAGGGATGGCCTACAAGACGGCCCGTTTGATTGACCATACGTCATCGCCGCGGGCGCCAGCGGCGCTCGCAGCCCGGCTCGACGAGCATTTCTGGAAATACTACCGGCAGTGGCGCGATCAGGGTTTCGCGCCGATCCGCGCCGCCTGGCTGGCGAGGGCGGCGGGCGTGAATCAGCCCATCGTCGTGCGATTGCCAAATGAGGAAATTGGCGGCGTCTTCGCCGGCATCGACGAAACGGGCGCCTTGATATTGCGCTCAGACGCGCGAACGCGGACAATTGCCGCTGGCGAGGTCTTTTTCGGCCAAAAAGGTGAGGAATAACGTTCATGCTGCTTGCAATCGACGTCGGTAATACGAACTCGGTGATTGCGCTCTATGACGGCGATAAGTCCGTCGCGCAGTGGCGTTCCTCGACCTCCACGGTGCGCACGGCCGATGAATATGCGGTTTGGCTATCGCAGTTGATGAGTTTTGCCGGCTTCAAACTGGCCGACGTGTCCGAGTGCATCATCTCCACCGTTGTGCCGCAATCGCTGTTTCATTTGCGCAATCTTTCACGGCGCTATTTCAACTGCGAACCTTTTGTGATCGGTCACGACAACATACCGGGCGTTGCGGTGCGCATCACCAAGCCATCGGAGGCCGGCGCCGACCGATTGGTCAACGCCGTCGGCGCATTCACCAAGCATGGCGGACCGCTGGTTGTGGTCGATAGCGGCACAGCGACCAACTTCGATATTGTCGGCGCGGATGGCGGCTTTGAGGGCGGCGTGATTGCGCCAGGGATCAACCTCTCCATGCAAGCGCTGCACGATGCAGCGGCGCGTCTGCCGCGGATCGCCATCGAAAAGCCCGCCAAGATCATCGGCACGGACACCGTCGGCGCCATGCAGACGGGCGTTTTCTGGGGATACATTGCGCTTATTGAAGGACTGATCGAGCGCATCAAAGCCGAATATGGCGCGCCGATGAAAGTCGTTGCGACAGGCGGCATTGCATCGCTGTTTGAAGGGCAGACAAATTCCATCGATATTTTCGACCACGATCTCACCATTCGCGGGCTTCTTGAAATCAGCAAACGATTGAAGGCCAAATAATGTCGCGCAAGGAACTGGTATTCCTGCCGCTCGGCGGATCGGGCGAAATCGGCATGAACATGAATCTTTACGGGTTCGGTTCCGAGGCCAACCGGCAATGGATCATGATCGATTGCGGCGTCATGTTCGGCGATCTTTCAACGCCGGGCATCGATCTGATTTGCCCTGATCCCTCATTTATCCTCGAGGAAAAAGAGGCGCTACACGGGCTGTTGTTGACGCATGGCCATGAAGATCACATCGGCGCAGTGGCGCTGCTGGCGCCCAAGCTCGGTTGTCAGGTTTATGCGACGCCCTTTACGGCGGCGCTGGTCCAGCGAAAACTGGAAGAAGCCGGTGAAGAGGATGTTGAGCTGATTGTGATCGACATGAACTCACGGTTCAAACTGGGGCCGTTCGACATTGAATATCTGACGCTAACGCACTCTATTCCCGAGCCGAGCGGCATTATCTTGCGCACCGAGCTTGGCGCCGTTTTGCATACCGGTGACTGGAAGATTGATGCGACGCCGTCTCTTGGTCCCGTGACCGACGTCGAGACGATCAAGTCCATCGGACGTGACGGTCTTCTGGCAATGGTGTGCGATTCCACCAATGTTCTGTCGACAGGCACGTCTGGCTCCGAGTCCGATGTTCGGACGTCGCTGACAAAGCTGATCGCGGAGCAGGAGGGGCGTGTCGCGGTTACGACATTTGCGTCCAACGTTTCGCGCGTCGTCTCGATTTGCGAAGCCGCCGCCGCGGCGGACCGCAGCGTGTGCCTTCTCGGCCGATCCATGTTGAGGATTGTCGAGGCCGCCCGCGAGACGGACCTGCTTCCCAAAGGGCTGACATTTGTCGAGCCGAAAGATGCGGGTCATTTGCCCCGCCAGAACGTTTTGTATTTGTGCACCGGCAGTCAGGGCGAGCCGCGAGCCGCGCTTGCGCGCATCGCCCGCAACGACCATAGGGACTTAACGTTGTCCGATGGCGATACGGTGATCTTCTCGTCGAAAATCATTCCGGGCAATGATCGCGAGATCTACAACTTGCAGAATGATCTCGTTGAGCTCGGCGTCAAAGTCATCACCGAGAAAGACGAGTTCGTCCACGTTTCCGGCCACCCGTGCCGCGAGGAGCTGCGCGCCATGTATGATTGGGCGCGGCCGGAGATTTCGATCCCGGTGCATGGCGACGCTCGGCACCTCGAGGAGCACGCGGAGTTCGCGCTGGAGCTCGGCGCCAAGCAGTCTTTCGCACCGCGCAATGGCGATCTCATCCGCATAGCGCCTGATGGACCTGAACGCATTGACGAAGTTCCGGCCGGGCGTATTTATCTCGACGGCGATGTTTTGATGCCGGATGGCGCGGCGCCGATGCGGGAGCGCCGTAAACTGTCGCAAACCGGCGCGCTGGCCGTTTCCCTCGTGATCAACAAGAAGAGCGAACTTGTCAGCGTCGTCGCCGAAGGCATCGGCATTGTGCACGACCCTGACGGTGACGATGGCGAAAGCGAACTTGAGGATGAAATTGAATCCGCGGTTAGCCGTCTGTCAAAAGCCAAACTCCAGGACTATGAGGCGGTCAGCCTTGCCGTGAAGCGGGCGGCGCGCGTTTACTTCGACGACGTATGGGGCAAGCGCCCGATCATCATG
>CAZAOB010000094.1:2389-10595 GCA_964486635.1 uncultured Caulobacterales bacterium | reverse complement strand
CGCCCAGCCGGAAGGCGGCGGGCAAGTCCGCCTCCTGCGACAGCGACAAGGAAAACGCACCCTCCCTGCGCTCGGCGAGCGCGCTCGCGTCAATCGCCATTACCGGCGCGCCGTGACGGGGCTGAAACCGCAGCGCGTCACCGCTTTCGATGACGTCGAACTGATAAACATCGGCGAGCGGGTCGATCATCTCCCGCGCCGACATCGGCCGGTCGACGACATAGCCGGTGACGACGCCGTCAAGCGCCGACGCCTCCACATTGTCAAAGCCCGCTTCGCCCGCAAGCGCGGTGACGAGCTGGTTCAAGGGCGCGCGGCCGAGCCGGCCATTGAGCCAGTGGCCCTTCTCCCAGTTGGCGGTGTCGCCCCAGACATCGTTGCGGGCCGGAAAATCCGGAAACGGCCGCGCATCCCAGGCGTAGAGATATTGCCGCGCCTCATCGACCATGGGCGCTCCGTAAACGGAGGATATCGGGTTGTTCGCCGCCTCGCGCCAGAAGGCTCCATGAGCCTCGAGCATTCTTCGTTGCGCCATGTCGTCGCGATGACCGGACGAAAAATGCGGGTCCGCGCTCTCGTCGCTCTTGGCGTCGACGAATACGTTGGGTTGATTGGCAGCCTTGTCCACAGCCGGCGCCCCAAGCTCTGTGAAGTAGATCGGTTTTGATTCCGGAACCCACGCGGTCGGCGAGTCGTCGCGCACGCCGCTGGGGCGATTGTGATGATCGTTCGACCACCAGCTCCAGAAGTCCTTGGCGCGATAAATCCATGGCTCGCCATAGGCGCCGTCGGTGATCGGCGTCCGCACTTGCGCGGCGCGATCTTCGTCGCTGGCGTAGTACCAGTCATAGCGCTCGCCGCCGGCGATATTCGCCTGCAAGTAATCGAGATCATACTGGCTCTTGGCGCCCGCGATTGCGTCAAGATGCGCATAGCCGTCGCGCCAGTCGGCGGCAGGAAGATAATTGTCGACGCCGATAAAGTCGATTTCACTATCGGCCCATAACGGATCCAGATGAAAGAACACATCGCCGGAGCCGTCCGCCGGGTGGTGGCCGAAATATTCCGACCAGTCGGCGGCGTAGGAGATTTTCGCCGCGCCGCCCAGTATCGCGCGCACCTCCGCCGCCAGCGAAATCAATTGCGCGACCGCCGGGTAATTGTCTGCGTCGTCGCGGATCGTGGTGACGCCGCGCAGTTCCGAGCCCAAAAGAAATGCGTCGACGCCGCCCGCCAGCGCGCAGAGTTTGGCGTAGTGCAAAATGAAACGGCGGAACGACCATTCTGCGGGGCCCGAGTAAACTACTTCGCCGCCCGCGATGGAAAAATCCGAGGCGCTGGCGCTGCCGAAAAAATTCGCCACCGCCGACGTAGCGCCGGCGGTCTTTTCCGCCGCGCCGGCGTCGATGCGCCCGCGCCATGGGAAACCCGCCGCATCCATAAGAATGAAGGGATGGAACATCACCTTTAGCCCGCGCGCATTCAACGACTGGATGGTTTCAACAACGCTGCGGTCCGACGGCGTGCCGCCATAGGCCGGTCCAAATTCAGGGGCGCCCTCCACGGTCGAGATCAGATGCGCCGCCTCGCGCGCAACGCCGCCGGCTTTCCATTCGTAAGGGCTCGTCTGTTTGTCACTGCTTTCAACGCCTGGCTGCAATGTGCAGGTCGCGACGTCGAGCGTATCGCCGAACCACGCCGCGACCAGCGAGACATGTTCGAGATTGGGCGCGGCGTCCAGTAGCGCGTCCATGGACGCGGTGAGATCGGTCACGCCTTGATTATTGTGAATGTTCTCGCTCGCGGTGACGCCTTCGGAGATGTTCCGCGTCACGCCCGTGGTCCCGTAGACGAACTCGCCCGAACCGGGAATCAGCGTCACGGCGGTCAGGCGGTTTTCAAGCGCGTTCTCATCGCACTGTTTCAGGCTCTTTTCGATCTCGAAGGAAAATTGCGGAATGCGGTTGCCGAAATCCTTCAGCGGCAAGTCTTCGAAGACGATGTAAGCGAGGCCGCGAAAGCCGGGCGCTTCGCCTGCCCCTTCCGTCGCCTCGATCAGCGCGTCGGGGTTTTGGGTTTCGGTCCCGCGATAGAGGCGGACATTATGTTTCGACATGTCGAAGGGCTTGCCGTCGGCCCAGACGCGGCCGACTCGGTCGATGACGCCCTCGCAAAGGCCGATCGCAACGGAGATCGAATAGAGATATTCCGTATAGGTTGTTCTGACCGCCGGGGCCGAGCCCTTGCCGCCGGACTCTTCCGTCGATTGCGACGCCGTTTCCTTGAAATTCGCCGCCCAGATCAGTTGTCCCGCGATGCGCGCACGACCGAAGACACGCAAAATGCTGGCGCCTTCCTGCGACGCCTGCACCTGAAAGGCGTCAAGGCGCGGGCCTTCGACCTTGCGTTTGCGCGGCCCGAAAATGAGCCGGTCGGCGTAACCGGCGGCGTAGGACGCGGCGGTTGTCGCAATGGTGCGCGCCAGAAACGCGCCGATCCCGCCCTTGGCCGCGGCGCCGCCTGCGCCCTGCGCAGCGGTGAGGAGAAGTTGCGCCATTGAAAAACACTCCGTGTTTTTGGTGAGTAGTTCTTAGTTGTTAGTGAGTAGGAAACGCCCGGCGCATGCGGGGCAATCGCTGCTCACTATTCACTACTCACTATTCACTATTCACTGCTCATTCCCGGAAATGTAAACACGCCGGCGATGCGCTGGCGCCACCAGCGGTTCATCCAGCTTTCCACGACCGCACGGCCCGCATAAGCGTGGATGAATGCGTTGGGCGAGGTCGCGATGCCGCAATGTTTTGCGGGGCCGTCGCGCGCGACGCGAAAAATCACGACGTCGCCCGCTTCGACTTCGCGCGTTTGTTTCTCGGTGAGATTGCGCCGCGCGGCGGACAAAAGCGGTTCGTCCTTCCGCCGTTCATTCCAGTCGGGGGTGTAGGCAGGCGGAAGCTCCGGCTCGGCGCCGTAAAGATCGCGCCAGACGCCGCGTATGAGCCCGAGGCAGTCGCAGCCCGCGCCCTTCGCGCTCGCCTGATGCACATAGGGCGTGCCGAGCCAAGCCGATGCGGCGGCGATGACGTCCGGTCGAGTAATTGGGCGGGTAAGCGCCGTGACTTTCGAGATGGCTGTCATTGCAACTTTCCTCCATCGTTCTTTTCGCTTTTCAGCGGATAGGAGATCGCGAAGTCATTGCCGGGCATCAGGTGAAAGCCGCGGAAATTGACCGCGTTTGAGAATTTCCCACGACAGGTTGCAAAGCGCTTGTCGCAGCCCGCCGTCACGGTGAACTCATCGCCGATCTGGATCGCGGCGCCGGCGGGCAGCCACAGGGAAACTGCGCCGGTCGCGGTTTGCGTTTTCACATGCGCCGAAAGCCCGGCATTGGCGCCGGTCTCCCAGGTCAACAAGCCATGGGCGAACCAGGCGTCCGCAAATGTCGCAAACCCACCCGCGATAAAACTCTGTGCGTCGCGCAGGGCGGTGACGGCGCCGCTTGTCTTGAACGCCGCGTCATCAAGATCGGCGCCGCATTTCGCCGAGCCGACATTGACGTCGCACAAGCGCTGATAGACCCGGCCCACCGGCTGATCGAGATGATGCGACAGCCCGCGCAGCTCCGCCTTGAAGGCCGCGCCGGAGCGGGTCACCTCGCCGATGACGCCTTTTTTCAAGAGCACGCGCTGGTCGGGCGCCGCCCAGTTGACGCGAAAGACTTCGACATCGGCGCCGTCATAACGCCCGGCGGCGAGGTCTGCACCCGACAACGCGCTCGCCGACAGGGCGCCTTCAATGTCGGAATTGTCCACGGCGAGATCAGCCGAGGATGACAGCGCCGATCCGCTGGCGCCGCTATCGGGCAGGAAGTCGGTTCCGTCGAAGACAAGCGCACGGTCGTGATCGGTGAAACCGAACACGGCGCCGTCGCGCCGGGTGATGCGCCAGCAGGTCGCGAGCGTCGTGGCGCCGCTGTTCAGATGGGTTTGCAGATCGGGATCGAGGGCGCGCATCAGACCAGCACCTCGATCAGCGGGA
This sequence comes from uncultured Caulobacterales bacterium, assembly GCA_964486635.1. Classification (GTDB taxonomy): domain Bacteria; phylum Pseudomonadota; class Alphaproteobacteria; order Caulobacterales; family Parvularculaceae; genus Hyphococcus. The sequence continues at coordinate 6,557 of CAZAOB010000094.1, read as the reverse complement.
TCGACGGGATGTCGCCCGCCTGAAACGCCGCGAGATTGATGCGCAATTCGTCGGAGTCGAAGCGCACCGGCGTGTCGAACTGAAATCCGGCGGTGACTTCCGCAGCCGCAGCGGGCGCCGACGCTAATGTCACAACGCCGGTTGTTTCATCGACAGTGAAATCGGCGCCTTGCGATTGCGGCGCGCCATCCACCGCGACCAGCACCGAGCCTGCGACAGGCTTTTTGATCGTCCGCGCATACGAGGCCGCGCCGGACGTGTAGCGCTTTACTAACTGGAACTGGGTTTCCGCGCCGTCGCCGGTTCCGATAAGCTGATCGGTTGCGGCGGGCGTCTCACTAAGGCGGCAGCTCCTGCAGTCGAACGGATCGCGAAAGCGGAAGCCGTAAAGCCGTCCGTGGCGCGCTTCGAAAAACGCAATGATATCTTCGATATCGGCGATGGATTTGACGCCATAGCCGGCGTTGAACGAACGGCGCGATCCGGCCCAGGGCGAGTTGCGTTCCTCATGGCCGGAGACCAGCGCGACAATGTCGGTCTTGCGCGCGGGCCCGCCTTCGGAATTCAGCGCAATGTCGACGGGAAACAGAATTTCATGGAAGGACATTAATTCCACCCCCGCTTGAAACATCTCGCCAACTCTGATATACTTTCCGTATACGCATCTTTTATACTTTTACAATTTGGAGTAGTGTTATGAAAAAGTACGTTGTGATTGAAATTCCGGCAGACCTTATTGATCGTCGCGATCTTCAAAGCGATGCTAAAATTCCTTGGAAAGGCTTGATTGAAACCTCGTTCGACAGTCGTGAAGAGGCCGATGAGTACGCTGAAAAAAGTAATGGCGTGGTAGAAGAGCGAGACGTTTGAACCGTATGAGTTTTTCATGGTTTTGATTCCCTAAAGGTTTCGTTGCCCGCGCCCGACCGCTCTTGCGAGCGCGGCGGCGACTTGCGTTTCCGAACGGCGGAAACTCTGCGCATCGGTGACGCCGGGCAGCGAGATGTTGACGGTCATGCCAGAAGCATTCAGGGGACGGATGTTTCCTGCGGCGGCCGGCGTGAACAATTCCGGGCCGCGCTCGCCCACCAGGAACGATTGGCCCGGCGCAACGAAACCGCCATTGGCGCGCCCTCCCCCAAACGCGCCGGTCAGCGCATTGGTGAGGAAATTCTGGATCGGCTGGCGCACCAGCGCGTCGATGGCGAAGCGGCGCAGATCTTTCAGCAACGCCTGGGTCAATTTTTTCAGCGACAGCTCGCCGCGCTCGGCGGCGCGGGCGAGATTGGACTGGATCGAATTCGCAGCGACGGAAAACGCGTCGTCGATCAGCGCTGCGGCGGGGGCGATCTGTTCGCGCGCCACGCGTTCAATCTCGGCGCCGGCCTCGATCACCGCATCGGTGTTGACGCTGACTTTTATATGCTCAGCCATTTCGGCCTCCGTGAGTTGCGATCAAGGCGGCAAGCGCGTCGCGGGTCATCGTCTCGCCCACGGGCAATGCGGCGGAAACCAGCGCGCGCCACTCGCAGGCCGAGAGCAACCAGAAATCTTGCGGCGCAAGCGAGAGCCGCAAAACGGCGAAGGAAAACATCAGGCGCCATTGCTCGTCGCCTCCCCCGATACAGACTTTCCCGGCGTGTCATCGGCTCCCAGAGTCTCAAATGCGCGCGCAATGGCGCGGGTCGCCTCGCCGAGATCGAGATCGCTCGCCTTCAGCGCTTCCAAAGTGAGCCCAGCCCCCGTACTTCCGCCGCCGCCGCCCAACAGCAGCGCATGCAGCACCAGAATAATGTCGGCGACGCGCGGATTTTTGAGCCGCGCCTGCAGCGCCGTGAGATCGCCGCCGCCGAGCCGGTCTTCGATGTCGGCAAGCGCGCCGAGGGTGAGGCGAAGCGCCTTTTCTTCGCCGTTGATGGTGAGGCGCACATCGCCGCGCGGGTGAGTCATACTCACGCCTCCGCCGTGAAGGCGAGCGCGCCCGCCGACTCCAGCGCCAGCGACATCGACGCTTCGCGATCATGCTCACCGGCATAATCGAGATTGGCGATAACGAAGGCGCCTTCGATGGTTCCGAAGCCCGGCACGATGATCTGCCAGTTGCGCGCCTGCGCATCGAAGAACACGCCGCGCACCTCCTCCGCCGCGGCATCGTTCAGGAAAACGCCTGCGCCCGAAACCGACGCCTGGCGCACGCCGGCGCCGGCGAGCAATTCGCGCCAGCCGCCCGCCGATTGCGAGTGCGTGACGTCGACAATCTGCGCGTTGAGCGACAGGGTTTTGGTGCGCAGGCCGCCGATGACGGCGAAGGTTTCGGTTTCTTCGCCATCGCCGAGTTTCAAGAGCAGGTCTTTGCCTCGTTGTGCTGTCATTTGCGTTGTTCCTTTATTGCGGCTGCGTCACCGCGCGGAAGCGCGCGACGCCCTGATAGGTTTCGCCGTCGCTGCGCCGGAACGCGTCGGCGAAAACGAAACGGATATTGATGAGATCGTGGCCGGTGACCGTAAGCGCCGCCTCATGCAACGCGTCATAAACCGCGCCGAGAATGCGCTTAACCTCGCGGCGGCCGGCGTAACGCGAAAACACATAGAGCTTCACGTCATGCTCAAGCCCGCCCTCGACGCCTTTCCAGTCGCTGGCGTGCGCTTCGCCAAGAGTGAGATAGGGAAACAGCGCGTCGGGGGGCGGATCGTCGAAAATGCGCGCCGGATCGCCGATCTCCGCCTGCAGCGCGGCGTCGGCGGCGAGCGTTTGATAGACCGCCTTTTGCAGCTCCCATTGGGCGTTGGTCATGTGAGCACCTCCTCGCAGATCAGCGTCAGGCGTTTGTCGCGGGCGTCATCGCTCTCGATACTGACGATTTCATAGGTCTCGCCGGAAAAGACGAGGCGGCCGCCGAGATCGAAGGCGCCGGCGCGGACGGTGACGGCGATGCGCTTCAGCCGGTTGTCGCGGTCGCCGGCGAAATCGCGGGTCGAGGTCAGCCGTTCGACCGCCGCCCATAATTCGCCGCCGGAGATCCAGTCGATGGACGCGCCGCCGGCCTCGTCTTCGGTGCGCGACGGGGTCTGCAGTTCAATCTTGTGCCGGAGATCGCCGATCATAGCCGCGCCTCGCGATAGGGCGCGATCAGCGCATCGACGCTCGCCGGCACGGAATAGACGCGCGTCTCGCCCGCCGCCTCACGCGATTCAAAAAAGTAAGCGGCGAGATTTTTCACTGCTTGCTTCAATGGTTCGGGAACCGCGTCCGCATCCGCATAGCCGGCGGTGAAGTCGATGCGCACGCCGCCAAGTCGGGGGACCGGGATTGGCCAGGGACCGGCGGGGCGAATGCGCGCGCCGGCCCCCGGAACGAAGTCATAAAGACTGTCAGCGACAGTTTGCGCATCGCCCTCGCCATCGATCACCGCAACGGCGTCAAGTGCGCTCACCGGCGACAGCGGCAGGAACACTGTGTCTTCCGGCGCCGCATCGAGAGTCAGGCGCCATTGCTGCGGCATCAGGGCGAGCGATGCGCGCGCTTCGATTGCGCGCACCGCGGCGACAAGCATTCCGGTGATCAATGCGTCTTCGTCGCTGGTCGTGACACGCAGATGAGCCTTGAGTTCGCTTAGCGTCACCGGCTCCGCCGCGGGCGGGGATAAAAGGGTCAGGGACATGTGCAGTACTCGTCCGTTTGGGTTTCAATTTGCGCTGCACTCTCCCCTCCCCTTTTCAAGGGGAGGGCCAGGGTGGGGTTCGCACATGAACGCACAACAATGCGTATGCGGATCGAACCCTCCCCTAACCCCTCCCTCAAGAAGGGAGGGGAAGAGGCTGCGCCTTAGCTCGCCGCGAATTTCAGCAGCTTGATGGCGTCGTAATCCTGGACGCCGCCGCCGACGCGCTTGGTCGTGTAGAACAAGACGTAAGGCTTGGCGGAATAAGGATCGCGCAAGACGCGCACGCCGACACGGTCGACGATCAGATAGGCGCGGCGGAAGTCGCCGAACGCAATCGAATAGGAGTCCGATGCGACATCGGGCATGTCTTCGGCTTCCGCCACCGGGTAACCCATGAGGCGCGCCGGTTCCCCCGGCTCGTTATTGGGCTGCCAGAGATAATTGCCCTCGCCGTCCTTGAACTTCCTGAGCGCGCCAACCACCGAACGGTTCATCAGGAAACGC
>CAZAOB010000094.1:0-2379 GCA_964486635.1 uncultured Caulobacterales bacterium | reverse complement strand
AACGCCCATTGGCGCGATAGGCTTGCTTCGGCGCATAGATGAGGTCGAGCAGTTTGTCCGACGGGTTCGACGCGGCGAAGGCGCCGTCGGCGCCGGACGGAAGGTAACCGATCTCGTCCGGGTCTTTCGACGCGTCCGCAGCGATGTCATAAGTGAGGATGCCTTTCGGCGCGGTCGTGCCGTTGCCGGAGATAAAGGCGGCAGACTCTTGGCTCCCAAATTCCGACTGCACTTCGTCGGCGAGCCATTGTTCGATGTCGATAATGGAATCGTCGAGCAAGGTCTGTGACGCCGCCGGCATGGCGTAAAGCTCCATGGTCGGGAAATCGATGGCGGTGAGCGTCGGCGCCGTTGTCGCCGTATCGCGCGCGGTCGTCTCGGCGACCCAGCCCGCAACCGCATCGCCATTAGAGACCGGCTTGCGGAAGGTGTTGCCGCCGATCTCGCGCACGGAAGCGATCTGGCGGAACGGCGAAATGTCCTTCACCGCGGCGTTGATGATGCGCTCGACTTCATTGGGCGCGAGATAGCCGCCTTCGGAATCGGTCGAGGCGTTGACCGATTTCGCTTCCAGCGACGCGGCCGCCGTCGCATCGCCGACACGCATATAGCGCAGAAACGCCGCCTTGCGTTCATCGGGTTCCACGCGAGCGCTTGCGGCGAGCTGCGGTCTTTGGGCTTTAAGTGCGATGCGCTCGACCGCGGCTTTCTGTTCGGTGACGGCGTCGTTGATACGATCGACCTTCTCGCGCAGCACGACGTCGTCCTGGCTTTTCGCTTCCAGCGCTTCAAGGCGCTCGTCATTGGCGTCCTTGAAGGCTTCGAAGGCGGTCAGGAACTCGCGCATGGCGCTGCGGATCTCCGCATTGGCCGGGCCCGCTTTGGTTTCGATAGTCATGATACTCTACTCTCCTTGTACTGATCTTCAGGCTGTTAGTCTTCGGGCCGCGCTTGTCATGGCGTCGGCATGGCGGCGGGCGCTTGCTCCCTGATGAGGGGGTGGAAGAACAAGCGCCCGCCTGTTAGCGCGCGTTTCCGTGGAGACATGGGAGGAAGAAACGCGGGCCGATCGGTTGAAAAGTTCTGCGTAGGTTTGAATGTCGTCTTCGCTGCGCGCAGGCCCGACGCGGGTGACGCGCGCCTGCGGCGCCATGGGAAAGGTCACCACAGATATTTCCCAGAGGTCGGCTTCGGTGATGCGCCGCCCAGCCCTGACCCGGATCGAACGCGCGGTCTGATAGCCGATGGAAAGCCCGTCTATGGCGGCGCCTTCGAGCAGCGCATGGACTTCGCGGGCGCGCGGCGACGACAGAATAAGCTCGCCTTTGACGAAGAGGCCGTAGTCATCCTCGCGAATGGAAATCCAGCGGCCGATCGGCGCTTCCGCTGCGTGGCTGTACAGCATGGCCGGCTTCGGATTTTTCTGCAGCGATTTGGCGAAGGCGCCCGGCGCGACAATGTCGCCATTCAGATCCGGCGTGTTGAACACGGAGGCGTAGCCCTCGATGGCGGCGATGAGCGCGGTCATAGCAAACCCCCTCCGTCAGCTTCGCTGACACCTCCCCCGTAAACGGGGGAGGAGGAAGGCCGTGCGACTTGCGCAACGCGTCTCTTCCCCCGCTGGCGGGGGAAGTGCCCAGAAGGGGCGATGGGGGTGGAGTAACAATAGGCCATCACTCGCCTCCCCGCGCATCGATCTTTTCTTCGATGCGCACCAGGGTCGCGGAAACGAACCGCACCTGTTCTTCGAGCCTTGCGGTGCGTTCGATGATCTGCGTGTTGTCGTCGGCGCGGCGTTCCAGTTGTGCGAGGCGCTCCGACGCGGCCCCGGCCCAGATCAGACCGAGCCCGGTCTGCACGATCACCGCCGCGCCGATGGCGACCGTGACGCGCAACTCCGCCGGTTTGTCGAGCGGCGATTTTGGGAAGGAAACGCTATGCATCGCCGCCCTCCTCTTTTGCGCAGAGGCCAAGCGCGGCGCGTTTTTCGTCGTCGCTCAAAAAGTCTGCGCGGGAAACCCGCGACCACAAGGCGTCGCGGTCGGCGGTCAAGGCCTCGATCTCGCTCGCCTGACAGATGACGCTCGCTTGCGGCCAGACCGGCGCGAACCACCCAGTCAGCGCGCTCGCGGTTTTCTTGACCAGCGGCAACACCGTCTGCTTCCAGAAAGCGAGGTTCGCCTCTTTATAGTTGGAGTAAGTGTTGTCGCCGGGAATGCCGAGCAGCATGGGCGGCACCCCAAAGGCCAGCGCGATCTCGCGCGCGGCGGCGTTTTTCGCTTCGATGAAATCCATGTCGGCGGGCGACAGCGACATCGACCGCCATTCAAGCCCGCCATCGAGGACCAGCGGGCGGCCCGCATTGGCCGAGCCCTGATA
>CAZAOB010000093.1:10476-10988 GCA_964486635.1 uncultured Caulobacterales bacterium | reverse complement strand
GCTTGGTCAGCGGTTCTTGCACCGCGGGCGGGGGATAGGTCCGGGCGATGTCTGACGAAGCGGTGATCGTCAAAAAGCAGGGCACCATCTTTCTCGGCGGCCCGCCGCTCGTTAAAGCCGCAACCGGCGAAGTCGTTTCCGCGGAAGATCTCGGCGGCGGCGATACCCATACGCGGATTTCCGGCGTCGCCGATCATCTCGCCGAAGATGATGACCATGCGCTGGGCCTTGCGCGCAATATCGTCAAGCGGCTCAATTGGGTGAAGCTCGGCGAAGTCGTTATGGCCGATCCGGTTCCGCCGCTGTTCGATGCCGAAGAACTTTACGGCGTGGTCGAGGCCGATGCGCGCAAACCCTATGACGCACGCGAGATCATCGCGCGCCTTATCGACGGCTCGGACTTCGACGAGTTCAAGCCGCTTTACGGTTCGACCTTGGTCACCGGTTTTGCGCGGCTGCACGGCTATCCGGTCGGCATCCTCGGCAACAACGGGGTCATCTACCCGGAGTCG
>CAZAOB010000093.1:0-10466 GCA_964486635.1 uncultured Caulobacterales bacterium | reverse complement strand
TGGCACGACGCTGGTGTGCGGCTTTGCCCATATCTGGGGATACCCGGTCGGCATACTGGCCAATAACGGCATTCTCTTTTCCGAAAGCGCCAAGAAAGGCGCGCATTTCATCGAGCTTTGCTGTCAGCGCAAAATTCCACTGATCTTCTTGCAGAACATAACGGGCTTTATGGTCGGGCGTTCCGCCGAAGAAGGCGGCATCGCAAAGGACGGCGCCAAGCTTGTGACGGCGGTTGCGACCGCCGCCGTGCCGAAATTCACTGTGGTGGTCGGCGGCTCTTATGGCGCCGGCAATTACGGCATGTGCGGACGCGCTTACTCGCCGCGCTTCATGTTCATGTGGCCGAATGCGCGCATCTCGGTCATGGGCGGCGAACAGGCGGCGAGCGTTCTCGCCACGGTCAAACGCGACGGCCTGCGCGACGGCGAGACTTGGGAAGCAGCCGACGAGGAGAAATTCAGGGACGGCATCCGCTCCGATTACGACAAGCAGGGCTCGCCATATTACTCGTCGGCGCGACTTTGGGATGACGGCATCATCGATCCGGCGCAAACGCGCGACGTCTTGGGGCTATGCCTGTCGGCGTCGATGAATGCAGCCGTGGAGGAAACGCGCTTTGGCGTGTTCAGGATGTAAGGAGGCCGCAGCGAATGAGTTGGCAGGCGAAAGCATTCATCCGGGGCGCACCCATCAGCGTTCCGATTGCTATCGCAGTCTTCATCGCCACCTCAGGGAAACAGCCGTTCGGATACGTTCCCGAATCCTATGGCCCGCTGCTGGTTTTTGCCTTTGTTTTTATCGCGCTTTGGCTGGGCCTGGCGAATATGGTCATAAGAAAATTTGAAAAGCGAGGAGACGGAGGAGAGAATGAAGAATAGGGGCAAAAGCGTATGACCGAACAAGTTCTCATCACCACGATCGACTCCCGCGGCGTTGCGCGGCTGACGATGAACCGGCCTGACATTCGCAACGCTTTCAATGAACAATTGATCGGCGAAATTTGCGAGGCCATGGGGCGGCTGACCTCTGACGAGAATGTGCGCGCCATCGTTCTGACCGGCGCGGGCAAGGCGTTTTCCGCCGGCGCCGACCTCAACATGATGAATCGCGCGGCGAAGTATTCTGCTGCGGAGAACAAAGACGATGCACGCCGCCTCGCCCATATGCTTGGCTCTATCTACGACTCCCCGAAACCAACCGTAGCGCTGGTGAATGGTCCGGCCATGGGCGGCGGTCTCGGACTGATCGCCGCTTGTGACATCGCCATCGGCGCCGACACCTCCTTTTTCGCGCTGTCGGAAGTGCGTGTCGGGTTGATTCCGGCGGTCATTTCGCCGTTCGTCATTCAGGCCATCACGGTGCGTCAGGCGCGGCGCTATTTCTTGAGCGGCGAACGCTTTGACGCGGCGGAGGCGCGGCGCATCGGCCTGCTGCACAAAGTTGTCGCGGCTGACGCTCTCAATGACGAACTAGAAACCACGCTCAACGATCTGCTGGTCTGCGGACCAAGTTCGCAAGCCCTCGCTAAGGAACTGATCCGCAAGGTCGCGTATCGCCCATTGAATGAAAGCGTGATGGAAGACACCGCCGGCATGATCGCCAAGACCCGCGCCAGCAAAGAAGGCAAGGAAGGCGTCACCGCGTTTCTCGAAAAGCGCAAACCGACTTGGATCAAAGGCTGAATGTCCGAAACGCTCGCCATAAGGACGCCGGACGCCGACGATCATGGCGCAATCCTGTCGGTGCTGCGCGACGCGTTTCGCCGATACGATGAGGCGAGGCTGGTCGATGCGCTGTGGCGCGACGGAGCCATGACGGTCGAACTGATTGCGGAAGAGATGGATCGCATTGTCGGCTATTGCGGTTTCAGCACCGTAACGGCCGAACCCGCACTCGATGGAACTTTGCTGGGCCTGGCGCCCCTCGCCATCGCCAATGAATTTCAGGGGCGCGGCATCGGCAAGGCGCTCTCTATGGCGGGGCTCGAAATGTGCCGTGAGCAGGGCGCAGCGCTTGTGGTCGTTTTGGGCGAGCCTGACTATTACAGCCGCTTTGGCTTCAAGCCAGCATCCGATTTCGATGTGCGTTGGGCGGCGATGGACGCCGGGCGCGCCTTTCAACTGATCGACTTTGCCGGCGTCGCCGGCGCCGAACCCGTTCAGATCCATTACCACTCCGCCTTCTCATCCGTTTAAGCAGGCCTTTGCATGTTCAAGAAAATCCTGATCGCCAATCGTGGAGAAATCGCCGTTCGTGTCGCAAAGACGGCGCGGCGCTTAGGTGTTGCGACGGTCGCGGTTTATTCCGACGCCGACCGCAACGCCCCGCATGTGCGCGCCTGCGATGAAGCGGTTCATATCGGCCCGTCGGCTGCGGCGGAAAGCTATTTGCGCGCAGAGAAAATCATCGACGCCTGCAAGAAGACCGGCGCCGAGGCCGTGCATCCGGGCTACGGGTTTCTTTCCGAGAACGAGGCGTTCGCCGATGCGCTGGAAAAGGCCGGGATCGTCTTTATCGGCCCTACCGCGAAAACCATTCGCGCCATGGGTTCGAAATCGGCGGCGAAAGATCTGATGGAGGCGGCGAAAGTGCCGACGACGCCCGGCTATCAGGGCGAAGACCAATCCGTTGCGACGTTCAAAAAGGAAGCCAAGCGCATCGGCTATCCGGTCCTCCTCAAGGCCACCGCCGGCGGCGGCGGCAAGGGCATGCGCATGGTCGAAAAGGAGGCCGACCTCGAAGACGCATTGAAATCCGCGCAACGCGAAGCGAAATCCGCTTTTGGCGACGACCGGTTTCTGATCGAAAAATATGTGACGCGCGCGCGCCATGTTGAGGTGCAGATTTTCGGCGACGGCAAGGGCGGTGTCGTTCATATGTTCGAGCGCGACTGCTCGGTGCAGCGCCGCCACCAGAAAGTCATCGAGGAAGCCCCGGCGCCAAACCTTCCCGCCAAAACGCGCGCTGCACTGCTCAAAGCCGGCGTCGACGCCGGCAAGGCGGTCGATTATCGCGGCGCGGGCACGGTCGAGTTTCTATACGACGCTGACAATGACGCCGTCTATTTCATGGAAATGAATACGCGGCTGCAGGTGGAACATCCGGTGTCGGAAATGATCACCGGGCTCGATTTCGTCGAATGGCAATTGCGCATCGCCGCCAGTGAGGGCCTGCCGCTCACGCAGGATGAGATTAAGGAACACGGCCACGCCTTCGAAGCGCGGCTCTATGCGGAAAACCCGAAGCAGAATTTCGCGCCGTCGATCGGGACGCTGACGACATTGCGCTTGCCGGTCGAGACCGCGCGCATTGATTCCGGCGTCGAGGAAGGACAGGCGATCACGCCGTTTTACGATCCAATGATCGCGAAGATCATCACCCATGGCGCCAGCCGCGAAGTGGCGCTCGGCGCCATGCGCGCGGCGTTGTCGGAAACCCGCGTCGCAGGCTTAGAGACCAACGCCGCATTCCTGCACGCGCTCGCAGCCGAGAAAGATTTCATCAAGGGCGATGTTTCGACGAAGTTCATTGGTGAACATAAGAAGTCGCTGTTCGCGGCCGCGCCCGCCGGACCGAAGCAATGGGCGGCAGCGGCGCTATGGAAGCGAGGCGCCGCAACCAACATGAATGATCCGTGGGATGCGCTCACGGGTTTCCGTCTCAACCGTCCGCGCCACGAAGTCATGTGGATCGAGCATGATGGCCATGCCGCGTTGCTGCGTCTGTCGAAATCGGGCGATGGATTCAACGCGACACTGGAACCCGACGCCTCCGCTGCCGCGCGGCGCGAAGGCCGCGAGCCAGTGGCGCCGATCAAGTTTGCTTTTTCGGGCGCGATCAAGGACGGCGATGCGCGCATCACCATGGACGGCGATATTTTCAGCGCCTGCGCGGCGGAACATCTCGACCGTTTGCGCATCTGGATTGGCGCGGCGCATTGGGACATCGCCCTGCCCGATCCACTCGCTGGCATTTCCGCGCATCATTCAAGCGAAGGCTCGCTCACCGCGCCCATGCCCGGCGTCATCACGCTCCTCTCCGCGAAGCCGGGAGACGCCATCGAAGCCGGCAAGCCACTCCTCGTTATGGAAGCCATGAAAATGGAGCACGCCATCAAGGCGCCCTATGACGGCGTCGTCAAAGCCTACAAGTTCAAAGCCGGCGACCAGGTGAAAGACGGCGATCTGCTGGTGGAGTTTGAGGAAAACGCTTAAAGTTTCCGTGTCAGAAAATTATAAGATATTCTTCTGGAGATACGAACGCCCTAGCAAGGGATACAGAGGATTCCACTTGTCGGCTGACGATGGGGGCTGTGATGCTTTGCTGACAGGACTTCGCAAAAAAATGCAAACCCCAAGCGATAGAGCTGCAAAATTCAATCTATCCAAACCCACTGAAAGAGTTTTGTCGGCACCCAATTATCGAACACAAGCACAAACATGGAAACTGCTGGAAATCCTTGTGGATCAAAACGCTTCTGAAGGATTTCTAAGCGTTACGACAGAGAACGATGTCGCATATATCACTGTTTCAAAAGATATGGCCGAAAGCATGAAAAAAGGAGTTCAAGATATTCTCAAAGGGAATGGAGATTGGTCTATATCAAGCGAATTGAAAAACGCAGACAAACAGATGATATGGTTTTGGTGGTATTTGGATAAGTAAACTGAACATGCCCCAAACCATCACCCTTGTCGAAGTCGGCCCGCGCGACGGATTGCAGAACGAAGCGCAAGTGATCGGTGTTGCGACCAAGGTCGAGCTGATCGAGCGGCTGGCGGGATGCGGCTTCAACCATGTCGAGGGCGGCGCGTTTGTTTCGCCAAAATGGGTGCCGCAAATGGCGGCCTCCGACGAGGTGATGACGACGATCAAACGCAAAGCCGGCGTTTCCTATCCCGTGCTGACGCCGAACCGACAAGGCTATGAAGGCGCGCGCGCCGCGAAGGCCGACACGGTGGCGGTTTTCGGCGCGGCGTCGGAAAGTTTTTCCCAGAAAAATATCAACTGCTCCATCGCCGAAAGCCTTGAGCGTTTCAAACCGGTCATCGAGGCTGCGAAAACCGATGGCGTTCGCATAAGAGGCTATGTCTCCTGCGTGCTCGGTTGCCCCTATGAAGGCAAAATCACGCCTTCGCAGGTCGCGCCCGTCGCCAAGGCGCTCTACGAGATGGGCTGCTATGAAATTTCGCTTGGCGACACGATCGGGGTCGGCACGCCAGCCGAAACCAAAGCGCTGATCCGCGCGGTCGCAGCGGAAGTTCCTGTCGCCGCCCTCGCCGGTCATTTCCACGACACGTACGGACAGGCGCTTGCCAATATCTGGGCGGCGGTCGGCGAAGGCGTTACAGTTTTCGACTCATCGGTTTCCGGCCTTGGCGGCTGTCCCTACGCGAAAGGCGCGAGCGGCAATGTCGCCAGCGAAGACGTCGTCTATTCGCTTCACCGTTCCGGCTATGAAACCGGCGTCGATCTCGACGCGCTGATCGAGATCAGTGTTTGGGTTTCCGAGAAGCTCGGCCGCAAGCCGGGATCGAAAGTGACTTTGGCGAAGACGGCTTAATCGTCGAGCGCGGCGAGAACATCTGCGGAAAACCTGTCGAGATCGAACCCGCCGCCATCATCGAATCCTCGGCGCACGATGAGGACATTTTTCGCCGGAATGATCATCAGATATTGCCCGCGATTGCCGCGCGCCGCGTAACTTCCTTCCGGCAGGCCGTGCCGTTCGCCATAGAGCCAGAACTGCGCGCCATAGCCGGGAATGTGCGATCCATCATGACGCTGCAGCGCGGGCTGCGCCGGCGCCGACGTCGCAACATATTCCGACCAGCCTTCGGGCAGGATGCGCTTTCCCTCCCAGACGCCGTCATTGAGATAGAGCAAACCGATGCGCGCGAGATCGCGCGCGGTCGTCCACACTTGCGACGACATCACGAAATCGCCGTTCCAATCGGTTTCCAAAAACGTATTGTTCATGCCGAGGGGAAACAGGATTTCCCTGAACGGATATTCAAGGAATTTGCGGTCGTTTTTTATGCGCTCATGCAGCGCCCGCATCACAATCATGGTGTCGTTATTCGCATAGCGCCAGACTGTCCCTGGTTCGGCCACAAGGCGGTTGGTGATCGCATGATCGATAACGCGCCCGCCGCCGAAATAGACATCATCCGTGCGGTTGCCGGCGGTCGGATTGGTAAGCCCGCTCGACATCTGCAACAGGTTCTCGACGGTGATCGCAGCGCGCGGATCGCCGGGCGATGACCACGCCTTAAGTCCCGCCGGTTCATCAACGGCGATAAGACCGTCCTCAACAGCCGCGCCAATGACGGTCGCCGCAATCGATTTCGCCACCGACCAGGTGCGCTGGGGCGTCGCGGCGTCGAAGCCTTCGCGATATTTTTCCGCAACGATCCGGCCATCCTGCACCACCAGCACAGCCGTCGTTTCGGTCCCCTCGCCATAGGTCTTGCGATCGAACGCGTCGGCGACAACGCCCGCGAGATTGAATCCGTAAGGCTGATCGGCAAGGACGGTCCCCGCGCTCTCGCCCATGGGCCAGGGCGCCGAAACGTCTTTCACCGGCGCTTTCAAGCCAAGTGATGACGGCGACACGTCGCCCGCGCCGGACGGCAATTGCGCGCAACCGAGCAAGGGCCGCCAGACTGCGGTGCGCGCGCCGCCCTCATAGGAAACGGTAACCGTCGTCGCGTCCTCGTCGATCACGGCGTCGGGCAAATCGGCCATGGCGTCGCGATAATCGGAATAGATGCGGTGAAGTTCGTCGCCGGCGATCTGCTCGACGCTGCGGCCTGCGTTGAAATGCGCCGAGCAGGTGAACGCCGCCTTGTAACCGGCGACAAGCGAAAGGTGAGCGGGATCGAGCGCTTGCGCATGGGCAAGCCCTAACAGCGCGCTAACCGTCAGGGCCGCTTTCACCGCGTTCTTCATAAATTTTTCCCCGTTTGAACCAAAGCCACGCCGACAAGGAGCCACTGACCAGAACCAATAACACAACGCCAAGTACAAACAGTCCCGATTGCACATCACCAACAAGAATGAGCGCTGCCAGCAACGCCGCAGCGAACCCGATGACATTGATGATCAGGAAGGTCCGCATCGGCGATCCTAAATCTTGTCCTTGTAGACCGGCTGGATGTCCACCGGCAGATGGGTGAGCGATGCGATGACGTTTCTGGCCGCATCGTCAAGAACGGCGTGTTCATCGAGAAACGCTTTCGCGGCGGCGTAATCGCCATTTCCCTGCAGGACGACGACGGCGCCGGTAAGATCCGAAATCGCTTGCTCCAACTTTGCAAAATCGAGGCGGTATTTGCCGTCCTCGACCGCAAATGCGCCGGCATTCTTGAAGAAATCATACTGGAACGCCGCGCCCTGTCCGTGCGCTTCATTGATGCCGAACCGCATGGCGCGGAACAGGCCGACAAAATAGGTGGCGAGAAAATTTTCTTTCTCCGCCGCCGGCATTTCACCGCGCTCCATCATATAGAGGATATTGTAGGCACCCATGACGTCGGCCTTGCCTTCTTCAATCGCCGAGTAAAGTTCCTGCAATTGCGCGTTCACGGTCGTTTCTTCGCCGTCAACGGTTATCGTGCCCGGCCCGAGGCTATGCGAGAGTTCGTGAAACAGCGTCTCGCCGGACATATAGTCCTTCATCAGCATCGGCGCCTGATCCGCGACCAGCACATGCTCCGCCATCGGCGCCAGAATGCGATCGAACTTTGCGCCGAGCACATTGTTCAGGAGAACCTTCTTGGCGCCCTTGGCTTCGCGCACGCGTTCGTCATTGGGGAGGTTAAACGCGATGGTCTGCACGCCCGGCACATTGTCGCCGCCGCCATGGACCTGATAGGTGACCGCAATCGGCGATTCAAAACCGCGCTGGAAATTTTTGTAGCTCTCCTCGACAGGAAGATGAGCCTCCATATCGCGAAGATAGTCCTTGTATTTGTCGAGCGCGGCGCTTTCTTCCGGGTTCTTGATGGTGATGAAGGCTTCATAGGCGGTCTTGTAGCCAAAAAGGCCGTCAGTATAGACCTCATAGGGCCCGATGGCCGCTTCGATTGGACCGTCGAGATCCATCCACGCCATTTCCGATTCAAAATAATCATCAGACATAAACGCGTCGGCGCGCAGGGTCAAAAACCGCTTGAGGCTTTCATTGGTTGTGATCGCCGCCGCTTCACGCATCAGCGCCGCCGCCGGCTCTAGCCATTCGCGGTAATGCACTGAATAGGGAATTGCTTTGAGGCCGCCATCATCGGTGCGGCGGATGACCGTGTACCCGCTGGTGAACGCGGCCTCGTCTTCCGGATGCGCTTCGATCCAGCTTTCGAATTCTTCCTTGGTCATGTCTGCAGGATAGAAGGCGGCGCCTTCCGGCATCGGGGTGTCGCCATAGAACGGCTTGTCATGATCGAGCGAATCCCACGGGCCGAAATGCAAGTCGAACAGATCGAGCAATAGCGCGTCGCCGCCAGCGGCAATTTTTTCGCGCCATTCAGGATTCATTTCGCTGCGCTGGCGCAGATAAATCTCCGACATCAGATTGCCGACCTGATTGAGCTTGTTGACAACGGCGCGCTCCTCATCAGTGAGGAATGATGTATCCGCGTCCATTTCCACAACCGCGAACTGCGCGCGCATGGCCTCGAGCGCATCCTGACTGGCCATCACTGTCTCCTCTGCCGCCTCACTCGCCGCAGCCGGCGCCTTTACAGAACTCTCAGGCGCCGCCTCGCGCGAACAAGCAGCAGCGAGTGCGAGTGCAGAAGCGGCGAGAAACAGGACAGGTGTACGGTGCAGCATGGGAACCTCAACAAGGATGGTGATGCGGCGTGCGCCGCCCAAAAGTTAACGCAATCTAGCCGCAAGCTATCGCCGCCGCAAAGCCCGCCACAATCCGGCCTTGCGGGCGCGATAGGGTTTGAATATGCCTAGATTGATCCGGATTCTGGCCGATTGTATGATTCGCGTAAGCACCAAGGGGACGGCATGAGAAAATGGCTTGCAACGGTGGGCGCATTTGCCGCCCTGATGACTTCAGCGGCATCGGCGTCTCCGGCGGATTTTGAAGTATGGTTGAAAGGATTCCGATCCGAAGCGTCAGCCGCCGGGATTTCCGCTGCAGTGCTCGACGAGGCGTTGACAGGTTTGACGGTCAATCCGCGCGTCTATGAATTGAACGACAACCAGCCTGAATTTTCGCGCGGCATCTGGGACTATCTCGACGGCGCCGTATCAGCGACGCGAGTCCAGAATGGACGCAGCAAATATCTTGAGAATCAAAAGCTCTTTACGCTGATCGAAAACGCTTATGGCGTCGATGCTGAAATCGTTGCCGCGATATGGGGGCTTGAATCCTCCTATGGCGCGATCATGGGCGACTATGACGCCATCCAGGCGCTGGCGACGCTCGCCTTTGAAGGCCGCCGCACGGGCTACGGCCGCAGTCAGCTGATCGGAGCCTTGAAAATCATCCAGCACGGTTACGCATCACGCAGTCAGCTAAAAGGCTCCTGGGCCGGCGCCATGGGCCACACACAGTTTATTCCGACGACGTACTTGTCCTACGCCATCGATCACGATGGCGACGGCAAGCGCGACATCTGGTCGAATCTTGGCGATGTCTTTGCGTCCACCGCGAACTATCTGAGCGTTTCGGGCTACACAGGAAATGCACCCTGGGGTGTTGAAGTGCGCCTGCCGTCCGGGTTCGACTACGCGCTCGCCGACAGCGACATCAAGAAAGCCGTCGTCGAATGGGGCGCCGGCGGCATTGAAACGATTCGCGGCGCCAGCCTCACTGAACGCTTTGATCCAAACCTTCGCGGACGCTTGATCATTCCTGCCGGCGCGCGGGGACCGGCGTTTATCGTCTTCGGCAACTTTGAAGCGATTTTGAAATACAACCGTTCCACGTCCTACGCGCTCGCCGTTTCCTTGCTGTCGGAAGAAATCGCCGGACGCAGCGGCGCCATCGTCGCCGCCTGGCCGCGTGATGACCGCCCTCTGTCGCTCGATGAACGAAAAGCATTGCAACAGGCGCTCAAAGACCGTGGCTTCGATCCCGGTCCGGTGGACGGGATAGTCGGCGCCGGCACAAAACGCGCCCTCCGCGCCTGGCAGGCTCAGGCGGGCCTGCCGGCCGACGGATATGCCTCCGCTGCGGTTCTGGAAGCCTTGAAATAAGCGGCTTTCAGGGATTCTCTGATTTTTTTCAGAAAAACTCTTGCTGCACTGCACAATCGGCCCTATATGCCCCTCAATGCTGCACCGCACCATAACGGCCGGGCGGCGATCAGGGATGACAGGAGGCCATAATGGCGACCACCAAGAAAACCGCAGCGACGAAAACCGCCGCCCCGAAGACCATGAATGCTGACGCGATGTCGTTCGGCAACACAGCCGAGTGGGCCGAAAAAGCCAAAGAACAGTTTGA
>CAZAOB010000092.1:681-11300 GCA_964486635.1 uncultured Caulobacterales bacterium | reverse complement strand
TGTCCCTACCGAAAACTCTATCCGTAACGGATTCGCGACGGTTGACGACTCATGATCGTTTGCGAGCGTGCTTGATGTACTGAAGATGTTGACTTTGGCCCTTCGTGACTTGTTTCGAAGTCGCATTGCTCTTGAGGCTGAAGTCACACTCTTGCGTCATCAGCTCGGAACCGCACGGAGAAGATCTTCAAGCCGAATACAATTAACTCAGCTGGATCGCCTTTTCCTCACTTGTCTCTTTCGATTCCAGCCGCACTTGCTGCATGCGATCCATATCGTGAAACCTGAAACTCTTGTCCGCTGGCATCGCATTGGTTTTCGAGCGCTGTGGCGATGAAAGTCACGACCGCGCGGCGGCAGGCCGAGAGTCTCAAAAGCAATCCGCGACCTCATCCGCGAAATAAGCCTCGCCAATCCGCTCTGGGGCGCGCCGCGCATCCATGGCGAGCTGATGATGCTTGGGATTGATGTCGCCCAGTCCACGGTCGCTAAATACATGGCGAAACGGCGCGGACCTTCGTCACAGGGATGGAAAACATTTCTGCGCAACCATTCTGACGGCATTGCTTACTGCGACTTTCTCATCGTTCCATCCATCGGGTTCAAACTGCTCTATGCTTTCGTCGTGCTTGGCCATGGCCGGCGGCAACTGCTTCATTTCGGCGTCACCGCCCATCCCACCGCGGAATGGACGGCGCGGCAAATCACTGAGGCATTTCCATGGGCCGAGATCCCCGAAAGGCTCATTCGAAACTATGACGCGATCTATGGCGCAGCGTTTAAAAACAGACTCCACTCCATGGGGATTCGAGACGGCCCAACCGCATTTAGGTCGCCTTGGCAAAATGGCTGCGTCGAGCGACTGATCGGTTCTATTCGGCGCGAATGTCTTGATCACATGATTATTCGCGATGAGGGTCATTTGCGGCGCGTTCTCAAAGCTTACGCGAAATATTACAACGAAGCCCGGACGCATCTGAGTTTAAACAAAGATGCGCCAAATTCACGGTCTGTTCGCCGTGGCGAACATATAAAACGCATTCCCCATTTAGGAGGACTGCATCATGAATATGTCAGAATCTGATTTGCGGTAGGGACAGCCGAAGCAACGCGCAATCCCGAGATCGCCGCCATGCTGCGAGAGTCCGATAACGAGATCAAGACGCGAGTTCTTGAATGCTTGATTGACGGCACGGACAAACAGGAACTCGAAACACGCCTCGAAATACTCGTCGCCCTGTTTCAAGGCTTGGGCATCCGGAACATCGTTAATCCGAAGCTAGATAAAAAGCTGATCGCTAAGCTCATGAAGGACATTGTTGAGCTGCTTTTTCGCAGCGGAGAAAGCACCGAGGCGAATCACAGTCGGAGCGAATAGCTTCGCAATTCTGTGTTATACCACAGACAGCTTTCGGGCTGACCGATTTAATAACGCTTAAACGCCCTTTAACACTTCATGGGCAGCGCCGAATTGACATTTGGCGGCGTCAAACTCCCGCAAAACCGCGCGAAACTCGACCTTTGGAACACAACAAAAAATTCGATACACCTTCACGAAGGAGAGCCACCATTTCCAGGGAACGAAATCAATACGTAATTTGAATTTTTGTATGTGGCCCTCAATCCTCAAAGCAGACTTCATACGCCCATAAGGCTTAGGGCCGCGTATAGCCCCGAAGTATAGGCGCCAGACACTGCCCGGCGGTCCTGTATGGCGCATCACGCCTGTGGCGACCTGTTGTCGCGCGGAATCTCAATTGATCGAATAATAGGTCGGCACACGTTGGGTGACGTTCTGCGTACGCCAAGCGACCGCTGCGGCATAAGGACACGCCGGTATTGCCGCTCACCGCAATACCAGCGTTAAATTTTCTGACGGCGTCGCGCCGCGATTAGGCGACGGCTATTCCACCACTGTGATGTCGTAGAGGTCGAACAACTCGCCGTCGATTCCGTCAGCGTATTGCACAACGCTGCGTGCGAAATCTAGTACGATCAGAACGTTGCGCGATGCGTCAAAAAGATAGATGCAGTCGTCGGTGCGATCGATTTCCTCAAACGAGAACCGCGTTTCGCCCGCGTCCGAAAGCTCGCTCCAGCCGCCGTCGTCGGTTTCGAGGAACACGGCGCCGTTTGTGGTGGAAACGACGTTCGCGTTCGCAAGCGACGGAGCATCATCGAGCTCATTGCCCGAAGACGTGGTCGGGGTATTGCTCGAAGGACCGGCGGCAATAGAAACTGGCGGCTCAACTGTTTGATCTTGCTGAACCCCAGATGTCGGCCTCGTCGCGGCCGGTATCGTCGGCGCGCTGGTGCTTGCGGCTGTCTGTATCGGCGCGCGGTCTGGGGTCTGACCTGCGGCCGGCTCTGGCTTACTTGTGGGTTGGCTCGTCGCCTGGCTGGTGGGCGATGTTGTCACATTTGGCGCTTCAACTGTGGCAGCCGTCGCTGTCGTCACGGGTGTTAAATCGTCACCGCTTGCAACCTCCTGCACGCGCTCGCCCGTTTTACAATCGACTTCATAGAGTTTGGTTTCTGCCGAAGCGATGAGAACACCCTCATACACGCCTGTATAGGTTTTGGGCGGCAGATGATCGCGCTTGTTGCCATTTCTATAGTGATAAAGATTGTAGGAAAACGGTAGTTTTACTTCCGCTTCCTTCGCCATGAAAGCAGCGTCGATCCGTCGCCCCTCCGGCACTGTGTAGTCATAGCTTCTGGAAATGGAGTCAGTTGTTTCAGCGCCTTCGGTGGTTTCAAATTCAAACGAGGTGCTGGCCGTGACGCCGACTGTGCCTTCTGCAATAATCGGTGCGCCGACCTTAAATTTTGTCTCCAGTTCAACGCCTGTTGTGTTGGCGAAGCGGAAGCTATGCGACTGTGTCGCAGATTTATTGAAGACGTTGTTGAAGCGAACCGTACCGATTGGGTTCTCGCAATTGTTGCCGATATTGACGTCAATCTGCTTGGGATTGCTGAACCGCATTTTTTTAAGTGGTTGATCGACTTTGATGTCAATGTCGTCCACGTAGTACGGCAAGCCAAACATCAACTCCAGTTGATTAACATAATCTCCCGACTTGCCGTTCGCTTGACGAAGCGAACCCCCATCGGGATCCTGTATAGGTACGCGCGCGCCGCCTGCTGGGTCACCGAATCGTTTTGATTCTTCGCCTTCAGCTGGAAAAAACTGGATCGCGTTGATCCAGTCGCCGCGCCACACGATGACTTCTTTGACGAAAGATGTTTTGGGTACGTCGTAAAATTCGCAATTGCCGCCAGGGCCGCCGAATTTCGTACCGCGTCGGCCGTTATAGAAGAACGTCACCGCATTGATGTAGCGGCCATGACAGACCTCAATCTTGTCGATAATGCCGCGCGCGACGGTTTGCTGGTTTTCGAAAACCCACGCATTTCCGCCTGCACCTTCGGTCTTAACCGAGAACGATATCTCAATGTCGTCACCCGGCTTTATCTCATTTGCGAACGCCGGCGACAGCGCTGCTACGAAAGCAGCCAAAACTAAAGGAGAAGCTACGGCTAGCATTGATGATTTCATTTTTGGTCCCTCGTTAGTTTTTCTTTGTTAACGCTTCTGATGCGGCGCCGGAAATAATCAGGCGCCGGCTCTCACCCGTTGCCTTTGACACGACAGACCGATGATCCAGCCTTCCGTCATTGGAGCGCTCCGAGCGCCTCACCCAGGCAGCGGTCGATCTCGAGCTGCGCGGCGCAGGTTTCGACCCAGTCGCGGCCGACGCCGTTCCCGTCGGGAATGCCGTTCATGACGCAACCGTCCGTGCGCTGGAGCGCGAACTCGATCCGCTCGATCGCCTTTTCATAGTCCGGCCGCTGCACGGCTTTTGCCGCCGCTGCGAGATAGTTGAGCAGCGCTTTCTGATTGCCCTTTGTCTTCACCGCGTCCTCGGGAAGCTCGGCGATAAGATCCGCCGCGCAGGCGATTTTCATTGACGCGAAGTCGCCGCGCGCGACTGCAGTGATCTCGGCCGAGTCCGGCGCGCTCGGTCCGAGATTGTCCGAAACGACAAGCGTCGCTTCATAAAGGCCCGGCTTGTCGGGAATGAGGTTCGGGCCCGTTGAGTTCGTGTTGGCGAGCGTCGCATTGCTGCCTGCTGGAACCGCGCTGAGTGTCCACGCATAGGAAAGCGTCATGCCTTCGGGATCGGAGCTGCCCGATCCGTCGAGGACGACAATGTCGCCCACCGGCACGACGAGATCAGCCCCGGCGTCCGCTGTCGGCGCAAGGTTCGCCGTCGAGACCGTCACCTCATCGGCGGGGCTCGCCTGTCCGATGGAATCGGTGACGACCAGCGACGCGGTATAGGTTCCCGCCGCATCGGCGACGAAACTCGGCATGGCGGTGTTCGCGCCGGTCAGCGCAGCCGCGCTTCCAGCGGGCTTGCCCGTTAATTGCCACGCATACTGAAGATCGCCCGACGCCGTGTTGTCGTCGAACGAGGCGGCGCCGTCGAGCGTTACGGTCTCGCCCAGCATACGTACGGACTGATCGTCGCCGGCGTTGGCTGTCGGCGGCGAATCCGTCATGGCGACGGTAAACGTCCACTCATAATCGCCTTCGCCTAAATTAACGCCTGGTTCCAATCCGGCGCCGCTAATCCCCAGCCGATAGACTCCGTCGCCGATCGGCAAGCTGTTTCCATTGAGAAAAATGATCTCATTCGTTCCCTGCTGAGAGGCGCCGAACACGACCTGATTATCGAATATGCTTTCCGTTCCCGGACGAAAAAACCAGTTCATCCCTGTTCCATCCGTCTGCGTCGCGCTGAAGGCGACCGCCGTGATCGACGCGCCGGGCAGTATCGTCAGAAAATAGGCGTCGAAATCGGTTTGGGAATTGTCCAACGCAACCTGCGTACGGCCTCTGATGATGTTTTCGCCGTTCCCAAGCGTAAGAGGAGTCGGATTATTAAAATCTGCGTCCCCATCGACGCTTTCGTCCCATAAAACCTGCGCGCCGGCGACAGAGGGCGTTGCCGCAAGCAAACAGGCGGCGGCCCAAAACGAAATGCGCGTGCGCAATCCGCGATGTTTAAGTTTCCGATTCATGATGATCCTCATACTTTTTTTGTGAATCGCATAGGTCACGGTTCATTTTTCTGGCCTTTGACTACTGCAGCGCGGTGCGCGCCTGATCGAGGCAGCGATAGATCTCAAGCTGAGCGCCGCATTCCTCGACCCAGTCGCGGCCGACGCCGTTGCCGTCGGCGACGCCGTTGACGAAGCAGCCGTCGGCGCGTTGCAGCGTGAATTCGATCCGCTCCACGGCCTTTTCATAGTCCGGCCGCTGCACGGCTTTCGCCGCTGCGCCGAGATAATTGAGCAGCGCCTTCTGGTTGCCCTTAGTCTTCACGGCGCTCTCGGGAAGATCGGCGATCAGATCAGCGGCGCAGGCGATCTTCATGCTGGCAAAATCGCTGCGCGTCAGCACGGTGATTTCCGCCGTATCGGGATCGCTCGGTCCGAGATTGTCCGAGACGACCAGCGACACGCCATAAAGACCGGCGCGGTCGGGGATGAGGTTCGGTGAAACGCTGTTCGTGTTGGCCAGCACCGCGTTGCTGCCCGCCGGAACATTATCGAGCGACCACGCGTAATTGAGCGCCATGCCTTCGGGATCGGAGCTTCCCGATCCGTCAAGCACGATCAGGTCGTTAACCAGCCCGACGCGGTCGGGACCGGCGTCGGCGGTCGGCGCGAGATTGGCGGTTGAAACCGTCACCTCATCGGCTGGGCTCGCCTGTCCTATGGAATCGGTGACCACCAGCGAGGCCGTATAGGTTCCCGAAACATCCGCGACGAAACTCGGCATGGCCGTGTTGGCGCCGGTCAGCGCCGCGGCGCTGGTCGCGGGCTTGCCCGTCAACTGCCACGCATACTCAAGATCGCCCGACGCCGTGTTGTCATCGAACGACGTGGAGCCGTCGAGCGTGATCGTATCGCCGATCATGCGAATATTCTGGTCGGCGCCGGCGTTGGCGGTCGGGGCCATGTCGGCCGGCCCCTCGAATACAAGCCGATCCATAAGAATACCGACCGAATCGTCGGTCGAAACGAAGATCGATTTGATCGAAGGATTGCCGACATCGATGCCAAAAAAGTTCGTTGAGAACGTTGAAATGCCCGCAGGGTCGAAACGCGTCACCCGTTCGAGCGCCTGGCCGTTGGCGTCGCGCGCCTCGACGATGATGGTTGCGCCGGTGCCGGTGGTGGCCACGTAAATGCCGGCGCGGATCGCGTTGATCGGCAGCGTGAATTCGCTTCCGAGGAGTTCGCCGGTCTGGGGGCTGGTGAAGGTGTTCTGGCAGATGATCGATGACGGATCGAACAGCTCGACTACTGTGTATGTTAATCCAAAACAGCCGTTAAGGGCGCCGCCGGCGGTATTCTGTACAGACGGGGCGGCGACTGAATTTGAATTCGCTACGACGCCCGAGGAGAAAAGAGCCGGCTGACCCGCAAAATAGAACGTCTGTTGTCCGGGGGGTGCGAAATTTTCAAACCCCTCGGTCTGCGTGTTCGGCCCAAAGGCGCCGATCCCGACCGGCGCGGCGATCGCGCCGCCGCCGGCGAGCACGCCCCCTGCTGCAACTAAAGAGAGAAGACATTTTTTCATTTCGATGTTCCCCTGCGAATGGCCCCCCCGCAACTGGCGGCCCGACCACAACCCCTGGGAATCACCTGGCGCGCGTCTTTGCCGTTTGTCCTGACCGGGAAATGATGGAATAATGATGGAGAGCGGTTGGCGCTGCGGGGTGCGCCGGCCAACCCATTGATTTTGGTTGCGTATTGCTCGAAGGCGGCGGAGGTTTGTCCGTCGTCGATCCCCGCCGGGCATGGGATATTGCTGGTGCAGATGCGAACAGATCAGGGGAGCGAGAAAACCGGCGGTGAGGAAACCGTCTCCGCCCCATTTTCCATCAATGGCGTTCTGGTCGCGCCGGAAGACCTCAGCCTGAAGATCGGCGAGGAGGACGTGCGGCTTGAGCCGAAGGTGATGGCGGTTCTGGAAGTGCTGGCCGAAAGGCCCGGCCGGACGTGGAAACGCGAAGACCTCATCGATCGGGTCTGGGGCAAGGGCGAAGCCGGCGACGAATCCCTGACGAGAGCGATATATCAACTGCGCAAAGTGTTGGGGCCGCATCTTGGCGAGAATGCGCTGGTTACCGTTCCGCGGCTCGGATACAGGCTGAACACCAGCATTGAACATGCGAAGCCAGATGACGCCGCCTTTGCGCCCGATCCTTTTTCCATCGCGGTGTTGCCGATTTCCGATCAGTCGCATGAGCGGTCGCACCCGCATCTGGCGGATGGCCTGACGCGGGATTTGACGGCGCTCCTGTCGCGGGCGCCGCGCTTCCGCGTCGCACCGATCAGCTCAACCATGCATCACGCGACGAATGAAGACGCAGTGCCGGCGCTCGCTGAAAAACTCGATGTGCGCTTCATCGCCAAAGGGTCGCTGGTCCGTTTTGATCAGGAAATTCGCATACGGATTGAGTTGATCGACTGCGTTGAAAACGCACTGCTATGGTCGCGCAAGTATGAAGCGCATCTTGATCGATTCTACGAGGTGCAGGACGACGCCGTCATCGGCATTTCAACCGCCATTTCCGCCAAGATCAAAGTTCCTCACAAAGAACTCGCTCGCCGGAACAAGAATTTCAATATTTCCGCCTATGAACGCGTTCAGGAAGCTGAATCGCTCCGTTTCAATTACAATCGCGAAAATGCTGAAACGATCTTGTCGCTGCTCGAAGAGGCGCGCGCCGCCGATTCGGAAGACACGGCTGTCGCGGCGGCGCTTGCTGTCCAGCTAAGCCAGAGCGTCGTCAGCGGATGGATCGGCGATCCTGTAAAAGCGAAAAGAAAAGCGAATTCGTTGATCGACGCGGCGATCTCCGCGAGTCCGCAAGACCCCGATGTTCTGGCCGCCGCCGGGATCGTGGCGACGATGTTTCACTGCCCCGATGAAGCGATTGATTATCTGGAACAATGTATCGCAAACAATCCGAACGATGCGCACGCGCTGGCGGTCCTTGGCTGGCAGCGCAGCCTGCGGCACGCGGACCGAAACGGCATAAGCCTGATTGAAATCGCCGAGGAGCGCGCGCCGCATCATCCGCGGTTCGGGTTGTGGGCGACCTATCGCGCAACGGCGCATTTGTTCATGCTCGAATATGAAGCGGGGCTGATCGCCGCCAAAGAAGCCGCCAGGCGAACGCCGGCCTATTTTCAACCCGTGCTGCATTGTGCTTGGGCTCATGCCGGCCTTGGCGACCATGCCGCCGCCCTTGAAGCGATCGAAAAAGCCGACGCGATGCAGCCCGGCGTTCTCGATGCCTATGTCGATGAAATGCGCAGATGGTCCGCTAATTCTCCGCATAAAGACAGCTGCCATCAGACGCTCTCAGGCCTTCTGAACAAAGCACCAGAAAACTGCAGCGCTGCGTGTTAGTGCTCGCATTCCGGGCATCAAGAAGCCCGGCCGGCATTGGCAATGCAAAGCCTCTGAAATATGTTGTAAAGGGGCCAGCGGTGGGGGATTTTCAGCGGATGCATGAACGTCGTGTTAAGGATGCAACTGTGTTTCTCGCCGGCGTCCTTTCGCTGGTTGCGGCCGGTCGCCAGCCCGCATATGCCTATAATGACCAGCAAGCGCTTGATCTCATCGTCGTCACAGCGCAACGGCGTGCGGAAAACCAGCAGGACGTGCCGATCGCGATCACGACCATCGCCGGCGAGGCGCTTGAAAATAACCGTATCCGAACGCTGGAGTCCCTGAATGGCTTCGCGGCGGGAATGGTTGCGACCAACACCGTTTCCTATGGCGCGGCTCCGCTTAGCATTCGCGGCATAGGCGGCGCCAACGGCGGCGGCAATTTTTTCAATGACGAGCCGGTCTCCGTCTATGTCGATGGGGTTTACGTTTCGCGCCTCAGCATGTCGACAGCGGACCTCATCGACATCGACAGCATTCAAATCCTGCGCGGGCCGCAAGGCACGTTGTACGGGCGCAATTCCACTGCAGGCGCAGTGCTGATCTCGACAAGGCGCCCTTCGCCGGAACCTGAAGCCGAACTGCGCGCCGGCGTTTCCTCGATTGGCGATTACCGGGTCAGCGGGCTTCTTTCGGGTGCGCTCACGGATGCTCTGTCGGCGCGCGCCGTCGTTGGGTATTCAAACCGCGACGGATACGGCGTCAATATCGTCAATGGCGAGAACTCCGGCGGCGGCGAGGACATTACCGCGCGCCTGTCACTACGGTATCAGCCGAACTCTACGGTTAATGTCGATTTTGTTGCTGAATATCAGGGCCGAAGCGCGAACCCCGCATTGGTCGCGGTCACCGATGTCGGCCAGACTGGCGCGGCTTCGCCATTTGCATTGCGCGCGGATCTCGACGACGTTCTAAAAAGCCGCCGATTTGAGTTTGACGACAAGAACTCGACGGCGTCGGAAACATGGTCGCTGACGGCGAACGCCGAAATCGATCTGGGCTTTGCAAGCCTTGGCGTCATTACCAGCTTTCGCGACTGGTCGCTGACCGGCGAACAGGATTCAGACAGCACCGGGCTGCAACTGTTTACCAATAGCGGCGCCATCAGTGCGCAACAGGTTTCATCCGAGATACGTCTCGCCTCCGCTGGCGACGGCCCGCTGACCTGGCTGATCGGCGGCTTTCTGCTTCACGATACAACGGAGGTGGGCTTCGCCATCCGCAACTATCAGGGGTTGTTCGGGCTCGGCACGAACGCCGTCTTCAATGCGGCTCAGAAGAACAAGGCATATGCCGCATTCGCGGACGCGGTTTATGACTTGACAGACCAGCTCTCGTTGACCGCAGGCATTCGCTACAGTTACGAGACCAAGAGTTTCAACAACGATCTCCATGTCTCGATTTTGAACGGCGGAACCGCGCCGTCTTCCTTTATGGGCGGGGCGACCTTTTCCGCCGGCGATGTTTTTTCGGACCCGCCGGTCTTCGTTGACCGGGCGAACTTCGATGATGTTTCGTCGCGCGCTGTCATCGAGTTCAAGCCAGTTAATGAATTTCTTCTCTACGCAGGTTTCAGTCAGGGGTTTAAGAGCGGCGGATTCAATTCGTTTGGACTGACGCCAGCATTCAACTCTGAAAGCGTAGATGCCTTTGAGGTCGGCATAAAGACTGAGCTGGCTGACCGGCGCATTCGGCTCAACGCATCGGCGTTTTATTCTGATTATTCAAACCTGCAGATTCGCTTGCCGGTTCCGACCGGCGGCGTTGAGATCCGCAATGTCGCCGCAGCCCATATCAACGGGCTCGAAGTCGAGGCAACAGCGATCCTCTCGGAAGGCCTTTCTCTTGAAACCAGCCTGGCATTTCTCGATACAGAGATTGTTGACGGCCTCATCCCCGCGATCTCCACCTCGATATCGCCTTTCCCGATCGGCGCGCCGTTGCCGCTTGCGCTTGAAGATGTCAGCGGCAATCGCCTGACGCGCGCGCCCGCATTTCAGAGTCACGTTTCGGCGACGTATGCCGCTTCTATTGGTTCGCTGATCAGTACAGTCAATGCGAGTTTTCGCTATCAGGACAG
>CAZAOB010000092.1:0-671 GCA_964486635.1 uncultured Caulobacterales bacterium | reverse complement strand
GCATGTTTTTTCTGGAAACGAATCAGGACGCAGACACATTTAGAAACAGTGCGTGGGGCGAACTCGACCTGCGCGTCAGTTTGACGAATGCAAGCGATCATTGGGAAATCACTCTCTTTGCAAAGAACGTCACTGATCAACGTCACATTACCGCAGTGACGGCGCTGGGCGGTTTTCCTAACGCTGCCGTGAACGAACCGCGGCGTTGGGGAGCGAGTCTGACATTTCGGCGATAGCCTGATGTTGATTTGAGACAGACTCTCAGAATCAAGGCTACTAGCACCAAAATCTATAACCTCAATCCTCAATTCTAATGTCCGGATTTGCGCGCAAATGGGGCTTTCCGCCGTCTCCACTCGGCGATTAAGCCGCGGTCAGCAGAGTCTAACCCCTCCATAAACCATCGCCATAATCCAAACAATTGACTGGACTTCCTCTTTGTAAAGAGCGTTGCTGTGTTTGCGACGAACGCTTCCGTTTCGCACCGCCTCCCGCCCGACCGCTGACGGCGCCAATTGAAATCAACGCCGAGGCTTTAAAGCGGCTTTGGAGACTTTCTCCCGAAACCCTCGTGTCTGGCGAAATTGGAGATCGTGGAGACATCGTCATCGCCCGAAATCCGGCGGACATGCGGGCTTCGGGCCGTATTTGTGTTGGTCGTCTCGAAATGT
>CAZAOB010000091.1:9263-11351 GCA_964486635.1 uncultured Caulobacterales bacterium | reverse complement strand
CGACATGCGCCTGGCACAGGTCGGCACCGGCGACCGCTCAGAGCGCATCCGCACATACAACTTCCCGCAAAGCCGGATGACCGATCACCGTATCAATCTGACGCTGTACAATCTCGATGAAATTATTCGCGGCGACGGCGTTGAGGCAGTGGTTGAAGCGCTGATTACACAGGACCGCGCCGACCGCCTCGCGGATATGCGGGAAAATGCGTAAAGGCGACGGATCGCCGGTTTCGATTGGCGAGGCGTTGGTCTCCGGCGCAGCGACACTGAAAACAAGCGAAACACCGCTGCTCGATGCGCGCATTCTGTTGAAGCATGTGCTTGTCGCCGATGACGGAGAGCTGATCGCGCGTGCGCGCGAAATTCTATCTCCCGAACAACGCGCACAATACTTCGCACTGCTTGAGCGGCGTAAGCGGAACGAACCTGTCGCGTATATCACGGGCGCAAAGGAGTTCTGGAGCCTTGATTTCAAGGTGACGCCGGACGTTTTGATTCCGCGCGATGACACTGGAGCGCTGATCGAGGCGGCGCTTTCCCGGCGCGAGAAAAGCGAGCCGCTGCGCATTATCGATCTCGGCACGGGATCGGGGTGTCTGTTGTGCGCATTGCTCTCTGAGTTCCCGCGGGCGTCCGGCATGGGCGTTGACATCTCGCCGGCCGCACTCGCCATCGCCCGTGAGAATGCCGCGACGCTCGGCCTCGCGGACCGTGCGAAATTTGTTCAGGGCAGCTGGTTGGGCGGGCTCGACGGCGCTTTCGATCTTGTCGTGGCGAATCCGCCTTACATCGCCGAGAGCGAGCGATCAGGACTCGCGCGCGATGTCGTCGACTATGAGCCGCAAGGCGCACTGTTTGCGGGCGCTGACGGGCTCGACGCGTATCGCGAAATAATCAGCGAGCTCGCCGACAGGCTCGCCCCCGGCGGGCTGGCGCTCTTCGAATGCGGCGCCACCCAGGCTGATTCGCTGGTTTCCATGCTGAGCGCGATATCGGGCGCTTCGGCGCCGTTTACCATGCGCGATCTCGCCAACCGGCCGCGGGGGGCCGGTTTTGACCGGCGCGCGGCAGGAGATTCAGGGCAAAAAAGGGATTGAAAAGCTCGACCGGCGCCTTATCATAGCACCCAAGACAGGGGTTCAACGCCTTCGATTTTCTGGACTCTTTGGCGGCCCAGTCTTGCATCCGACCATCGTCTGGCTCTGGCGTGATCCGATTGGGATCGCTTTATCCGGAAACAGTCGGGCCTGGACTTACTGGGCGCATGAGCCGCAGCGCGGCTGCGACGGGAACAAGAATTCGCATGAAGAAACTGACGGCTAAAATGTCGTCATCCGCTCCAAACAAAATGTTCGTCACGAATAGCGGTTGCATACCCGCTTTTCGGAAGAGGGATTATTAAAGGTAAAAACATGAAGCGTGGCCGTAATCAGCGTCGCCGTCCCGGCGGCGGCTCCAATCCGAACCGAGCGCTCGATTCCAATGGACCGGACGTCCGCATTCGCGGCACGGCCACTCAGATTTACGACAAGTATCAAGCCCTCGCACGCGACGCGGCTTCGTCTGGTGACCGGGTCAAGGCGGAAAGCTATCTTCAGCACGCAGAGCACTATTACCGCGTGATCCGCGCGATGCAGCCGGCGCAGGCGCCAAACCAGCAGCCGAACAACCAGGACAACGACTCCGACCAGCCGGGCGTTGAGGACGACAGCGACAACGAGAATCAAAACAACAACCGCCGCGAGTCGCGCCCGCCTCGGGAGCAACGCGAAAATGGGGCTGCTTCCAATGGCGCGTCGGCGCGCCAGAATGACGACGACGCAGAGAGCCAGGCCGCCACAGCTTCGTCAAAAGCGTCCGAGGCCGATAGCGGCGAAGGCGAAGAAGAAAAGAAACCGCGCCGGCGTCGCGCGCCTCGGCGGACAGCATCGGCCAAGGAGACTTCTGAGGCATCCGACAAGTCGCCTGCTGCGGCAGAGTAGGCCGGGCCTCAGCTGCGAACTGTGGTGTTCGTGACGGCTGACATCGAATAGATTTCTCGCACAACAGCGAGGAACCGCCCATGATTTCTGAACCGACCTTATT
>CAZAOB010000091.1:0-9253 GCA_964486635.1 uncultured Caulobacterales bacterium | reverse complement strand
TTATTCGATCTGACAGGAAAAGTTGCGATCGTCACCGGTGCCTCGCGCGGCATCGGCGAAGCGATTGCACGCCGTCTGGCCCAGCATGGCGCAAGGGTCGTGGTTTCAAGCAGGAAGCCGGACGCCTGTCGCGACGTCGCTGATTCAATCAATCAAGCCGAAGGCCGCGACGCCGCCATCGCTATCGGCTGCAATATTTCGCACAAGGAAGAACTGCAGCGTCTCGTGGATGAGAGCAAAGCGAAGTTGGGGCCTGCGGACATTCTTATCTCCAATGCTGCGGTCAATCCTTATTACGGTCCGTCCGCGGGCATGAGCGACGAACAGTTCGACAAAATTCTCACCTGCAATGTGAAAGCGACGCACTGGCTTTCGCACATGGTGCTTCCGGATATGCGCGCCAAAAAAGACGGCGCGATCATTATTATTTCTTCCGTCGGCGGATTTGTCGGGTCGGCTGAAATTGGCGGCTACAATGTGTCGAAAGCGGCCGATCTTGCGCTCGCACGCAACCTCGCCGTGGAAGCAGGGCCGGATAACATTCGCGTCAATTGCATTTGTCCAGGCGTGGTGAAAACCCGGTTTGCAGAAGCGCTCTGGAAGGACCCCAAGATCGAGAAGCTGATGACGAAGCAATTGCCCCTGCGGCGCTTCGGCGAAGTGGACGACATTGCTGGTGCTGCCGTGTTTCTTGCCTCGCCGGCGGGCAAATGGATGACCGGGCAGGGCATGATCATCGACGGCGGCACGATGGTGGGACTCGGTGGTCTATAGCGTTCACCCATGAGCGACGCTTCATCCAGCTTCGGAGAGTCGGCGAAAAATTACGCCGCGTTTCGTCCGGCCTATCCGCCGGAGGTCTTCAGCTTTCTGACCGATCATCTCGATGGGCGTTCGCACGCGGTGGATCTCGGCGCCGGTTCGGGCCAGGCGACGCGCGCGCTGGCGGCGCTGTTTGAGCGTGTCACTGCGGTGGAGCCGGATGCGCGCCTTGCGGGCGAAACGCAACCGATGGACAATGTTGCGATAAGAATTGCTGCGGCTGAAGCGGTGGAGTTCAGCGCCGAAAGTATCGATGCCGTGATTTCCGCAACCGCATTCCATTGGATGGATCAACCGACGATCTGCCGTCATGCCCATAGTTGGTTGAGGCCGGGCGGCGTGTTTTTTCCTTTTGCGTTTGACGCGTTCGAGGTGAAGGGGCCGGCGAACTCGTTCTACGCGGCAGAGTTTGCAAAATGGGCGGCCTATCGCGATCAGCGGCTAGTCGACTGCTATGACTACACGGCAGCTCTTGAAGAAAGCGGCCTCTATGCGCGCGTAATCCCATACGCGCATCGTATGCGCCGCGAGATTCCAGCTCAGATTGCGGCGGGAATTGTTTCGACTTTTTCTTTCGTCCGGGCCTATGCGCGCGAACATGGCGGAGACGAGTATCACAAAAAGCTGAGCGAAACGCTGTCGGCGTTTGGAGACGTCATCGTCTTTGACATTCCCATTATCGGTGCGCTCGGAATAAAGGCCTAGACGGCGCGCGTCGCGTTTTCGAACCAGTCTTTGAAGTCGGCGGGGATGAGCGTCGCAAGCGTTTTGCGAACCCTCGCGTGATAATCGTTGAGCCAATCGCGTTCCTGTGCGGTCAACAATTCGACAACCACAAGATCGAGATTGATCGGCGCCAGCGTGATGGTTTCGAACTCCATCATTTCGCGTTCGCCGCCGGGAACCGGCTTGGGCTGCGTCACAACGATCAGGTTCTCGATGCGGATGCCGAATTCACCGGCTTTATAAAATCCAGGTTCATTCGACAGGATCATGCCGGGTTTCAGCGCCTGGGTGTTGGGCGCCTTGGCGATGCGCTGCGGGCCTTCATGGACGCCGAGAAACGACCCGACGCCGTGACCGGTGCCGTGGTCATAGTCGAGACCCACATCCCAAAGCGGCTTGCGCGCGACCATGTCGAGCTGATGGCCGGTGGTGCCTGCGGGGAACTTCATCGTGGCGAGCGCGATATGGCCCTTCAAGACGCGGGTAAAGCGGTCGCGCATTTCGTCGGTCGCCTCGCCAATGGGAACGGTGCGGGTGATGTCAGTGGTGCCGTCCTGATACTGACCGCCGGAATCGACGAGGTAGAGCGTATTGCGGTCAAGCTTGATGTTGGAGTCGGTGGAAACTTTGTAATGGCAGATCGCGCCATTCGAACCGGCGCCGGAAATCGTATCGAAGCTGAGATCGCGCAGCGCATCTGACTGCGCGCGAATTTCCTCAAGTTTCTTCGCCGCCGAAATTTCATCTTCTGCGCCGGATTGCGCAACCGTGTCGAGCCAGTGAAGGAAGGTCGTCACCGCGGCGCCGTCGCGAATATGGGCGCTGCGCGCGCCCTCGATTTCGGTTGCATTCTTGGCGGCGCGGGGGAGGGCGCAGGGATCGGTCATGTCGACGATCACCGCGCCGGCGGCTTTCAAATCGTCGGCATATTTAGACGGCGCGAGCGCCGGATCGACCGCGACCTTGGCGCCTTGTTTGCCGAGTTTTTCGAGCGCAGCCGCGACATCGTTTTCGGCGCGGACATCGACATCATCACCAAGAAAAGCGGGCAGGTCGTTGCCGACTTTTTCCGGCGCCACAAACAACGTCGCGCTGCCATCCTTGTTGATCAGCGCCCTGCCAAGCGGCAAAGGCGAGCGCGAAACATCGCCGCCGCGCACATTGAACAACCATGCGATCGACGGCGGCGCCGTGATGAGCGCCGTGTCGGCGCCGGCCCTGGCGATAGCCGCAGCGATTTCCTTGCGCTTGTCCGCAGATGACTTACCGGCGAATTTGAGATCGTGCGGGCGCACCGGCGACTGCGGCAATGCAGGCTGATCTTTCCACGCGGCGTCCACAGGATTTTGCGTAACCGCGACCAGCGTGAAGCCGGTTTTCTTTGCAGCGTCTTTGAGGCGCGCCACATTGGCGCTGGTGTGCAGCATCGGATCGTAGCCTATGCGCCAGCCCTTTGCCGCATTCTCTGCAAGCCATGCGTCGGGCGCGGTTTCGGTGATGTCGATATAGTCAAAGAAGGCGCTGTCGGCCTGGTTGCGAACCTGCAGCGTGTAACGGCCGTCGGTGAACATGAACGCCTTGTCCATCAGGACCAGCGCGGCGCCGGCGGAACCGGAAAAACCCGTCGCCCACATCAGGCGTTCGGCATAGGCCGGGATATATTCGTTCTGATATTCATCATCATGGGGGATGATGTACCCGTCGAGATTTTGCTTTTTCAGTTCCGCGCGCAGGAGCGGCAAATGCTTGCCGGCGAAGGAGCGATCGGAAACAGGTTCGAAAGTCTGAAACATGGAAAATCCCGTCGGATGAAGGAAAGGTTGGCGGCAATATCGCGCTTCGGCGCGCGCCGTACAAGGGGCGGAAGACCCTAGAGTTTGGCGAACAAAAGCACCGGCCAGGTCGGCTGGTCGAGGCGGTTGATGAGCTTGAAGCCCTGGGCCTCATAGGCGGCGATGACGCCAGCCTCCTGTTCGCTCATCAGCCCGGCGAGCATGACCCGCCCGCTGCGCGCCACATGGGCGCCCATATCCGGCGCCAGTTCGGCGAGCGGCCCCGCGAGAATGTTGGCGAACACAAAATCAAACGGAGCCGCCATGTTGATGTCCACGTGATCAAAGCCCGCCGCCGCGACGGTTTTCACCTTGTCGCCGACGCCGTTGAGGGATGCGTTTTCGGCGGCGATCTCAACGGAGTCCTCGTCAATATCGCTGGCGATGATCTCCCGGTCCCAGATTTTCGCCGCTGCAATCGCGAGCACCGCTGAGCCGCAGCCAAGATCGAAAATTGAACGCGGCGCCCAGCCGGCGAAGCGGTCGAGCAAGGTCAGGCAGCCGGCGGTGGTCGGATGATGTCCCGTGCCGAACGCCATATTGGCGTCGATGCGGATCGGAATATCGCCGTCTTCGTTTGGCAATTTGTCCGCGTCGTGAACGCCATAAAGAACGAAGCGCCCGCAACGCACGACGCCCAGCCCTTCGAGCGAATGCGCTACCCAGTCGATATCAGGAAGTTCCGCTGTGACGGCGTCGCCAATTTTAAGTTCCCTGGCGAGAGCGGCGATCGCATCGTGGTCGGGCATATCTTCGAAATAAGCATCGAGCCGCCACGCGCTCGCGCCGTCTTCAACTGTTGCATCATCCTTGGTGAGACTGACGGCGCCAGCCGGCGGCCAGAGAATTTCGCTCAAGGCGTCGCCGAATGGCTCCAGCGCGGATTTCTCGCCGGTCCATGTCAGTTTAAAAGAGGTCTTTTTCACGCCGCCTCAACAAATGTATCGATGACTTTCTTCGCGCCGGAATGCTCAAAATCGATGGTCAGCTTCTGGCCCTCGATTGACGAGACTTTTCCATAGCCGAATTTCTGGTGGAATACGCGCTGGCCGATTTTATATTTCGATTTACCGGGCGCCGAGACGGAGACGGTCGATCCTCGGCCTTCAATCATCGGCGGCTGCGATGCGGGCCGAGAAGACGCAGCGCGGGCGCGCTTCCAGCCCGGATTGTCGTAATAGGCGTCTTCTTTCAGCTTCAATCCGTCAAAGGCGGAATGGCTCGCGAGATTTGAGGCAGCGTTGCCGTAAAGGCCCGGTTCCGACATTACGTCCACATGTTCTTCCGGCAACTCGTCGATAAAGCGCGACGGGATCGCCGCCTGCCAGCGGCCGTAAATTTGACGGTTCGCAGCGAAAGAAATGCGGCAGCTTTGTTCCGCGCGCGTGACGCCCACATACGCAAGGCGGCGTTCTTCTTCGAGAGCGGCATTGCCTTTCTCATCAAGCGCGCGTTTGGAAGGGAAGATTTCTTCTTCCCAACCGGGCAGGAACACGACGGGAAACTCAAGACCTTTCGCCGCATGTAGCGTCATCAGCCAGATTTGTCCGTCTGCGGTGGATTCATTGAGCTCGGAAACCAGCGCCACATGATCGAGATAGGCTTCGAGCGTGTCGAACTCCGACACAGCCTGAATGAGTTCCTTCAAGTTGTCGATTTTGCCGGGCGCTTGCGGATTCTTCGAATTCTTCCACATTTCGATATAGCCGGACTCCTCCAGCATCAGCTCGGCAAGGTCGGCGGGCGGCATGTCTTTCGCGTCGCGCGCCCAGCGGTCGATGGTGTCGAGGAAGTTGAGCAACGAACGGCGTGCAGCGGCGGCGAGATCATCGCTCTCAAGCGCCAGCCGCGATGCTGTCATCAAGGGAACGCCGTTGGCGCGGGCAATCTTGTGCAGAGTCTGCAGCGCCTTGTCGCCAAGGCCGCGTTTAGGCTTGTTGACGATGCGGTCGAAGGCGAGATCGTCATCGGCTGATCGGATCAGCCGCAGATAGGAGAGGGCGTCTCGGCACTCCTCGCGTTCGTAGAAACGCGGACCGCCAATGACTTTGTAGGCAAGGCCCAGCGTATTGAAGCGCTCTTCAAAGGCGCGCATCTGGAACGAGGCGCGCACCAGCACCGCCATATCGGAAAGCGAGCGGCCCCTATGCTGTTCCGCCTCAATGTCATCGCCGATAGCGCGCGCTTCTTCTTCTCCGTCCCAAACGCCGCGCACTCTCACCTTTTCACCTTCGTCGGCGTCGGTCCAAAGCGTCTTGCCGAGACGTTCGGTATTGGCGGCGATCAGACCCGATGCGGCGCCGAGGATTGACGGCGTTGAGCGGTAATTGCGTTCGAGGCGGATGACAGTGGCGCCGGGAAAATCCTTTTCAAAGCGCAAGATGTTTTCGACTTCGGCGCCGCGCCAGCCATAAATCGACTGATCGTCATCGCCGACACAGCAAATGTTTTTGTGCTTCTGGGCGAGGAGGCGCAGCCACAAATACTGCGCGACGTTGGTGTCCTGATATTCGTCCACCAGCATATAACGAAAACGGCGTTGATACTCGCCAAGCACGTCGGGGTTGCTCTGGAAGATCGTGAGATTGTGCACCAGCAGATCGCCAAAATCAGCGGCATTAAGGGTCACCAGCCGTGACTGGTACGCTTTGTAGAGCGCGATGCCTTTGCCCTCGGCAAAGTGCCAGGCTTCATCCGCCGGGACTTTTTCGGGAACGAGGCCGCGATTTTTCCAGCCGTCGATCACGGCGGCGAGGCCGCGTCCGGTCCAGCGCTTCTCGTCAAGATTGGCGGCGGCGATCACCTGTTTGGCGAGGCGCACCTGATCGTCGGCGTCGAGAATAGTGAAGTTGGATTTGAGGCCGGCAAGTTCTGCATGCCGCCGCAAAATTTGCGCGGCGATGGAATGAAACGTGCCGAGCCATTTCATGCCTTCCACATGCGAGCCGACCAGTTTCTCGATGCGCTCCTTCATTTCGCGCGCAGCCTTGTTGGTGAAGGTGACGGCGAGAATCTGCCAGGCGTCGGCGCGGCCCGTGTGTAAGAGGTGTGCGAGACGGGTCGTTAGCGCGCGCGTCTTGCCGGTGCCGGCGCCCGCCAGCATCAGTACAGGGCCTTCCGTCGCCAAGACCGCTGCGCGCTGCTCGTCATTCAGCCCGTCGAGATAAGGCGCTTCGACTCCGGCCTCTGCAAAGCCGGGCCGCGCTTGCGCGGCGGCCATTGCCCGCTCGGAAATGGTGAGTTTTTGCTCGGGGTGGGACGCCATGCGGACAACTTACTGAAATGAGAACGATTCTGGAACATCCAAGAGATAAAGCCCTCGTCAAGAATTGCAATCGCGGACGTAAATCGCAACAATCGACCTGTCTGAAGGCGCGGGGGCGAGGGCGGGCATTCAAGCAGGAGAAGAGACGAATGGCAGGAAAATTCGAGCTTTATAAGGACAAGGGCGGCGAATTCCGCTTTCGCCTGAAAGCGGGCAATGGCGAGAACATCCTCGCCAGCGAAGGCTACAAGGACAAATCCAGCGCGGAAAATGGCATCGCTTCAGTCAAGAAGAATGCGGCGGACAAGGCCCGGTTTGAGGTCAAGGATTCCACCAGCGGCAAACCCTATTTTGTCCTCAAGGCGGGGAACCATCAGGTCATCGGCCAGTCGCAGATGTATGACAGCGCTGCTTCCTGCGCCAATGGCGTCGAATCGGTGATGAAGAACGCCCCAGACGCTGCGATCGACGATCAGACTGCGTAATCGAACAAGCACGATCAGTTGCAAAGGCCGCCCCATGCGGGCGGCCTTTTCTTTTTGGCCGGTGAAGACCGGTCTGTGAAATGGCTTTGCCTGCGATTGCGGCCGCGCGTAATCTGCGCCCATGAACAGACGCAGCAACTTTACCCATCGCATCGCGACCGAAGCGGACACGCCAGCGATTGTCGGTCTGATGCAGGCGTCGATCGCTGAAAACATGAAAGGCTTTCTGACGCCCGCAGAAATTACGGCGGCGCAGGAGACCATGGGTCTCGACACAACCCTGCTCGAAGACGGCACATATTTCGTCATCGAGACCGTGAAAGACGGCGAGACGGTCGCTGTTGGATGCGGCGGCTGGGGCAAGCGCAAGACGCTCTAC
Organism: uncultured Caulobacterales bacterium; assembly: GCA_964486635.1. Taxonomy (GTDB): domain Bacteria; phylum Pseudomonadota; class Alphaproteobacteria; order Caulobacterales; family Parvularculaceae; genus Hyphococcus. The sequence goes on along the minus strand of CAZAOB010000091.1, from coordinate 1,744 downwards.
GGCGGCAACCATACAAAGGGGCGTGACGACAGTTACGCCGATCCGTCAAAAGACGCCGCGCGCATTCGGGCCATGTACACGCATCCCGAGTGGACGCGGCAAGGCATCGGCACATTGCTGCTCGATCTCGGTGAGGATGCGGCGCGCAAGGCGGGGTTCAAAACTATTGAATTGGGTTCGACATTGCCGGGAGAACCGCTCTATCGCGCGCGCGGCTATGTCGAGATCAGTCGCGAAACGCAAACCGCGGCGAACGGTTCCGTCAATACGATTATTTTGATGCGCAAGCCGCTTTAGCCTTAATCAGGACCCTTCAACCACATCCGTTTCGGTAAGGTCCTCGAATGCGTCAAAGTCTTCGTTCGCCTGTTCGTCTGGATCCAGTGGATCGTCCAGATCGATCGGTTCTTCCACAAAGCCCGACAGCACTTCTGCGCAGCCTTCCTGAACGAATGCGAGGTCATCGATCAGGAAGCGCAATACTTCTCCCGCTTCGGAAGGGCTGCCGCTTTTCATGCTGACGGCGATTTTCTTGGCGCGACCGCCAATGTAATAGGCGCCCGCCATGTTTCTCCAGCGCACGGTGTTTTTGGACCAGTTGAAAGACGCTTCCGCATCGGGAAGGCGATATCCCTCTGCATCCCATCCTTCGATTTTCAACGTAAACGGCTCGCGATTGACGCCGCCCGTCGGGTAGGCGGCCATGGTGACGACGCAGACCGGCGTATCGAATTCGATCACCAGCGGTGCGTTCAGATAATTGAGATAGCCGGCGGCGTATTTGCCGCTCGGCGCGGCCTCATATGTGCAGATCGAGTCATAATAGAATCTGCGCTGTCCTTCGCAGACTTGCCGCTTCAGGCCGCGTCCGAAATGTACGCCGAATTGCTTTGCGTAAGCCTCGCGAATGACATCGCCATGCTTGCCCGGCGGCGTTTCAAAATTGATGACGCGATAAGGTCCGGTTTCGCTCTCGTCGAGCGGATCGCCGATGCGTTTGATGACGCCGGTGACTGTCGCCGGATTGGTGTCGCGATCCGGGTCGGGACCAATGCCGTTTTCATGCACGTAGCCTGCGCCGTCCTGAGCGACAGCGGGCGCGATGCCTGCGGCGAGGCCGAGCAAAATCAAGGATGTCTTCATAGCGCTACTCCCCAAGCCCGATGATAGCGTGCATTTGCGCCGCTTCCAATTCATTCCGCGAGGCGAAAAGCGTTGTAAAATCATCTCACTATATGAAATAGGCGTAATCTAGCGGGCTCAGATGGCGAAACTTTGGCCGCCACATTTGTGCCTCCCGTTGACGGAGCCGTCCGAGATTCGCCTAATCGTCTGCTCGCAAAGGAGCCACGAAATGCGATTCGACTTCAGCAAGTTTCGCCATTTTCTTCCCATGCTTTGCGTGGCTGCATGCGTCAGCGCGCCGCCAACGCTTGAGGCCGATATCGCCGCCGGCGTCGCCAGGGTTGACGCTGCACCGGGAGCTGCGCTGCGTTTGCGCGCTGACGTGGCGTGGCTGGCGGATGACGCGCGCATGGGCCGCGAAACCGGAACCCAGGGTTATCGCGACGCGGCGGCGTATGTCGCGGCGCGCATGGAGCGAGCCGGAATGCAGCCCGGCGCAGATGGCGCATGGTTGCAGGAAACGCCATTCGTTTCCGCGACGCCGGTTCTTGAAGCGGCGGCCCTGTCCATCACTGCACCAGACGGCGCCAAAGCGTCGATGGAGAGTCTGAAGGATTTC
>CAZAOB010000090.1:0-11772 GCA_964486635.1 uncultured Caulobacterales bacterium | reverse complement strand
CACAACGATCTCGCCAATGAAGCGCGCCGTCGTGCGGAACGGCTGTCTGAAATTTCGCGGGACAAAACTTCCTGGAATCAGCGTGGTGAGACGGCCCGCGCGCGCATTGCAGAAATCGAAGAGCATCTGAGCGATACGGTCGCAGCGCATGAAGCCTCCAGGGAAGCGCCGGGCGTTATCGAGGAAAAACGCAAAGGACTTCTCGATCAGCTCGCTGTCGCAGAAACACGCCGCAACGAGGCCGCCGATGCGCTCGCCGAAGGGCAGCGCGCCGCCATGGAAGCCGACAAGTCGGCGAAGGCTGCTGACATCGAAGCGGCGCAGGCGCGTGAAGCGCGGGCGCGGCTTGAGGCGCAGCTCGAAGCTGCGTCCGAACGCGTCGGTGAAGCAACCCGGCTGGCGCACGAAACCTGCGAAGCCGCGCCCGACGAACTGTTGGCGATTGCGGAGCACAAAGAGGGCGCTGATCTGCCGCTGCGTGATGACGTTGAGCGCAAGCTGGAGCGTTACAAGCGCGAACGTGAAAATCTCGGCGGTGTAAACCTTCGCGCCGACGAAGAAATGCAGGAAGTATCGACGCGCCTTGAAGAGTTGGGCGTCGAGCGCGAAGACTGCGACGGCGCCATTCGCAAACTACGCACGGCGATCGGCAATCTGAACCGCGAAGCGCGCCAGAGACTGCTTGATGCGTTTGAGACCGTCAACACGAACTTCACTGATCTCTTCAAGCGTCTGTTCAACGGCGGCCAGGCGGAGTTACGCCTTGTCGATGCGGAAGATCCGCTCGAAGCCGGTCTTGAAATTTTCGCTTCGCCGCCGGGCAAGAAGCTCGCCTCCATGTCGCTGATGTCGGGCGGAGAGCAGGCATTGACGGCGACGGCGCTGATCTTCGCGGTGTTTATGGCGAACCCGGCGCCGGTTTGCGTGCTGGACGAGGTCGATGCGCCGCTTGACGACGCCAACGTTGAACGCTTCTGCCGCCTGCTTCACGAAATGGCGGCGGAAACCGAAACCCGCTTCATCATCATCACCCACCATGCGCTGACCATGTCGCGGATGAGCCGCCTGTTCGGCGTCACGATGATCGAACGCGGCGTGTCGCAGCTTGTCTCAGTCGATCTCACCAAAGCCGAGCAGCTCGCCGCAGCGGAGTAGGGCGGGAGCTAAGCGTCCGGCTTTACGAAATTGGCGTCTCGAAAGAGGCGCCATTTTTCGTCTGAATCCTTGCGAAACAGCGTGAGCGTTTGGCCTGACATTTTTATCGGCGCGGCGCCCGGCGGCGTGATCTCAATATGGAGCTGGTTCCTGATCCAGGCGCGATCGCCGATGACTTCCAGTTCGAGGATTTCACTCTTGCCGTCGAATGCCGGCATGTCGCTATTGTCCGGGCCTCCGGCGAACTCCTTTTTGCCGAAGGGCGGCTGGCCGGGCGTAAGAAACAGAACGTCGTCGGCGATAAGATCGAGCACGGCCTGTTTGTCGCCGGCTTTGGTCGCCGCCATCCAGTCATCGACTAGCTTGCGGATCGCTTTTTCATCGTCGGTCATCTTGCAGCACTCCCGTCTTTCCCGGGCAGTTTCTAGCAAGAAAATTAAACTTAGGTAATCACCTAATTGTTCTTGACTCCGGCCCGGCCCCCGGCATAACTAAGGCATATGCCTAACTATCAAGAACCCCCGCTCGATAATGTTTTTCAGGCGCTCGCCGACCCCACACGGCGCGCCGTCCTGACCCGGCTGACCGAAGGCCCCGCTACGGTGAGCGACCTCGCCAAGCCCTTCGACATGGCGCTCCCGTCCTTCCTCCAGCATTTGAAAGTGCTGGAGGAGAGCGGCCTCGTCACCTCTAAGAAGGAAGGGCGGGTCAGAACCTGCGAGGCGCAGCTCACGCGCCTCACCGAAGCGGAGGAATGGATCGCCCATCAGCGCGCCGTCTGGGAAGGCCGCCTCGACCGTCTCGACGCCTATCTCAAAACCCTTCAGTCCACGGAGAAAGAATAATGCGCCTCAATATCTACCTTCTGTTCAAGGGCCAGTGCGACGAAGCCGTAAAGTTTTATCAGTCGGTGCTTGGCGGCGAGATCAAGGCGATGATCAAGGTCGGCGGCTCCCCGGCGGAACCGCATTATCCGCCGGAATCGAAAAACGACGTGCTGCACGCCTGCCTCAGCCTCGACAATATGGACATTTTGGCGTCGGACTGCCCGCCCGCGATGTTCGACAAGATGCGCGGCGCCAGCATCTGCATCAATCTCGAAGACGAAAAAGAAACCGACCGGATTTTCGCGGCGCTGTCCGAAGGCGGCGAGATCATCATGGGCCCGGAAAAAACATTCTTCGCGAGAAAATACGGCCAGCTCGTCGACCGCTTCGGCACGCGCTGGATGCTCCACTGCGCATAAGGAAAACAAAAAAGAAAAAGGATAAACCCATGAAACCGGAAGCAAACGATCTCTTTATCAGCCGCACCATGAAAAACGTCACCCGCGACCAGCTCTGGAAAGCGTGGGCCGATCCGAAAATTCTCGAGCAATGGTGGTGTCCGAAACCGTGGACGGTCAAAGACGTCAATATCGAACTGCGTCCCGGCGGCGCCTCGCAAATGGTGATGTGCGGCCCCAACGGCGAAGAAATGCCGCAGAATGGCTGCATCGTTTACGTCAAAGAAAAAGAATGCATCGTCTTCACCGACTGCATGGAAAAAGACTGGCGCCCGACCGGATCGTCTTTCATGACGGCGATCATCACCATGAAAGATTGTCCCGGCGGCGTCGAATATTCCGCGATCATCAAACACAAGAACGAAGAAGACAAAAAGCAGCATGAAGAAATGGGTTTCCATTCCGGCTGGGGAACTGTCTTCGAACAGCTTGAAGACATTGCGCGGGGGTTGAGATGAAAGCGCCTGATATTGTGCAAGCAAGTCTGACGGTGACGCGCGACTATGACTTTCCGCCCGAGCGCGTCTTCGCCGCATGGTCGAGCGCGGCGGCGAAACGGCAATGGTTCGGCGCCGAGAGTGATGGCTTCGAGATCGAGGAATATGTGCTCGATTTCCGCCCCGGCGGGGTTGAGCGTTGCCATGGCCGCAAGCCGGGTGGCGGAACGTTCACCAATGACGGCGTCTATCACTATATCGTCGACAATGAGAAATTCGTTTTCAGCTATTTCATGAACATCGACGGCGCGCCTTATTCGGCCTCGCTAACGAGCGTTGAAATCAAACCGCATGGCCGCGGCGCGCGCCTGACTCTTACCGAACACAACGCGTTTCTCACCGGCGAAGACCAGAACCCGTCGCGCATTGAAGGCTGGGGCTGGGGGCTTGGCCGTCTTGAGGAGGCGCTCAAACAGGAAAGGCTTTCCTGATGCCTTTCATTCCCAATGAACTGAGAATGTCGCGGCTTTACAACGCGCCGCGGCCGCTGGTCTGGAAAGTCTGGACCGACCCGAAGCATCTCGCGCAATGGTGGGGGCCTTTCGGAGCGGAACGCACCACATGCGAAATGGATTTTCGCGTCGGCGGCGAATTCCGTGTGCTGATGACGACGCCCGACGGACAGACCGTTCCCGCCGCCGGCGAGTTTCTGGAAATCGTTGAGCCGGAGCGCATCGTTTATGAAGGCGATGCGCGCGCGCCCACCGATTGCGGTTGCGGTTTGCCGCCCAGGGCGCGTGTCGAAGTTCTGTTCGAGGCGGTGCGCGAGAAGACGCGGCTTGAAATATTCACACAGTTTCCGGACGAGGCGGCATTACACGCTGCGAACGCCGCTGGCTTCTCGACAAGCTGGAACAAAACCCTCGACGAAATGGAACCCTATCTTCAACGGCTGATGGAGACTGAGCAATGAATGAAAATTCCAAGGTCCACACCTGTCTGTGGTTCGAAAAAGGCGGGCTTGAAGCTGCAAAGTTTTACGTGTCGCTGCTGCCCGACAGCCGCATCGAAAGCGAGTATCCAGCTGAAGACGGCAAGGAGCCGCTGACGGTGGAATTCACGCTGGCCGGCGCGCCCTATCAGATCCTCAATGGCGGGGACTATTATAAGCTCACGCCGGCGGCGTCGATTTCGGTGTTGACCGACGATCAGGAAGAGACCGATCGCTTGTGGAGTGCGCTGCTCGCCGATGGCGGCGAAGAAAGTCATTGCGGCTGGATTGCCGACCGCTTCGGCGTCACCTGGCAAATCGCGCCGCGCGCATTGGTCCGCGCGATTACGTCGCCGGACCTCGTCGCGGCCGAACGCGCGCGCCAGGCGATGATGACGATGCGCAAGATCGACATTGCGACAATTGAAAAAGCCTTCAACGGATAAAACAAGGGAGAAAACTATGACCTATGTAGACGGATTTCTGATCCCGGTGCCGAACAAGAATCGCGAAAGCTATCGCAAAATGGCGGCGGCCTGCGCGCCGATTTTCAAAAAAAATGGCGCGCTCAGCGTCGTCGAGTGCTGGGGTGATGATGTGCCTGACGGCAAGCTGACGTCGTTTCCCATGGCCGTGAAACTGGAGGAGGGCGAGAGCGTCGTCTTCTCGTGGATTACGTGGCCGTCAAGAGAAGCGCGCGACGCCGGCAACAAGGCGGCGATGGAAGAGCTGCACAAGATGATGGACGAAAAGGAGGTTCCCTTCGACGGCAAACGCATGATCTTCGGCGGCTTTGAGGCCATCGTCGAAGCCTAAGGCGTACGCCTCGCACAAATTACAAAACCAAAAACAATAATCAAAAAAAATAAACAGGAGAGACCCATGCCCGGCACCGTAAAATTTCACCGCGTTATCACTGCGCCGCCGGAAAAAGTTTACCGGGCGTTTCTCGAGCCGGACGCCGTCGCCAGCTGGCTGCCGCCATATGGGTTTTTGTGCACTGTGCACGAACTCGACGCCAAAGTCGGCGGCAAACATCGCATGTCGTTCCGCAATTTCACGACCGGCGCCAGCCATTCCTTCGGCGGCGAATATCTCGAACTCGTTCCCGGCGAAAAGCTGGTTTACACCGACCGTTTCGACGACCCGAATCTTCCCGGCGAAATGAAAGTCACCGTCACGCTGAAAAAGGTGTCGGTCGGCACGGAAATCACAATTGTGCAGGAGGGCATTCCCGACCTCATCCCGGCTGAGGCCTGTTATCTCGGCTGGCAGGAATCCCTGCGAAAACTGACCAAACTCGTGGAGCCCGAAATCAATCAGTAAAGGCGATCCGTCTGGGCCGTAAACCGCAAGCGCACTAGGCGGCGTTCGCCGCCGCGCCGGTCTCGGCTTCGATCTTCAGCTTGGCGAGGTCCTGCGCAACAGCTTGCGTCATGGTTTCCTCTTCAAAGCTGCGCTGTCGGCCGTTGACGCCCTTGCGCCACCAGCTCGTGGTTTTGAGCATGACCCGGCAGCTGCGCGCGTCGATTTCTGTGATGTGATATTCCTCGCGGTTGCTTTCGAACGCGCCGAAAGGCGTATCGGCGAGTATCCGAGAGTTGAACCCGTATGCTTTGCCATTCTCGCATAGGTCCACGTCGAACTCGAAGGTGAGGTCGGGCATGTTCGGGTCTTTCGCCGAGAAGAGGTCGGGTCCGCCCGGCCGCCGTGAAAACTGAAAGCCGCGCGCGGCCAGCCGGTTGGCGGGAGTCGAAAAATCGACCAGCGTGAAAATAGTCGCGGCTGGTGCGTTGATGGTCGCGGTCGCCTCAAGCTCCAGCGGTGCAGCCTTGCGCGAGAATAAGCCGAACATTGCAGATTGCCCCTTCGATGATGCTCAGGCTGCAAGTGTTGGCCGAGAAATACAAAGATTACGTTGCCAGTTCCGGTCAAAACTGGCGGATGGCGAGGCCGCCCGACAAACTAGTCTTGCGGCCAGACGCCGCGCTTTCAATCCTTGTTGAAAATCAATGATTTACCTCAGAAAACCGTTGCTTGACGCTGCGCTGCGGCGCCTATATGGTCCGCCGCGATTTCAAGGGGCGCGGACAGCCGTTTGCGCCTGTTTTCGGGCATGCGCATGAGTAATGACTCCGGCGGAGACAAGGCTGACCACAACCGGCCTCCCTCGCTGGACGAGTTTTCCGAGCGTCTTGATCGGATGCGCGGCGGCGGTGACGCGCCGTCTCCGAAAGGGTCTGCATCCGCCTGGGGGCGGGCCATGCGGATCTCGTCCGACTTGCTGGCCGGTTTGTTTGTCGGCTGCCTCTTGGGGTTGGGTCTCGACCATTGGCTTGGGACCAAACCGTTATTCCTGCTGGTGGGAATGGCGTTCGGATTTGCGGCGGGGCTGCGCAACATGATGCGCACCTTGAACAGTGACAACGGAGAATCGTCAGAAGGCTGAACAACCGGTCGAGACGATGCTTGGGAAGACAAAGATGATCAAACTTCAGGCCGCCGGGCCGATGGAGCAATTCGAAATCCTGCCGATCGTGCCGCTGTCGCTTGGCGGGATCGATATTTCGTTGACCAACTCGGCGCTATGGATGCTGATCTGCACTGGCGCAATCATTCTGTTTTTCTTTTTGGCCACACGGCGCGCAAGCCTGATCCCCAGCCGAGTGCAGTCAGCCGCCGAAGTGCTCTACGATTTTGTCGCCGATCTGGTGCGCGACACGATCGGTTCGGAAGGGCGCAAGTTTTTCCCTTATGTCTTCACCCTGTTCATCTGGATCCTGGCCGCTAATTTCTTTGGCCTTTTGCCGTCGATCCCGGGCTCGGCCCATGAGCTGCATACGTTTACGACGACGAGCCACCTGATTGTCACGCTTGCGCTGGCGATGGTGACCATCTCCATCGTTGTCGTGTACGGCTTTATGAAGAACGGCCTTAAATTCTTCAAACTGTTCGCGCCGTCGGGTCTGCCGATTTACATGTATCCGCTGATCGTTCCGATTGAGGTGATCTCATTTCTTTCGCGGCCGATTTCGCTCGCCGTTCGTTTGTTTGCCAACATGTTCGCCGGCCACATCATTTTGAAACTGTTTGCCGGCTTCGTCGTGTCGCTGATCGGCGTTGGCGGCGTAATTTCGGTGTTGGGCATTGCGCCGTTTCTCGGCGCCGTTGCGGTCACCATGCTCGAGTTTCTGGTCGCCGCGCTGCAGGCCTATGTGTTTGCAGTCTTGACCTGCATCTATCTTTCCGACGCGGCTCACGCCGCCGACCACTAAACATCAGTTTCCTGCGCGGCGCGAAGAGCCAGCCGCGCAACAGGGATTAACGGCTCAACGAGAAAAAAACTTCAGGAGTTAAGACAATGGAAGCAGAAGCAGCAAAACTCATCGGCGCTGGTCTCGCCTCGATCCCGCTCGCGGGCGCAGGCGTCGGCCTCGGCCTCATCTTCGGCAACTTCCTGTCGGGCGCATTCCGCAACCCGTCAGCCGCCGCTCAGAACCAGCCGACCATGTTGCTCGCCTTCGCGCTGACCGAATTCACCGGTCTGCTCGGCTTCGCGATCGCGATGATCATTCTCTACACGTTCTAAGACGAACATTACCTAACCGTCGAAGGAGAAGACCTTGTCCGTCTTCGCATTGATGACCGCCGCCGCAGCAGGCGCTGTCGAAGCCCATGAAGAAGCGGCTTCTGCGGGTCTGCCGCAGCTTGATCCGACGTCGTGGCCGAGCCAGCTGTTCTGGCTCGCGCTGACATTCGGCGTGTTGTACTGGCTGATGGCGGGCAAGTTCCTGCCGTCGCTCGGCGGCGCCATCGAGCAGCGCCGCGACCGGGTCGCCGACGATCTCGATCAGGCGTCGGAGTTCAAGCGCCAGGCGGAAGAAGCGGAGGGCGCTTACAACAAGTCGCTCGCAGACGCCCGCGCCAAGGCGCAGGCGATCGCCGCCGACACGCGCGCGGAGATGGACGAGGAAATCGCCGGACTTCAAGCTGAAACCGAGGCGGCGCTGGAAAACCAGCTCTCCGCGGCGGAAGCTCGAATCGCCAGCATGAAGAAAGACGCCGCCGCCAAGGTTCGCGAGGCTGCAGCCGAAACGACGCGCGCGGTGGTGGAAACGCTGATCGACGAGGCGCCGGCTGATGAAGCCGTCGCCAAGGCGATCGCAGCGGTACAGGCCTGAGTGCGGGTGAGGGAAACGAACCGATGATCAATCTTGCTTCAATCGCGGTCGCTGCTGCTGAGACCGCCCACGGCGCGGCCGACGCTGGCGATCATGCGTCGCCGGGTCTGTTTCAGGATCCAGGGCTTTACGTCCTGATCGCGTTCCTGATCGTCATTGGCGTGTTTGCTCGCGCCGGCGTGCATAAGATGATGGTGTCGGGTCTCGACAAGCGGGCGCAGAAAATCGCTGACGAGCTCAATGAAGCGCGCAAGATGCGCGAAGAGGCGCAGGAGCTTCTCGCCTCCTATCAGCGCCGCCAGCGTGAAGCCGAAGAGGAAGCAAGCGGCATTGTCGAACAGGCAAAGAAAGACGCCGCCCGCATGACCCAGGAAGCACGCGCCAAAATCGCCGATCAGACCGAACGCCGCATCAAGGCCGCCGAAGAGAAGATCGCCCGCGCTGAAGCGCAAGCTATTTCCGAAGTGCGCGGCCAGACCGCTGACCTCGCCATTGAGGCGGCGCGCATTATCATCCGTGACCGGATGGCCGGCGGCGCGCAAGGCCCGTTCATCGACAAGGCGATTGCGGGCCTGAAAGAAAAGCTGAACTAGGTTTTTCGGTATTCTTTGAAGATTAAAAAAACCCTCCGCGCGAGGGGTTTTTCGTTGCCGCGTTGTCTGATCGGTTCACTCGTTGTCTGGTGACCACGCCTCCAGCGCGTCGATCTTGCGCTGGCGCTGTTGTACGGGGCTTAGCGAATAATCGCTGCCAAATGCGGACGACTCCCATGATCCGTAAGAAGGGTTGGGCAGCATCAACCATTCGCGCGCCCAGCGCGCCGCGTTCTCTTCATAAACTTTCCTGCGTTCCTCCGGGGAGCCGTCATAGTCATCGGTGAAGTCGCCAAAATTATCGCCGAGCAAAAGCAGGATGCGATAATTCTCGGCGACGGCGGCGCGGCGCGTTCCCTTGGCCGAAGTCCAGTCCGGTTTTTCGCCCTTGGTCAGCACCGTGTCCACATTTCCGCCCATAGGGAAGCCGAGCGCCGCCAGATTGCGCGCGGTTCCGTCTTCGACTTCGGCGTTGCGATTGGTCACGTAGAAAACCTTGACGCCCTTTTGCGCGGCGGCGTTTGTGAACGCGACCGCGCCGGAGATCGCACCCGCTTGGCCCGCGCCCGCCCAGGCGTTCCAGCTTTGGCCAGAGTAGTTTGCGCCGGTCTTCACCATCCATGCCTGATAGGGTGAGTTGTCGAGCACAGTTTCATCCGCATCAAGAATAATTGCCGGCGGCAAATTTTCGTAACCGGCTTTTTGCTCTGCGGGCGCCGCTGTCCATGTCTTGTCCGCCAGCGCTTCATCGAGACGTTTGCCGGCGAGCGCATAAACGGCATCGGCATTGGCTTTGTATTCGACAGACTGTTGCATCCACAGCGTGGCGTTGAGCCGGTCGTCCGGCGTCGGACCCTCAGCGTCCGCCGGCGGAGGCGTCGTCGCGCAGGCGGCGATGGCGAGGCAAGCGGTTCCGGCAAATACGAGTGTGTGAATGTGCGGCATGAAATGTTCCCGGCTGTGACAGTGATTGAGTTGGGTTTCCGATCGGCACTTAAACAGTCTAACCTCCTTTGCGCCAAACCCCCATCCCCCGCAAACGGGGGAAGAGAACCCTGGCCGCAAGGACAACGCTTTTCCTCCCCCATGATAATGGGGGAGATGTCAGCGAAGCCGACGGAGGGGGTGAAACTATTGCGATGGTTTCCGCTCAGACTCGCGCGGCGCCTCGCCATTGTAACACGGGTTCAGAACCCGTGGATAAGTTTTCACCACCTTTAAAACGGCCGTATACTGCTTCTCATTCCGGGCATTGAGAGACGGCGAGGCCAGCCGTAATTCGCCGGTCCGGGGTGCAGTGTGCGGGCGGCGCTTCGCTCTTGCTATTCCAAACCGGTGTTTTCGCCGGGGCAAGGGACGGACGAAGCGCTTAGACCCGGCCGGCTGCTACAGCCGAGCCTTCGGGGAAAGGCGTGACGTTCCATACCTCTTGCTGCGGGATGTCATGCGCCGGACGCGATCGGTTGGCGGTGCTGTAAAAGCCGCGCGCGGGATGTGATGCATCCATGTGCTTAGACTAAAGCGACGAGGGTGTTTCACGTCCCGCGCTTCTCTCATGTTTATGCGTTCGCGCCGGAAACGGCGGCGGCGATGGTGGAGCTGTTGTGTTTGATCATATGGAGCGTGGGTTTTTTGATTTGTGCGCCCCGGCCGCAAAGCGGCCGGATAATGGATTGCGTGCATTCGCACGCGGGGCGCACGGGGCGCCTCTCAGGTTTTTGGGTTCGGGGCTTTGCGAGCCGCGGCGATGGAAAAGTTTTGTGTGATGTTGACAGAAGGAGCCGCAAGCCATGCAACCATGCTATGATGAAGTCAAACGCCGGAGGTTGATCGTGCGCATTATTGTCATCGCTTTCCTGTTGGGCATCGCCGGCTGTTCTAGTCCGCCGGTCAATCGCGATGGGGCGACACCGCTCACCACCGTCGATTATGTGGACACTCAACGCTATCTCGGCCGTTGGTACGAAATCGCGCGTTTTCCGAACCGGTTCGAAAAAGGGTGCGAAGGCGTCACCGCCGATTACGCCCTGCGCGCTGATGGGCTGATCTCTGTGGTCAACACCTGTTACGAAGGCGCGCCTGACGGTGACAAGAAAGAGGCCAAGGGCCGCGCGCGCATTGTCGATACGGCGACCAATGCGAAGCTGGAGGTGAGTTTCTTCGGTCCGTTCTGGGGCGATTACTGGGTGATCGGCCTCGCCGAAGATTATTCCCTCGCGCTCGTCGGCGAGCCGGAGGGGCGCTATTTGTGGATCTTAAGCCGTACGCCGACGATCTCAGACGCCGTGCGCGACACTGCGGTCAGCGATTTGCGAGAGATGGGGTATGATTCAGGCGCGCTTTATTGGACGGAGCATTGAGCGTTGAAAATTTAACAACCGCGAAAATTTAACAACCGCTCATTCCCGCGAAAGCGGGAATCCAGACAATGTATGACTGTGCCTTGTGATATGGATCCCCGCCGGAGTTTATCCTCGGGCCGGCCTGCGGCCGGACCCGGGGGCGGGGATGAACGGGGAGGAAATGGCGCTTACCCCGCCATGCCTTTCCTGATCTTGTCGCGCAGGAAGTCGATGGGTTTAAGGCCGGTCTTTTCCTCGTAGTGCCAATAGGTCCAGCCATTGCAGGCGGCGGCGTTCTGGACTGCGGCGCCGACCTTGTGGATCGAGCCCTGAATTTCGTGCTCGCCATCTTTTACATAGAGCGATCCGTCGGCGCGCACTTTCGCCGAGTGATTGCCGCGCGGGGAATAGAGTTTCGCGCCGGGCTTGATCAGCTTGTGTTCGATCACCGTGCCGAAAGGAACGCGCGCGGCGGCCTTGGGCGAGGGCTGGGTTTTGAGATCCTCGCCGTCGAGCGGTTTGACTTTCGCGATGCGTTTTTTCGCCGCCGCAATGTAGGTCTTGTCGCGCTCGCAGCCGATCCAGCGCCGCCCGAGATATTTCGCCGCCGCGCCGGTGGTGCCGGACCCGAAGAAAGGATCGAGCACGACGTCGCCGGGCTTGGTCGAGGCGATGAGGATGCGATAGAGCAGGCTTTCCGGCTTTTGCGTGGGGTGGGTTTTCGCGCCATCCTCACCCTTGATGCGTTCGTTTCCGGTGCAGATCGGAAACTCCCAGTCGGAGCGCAT
>CAZAOB010000089.1:0-12169 GCA_964486635.1 uncultured Caulobacterales bacterium | reverse complement strand
CCGGTCAGAAGACGCGGCGCATAGCGGTCGAGAAAGGGAAGCATCGTGAGGGCCGCCGCGCTGAACAAAGCGAGCGCGATAAACAGCGGCGCGACACCGTAAATCGGCACCAGACGCGGTAAAACCATAACGCCCAATCCGCCGAGGCCGAACTGCACGAACAAGAGCACGCCGAAGGTCCTGTCGACCTTGCCCGTTCGCGCAATCACTGCATAGGAAACGCCCACCAGCAAGCCACCGATGACGCCGTGCGCAAGTCTGACCAGAATCAGCATGTCCGCAGACCGAAGAAAGATCGAACCCAAATCGATTGCGATCAAACCGAGCAGGCAGGCAATAGAAAGAGGACGCCACGACACGCGCTTGACGACGAACACCGCTGCGAGCGCCCCAAAAGCGGCGCCGTATATGTTCGCTGCCCCGATATTGCCCGCCGCGCTTTCAGTAATACCCAGTCCGCTGACCAGACCGTCGACAATCGCCGCCATGATGTTGACGTAGAAAAGGCCCGCCGTCGCGAGAAAGGACAGTATGATGCTGGCCGGAAAACCATCCGGCGCAGCGGTCGGAAAGTTTCGGCGCGCAACGTGTTCCTCACCGATTGTCATTACGCGCCTCGCAGAATGGTTTGAGCTCGTTTGACGCCTGCGCCGCGCGCCGCCACGCGAATTCGCCACCGTCGCTTACATAATAATAAACATGATCGTTAGGCAGCAGCGCCGCAGAGAGCCCGCCATGACCGGACATCACAGGAATCCAAACGTCCTCCGCGCAACCGATAGCGCCGCCGGCGTTCCACGCCCAAAAGCCGTTTCTATAGCGCTGCGACGGGATGACGGCGGCGAGGCCGCGATTCGAGGAATCCTTTTGCAACGCCTGCCGCAACATGTCAGCGTCAAGCAATTCCTGCCCGGCGATAACGCCGCCGTCTATGAGAAATCTGGCGATGAGCACGATGTCGTTCCTGTGCAGCGTCAAACCCCATCCGGTAAAGGGCTGCGCGGCGGCGTCCAGGCTCCTTCGCGTGTTCATCGCGACCGGGCTTAAACCAAGCTCCGTCCAGATCGGCGCCAACAGATCGCGATAAAAATCGGCATTCGCGTCGCCGGTCTTTTCCCGCAGAAATGCATTTATCGCCGCGCCAAGGATGTACGTATCTACGGTACGGTAGACGAACGTCTCCCCCGGTTCAGCGTTTTTGGTGAAGGCCGTGCACGCGATGTCGAGCTTTTCGCTATTGGTTTCCGCCAGAAAGAACCGGCGCATCGGCGGCGATTGTTCGTCTTCGTCATAGACATCCGAATTGAAAACGCCGGTGGTCATGTTCAAAGCATGATGAAAGGTGACGCCGTCCCATGCCGGTCCAGCGCAAGCTGGAACGTAGTCCGATACCTGCGACGCCATCGCGCCGGGGTAGAGTTTTTCCAAACGCATGGCGGCGACGCCGGCGACGATGGATTTCGCCCAAGAGTAAGACGGCAGGTCGAGCACGTCGCAATAGGGATAGGGACCGAACCGCGTATCGCATCCGCCGGCATGATGCGTGTCATCCGTTGCGTAGCCGAAAGCCGTCATCGCTGACGGGGTCACTTCTTCAGACGATCCAAACCCGCCGCTAACGAACCCGCGCAACTCTTCGATGGCACGCGTCTCCAGTCTGGCGGATTTTTCCTGCTCATAGGCTGCGATCACGCGGTCTGCATCCGGATGAGATCGCCGCTCGAAGGACGCACCGCCCGCGCCCCAAATGTCGAACTGCATATAAGTGCAGGTTTCGGAGCCAATCTGATACACGAGGTGAGAGACAGCGCCGCTGTCATCCATCCGGAACGCCGCAAGCCCGTTGTGAATGCAGTTGGCGTTGCGCTCCTGCAGCGCGAAGGGAAAACTCGCGCGAATAAATCCTTCATCGTCTCGCCATGCGCGCCCTGGCTCGAAGATCCATTCCCAGTCAGGATGCGCCCCAGCACGCGGGCCACGATGAACAGGCACGATTTCGTTACCCGTCTGCACAAAATGGATTTCGACCGGCGGTAGAACGCGCAAGCTTTCGCCTTCCGGCGCATAGTTGAAATCGTCTTTTCGCAGAATAAAGTTGTCGGCTTCCTCGCCTTCGAACCTCAAGACCCCTTGAAGCGCCGTCGGGGGCGGGCCCGCGGCGGCTGCCGGCGCAAATGCTTTGCTAGCGTAAGGTTTTTCCGCTACTGCGCCAGCGGAGAAGGCCTGCGCTGAAATTGACTGTTGCAGCTCCGCGCGCCGTACAGTTTGTGCAACAGATATACTATCGACCCAGCATGTATCGTTGTCTGCATTCGCCTTGATGCGCACGCCGACATATCCAAATTCGGCGCCGTTGCGGATGTCGACGGTTTTGGAAACGCTATGAAGCGTCAGCCCGCCATCTTGTCCGTCGACGACTCGGCCAATTTCGATCCAGTTCTGACCGTCATCGGAGAATTCGAGCATGCAGGCGTCTTCGCCTTCAAGCTCCATCGCCGCAAAGGATGCTGACACCTGCACCTGCTTGACGCCAGCAAGATTGACTTGGGCGACCGCAGACGCATTCCGCGTCAAGCGCATGGATATGTTTCCGGCATACTCCGTCAACTGCACGGACCCGCGCCCCGGGTCGCCAGCCCAACCGTCGGCTTCGCCGTCCTGAAAGTCTTCGTTGAAAATCGCTTGCGCGAAGGCTTGCCCGAAAACAAGTCCTGCGCACAAGCCAAACGCAACTATATGCCACAACACGCCGTCACCTCTTTCCTTATGGACATACGGAACTGATGGAATGCGCCTCGGCAAGCGCCTCGCCCCACGCGAATTCCGCATTATCGCTGAAATAGTAATACGTTCCACCATTCGGCATCAGCGCCACCGTTATGCCGCCAAAGCCGGACATAAACGGTATCCATGTCGCTGAAGAACAGCCCAGATAACTCTGTGCGTTCCACGCCCAAAAGCCGTTATTGTAACGGATCGTCGATGCCCCGGCGATCAGACCGCGATCCGACGGCGTCTGTTGCATCGCGGCGGCGAGTTCCGCCGCATTGAGTTGTGCGACACCGCCGATCTCGCCGTCGTCGACGTTCAGGAATTTCGTAATCTTCGCAATATCGTCGCGATGATACATCAGTCCCCAGCCGACAAAGGGTTGCGCGGTTGTATCGAGCGTGCGCCGCGTTACGCGCATCGTCTGACTGACGCCCAAACTATCCCAGATCGAACCCAGCAGATCGTCCCATATATCCGCGCCGCTTCCCGCTTGGGATTTGTAGTAGGACTGCATCGCAGCGCCGAGCGTATAAGTGTCCGAGGTATGATAAACCCAAAGGCTCCCCGGCGTCGCTTTGCGCGGAAATTGCGTGCAGGCGCGGTTAATTTTTCCCGCATGCGTAGTCTCGAGGAAAAAGTTCGTCATCGCGGTCGATCCCTCATCGACTTCGTATCCTGACGAGGAATAATTTCCGGTCGCCATGTCGGCTGCGTCCTCAAGGGAAACATCGTCCCAGTCGCCGTCCGTATCGCAAGCCGGAACATAGTCGGCGATGTCGTCCTGCATCACGCCGGGATAGAGCTTTTCAAGCCGCATCAGGCCGACCCCGCCAAACACGGACTTCGCCGTTGAATAGGATGGAAGATCGAGAACGTCGCAATACGGGTAATCGCCATATCGAGTCCCGCACCCGCCGACATAGTGAACGTTGTTGTAGATGAAGCCAAAGGCAGACATGTGCGCAGGCGTCACCTCGGAAGAGGATCCGAATGCGTCCGGATCGGTTCCGGGATAGTCCGTGGCGATGCCGCTGATCAGCTTCGTCGTCATCCGCCCGGATTCCTCCGCCTGATAGGCGGAAATGATCGATGACGCGCCGGAAACGGTTCCGGGATCATAATCTGCGTCAATCAACCCCCACATGTTGAACTTGAAATAAAGACACGTCTCGCTGGCGATCTGATAGGCCGCGTCGGAGACAAGCCCGCTGTCGTTGAACAGAAATGTGATGACGCCGTTATGCGTGCAGTTCGCATTCTTTTCCTGAAGCGCGAAGGGAATCGCCACCCTTGAATAGCCATTGTCGCCGGGTTCGTCCCAGACCTTCCCTGGCTCCAGAATGATTTCCCAGTTCGGATGCGATCCCGCAATCGATCCTCGCACCGCCGGTATGAAATCGTCGCCTGACTGAACGAACTCGAATGCAAACGCCGGCAATTCGTCAATCGAGCCCCCGCTCGCATATGAGTAATCGTCCCGCACCACCGAAAAGCCGCCGCTATATGAGCTGCCGGTCAAGGAAAGTTCGCCGGAGAAAGTGTTCGTGGCTGATGTAGCGTCGCTTTCTTCAGCATAAGCCGAAAAATTCACCGGCGAAGCGTATGAGCCGGACCCAGCGAGCGTTGAGTAACTCAATACCGTGCGGACGCCGCCGCCAAGATCGCCGGTAACGACAACATTATCGAACCAGCAATAGTCCCCAGTGTTATTACCAGCGGCGCGGCCGCGAATTTGAAGGCTTGCGTTATTGTTGAAAGATGAGTCTGAGGCCGATCCCGAGTAGAGCGTGTATCCATCATCCTGACCGTTGACGACCTTTACGATCTCTACCCAAGTCGATCCGTTTCCCGAGGCTTCGGCGATGCACGCATCGGCACCTTCAAGCGAGCTCGCCGCGAGCTGTGCTGAAATCTCGACATTCGAATAGCCCGCCGTAGATACGGTTCGAGTAATCGTCGCCTTGTTGGTGAGCCTTACGGAGTAATTGCCGGCGTAATAGGTGACAAGCGCGCCGCCCGAGCCGGTCTTTGTCCAGCCGTTATAATTTCCATCCTGAAAACTATCGCTGAACAGCGTAGCCGCGTGTGCGGACACTGTAGCCGTCATTGCAGCGACAAGCGCCACGGCACCGTGAAACAAAACTCTCGAAACAGACTTACTGAAACTGCCGATCTTGCGGTTAACATCCATCGTAACGATCTCTTTCAGGTTTCAAGGGCTCTCAACAATTCTCCAAGATGCTTCTCGTATTTTCTCCATTTTCCAATTGACGACGCATATATGGGCCGGCGCACTTGCGCCGCGCTGGCCGTCGCCGTCGGTGTTTTGTTTTCGTGAAAGGAAAGACAACGGTCATTCCAGTCGAGCTCGAGTGCGTCCACTAAACGCCGGCTTTCGGTTTCCTGATCCGTAATCAACGACTCGTAAGGGATCGAAAAAATGCGTCCGCCGAGCATCTCGCGCCAATGCTCCATGAGCGCCGCCTTTGCGCGCATGTACCGTCCGATATCCGTCAAGTCGTAGGAAAACGGATACCCCATGCGGAACAATGTTTTATACATGGCGAAACCGACATCCATATCGTCGCGTTCTACATGGATGATCTTCGCCTTGGGCAGGGCTTTGGCGATGAGGCCAGAATACAGAAAGTTCAACGGTGTTTTATCGATAATATAACGCGCGACGCCGCTTCGTTCGGATGTTGACTGACGATATTGGCGGCCAATCGCTGCGAAGTCGGCGTTGGCGGAACGTTCGATCAACGGCGATTTACCCGACGCCCCGCCGCAATGCCGAGTCAACGCCATGGCGAAATCGTTGACCTCGCCGACGCTTTCGACGTCCGGATGGCTGCTTAAAATTCGCTCGACTAGGGTCGTGCCGGAGCGCGGAAGACCGACAATGAATACGGAGCCTTCTTCGCCGCATCCGCCTGCGCGCCGTCTGAAAAATTCGTCATT
Source organism: uncultured Caulobacterales bacterium (assembly GCA_964486635.1). Classification (GTDB taxonomy): domain Bacteria; phylum Pseudomonadota; class Alphaproteobacteria; order Caulobacterales; family Parvularculaceae; genus Hyphococcus. Next base: position 6,436 of record CAZAOB010000089.1, on the reverse strand, counting down.
GAATGTATTTTCGATCTGCGCGAGCGCATTCAGGTCGGTTTCCACGCGATATTGCAGCAGCTTCCGGCGCGTAGTTGCACCCCGACTCAGAAATGCAAAACTTTCATCATACTCGCCGAGATCCTCCAGTTCCTTTGCGAGCGCATAGCAATATGCGAATTCGCTTCTCGGATCTGCGTTAAGGCGTAATTTGTCCTTCAACTCGCTCACATGATTGCGGTCGGATGTCTGCGTGCGCAACGTCGCCCTATTGTAAGCGGCGTCTGCGTCTCCGGTTTGAACAAACAAGCTGTCGAGACGTTTTTCGGCGGCGTTTATATCGCCACAAGCAAGCTCCGCGCTGGCGAGATTGTAGGTTAACGCAGGGTCGGTGGCGCGCATGGACGCCGCCATCGTCAGAGTCGAAAGCGCGGCTTTGTGATCGCCAAGCTGGGTCTGCATCTCTGCGAGCCGGGCAAGGTAGACAGGATCATCATTGGCGCCGTTTTCCAGCGTGGCTTTTATCACCTCCTTCGCGTCGGCAATGCGCCCGGTCGCGATGAGAGCCTCGATCCGCATGAGCGCCGCTAGCCGATTTTCCGGCTGCGAGTTTAGCGCCGCCTCGGCATGTTCAAGCATTTTGTCGAAGGCGCCCTGCATCTGACAGGAGCGGGCGAGGATCAGTCGCGCATCAATGTTGCGCGGATTAGTCTGAAGAATTTCGCCGCAGATGCGGGCGCTTTCTGCAGGGTTTCTTTCTCTCAGGCGCCGGTCAGCTTCTTGCAGCAGTTGCTGTGTAGAATGAAGAGCCGCGGCCATATTGATTTTGTTGCGGCCGCCATGAGCGGCCGCAACATCCTTTCTGTGATCAAAAGGAAACGCCAACCGAAACGCCGATCGTGCGCGGCAGCGATATCAGCTGTTTGTTTCCGTTGCCGAAATAGCCAACCGCCGGAGCCGTTCCCATATACGCTTCGGTGAAAACGCCGGTGACGCCTTCCTCATTGAAAATATTCTTCACCCACACAGATGCGCTCACTGGGCCGTGCGTGGCCGTAAGCGTTGCATTCCAGATGCTGAAGCCTTCGAGCGGCACGTTGAATGTCGGCGAAACGCCGACGCCGTTGCGGCTTTCAGACTGGTAGAAACCATCGACACGAGCGAACATCGACCATTCGGGCGAGAGCTGCGCCGTATAGTCGAACGCCCAGTTCACCATGTGCTTCGGCGCGCCAGGCAGTGTCGCCCCGTCGGCCGCAAGCAAGAAACCGTCGGGTGAGAAGAAGTCCTGGGTCAGCTCTGCATCTACGAAGGCGTAGCCCAACCCGTAGTGGAAGCCGTCGCCAAAATAGCCATCGACTTGCGCCTCAAGGCCCATGGTCCGCGCCTCGCCGCCATTTTGAACAGCGAAGAAGCCCCAGTTCGTGGTCGCCGTATTAAGTTGCGGGTCGTCCCAGTCCACATAGAACAGGCTTAAATCATAAGTGAAGCCGCCGGCGTTACCTTTTACGCCCGCTTCGTAGTTGATCACCGTATCCGCGGTGTAAATCTGCCAGCCCGGATCTTCCGCGAATGTTCCAGTCAACGGAACCGCGTTGGAGCCGCCCCGACGGTATCCTTCCGAAACAGTCGCATAGAACTGGTTTTCAGGCGCGAACCGCCAGGACAAATTGCCCTTGAACAGAACGCCGTCTTCCGATGTTTCGAAAAACGCATTGGTCGGCGTGAACGCGCCCGCATATAGCGGCAAATCGATGAATGTATCATTTTCCGACTTATTATCGAAGTAGCGGAAGCCGCCCGTTACATCGAGCGCTTCGGTGACATGCCAAGTCAACTCGCCGAAGACCGCGATTTCCTCAAAATTTTCGTCGCGGCGATAATCGAAATCCTGATCGCCCGTTACTGCGCTCGCAAACCCAGGCAGGAAAGCGTCCCACCATTGCTTGAAGCCGCGCAGATAGCTTTCCTGCGTCGAAACGAGATCCTGGTTCCGGTAAAAGCCGCCTATGATATAGTCGAACGGTCCTTCAGTCTCCGACACCAAGCGCACTTCCTGAATGAAGGCGCTGTCTTCATAAGTGCGCACCGCCGATGCCATCGGTCGCGGATAATTATAGTAGAAACCGAGGAAACCGGCCTGCGCATAAAATCCGGTGTTCTCGCTGTTGCTGTCGCCTTCATGGTCGTAATAGGAGGAAGACGAGGTCAGCGTCGCAAAACCGAGATCGATATTTGCTTCGAGCGCGGAGACGTGAAGATCGCGCGACGACGGCTCTAGCTGAATCGAACCGTTTTCATAGGGCTCATATTCGCGGCCGAACCCGTCGAAACCAACGGTTTGTTGCCGGCGCCCGCCGACGTCGTCAGACTGGCGCGCGTGATAGGCTTTGAAGCTGATCACATCCGTGGGCTCCCACAATAAAGTGGCGCGTATCATCCACTGCTCGACGTAATCTGCATCTTCGACAACCCGGTAAGAAGCGGCCGGGTCAAGTACGCCGTTCGGCGCCACCGGAATGCCGTTGCTGTCGAGTTCGTAGACATTCACATAATCCGTAATGCCCGGATAATCCGCCCAGCTGCCGACAACGCGCAGCGCGGCGGTTTCGCCAAGAGGAAAGTTCAAAACGCCATCCAGCGAATAGCCAACGCTGTCGGAGCCTTTCACATGAGAAAGCGACCCTTGCGCATATCCTTCAAACTCACCGATGACCGGGTCGCGCGTAATATAGCGGATGGTGCCGCCAAGCGAGCCTGATCCATAAAGAGTGCCTTGCGGGCCGCGCAGAACTTCGACGCGCTCAAGATCGCGCAGCAGGAAGTTCGCAAAGACCGGCGTTTCATTTACATAAGTGGAAACCGACGCCACTGACGAAACGGCGTAATCGCCGAGCGCGTTGCCGTCGATGCTGAGACCGCGGATGCGCACCTGGTTGAGCGTGCCGGAATTGCGCGCGCCGCGGTCGACGACGCCAACGCCTGGCACCGACCGAAGCAATTCCGCTTCGTCGAACATTTTGGCTGCATCGATTGCATCGCCGCTGACCGCCGTGATGTTGTAGGGAACATCGGTGACGCTTTGTTCTCTGCGAGTCGCCGTGACGACGATCGAATCGCGCTCATCCGCCGACTCTCCTTGCAGCGCCATCGCCGGAACGCTGACACCTGCGAGCGCTGTTCCGCCCATAAGCGCAACGAGCAATAGGTTTTGTGATTTCTTTTCACCTGACTTCTTCATGATCGACCCCTCTTCTCCTTCATACTGGCCGGCGCGCCGGCCGGTTACTCAATGACCCGCAATTTTCGTGTGCTGACAGCGTCGTCTCGCTGATCGCCGCCGGGCGCTTCTTCGCTACGGCGAGGCATCGATAATTCGCCCAAGTCCGACATGCGCTTTTTTCGCATGCCCGCATTTGCGTGAAATGGAAATTCGACGGGCGCATCGCGGAAACTCTTCATTACCTGTCCAAGGCCATGCCAGCCGCGTGCGCGGGCTCTACGAACTTGTTCGAAATCGATTTCAAGCGCGACAACTTCGCGTCCGTCGCCGCATTCATAGAGCAGCTCACCGCCGGGACCGAAAAAGACGGAGCGGCCATTTCCCTGCTCGCCCGCAACATTAACGTCAATAAAGTAACATTGATTGACAGCGGCGTTGGCTCTTGCAATCGCAAGCTCCACATCGCGATCCATTGTATTGGTCATGGTCGGCAGAAGGATAGCTTCAGCGCCCATAGCGGACAGCGTTCTTATAGCTTCTGGGAACCACATGTCGTAGCAGATCGCGACGCCAATCCGGCCCTTACCCGGAATCTCGAAAACAGTGTGGTTTTGTCCGCATGCGATATTTTTTTCGTAGGGAAGAAATGGAAACAACTTATCGTGCTTCGCAACGGTTTCGCCCGCGGGATTAAATATTGGTGCGACATTGAAAATTTCGCCGCCGCGCCGCTCATATAGGGATCCGGGCGCAAGCCAGACGCCGAGCTCGCGCGCGAGCATCGCAAGCCGCGTCTCCGTCGGACCGTTTGGTTCTTCTGCAAGCTGAGTATCGACGCCGTGAACGGCCAGTTCGCCGAGCGTGATGAGTTCGACCCAGGGAAATCGCTTCGCCGCCGCACGGATTTCATTTTCGACAAGCGCCAAATTATCCTTCTTGCCGCCTGCAAGTTGAATCGCCGCGATCCCAAGAGTCGTCATCTACGCCGCCGATCTTATCAGCCCTGGATTGCCATGGGCCCTTCCCATCAGCGGGAAGCTTCACAGAATTGACATGGTCTTATTAGGGCCAGTTTGGGCTAATCCATGGGACCAGATCGGACTTATTGGCCGTTCAAGCCTTTTCAGGCTTTTCCGCGATCAGAGCGGTGTCAACGCGGTCTCCTTGCGAATTCAGCCAATGCAAGACATCTCCATCGATCGAAACATGGAACGCCGCCTCTTCGCCATAGGCCCACTTTTCCCACCGGCGATGCCACAGATCCCCCTCGACCCGCCACTCGCCCTGATCGCGATCCTCCCCGGCGTAACCGGCCCGGCCCAACATTTTCCCGTCCGGCAACAGTTCGATCGTGCATGGGTCGCCGTAAACAGTTTTATAAAGTAGCGTCGCGCCGGATAATGCGCGCATCAAATCCTGGCCCCACAGCCAACATTCTGACTTTTCGGCGGCGGGTTCATGTCCTGCGGCGCCGATCGCGCGCATGAGATCGGAAAGGTTTTTGATGCCGGCGCGGATATTCTCCGAAGCAATGCTCGTCACGCCCAACCGGAACATATTCCTGCGCCGATCCGGTTCCGCAAAAAAGTCTTTCACCGGTTCGATAAGAATGCCGCGTTCTTGCGCCATCGCTACCAGCCGATCCGCATCAAGCCCCTTTGGTCCTGTAACCCAATAGGCGGTGCCGCCCGCAATCGGCGGAATCGCAATCGACAAGGGGCGATAGTGATTGAGCGCATCGCGCAGAGCGATGAGCCGCTCCTCGAACACCTTCGACAGCCGATGCAACATGGCGTCATAGTGCCCAAGGGAAAGAAAAAATGCGGCGGTCCGCTGATTGTTCGGGGACGGACGGCGTGTGGTCAAATCTCTAAGCTGGCGAGCGGCGGCGATAACGTCCGGCGGCGCAACAAGAAAGCCAAGGCGCACGCCGGGCGCGAGAACTTTAGACAAGGAAGCGGCGTAAATCACTCTCGCGCCATTATCGAGCGCATACAGCGCGGGCAAGGAATCGTGCAGATAATTCAACTCACACTCGAAATCGTCTTCGACAATGATAAAGTCACGAGCATGCGCTGCATCGATCAACGCTCGACGCCGCTCCATCGACATCGTCACCCCGGTCGGGCGCTGGCGGCTCGGCGTTGTATAGACCAAGTCGTATTTGCGCTTCGCCTCGCTGACGACAAGACCTTCGTCATCGACGGGAATGAAATCGGCTTCTGCGCCAGAAAGCTTCACAAGTTCCCGCATTTCCCTGAGTCCGGGCTCTTCAAGACCGACAAGCAAACCGCGCCCAGCGAACAGCTCAACGATCAGCGAAAGCGCCTGCTGTTCGCCGGCAGTTATTAAAATTTCATCCGGCCCTGCGGAAACGCCGCGTCGAGGCAGCAATTTCGTTCTGATCTGGTCGATCAGCGCTTCGTCGTCAGCATCGCTATTGTCGGTAGACCACGCTTCGACCTCATGAACGGCAAGCGCGAGACGGCTTGCCTCCCGCCATTCTGAAACCGGAAAAAGCGATCTGTCGTAGCGTCCTTCCATGAAGGGATAACGATATTTTTGCCAATCCGGCGGACAGCGAAAGTTGTTGGCTTCAGGCAGCGCGACCTTCAATTTCTCCCGAGCGATGGAGCGCGCCCGCGCTCTTCGCCCTGCTATCAGGCCGGGACTTTCCGATTTCCTGAACGTATGCCGCTCAGCGATGAAGACCCCGCTCCGTTCGCGCGCCGTCAGATGGCCTTCGGCGATCAGCATCTGGTAAGCCAAGAGTACGGTATTGCGGCCGACGCCGAGTTCGGCCGCCAATTTCCGCGATGACGGCAGTTTTGATCCGGGCGCCAGCGCTCCCTTGTCGATCGCCTCGATAATCCTCGTGCGCAATTGCGCCTGCAGTGACAGGTTGCTTTCCGCGTCGATGCGCAAAAGCGGTGCAATAGATTTTATCGTAATTGGACGTTTCAAAAAAAACTCGGGAATGCGCAAGAGGATTAGCGTTTACATCATTTAGTCGAAAAGCAAAAATTTGTTATTGCCCACGCTATCACCGTCAAGCCAGTGCGACTTTGCAGCCGCGCATATACGCTTGAAACAATCAGATTCGACACTTCAAAATGGCTAACTAAATCGCGATATTTGGTTGAAAAGCATTGGCTTACCATCGAGCCCTATCTCCTTAATGACCTGGGTTGGAAAAAGTGTCCCGGCGTGAGGGAGAGAATCTGGCTTAATTCG
>CAZAOB010000088.1:327-12301 GCA_964486635.1 uncultured Caulobacterales bacterium | reverse complement strand
TCGAAGGCAAGCTGGTGCGCATTCTCACCTGGTATGACAATGAGTGGGGCTTCTCCACGCGCATGACCGACACCGCGCTTGAAATGGCGCGCCACCTTTAGGCGGGACTGATGGCGGGTTATCGCACGATCGACGATCTGGATGTCGCCGGCAAACGCGTACTTGTGCGCGTCGATTTTAACGTGCCGATGAAGGATGGCGCCGTCACCGACGCCACCCGCATCGAGCGCGCATTGCCGACGATCAAGGAGCTCTCGAAAAAAGGCGCCAAGGTTTTGTTGCTTTCTCATTTCGGGCGGCCCAAGGGCAAAGCCGATCCTGAAATGTCGTTGAAGCCGCTCGCCAAGGCGCTGGAAAAGTTTCTCGGTGGTCCGGTTGAGTTCGCCGAAGACTGCATTGGCGATGCGGTGAAGAAGATCGCCAAGAACATGCTCGACGGCGATGTGGCGGTGCTGGAAAACACGCGCTTTCATGCGGGCGAAGAGGCGAACGATCCTGAGTTTGCGAAAGCGCTCGCTGCAAATGGCGACGCCTATGTGAACGACGCGTTTTCCGCCGCCCATCGCGCCCACGCGTCAACCGAGGGCGTTGCACATCTGTTGCCTTCGGCGGCGGGGCGCGCCATGGAGCGCGAACTCGACTATCTCAAAGCCGCGCTCTCCGAACCGGTGCGTCCAATGATGGCGGTCGTCGGCGGCGCTAAGGTCTCGACCAAAATCGAATTGTTGCTCAATCTCGTCGGCAAAGCCGACATGCTCGCGGTCGGCGGCGGCATGGCGAACACATTCCTGTATGCAAAAGGCGTTTCGGTCGGCAAATCGCTTTGCGAACCGGACCTCGCCGACACGGCGAGGGAAATCATGACGCAGGCGCAAGCCAAAGGCTGCGAGATCATCCTGCCGGTGGATGTGGTTGTCGCGAAAGAATTCAAAGAGGGCGCCGATCGCGAAGTGGTCGCGGTCGATGCGGTTGCTGCCGACGACATGATCCTCGATCTCGGTCCCGAGACGGTGAACCTGATCGCGGAGAAAATCGAGACGGCGAAGACGCTGGTCTGGAACGGTCCGCTCGGCGCCTTTGAAATCAAGCCGTTCGATACGGCGACGGTCGAAGCGGCGCGCTACGCGGCGAAACGCGTCAAAGATGCGGACCTTGTTGCGGTCGCCGGCGGCGGCGACACGGTCGCTGCGCTCGCCCATGCCGGCGCCGAAGACGGTTTCACATACGTCTCAACCGCAGGCGGCGCCTTTCTCGAATGGCTGGAAGGCAAAACCTTGCCGGGCGTTGCGGCGCTCGAACACTAGCTGGCCCTGGCACAGCACAAGGACACTCTGGAGAACTTGATGTCACAAGCAAAAATGGCCGAGCAGGCCGCAAAAAAAGACGGCTTTATCGCCGCGCTCGATCAGTCCGGCGGATCGACGCCGAAAGCGCTGAAACTTTACGGCGTCGAAGAAGGTCAGTGGTCGAATGATGAAGAAATGTTCGGCCTCATCCACGACATGCGCGCGCGCATCATCAAGTCGCCCGCCTTCACCGGCGACAAGGTCATGGGCGCCATCCTGTTCGAGCGCACTATGGACGGCGACATCGACGGCGTGCCAACGGCGCAATATCTCTGGGAAAAGCGCGGCGTAGTGCCTTTCCTCAAAGTCGACAAGGGCCTCGCTGACGCAAAAGACGGCGTGAAGTTGATGAAGCCGATGCCCGATCTTGACGCGCTGCTCGAACGAGCCGTCAAGAAAGGCGTGTTCGGCACCAAGATGCGCTCGGTCATCGATGCGGCAAACCCAAAAGGCATCGCCGACAACGTCGCCCAGCAGTTCGAAGTGGGTAATCAGATTCTGGCCCATGGCCTCGTGCCGATCATTGAGCCGGAGGTGACGATCTCCATCGCCGACAAGGCCGAAGCCGAGGACATTCTGCTCGCCGAAATCAAAAAGAACCTGGACAAGGTTCCGGCCGGCAAACAGATCATGCTGAAGCTGACCCTGCCGACCAAGTCAAACCTTTACAAGCCGCTGATCGACGATCCGCGCGTCATGCGCGTTGTCGCGCTGTCCGGCGGTTACTCACGCGAAGACGCGAATGCGAAGCTCGAGGAGAACAAAGGCATGATCGCGAGCTTCTCGCGCGCGCTCACCGAAGGCTTGTCAGCGAAGCAAAGTGACGCAGAATTCGATGCAGCGCTGGCGGAAGCGATCAACAGTATTTTTGAAGCCTCGCGCACGTAATCGGCGTTTAACCGATCAGGCGTTCAAAACCCCGGCCTCGCGCCGGGGTTTTTTCATGCACGCCTCCAGCGTTTCGATAAAAACGTGGCGCTGGGCATGGCTGCCGCCGATGCGATGAAGGCCGGGCAGCGCTGACGAAACCTTGTCGAGCGCCGTCTCGCGATCGCCCCGTACAAAAGCGGCGACGCCTTCGCTGACGGGAAGGCAGATTTCGCCCCATACGCTGCTCTCAGTGTTCTCGGCTTTGCGGCGCAGAGACGCGAGGAAACGGTCTGCGTCGTCGCCGTCGCCGGCGCGGGCGAGCGCGTAAAGATAGTGAATGTCGTGGAACGGAAAGAGATGTTCACCGGCGCGCTTGCGTGCTTCTGCAACAACGGGCGTCCAGCGGTCGCCCACGTCGACGCAGCGCAGTTCAAGCCGCCAGAGCATCGAGACAGCGCCGATCTGCTCCTGCGGAAATTCGGGCCAGGCGCCCCAAAGGCGCTCGTCGTAAATCGCCAGCGCCTGATTTTCGCGGCCGAGCGAAAGCTGAAACAGCGCCGCGTGCCAGAAATTATGATCGCGGATGAAGACGCCTTTTTTTTCCCAGGTGTGAGCGCAGTGATCTAACCAGCGCGCGCCTTCGCGGGCGCGGCCTTCGGTTTCCATCACATGCGCGACCGCGTGATGCGCCCAGGCGTCGTCTATGGCGATTTCTGTTGCGCGCATGCCTTCGTCTTCGGCCTCGCGCATGCGGTGGTTTTGTTCCAGCGCAAAGGCGGTCATGCCATGAGCGTAAGGCGTTTCTTCGTGCACGATCCGCGCGCGTTCGCCGAAGCGCAGCAGCGCGGCCTGATCGCCGAGATTGAAAGCGTGATACTGTCCCCATTTGATCGCGCACAAATCGGCGGGCCAGCGCACCGTCAGTTCGTCGAGTTGGGTGAGGGCCAGAGAAAAGTTCTTGTTCGCCCAGGCATCCACTGCGGCGCAAAAAAGTTTTTCGCGCGCTGTTCCTGCGCTGCAGTGCGCGCGCATTTTATCGAGATAAGGTTGAGCGGCGGTCCAGCCTTCGGCGCCTTCAAAGGCCATGTGCAGCGCGGCGGCGTGCGCATTCAGCAACGGCGCGCCGTGATTTGAGTCTGCGACATCGAATAATGTTCTGAGCTCTGCGCCGTAGCTCAGAAACTCATTCACATACCGGTCATAACCTGTGGCGGACTGGGCGCAGGTGCCGGTCACGGGCAAATCGAAACGATCACAAACTGACATTCGGCGACCTTAGTCCGCAGCGAGAGGGGCCGCAATTCTCAATTCTTCACGCGCCATCACAAAAGAAAAACCCCGCCTTTTTGAGGGGCGGGGTTTTTCGATCCGTTGCGGCAAGCGCTAGTCGCGCATGATGCCGAGAATGTTCAGGATATGCACGAACAGCGTGACAAAAGAACCGTAGAGCATGAAGGCGCCGAAAATAGACGCACGCTCATTCATAGAGCTGCCTTCCTGATAGAAGTTCTTGATCATCTGCGTTTCGTAGGCCGTCACGGCAGAGAATACCAAGACCACCAGCGATGAGGTGATCAGGCTGCCCATGCCGCTCTTGAAGATCAGCGCGTTGACGACAATCGCGATCAGCAATCCGACGCTTGCCATGACGAGGAAGCTCGCCCAGCCGGAGAGATCGCGTTTCGTCGTATAGCCCCAAAGGCTCATGGAGCCGAATACGGCGGATGTGATGAAGAACGCGCGGTAAATGTCCTGCGCCGCGCCGGCTTGCTGAAACGCGAACAACATGGGTGCGATCATCGCGCCCCACAGTGCGGCGTAGAGCCAGAACATGCCGTGGGCCATGACTTTTGAGCCGCCCATGATGACGCGTGGCGCAAACCATCCCAGCGCCAGAATGCCAATGAAGCCAACCCATTTCAGCGGCGTCGCGGCGATCTGGTACATCAGCGCCGGATTGCTCGCCATGAGCATCGACATCAAGCCGGTGCCGGCGACTGCGAGCGCCATGTAGTTGTAAACGCCGAGCATGTACTGGCGCAGGCCCTGATCGATGGCGACGCCGCCTGTCTGTGCGACCGATCCGCCAAATTGTCTGCGTGGTTCGTTCATGTGACGCTAATCCTTTCCAATTCTCCCGTGGCGCGGTGGTTTTTCGCCCGCGCGCATCAGCCGCTAATATCGTGAGGGCTGCGTTCCGGATCAAGGGGAATCGGGGGCTTTCGGGGCCGAAATCGATGAATTCGGCGCTCGGGCGGGCCCTTAAAAGCGTTAATTTTAAGGACCTTACGCCGATGCGGCGCCAGCGAGCCGGAAACGGGCGGCAAAGAATCCGTCCATGCCGCCTTTGTCCGCCATCATGGAAGGCAGGGTGCGCATGTCGCCGTCACGGTTGATGACCATGTCGATGTCGCCGATTTCCGCCGGATCAATCGCGACGCGCTCGATGGCCGCGTTGCGCGCCAGCGCGCTCTTTGCCTGCGCCTCGCCTTCTTCGCGCTGGAGGGAGCAGACGCAATACACCAGCAGCCCGCCGGGCTTCAGCAGGCGCGAGGCGTGATCGATCATCCTGCTTTGAAGTTCGGTGAGCGCGGAAAGCGCGGTCTCGCCCTTCGACCACGGAATGTCGGGATGACGGCGGATCGTGCCCGTCGCCGTGCAGGGCGCATCAAGCAGGATCGCGTCCGCCAATTCCGATGGCCGGAACCGCAACGCATCTTCCTCCACAAGGCGCGCGCGCAAATTCGTGCGTTCAAGATTTTCCTGAACGCGTTCAAGACGCGCGCCGGACTTGTCGATGGCCGTGACGCTTGCGCCCGCCGCCGCCAGTTGCAGCGTCTTGCCGCCCGGCGCCGCACACAAATCGTAAACCAGCTTGCCGCGCACATTGCCGAGCAGGCGGACAGGCAGGCTCGCCGCAACATCTTGAACCCACCAGGCGCCGCCCTCGAAACCGGGAAGCTCCGTCACATCGCTGACGCGTGAAAAGCGCAAACTCCCATTGGCGAGCACCACCGGCTCGTGCCCCGCGTCGCGGAAGCGCGCCAGCCAGGCGTCAACCTCTTCGTTGGGCTTTAAGGTGATGTCGAGCGGCGGCGTCGCGCGATGAGCTTCGGTAATCGCCTTGGCGCCGTTCGGGCCGTAGCTGCGCTCCCAGGCGCGCCACATCCATGCCGGCGTGTCGGTGCGGGCCGGAAGCTTTTCGAGTGCGGCCTTTCCATTGTCCGCAATCTTGCGCGTCACCGCGTTGATCAGCGACGCGTAGCCACCCGTTTCGCCGCGCTCATTGGCGAGTTCAACTGACGTGGACACTGCCGCATGGGCGGGCGTGTCTAAAATCAAAAGCTGGGCCGCGGCGATGCGCAGAATGTCCATGACGCGCGCGGACTTTTTCGGAAGCGGCCGGTCAAGATAATCGCCGATGATATGATCGATGGCGCCGCGACGGCGCAGGGTTTCCGCCGCCAACAGACGCGCGAAGCTGCGATCTGAACCTTCGAGTTGTTCAAAAGGGCGCGTGCGGGCAATTGCATCGTCAAGCGTTGCGCCTTCATCGATCCGGTCGAGAATTTCCAGCACCGCCCGGCGTGCGGCGACACCAGGTTTCGTCGAGAGCGGACGCGCCGGCGCGCCATCGCCGTCCCGTGGATTTTCGCTGCGGGAATCGCCATCCCGGTCCCTGCGCGGCCGGTCCGGCCGGGGGCGGTCGCTGGGTTTCCGGTCACCGAACTTGCCATCGGCGCCGCTGCGCGGTCCCTTGAACGGGCGGTCGGTGCGTTGCGCGCCGGCTCGCGACCCGCGATCGTCGCGGCGGCCCTTGGGCCCAAAAGGAGGTCTTTTTTCCATAAGGCCCCGGCTAAACCACGGCTCAAGCGGAAAGTCACCCGAAATCAGCGGGAAAGCGCACATCTGGCCGTGACGGGACTTTTCCCTTAAGGTTAGCCCCAGCCGGGCGCGTCCCGGAAAGAGTAAGTCAGGGGATTAGTGAGGGGTCTATGAAATCGATTGCCGCCCTTTTGGGCGCTGCCGCTATGGCGTTTGCTGCTGGAACAACGGTCGCCAGCGCTCAAAACCAGATGGGGGCCGGCGCGGGCCTGTCCAATCCGGAAACGGTCGTCCGCAAGTTCTCCGTACAGACCGTCGGGCCGGTGCTGAATGAGCTCAACATGCCTTGGCAGGTCAAGCAGCTCGAAAATGGCGCTCAATATATTCACGCCGCCAGCGGCTCCATGCAGTTCATTCTGTTCTTCACGGTTTGCCAAAACTCAGAGTGCGACGGCATGCAGGCCATGACCTTTTTCAGCCAGTCGGGCGCCAATTCGCAAACGGTGCAGGCTTTCAACAGCAAATATCCGTTCGGCACAGCCGGTGTTGACCAAGAAGGCACCGCATATGTGAGCCGCTACGATATTGCTGACTACGGCATCCCCCGCGGCAATATCGCGTCGTCCATCACGAACTTCCTGGGCCTCGCGCAGATGTTCGTAACGGAGCTGCAAAACGCCCATCAAACTGTAAGCCTCGACGGCTATGCGGACGACCTCGCTTCATCATCGCTCAATCGCAAAGCGTTGAGTCACTTCTCCGGCGTTGACGGATCGTTCTCGACGCAGGCGAAAGAGCATCGCGACGGGTTTGAGCAAGGCGCGGAGATGGTGCGCATGTTGCTCAACGACGAAACGGCGCCGCGCAACAAAATTCAAAACAAACTCGACTGATCCGGCGATCGCCGGCCTGAACGAAAAAGGCGCCCATAGCGGCGCCTTTTTCTTTTGTTAAGCATGTTTCCTGACCGTTCCTTAATGGCGCGCGCCTATGGGTTAACACCAACAAGGCGACCGTCCGAACGGGTGGCGCGCCGCATCCAGAATGGCCAGGGACATGCGGCAGAAAGCGCGCAAACTGATCGGGGACAAGCGAGGGTCGACGGCGGTGGAGTTCGCCATCGTCGCGCCGCTGCTGCTTGCCCTCATTTTCTCGATACTCGAAGCGGGGTGGTATTTCTTCGTAACGTCCTCCGTGCATCAGGCCAGCGCGAACGCTGCGCGACTGATCCGCACCGGACAGGCGCAGAACGCGAGCATGACGAGCGACGCCTTTTTTCAGGAAATCTGTAGAGTCGTTAGCGCCTTCGGTGACTGTGATGAAAAGCTGACGATCGATATTTCACGGTTCAGCAACTTTTCGGACCTCGCCGATGATCTAAGTCAGCCCGTATGCCGGGACCGCGACGACCCGACCATCGCCGGCGCTCAGTTCAGTCAAAGCGACTACGGCGCGCAGCGCGACATCATTCGCGTTCGTGTTTGCTATCTGTTCAAGCCGATCAACCCTGCGTTGGGTCTCAACCTTGCCCAGACGAAGCACGGCGACCGCAAGATTTTCGCCGTCTCGATTTTCCGCAACGAACCATTCGCCGGGGCGGGGTCTTGATGCGCGGTTTGCGTGATATTTGCGCCCGCTGGAGGGCCTGCTGTGCGGGCGTCGCAGCGATGGAGTTTGCGCTGGTCGGGCCGTTGCTGATCCTCATTTTTTTCGGCGTGGTTGAGAGCTCTGACGCGTTAGCGCGCAGCCGCCAGGTGACTCTCGCCGTCAACACGCTCACAGATCTGGCGTCGCAGGAAACCAACCTGCTCACAGCAGATGCTGATGATTTGTTTGCTGGCGTCGAGCAAATCGTCGATGCGGGCGGCGCGCCAATGACGATCCGGCTCATCAGCGTGGTCAATGACGCCGACGGTGATCCGGTGGTGCATTGGAGCCGCGACAATTCGGGCGCAGAGCCTTATGCAAAAGGGTCAGACTTCGCCGGATTGCCAGCGTCGACGCTGATCGATCCCGGCGCATCGATACTGGTCGGCGAGATCACCTATGAATATAGCTCCAAGCTTTCGAAGGTCGTGATTCCGGCGATTGCGTTCAATGGTTCTGCGACACGCTGGCCGAGACGGTCGGTGAAAGTTCAACTGTGCACGAGCAAGAACAGCTGCACGTCGTGATCAGATGAGCAGCTTAGCTGCGCGCTGCGGGAATGTTGCGCGCCGGAGTGGTTGTGACATTCATGGCGATGGAAATACGCTCGCCCGGCCCCTTTGAGGGTTTTACAGCGTGCGACAGCCAGGATGGGAACACAACCAGCCGTCCCGGCGTCGGTTCGAACGCCTGAATGGTTGGAAAACGTTCGCCCCCTGCGCCGACAAATTGCAAGTCCGGCGCATACATGCGGTTGGTGGGATAGTTTGGATCGTGCAGCACCAAGGACGCATCCGCATCGCCGCCGTCATCCACATAATATACGGCTGACCAAAGCGCGCCGGGATGCGTATGCGCCTGGTTCGATGCGCCGGGCGGAGAAATGTTCGCCCACATCTCTATGCCGAATTCGTAGCGGGGAACGCCGTCGCGCATGCCGACATCGTCTGTCCTTGAGGCGCAAAGCTGCAATGTTTCGAGCGCGAGCGTTTTTGCGGCTTCGCCTCCCCAGCGGAGCATTTCAGAGTTCGAATGCCAGCCGAGAATATTGGATCGTTGCACGCCGGCGGATGCCGAACGCTGCGCGATGATGACGTCTTTCAATTGCGCATTCAAAGATTCTGCATTGGCGAGCGACGTCACCAGCACCGGCGTCGGAAAGAGATAAAGGATCTCCGGATCTGCGGCTTTGTGATTGGTCATGATCTTCTCGCACCCCGATTTCGCGTAAGCCTATAGCATCGTGCGCGCTGTCCGCGAACACAGAAACCAAACCTGGTCTGGAAGGAGAATGGTGGAGCTAAGGGGAGTCGAACCCCTGACCTCTTGCATGCCATGCAAGCGCTCTCCCAACTGAGCTATAGCCCCATTCTTTCGCGGCGACAGCGTTGGGCGCATGCCGCCAAGGGTGCCCCCGTATCCGGGGGTCGCGAGCGGCGGAACCTATCGGCGCCGTTCCGCCCGCGCAAGACCAAAAACTCGCGCTTTGGCCTTAGTCGTTGTCTTCGCCGCCCGGTTTGACGATGGCGGTCATATCGTCATCGTCATCATCGTCGAGCAGGCTGTCGTCATCGTCCTCGTCGTCATCGTCGAGGTCGACGTCGATATCGCCGATGCCCGCCAATTCATCATCATCATCGTCGTCGTCATCGTCACTGTCGGCATCCAGCGCAGGCCGGCGATTTGACTTGGCGGCGAGCTTTTCCTTATCCGCATTTTCAAGCGAAGTTTCCTTGCTTGAAGATTTTGCCGCGACCGTTGTCGTCTCTTCGTCTTCCTTGCGGGCCCGGCGCGGCTTCAGCAGCGCTTCGGGGACAAACTCGTGATCGCATTTCGGGCAATGGGCGGGTTCTTTGGTGAGGTCGTAAAACCGTGCGCCGCATTCCGGGCAATCGCGCTTTACGCCGAGTTCTGGTTTCGTCATTGAAATGTGCCGTTCGTCTGAAAATTCGGGTGAAGGCCGACCTGTTGCCACGGCGTGGGCCGGGTGTCAAAAGGATTGAGCCCGTTTTATGCGGGACTCCACAACGGGCAAGAGCACATGACGGCGACCACAGCGAATGGCGGACAACCCAGATCCGGGCGCGTTCGCGCTCATCGCAGCGGCGCGCTGGCCGGCCGGGCGGCGGCTCCCGGCGACAAATCCATCTCACACCGGGCCCTGATCCTGGGCGCGCTGGCGGACGGCGAGACGCGCATCGCCGGGCTGCTGGAAGCTGATGACGTATTGCGCACCGCAGCGGCCATGCGGGCGCTGGGTGCGAATGTGGAGCGCGACAACGGCGGTTGGCGGGTTGTGGGCGCACCATGGCGTCCGGCGGAAAAGGCGCTTTATCTCGGCAATTCCGGCACTGGCGTTCGCCTGATCATGGGGGCGGTCGCCGGCGCGCGCGTTGCGGCCACATTCGATGGCGATGTTTCGTTGCGCTCCCGGCCCATGGGGCGAGTGCTCGAACCCTTGCGGCTCATGGGGGCGGAAGCTGAAGCGCGGGAGGGAAAGCTGCCAGTAAGTCTGGCCGGCAATGTTCCGCTCTCGGCGATTTCGGTAAAACTGGCGACGCCTTCGGCGCAAGTTAAGTCAGCGATCCTCTTGGCGGGCCTCGGCGCGGAAGGCGTGACTCGCATTCACGAGCCAGAGCTGTGCCGGGATCATACAGAACGCATGTTGTCGGCCTTCGGGGCGAAACTTTCCATGTCCGATGACGGCGCGAGCGGGCGGTTTATCGAAATGGCGGGCGGCCAGACGCTGCAGGCGCGCAGCATCTCGGTACCGGGCGATCCGTCATCCGCAGCGTTTCCGGTTGCAGCGGCGTTGATCACGCCGAACTCAGACATCACGGTCACCGGCGTGCTGGTGAATCCGTTGCGAACCGGCTTTTACCAGACGCTGCGAGAAATGGGCGCCGACGTTTCTTTTGAAAATGAGCGCGAGCAAAACGGCGAGCTGGTGGCCGACATTCGTGCGCGTCATTCGGTGCTGCGCGGGGTTGAAGTGCCAGCGGAGCGCGCGCCTTCAATGATCGACGAGTATCCGATCCTTGCGATTGTCGCTGCGCATGCGCATGGCGAGACGATGATGCACGGGCTCGAAGAGTTAAGAGTTAAAGAAAGCGATCGCATTGCATGCGTTGAATCCGGACTCACGGCAATTGGCGGCGACGCGGCGAGCGGACCGGACTGGTTGCGCGTGCGCGGCACGGGGAGCGCGCTGAAAGGCGGCGCGCTTATCAAAACCCATCACGATCACCGCATCGCCATGAGTTTCCTCATTGCGGGGCTCGCCAGCGACAAGCCTGTGGAAATTGACGACGCATCGATGATCGCCACAAGTTTTCCCGAGTTCTTTGATTTGATGGCGGCGCTCGGCGCGGAAATGGCGGCTGCATAATTTTGCGCCTTGCCTTGGCCGCGGGCATGCGCATAACTCCACTCCCGATGGACAACGCTCCCGGGACTTCCGCCATGGTGATCGCGCTCGACGGCCCTGCCGCCTCCGGCAAGGGTACGCTCGCGCGTTTGCTGGCGGAGCATTACGGTCTTGCCCATCTCGATACCGGCACGCTTTATCGCGGCGTCGCATGGCTGGTGCTGAACGACGGCGGCGATCCGGCGGATTCTGACACCGCGGCGAGAGTGGCCAAGGATTACGCCGTTGAGAAAATCGCGGGCGTTGATATCCGCACAAAGGAAGTCGGTGCGGCAGCCAGCGTGGTGGCGGCGAATTCGAAAGTGCGGGCCGCCTTGCTGGAGTTCCAGCGCCGCTTCGCCACCCGCCCGCCGAAAGGCGCGCCCGGCGCCGTGCTGGATGGGCGCGATATCGGGACGGTCGTCTGTCCCGACGCGACGGTGAAGTTTTTCGTCACCGCCAGCTCAAAAGTCCGGGCCCACCGGCGCTGGCTGGAGCTGGTTCCGGCCCGTCCGGAGCTCGTCGAGGCGGACATCTATCAGGATCTCCTGGAGCGGGACGCCCGCGACGCCGCCCGCGATGACGCGCCGATGGCGGCGGCGGCCGATGCGGAGTTGCTAGATACGACTCATTTGTCTATAGACGCGGCCTTCGCGGCGGCGCGCCGCGTGGTAGACGGCGTTTTCCGGCGCTGCGGCTGAATTCAGCCCCGCCAGGCCACCAGCTGAAAACGTGTTTTTGTGTCCGTCCGCCCCGGATTTGCGTCGCCATAACACAAACTCGGCTCAATCGTCCGGCAGGGCCAACCCGCCGGAAAGACCACCGGATAAACCGGTCGGCACATAAAGGTGGACACGGGAGCACGTGGCACTCCCGCCTG
>CAZAOB010000088.1:0-317 GCA_964486635.1 uncultured Caulobacterales bacterium | reverse complement strand
ACTAACTCATGTCTGAAACCCTTAGCCCGTCCCGCGACGATTTCGCGGAAATGCTTGAAGCTTCCCTCGTCGGCCGTCAGGATTTTGAAGAAACGGTCGTTCAAGGCAAAATCACCGCCATTGAAAAAGATGTCGCGGTCATCGATGTAGGCCTCAAGACCGAAGGGCGCGTTGCGCTCAAAGAATTCGCCCAGCCTGGAAAACCGGCCAATCTCAACGTCGGCGACACCGTCGAAGTTTTTGTCGAGCGCGTTGAGAAGGCGCAAGGCGAAGCGGTGATCAGCCGCGAGAAAGCGCGCCGCGAGGAAGCTTGGGTG
>CAZAOB010000087.1:10049-12643 GCA_964486635.1 uncultured Caulobacterales bacterium | reverse complement strand
CTTTCGCCGTGTAGCCTGACAGGAACATATACATGGCCTGCGCCGGCGTCAGGCGCGCGATCGGCGGCATGACGCCGAACGCATCGCAGGTCAGCATGATGATGTTTTTCGGGTGGGTCGTGACGCCGTCCACACTGGCGTTTGGAATATAGTGAATGGGATAGGCGCCGCGCGAATTCTCGGCAAGCGTCGCATCGTCCAGATCAAGCTCGCGCGTTACCGGATCCATCACCACGTTTTCCAGCACAGTGCCGAAGCGCTTTGTGGTTGCGTAGATTTCCGGTTCGGCGGTCGGCGACAGGCGGATCATTTTCGCATAGCAGCCGCCTTCAAAATTGAAGAGGCCGTTCGGACCCCAGCCATGCTCGTCATCGCCGATCAGCGTGCGGTTCGGATCGGCGGAAAGTGTCGTTTTGCCCGTGCCGGAAAGGCCGAAGAAGATTGCCGGATCGTTTTCCTTGCCGACATTCACCGAGCAATGCATCGGCATGATGTCCTGCTCGGGCAACAGGTAATTCAGGATGGTGAACACCGACTTCTTCATTTCACCGGCGTAGGATGTGCCGCCGATCAAAATCAGACGACGCACAAAATCGACAGCGATCACGGTCTTCGACCGGCAGCCATGCACAGCCGGATCAGCAGCAAAGCCTGGAAGATCGACAATCGTAAAATCGGTTTCGCCTTTGCCGGAGACCGACGGCCGGTCCTGCATCTCGGGGCGAATGAGCAAGTGCTGAATGAACAGCGCGTGCCAGGCGTATTCCGTAAACACCCTGACCTTGACGCCGTAAGTCTTGTCGGCGCCGCCCGCGAGGTCCTGCATGATCAATTCGCGCTTGGACGCATAATCCAGCATATCCGCGTGCAGGCGGTCGAACGCGTCGGCGCTCATGGCCTTGTTGGCGTCCCACCAAATTTTGTTTTCTATCTCAGGATGTCGGACAATGAACTTGTCCTGGGCCGACCGGCCGGTGTGCTCGCCGGTCTTCACCACCAGCGGACCATTGCCGGCGACTTCGCCTTCGCCGCGTTTCACTGCGAGTTGGTAGAGAGACGCCGCGGAAAGGTTGGCCAAAGCCACAGGCGCACGTTCTTCAAAGCAGCGCGCCGACGGCGCCGCTGTCATCGATAAGCTCATTCTCGTCCTCCCAGACGCTCGCTCTCGCGAGGTTGCAGCTGGCGACACCCCACCACGGGCGCCCCTCCGCACCCGCCGCTCTTAGCCGCAAAATTCGGCGAAGGCCATGGCCGCTTTTCGCGTTTTTGCCCCTCGATGCGGCGTAAAATTTCTCCAGTCGCGCCATCGCCGCGATTTACGTCCCATTAACCATGCCGGATAAATTCCTGTTAACGCCGCCGAGCGATCATGCGCCCGAGGAGATTTGGCCTTGGAAACGATTTTCGATCTGATGTCGGTGATGTTGTTTGTCGCAACTGCGGGCCTTTACTGGGTCCGGGTTCGTCATGAACAGCCGGCGCTCGCGCCCTATCTCGTCGTTGCGCTGGTGTGCATTGTGGGAAACTGGCTCGGCAATAGCGGCGGCGGCTGGGCCGCCGTGGGCATGCTGATCGCCGGCGCATTCTTGACGCTGCACGTCGCCAGCCAGCCCTATCGCGAAGACGCGGAAGACCTCAACTAGTCCCAAAACCAGAAGCGCCGCTCCCGGCACCACAGGCTCAACAGCCATTTCTCGCCGCGCGTCACTGGCGCGCCCGCATGCAACGTCTCCGGATAAGGCGCGCCCGCCGTATCCGTATTTGAAAACACCAGCCCTTCGCCAGTCGATCCGCAAAACTCGATCTTGAGGCGAGGGAAAACGGTCGCGCCGCCTGCATAGCCTTCATTCAACGAAACCAGCAGCGTCTTCGCGCGCTGACCCGACCTCTTCACCTCGGAATAGTCGTTTGCGTCTTCGGGCAGATAGTCGTGATGGGGCTTGTACTCTTGTCCCGGTCGATAGCGCAGGACGCCGATGAGTTCGCAATTCGACCAAACAACGCCGGCTGCCTGCGCGAGTCTGCGATAGAGTGAAATCAGCACCAGATCGAGATCGAGCAAACTGATCAGCGCCCCGTCTGATGTTCGATATTGCGCGTGATCGGCTTTGCCCTTTTCAGGATCGACAACCAGCGACGGCGCCAGCAGCGGCGCGGCGGCGCAAATCACGTAATCGCTCTCGTCGCGCGAGAGCAACCCGGGGAGACGATAGACGTCAGGCTTTTCCGACAGCGACGTGCGCGGGTGCCCGGCATGTTTTGCGACACCCGCCAGATCCGCCAGATCCTTGAGCCCTGCTGGCGGCGACGGCCGAGCTTCATCCGATTGCGGATCAAGTGAAAAGAAGCCGACGCCTTGCAGCCGCGCTTTTGCGGCGCTTGCTTCCGGCTCAGGCAGGAGCCCGCGACGCAGCGCAAAGCAGAGCGCGACCCAGTCCCCCCGTCGCGCCGCCTCCGTCAACATGTCATCGCCGGCGCCGCGATTGCCCGACGCGCTTTCGCCGAGCAAAGCAAGCTCGCGCATGGCGGCCGGATGTCCGATGGACGCAGCGTCTTCGAGAAGATCAACCGCCAGTCGCCAGTCCTGGGCCACC
>CAZAOB010000087.1:0-10039 GCA_964486635.1 uncultured Caulobacterales bacterium | reverse complement strand
CCGAGTCCGAGCGCGGTCAGCACAGCCAGAAGCCGTTTCGCCGCTGCACCGCCCGCATCGCCGGCGCGCGTCAGCAAGGAGACCGCCTCACCGATCTTCATTTCCGCAGGCGGAACCGACAGTATGGCGCAAGCCAGCGTATACATGGCGCCCGGATGCCCGGCCGCAGCTGCTTTTTCGCTCCATGCGCGCGCTTCGTTCTTGCGGCCCGCCTGATCGAGCATCGCCGCAAGCTGATATTGTGCGTTGACATCGCCGCCGCGCGCACGCGCTTCGATTTCCTTGAGGTTTTCCATTGCAGAATTTGATAGCATGGCCCGAGCGAACTCAAAACGATTCGAGAAGCAGGGAGCACTCATGGACGCCGTTTCGCCCGCTGAGGCTGAAAACGGAATCGCTGCCGGTCAGCACATCGTCGACGAGCTGATCGAAGAACGCGCGCACAAGCTGCGCGCATCGCGTCTGTGGCCGCTCTACAAGGCGATCCTCTATCCGCTCCTGTTGTACAGGCCTGCGGTGAAGATGGCCGACGCCATCGCCGACGATCCGGCGCGCAGCGTGTTTGATTATATCAGCAATCTGCTAACCCTCGACGTGCGCGCGACAGGGCTTGAGCACTTGCCGCAAACCGGCCCGGTGCTCATTGCATCGACCCATCCGACCGGCATTCCCGACGGCGTCGCCATGTTTGACGCGATCAAGCACCGCCGCCCGGATATGACGTTCTTTGCCAATCGCGATGCCCTGCGCGCAGCGCCTGGTCTTGAAGAGATGATCATCCCGGTGGAGTGGGTGCAGTCCAAACGCACCGCGCAGCGTTCGCGCGAGACATTGGAAAGCGCCGTGAAGGCCTTTCAGGCGGGAAAATGCGTTGTCCTGTTTCCGTCAGGACGCCTCGCTTTCATGAATGATGACAAGCGACTGGTTGAACAGGAGTGGCTTGCGACGGTGGCGACGTTCGCGCGCAAATATGACTGCCCGGTCGTGCCCGTGCATATCGAGATGCGCAATTCATGGCTTTATTACTGGTTCTGGAAGCTCAACACCGAACTGCGCGACATCACGCTGTTCCATGAATTGCTAAACAAGAAAAACAAAACCTATCGCATGACATTCGGTCCGGCGATCGCCGCAAGCGAGTTGAAGGGCGATCCCAAGCGTGTCGCCGCCGCCTTGCGCGAGCACGCCATGGCGCTGGGCGAGACCCCGCAGCCATGGCGGCCCATCGCTGAACCTACGGCGTCACCGTAATCGGCGCGCGCGCCAGTACTTTCTTGTTGCCGTGAATGAACCGCAATTCATACGCGCCCGGTTCTTTCGGGATACGTAAATTGGCGGGACTGCCGGCGCGCGTATAGACATAGCTTTCATATTTGAGATCGTCTGATCCCACTTTAGAAATCGCGATGTAATCGCCTTGCCCTGGCGGCGGGCCGGTGAACGCGATTGGAACAACCGTTCCGGCTTTCGCTGCCGCCGGACCGTCAAGCGTCGCCGTCGCCGCCGTCGCCGTGATCGGCCTGCGCGCCAGCACTTTCTTGTTGGCCTGCACAAACCGCAACTCATATTGGCCCGCATCAAGCGGCATGCGGATTTCCGCAGGACTGCCGCTTCTGGTGTATTTGTAGTCGTTAAACTTGTTGTCCGGTTCGTCCGGTGCGACCACCGTGATCCAGTCTCCGGAAGCCGGCGCGGGACCGGTGAACTCGACACTCACCGTTTCACCGGCGATGGCGCTGTCTTTTGCAGACAAGGTCGCTGTCGCGGCCGTCACAGTAATCGCCTGTCGCGCGATGATTTTCTTGTTGCCCTGCACGTAACGCAATTCGTACTCGCCAGGCTCCAGCGGCATCCGCACCGTCGCCGGGCTGCCGCTCCTTGTGTAGTGATAATCGTTGAACTTGTTTTCCGGCGCATCCGGCTCGGTGACCGTGATCCAGTCTCCCGACGCCGGTTCAGGTCCGGTGAAGTCCACTTTCAACTCTTCACCGGAAACGGCGGTCGCCGGACCGGTCACGCTCGCCAGCGCTGCGGCGACGGTGATCGGCTTGCGCGCCAGCACTTTGCTGTTGTTCTGCACGAAGCGCAGTTCGTACTCGCCCGGCTCAAGCGGCATGCGGATTGTCGCCGGGCTGCCGTTGCGCGTGTAATGATAATCGCCGAACTTGTTATCGGCGTCATCGGGCTTCACCACCGTCACCCAGTCGCCGGAACCTGCGGGCGGGCCGGTGAAGTCTACCGAAACTTCTTCGCCGGCGATCGCCGTTTCCTTTGCAGCGAGCGTCGCCGTTGCGGGCGTAGCGGTGATCGCCGCTGTCGCCAGATTGCGCAGCGGACGGCCCAGCATGTAGCTGACTTCATACTCGCCGGGCTCCACGGGCAAGCGAAGCTCCGACGGATTTCCGTTGCGGGCATAGGCGTAAGACCTGTAGCCGTCGCCGCCTTTTTCGGCGATCTGGATGTAATCGCCCTGCCGCTCGGGCCCGGTCCAGAATACCTTGATGTTGGTTCCCGCCACCGCTTGCGCTGCGGGCTCCGTGCGCACCGTCGCCTCCACCGGGAAGGTGAGGGCAATGGTCACGGTCTTGAGGACGCCCGAGCGAACGACGACGCCTTTTGCTTCGCCTTTCAGGCCGTCGGAGGGCCGAACAACGGAGACGTCGTAACTGCCCGGCTCAAGGATCGTTTCAACGGTTCCGGCGCCATCTTCGCTGTAGGCCGCGTCGGCGGCGCCCGATTTGGCGATGCGCCAGTTGAGACCATCTTCAATCAGCAACCCGCCTTCAAGCTCAGTCGCGCGAAGATAGATATTCGCCGCCGGCGGCGGCGCCTCAGCCGCCTCGATCACCGTTTCATTCAGCGCTTCACTCAGTCCCGACGCATCTTCTGCAGACACAAATGTGCCGCCCGTATTCTCGGCGATGCAGCGCAACTGCGCCTGCGCATTTTCTTCCGCAACATCGAAGCCAATCACATGCGCCGTAAAATCGGCGCCCGCCGCTTCAAGCGCGGCGGCGACCCCGCATGGATCCGGCGCGCATGTTTCGATTCCGTCGCTGACGAGAATGACTGTCGCTTTTTTCTCCGTGTACTGCAGCTTTTGAGCGGCAAGTTTGATCGAATCCGCCATGGGCGTTTTGCCCTTGGGATTAAGCTTGGCGACCGCGCCGGAAATTGTTGCGCGGTCGGCGCCGACAGTAGCTAGCTCTTCAATGTCGGCGCAGTCGCCGGTGCGGCGGTGACCGTAGGCGATGAGCCCGAGACGACGTTCCGCCGGCAAGTCCTTCAACAGATCGCCAAGCACCTGCTTTGCGATGGTGATCTTCGCCTCGCCTTCAATCTGGCCCCACATGGAGCCTGACGCGTCCATGACAAGAATTGAGTCTCCCGCGCCATCCTGCGCCATTGCGGCGGGCGCGCTGAGCGCAAGAAAAAAGGTGGAAATGACGGAAATGAGTGCGCGCGCGACCATGGAGCTCCCCTTCTACGGTTTGGCGTTGAGGAGACACTAGCGACGCCCGGCGGCGCAGGGAAGCCGCGCGCCGGGTCAATCGCAGCTCGGTGCGTTACCGATTGTTATGATAGGTCAATTCAAGGAACACATCTTCAAGATCCGCCTCGACGGTGGACAAATCCTTGACCGCCACGCCGGCGCTGGTGAGACGCGCGAGGATATCGGCGACTTGCGATTCGCTTGGCTTGTAGGAAATGGCGAGCCGCCCGTCCGGTTTCATGTCCACATCGAACGGGCCGAGATCCGGCTTGGCGGAAATTTCTTCCCCAGGCGTCACCATCAACGTCTTGCGGTCGAGTGACGAGATGAGCTTTTCCGTTGGCTCGCAAGCGACAACTTCGCCATTGTGAATGATGGCGATTTCCTCGCACAACTCCTGCGCCTCTTCGAGGTAATGCGTGGTCAAGACAATCGTGACGCCAAGGTCATGGAGCTTGAGCACATATTCCCAAAGCTGCTTGCGCAATTCGATGTCGACGCCGGCCGTTGGCTCATCGAGAATGAGAACCGGCGGCGAATGGACCATGGCTTTCGCCACGAGCAGGCGCCGCTTCATGCCGCCGGAAAGCATCCGCACATAGGCGCCGGCCTTGTCGCCGAGGCCGAGCGCTTCGAGAATCTCCATGGAACGGCGCTGAGACTTCGGTACGCCATAAAGCCCGGCCTGAATCTCCAGCGCCTCTTTCGGCGTGAAGAAAACATCCATGTTGATTTCCTGCGGGACAATGCCCAGCGCGGCGCGCGCCTGCCTCGGGTTGCGGTCGATATCAAATCCCCAGACCGAGACGGCTCCAGCGGATTTCTGCACCAGTCCGGCGAGGATATTGATGAACGTCGATTTGCCCGCTCCATTCGGCCCCAGCAGACCGAAAATCGAGCCGCGCTTGACCAGAATATCAACGCCCTTGAGCGCTTCCTTGGCCGGCGCTTTTTTCGTCGCCGCATAGGTTTTGCGCACGCCGCGGGCGGCGATGGCGTAGTCGGCGCTGGCGTTGAAATCCATGCTTTAAAACGTCCGTTTGCTCGTTGCGCCAGCTTATCGCGCCGCACGCGGGAGGGGTCAACATCGCCGGTCAGCGCGGCGCGCACAATGACGCGAGCACACCCCGCAGCCAGCCCAACACTTGACGAAACGCGCCGCTAGCGGCAATTCAGTCGCACACACAGTTCATCGCAAAGAATCCCGACATGAGCGAATCGCAAAACACCGCCACGCCTGATCCGGAAGTCGTTTACACTGACAAGCGCCGCGTTTCCTGCGATGGCGGGGGTGGCGCGCTCGGTCACCCGGTTGTCTGGTATTCGCTTGAGGACGGCGAAGCAGAATGCGGCTATTGCGACCGCAAGTTCATCTATAAAGGCGACGGCGCCGGCCACTGACCCAAGCCACAACCTATTCCGCCATTGTTTCGCCGTCGCCGCCCATTGCCTCCGGCATTTTGCGGAATTTCGGCAGTCCGTCCCTTATGTCGATCATCCGTTCGCCATAAAAAATGTGAAACGCCGGTTTGAATGCAAAGCCCTCGATGTTTGACGCCAGCACGTCGACGACGCCGAGACTGGGATGCTCGACCAGCACGGCTCCGCCGCATTTCTTACAGGACTTGCGATGACTGTGATCAGTCCTCTTATAGGTGATGACGTCATTAGCGCCCTTGGTGAATCTCACCTGATCTTTCGGCCAGCCGGTCGCCGCATGAACTGGCGCGCCAAGCCAGCCGCGGCAATCCGTACAATGACAATAACATTGCAGAATGGGCTCGCCGGTTAGTTCCGCCGCTACCGCGCCGCAGGCGCAATGCGCAATTCGCTTTTCCGGCATGGCATATCTCCGCTATAAGGGATGCCTAATCTAGCATGGGAGACAACAAATGGCGCGGCGAAAATCATGGGTGATCGTGTTGACGGCGCTGGCGCTCGCCGCCTGCTCTCGCGCCATATCCGGAGCGACGCCGGAAAGCAGCGCACCGGGCCAGCCGAAGGGCTACATTCTGGCGGAAATCGCTGTCACAAACCCCGAACCCTACAAGGACTATCTGGCGGCGGTGACGCCCATGGTCGAAGCGTTTGGCGGCAAATACATCGTCCGGGCGGGGAGAAGCGAGACAACCGAAGGCGAAGCGCCTGTCGGCCGCATGGTGGTGCTTGAATTTGCGAGCTACGACGCTGCGCGCGCGTTCTATAACGCGCCCGAGTATCAGCAGATACTTTCCTTGCGGACGGACAATGCGACGTCGCGGATTATCATCCTTGAAGGCTATGCGCCTTAGTCAAACCCCGTCTTTTCTCGCCAGGCGCCAGACTTCGCGCGCCTTAGGCGGCGAGGACTGCAAAATGGCGTTGCGGAAAATTCGGCCCATAAACCGCACCAGCACGATGGCGAAGGCGATCATCAAGGCCGTCGCGCCGACAATCTCCCACAGCGGCGGGTCGGAGGCGGCGCGCATCATCACCGCATAGGGCGTATAGATCGGAATCCATGTCAGCAGCGACGCGATAAAGCCGTTCGGATTTTGAAACACCATGATCATGAAAGGCAGCGGCGCAAAGACGATGATCATCACCGGCCCCATATAGGACTGTGCATCCTGCAGCGAATTCGAAACCGCGCCGATGGCGAGAAAGATCATCGCGAAAATCACATAGGCGGCGAAGAAATAGAACAGGTAGATGAGCAAAAGCGGCGACGAGAAAAGCGCGCTCATCACCGGTCCGGCAATGTCCTGCCCGCCTGAAGCCAGCGTCGCCGAGCCCGCAATGCCCCCTACCAGAAAGATCGCCGGCATGGTGAGCCCGACCGCGCCGATCCCGATCAGCTTGCCCATCATCAACTGCCCGGCGGTGACTGACGACAGAAGGATTTCGACGATCTTGTTGGAGCGTTCCTCAATCGTATTGGTGAGCAGGAGATTGCCGACGCCAAAAATGATCACCAGCAACATATAGGTCAGCGCCGCCGGCAACGCGGTCTCGATTCGGTCAGCGACGCCGAGCTGCGCCTCGTCCGGCGCGCGGTCGGGGCGGTAAGAATCGAACGGCGCCGCGATAGAGGCGACGCGGTCAAGCGATTCGCGCGTAACACCCAGCTCCAGCGCCGCTGCGCGCTTCAGCGCCGCGTCAAGCGCGTCACCGACCACATCTTCAAGCGCGACATCCGTCAGGTTTCGGCTCCAGTATTGCGCGGCGGGCGCATCATCGCCGGCGCCGAAGCCATCAGGGATCAGCACCGCCGCGAATAGTCGCGTCGTCTCCCCTTCGGCGTTCTTCACTCCACGCTCTTCCAACAGGAATGGACGCAAAATCGCTTCCGCGTCCTCGATGCCGCCGGCCGCGCTGAGCGCTTCAGGCCCTGCGACCCGCTCGAATTGCGCGCGCGGCGGCGTGAACAAGGGTGCGCCCGGTTTCACCATCTCACTAACGGCGCTTTGCGCCGCTGCGTAACCGCCCGCCGCGTCGATGGCGCGAACCCGCGCATCATTGACGCCGTCCGGCCGGAATGGCTCCTCGATAGCATCGATGTCGCCGATCACGCTGGCGCGCACATAGGCGTCCCAGGCGCTCAAACTGGCAAGCCCGTGTCGCCGCAAGATTTCAGCGTCGATTTCCGCTGTGTACAGGCCGGTCTGGTCGTAGACGACAAAGGCGCGAACCGGCTTGTTGCGCTCGACCAGGCCCATGGCGGCAGTGATCGCCACGAGACTGAATGGAAACATCACCAGAAAAATCAGAAAGCCGCGCGAGAAAACATATTGCTTGTATTCGCGCCAGGCGATGAGCAGGACCTGTTTCATTCCGCAGCCTCCGCCATCGGCGCAAGCGCCGCCGCTTCGTCACCCGCAAGCGAAACAAAAATATCGTGCAACGTCGCGCCCGCCTGCTCGAATTTCGTCACCTGAATGCCGGCCGCGACAACCTGCTGCAGAAAGACCTGCGGATCAGCGCCGTCAGCCAGTTCAATCTCGTATTCGCCCTCATGGCCGCCATCGCGCTCAAGCCTTACGGAGACAACGCCGGCGAATGATTCAAACGCTGCAGCCGGCGCCGATGACCGCACGTGCAGACGCTGGCCAAACGCCGCCCGCGCTTCGGCCAGTGTTCCTTCAAACCGGTTGCGCCCTTGCGCCAGGATCAAGAACCGATCGCAAAGTCGTTCCGCATGCTGCATCACATGGGTCGAAAACATGATCGTGCGTCCATTGGCGCGCTGGTCGGCGATCAGGGTTTCGAGTGTTTGCTGATTGATGGGATCGAGGCCGGAAAACGGTTCGTCAAGAATCAACAACTCAGGCTCATGAGCGATTGTCGCGAGCAATTGAACTTTCTGCGCCATGCCCTTCGATAGCGCTTCGTTTTTTGAGCGCGCAAATTTCTCGAGCCCGAATTGCTCCAGAAGCGCGAAGGCTTTCTTTTTCGCCGCGCCGCTCGAGAGGCCGCGCAGCTGCGCGAAATACGCAATCGAATCGACCGCTTTCATCTTGCGGTAGAGGCCGCGCTCTTCGGGCAGATAGCCGATGCGACGGCGCACCGAAATCGCCGATGACGAACCGAGAACTGAAATTCGCCCTTCGCTCGGCTGCACGATATCGAGCAGCATCCGCAAGGTTGTCGTCTTGCCCGCGCCATTCGGACCGAGAAAGCCGTATATTTCTCCCTGCCGCACTGAAAACGACAGATCATCCACTGCCGTGAAGGCGCCGTAGCGCTTGGTGACGCGTTCAAGTTGAACCGGGTCGGATGGAACGGAAATTCCCGTCATGAAATGCTTTCAATTGCGTCGGCTGGATGGCGCTCGCCATTTGCGCGCCCCGGACTTAAAGAAGACCTAAACTTGGATCACCAGGAGCCGGTGTTCGCCATGCTCGCCCACGGTTCGGCTGGCGCCAGATCATCGCCTTTCTGGATCAACTCGATGGAAATTCCATCCGGCGAGCGCAAGAACGCCATGTGGCCGTCTCGCGGCGGGCGGTTGATGGTGACACCCGCATCCATCAAAGACTGACAAAGACCGTAAATGTCGTCGACCTCATAAGCGAGGTGCCCGAAATTGCGGCCGCCGTCATATTCCTCAGTATCCCAATTGTAGGTGAGCTCCACCAGCGGCGCTTTTTCTTCTTTGGCGCGCGTCACATCTTCCGGCGCAGCGAGAAACACCAGCGTGAATCGACCCTTCTCGCTTTCATAGCGGCGCACTTCGTTGAGACCGAGTTTGTTGCAGTAAAACTCGAGCGACGCATCGAGGTCTTTCACCCTCACCATCGAATGCAGGTAACGCAAAACAAGTCTCCTTTTAGGTTCGCGCCCGGATAATCTCGTCTCTGAGCAAGCCCGGCCTGCGGGCATGAAACCGCCGCATGAATAGCCAGACGATCACCAGCCAGGCGGCGATGATTCCAAAGAAATAGTAGAATCCTGAAAACGATTCGGCGATCTGCATCTGACAGATTGTGTCGCACTGCCATGGCTCGGTGGCCTTAGCCCCGCCAAGTCTTACATAACGGACAATCTCGACCGGTTCCGGCAAAAAGCCCACCTTCTCCGCCGCCCATGCGCCGGCGCTCAACAATCCGAGCGTGACCGGCATCGTCACAAAGTACGTCGCTGTGGCGACAAGCGCATACGCCGGGAATCGCGGCGTGTGAACGCGCGCATAGATCTGTCGAAACTGTTCTTCGGTGATGCCGACCAGAAATTCAGGCTCATGCTTTTGCATGAAGGCCCATTCATAGGCGGCGCCCTCAGCGACCTCGCCGGCAATCTTTCTCAACCAGAGCCAGTAGAGTCCGCCCGCCAGCGCGAGCAATACAAAAACAACCAGGAAAAAGCTTAGCATTCCGTCCGATCCGGTTTGAGCGGGGAGACCCTTTAGCCTATCCGCGCGAATTGCCCAAGCTGGCGCGCCCGATGGCGTTGGCAAGAGCATCTGCGAAACGGCCGCGCTCTTCGGGCGACAAGAAAGAGCCCAAAATCAGCGTGCCGCCTTTTGACGTCACGCGGACCTGGCTTTCATGGCCGATCGGGCGCTGGATCGAGACGCGGGTCCAGAAGGGCTGCAGCCGCCAGCGGGTCTCATGACCCGAGGGCAGGACCCGCGCCACCCACATAACGTTGGGACTGACCCGCACCCGTTCGCGCAGCCGCCCCTGACGATAGCTCAAGCGAAAGGCGAGCCAGACCGCCAATACATCCAGCCCGCAGAATCCGACCACAGGCCAGGCGCCCAGCAAAAAGAAATAGGTTCCGAAAAATACATTGGAGATGATGACAATGCTCATCACCGCAACAAAACCCGCATTGGGCAGCGAGCGATTGGGCGACAGGATCGCGTCGAACACCGTATCGCCCGGCGACAGCTCATCGAGCGCCGAGGCGGCGGAAGCGCGCCCCTTGGTCACCGGCGCCATGGTCTCGATATTGCGAAGACGCGACATGGGGAAAACATATCGCCGCGCGCGCGTCCCGGCAATTCACGTCAGCGGCAACTTTACCTTGCGGCGGCGCGGGTTATGGTCGCAATAGCCATATCTG
>CAZAOB010000086.1:0-12847 GCA_964486635.1 uncultured Caulobacterales bacterium | reverse complement strand
TTTGGCATGACCTGCTTACTCTATTGCCTTCGCGCAGAGTCCGCGATCGCTCTAAATTCCTCGATCGTGCGCTCAAAATTATTCCGGCTCGGCGCATCAAATGTAATCATGTATAGCTTTCCGTCGACCATCGCCGCTCTTGCTTCGCCGTCCCGGGTCAACTCGTCTTCGTCGATATACCTGTATTTAAAGAGTACGCCTTCAGCTTCTAGAAACGATATCGGCTCAGAAGATAATAGCTCGAAAGTCGCGATGCTCTTATAAGTCCTGTATGTGCCTTCCAAGAGCTCCGGAATTTCAATAAGCAGCATGTCTCCGCTAAATTTCGGCAGCGGGTCGCGCTTCTTGTCGCGCTCTTTCACAAGCGGCTTGCCCGACTCTATCCCTGCAAAAAAGGTCACGTCGTTTAGTTGCTCGCCGTCAAGCGTCCACGACTCGGTTGATTTTCCGATTTTTTCGCCGAGCTTATTCCAGTCTCGCGACGGCGTGACAACCAGATCGGAGCCTGCAACATCAACGGTTTTGCCCCCCGCACGCAATTTATGAGCATTGGCGTCTGTCGAAATCGCAAGTGACGACACAAGCGCAACGCTGAAGCCAATAAGCATCCGGCGAAAAATCATAATGTCGGCTCCTTCGGCATCAAAAATTGAATCATGTTCGCATCTTCAGCATCCGGTTTCAGCTCCAAATATCTTCCGAGCGCGGCCTGACCTTTTGACTTTTCTCCGGTCTTAATCAGCGACAGCCCTAATCCGCGATATGCAGCGGCAAGCGAGGGATCGAGCTCAATTGCATTGGCGTAGAATTGCGCGGCGTAGACCAAATCCCTCTGATTTCCGCGCGTGCGATAGAGCTCTCCTCGCGCATGCCACAAGTCCGCCGTCCAGCCGCTTTCGGATAGTCTTGAAATTATGTACTCGCTGGCGCCGAAATCATTCAGCTTGATCTGATCTTCGAGAAAAACCGGCAGCCATTCCGCCAACGCCGATCGGTAACGCTCCTTTCCATCGTCGCGGCTGTTTCCGTCGGGCTCTGCGAGTTCAGCAAGATAGCTTGCTCTTTCGCTTTCGGGCGGATGGGAGGCGGTGAATGCGATTCTGTCGAACTTCGGCTTTTTTAAGCCCCTCGCGGACGCAGACGTCTCAAGCTCGCCCATTATATTTTGCCAGACTTCTGAAGCTGCTTGCGGCCGCAGTTCGCTTTTATTCAAATACCCAAGGCTTAGCAGGTCCGCTTCACGCTCGTTATCCCGATTGTACCGAAATAGATTTCCGTAAACCGATATCTGAAGGTTTTGGTATGATAGTCTGACATCGGAATTTTGCGAAAAGCCCGCTAATACCTCCGCCCACGCGATGATATCGGTGCTGCTGCGCGTTTTTTTGAAGCGCATCAGGCCGTGCCTTCTTTCGAAGTGACCAAACTCATGGCCTAACACAGCCGCAAGTTCCGCTTCGTTGCGCATTCGAAGGAGCAGCCCGCTGAATATGCGCAGTGTCCCGTTTGGCGACATTGTTGCGTTAAAGGTCGGCTCGCGCAAAACATAGACGCGTACAGCGCCGCACCGATCATCGCCCACCGCCCTACAAAGCACGCTTTTCAAATATGCGGTGAGGTTCTCGTCTCGAATAAGCATTGACGAAGATGCAAGATTCCGTTCTCCTTCATCGTCTTCGTGCCAAAGGCCGACCTCATCCAATCCTTGAGGCTGATAGACGCCCTCGAAAGGCGGCGGCACCGGAGCCGGTGCGGCAGACGCCATGTCAAAAGCCGACAGGATCAAAGCGCCAGCGACAATTAAACGAGATTTTGAGGGGGACATCATTCTTCCCCGATGTTGCTGCCGGGAAAGTCTTCCAGTAATTGCCACGCGCGCTTTTTCGAGCCGTCGACATCACGGACATCGCCGCCCATTTCGGCGTCCGCATTCAGCCACAATAGATCGCCGGTTCTTAAGTCGACCAAGCCCGCATATCCGACGTGCTCGCCCGACTTGACGGCAATGCCGCCTACCATCGCCACGACTTGGAGCATTTTTCGACCCGTCGCACCGTAAGCGTCCCGATTATATATAAACAACCCGTAATCAGCGGCGTCTGCGCCGGGCAGGTCAGCGACAGTTTCTCCTAAGGACCAATCAAACACATCGTTTTTGTTGTCGCGCTTCTTTGTGGGCAGGCGATTGCCGACAAAAAATTGGTACTCGATTACGGCTTGTGAAACTGCAGCGAACAAAGCCATGTGTTCGTTGACGACCTGGGCGTCTTCCCCATACGATTCCGGTGCAATAATCAATTCGTTGCCAAGTTTGGACTGTAATTCTTCGAGCGCCGCTTGAAGGTTTTGTTTCGCTTGCTCTGTCCATTCTGCATTTGGCTCGAACATGCCGCCCGTCGATTGAGCGCCGACCCGGACTGCAGGTCGAAACATTAAAATGCGTTTCCCGCTATTCGCGGTAAGTTCAAAACCTTGCTTTACAGCTGATCGTTCCTGAGAATGCGCCGGTGTTGCGACGACGGCCAACAGAAAAGCCGCAGCCCAGCAATACTTTAGCTTCATTGATCCCCTCGTTTATCGACCTTTGGACAACCCCACTGAAGTAAAGCACAGTTGGAGCTGCATGCAAGACTTAAGCGCTATTAACGGGGCCTGCTCAATTATTTTGGAGAATGTGTTTTGCAAAAGCCAAAGGAATTGCAGTCAATGCGGCGGTAAAATGATCGAAAATGCTGAAACGTGTTGCGTTGCGGAAAAGCGCTGTGTTGAATATGTGGATTATGCTGGCCAAATTGTGGCAGCATAACTTCTGTTTCCCCCCGATAACACTCATAGACCGCGACTGCGCATCCGGCCCGCTGATGTCAAACTGACCCGCTCCTCGAATGTTGGACCAAATCGCCGGCAGCCGGTCATTTCGGCTGTTCTTTTGCGTATGCGGTAGCCGCACTGCGAAAACTGAAACGCCGCTGTGAACAGACGTCAGTCGCCAATTCATGGCATCGAGCCGAACCAGGGCCGTCGGTCGCAATGGGACAAAGATGCCTATTCCTTTCACGGATTTCAAATGTCCGCTTTTGCGCGCATCGGTGACTTCGGGACCATCCTCAAACCGGACATTACCGCAGGTAACTCTCATAACCCTGGTAGTCATAGACCGAATATAGTGACTGGGTTGACCGATATCTTCGCGACACCCGCTGTGCAATGGAAACAAGCTAACTTGAATTGTCTTTTGTTCATGCGTTAGTGAGGCTTATCCGTTGTGTGTTGAAGCCTTGTTTCGCGCCCATTTCGTTTTCGCTTGACCGCTGCGAACTGGCTGAGCATCAGCCAATCTGGAAACGCTTTCTTGAGCGCCACCGCGCCGACGAGCCTGATGCGCCGCGCCCGAATCTCTGCGCGCAAATCCCGAATGCCGCGCCATGCTTCGACAAAAATACGGATATCAGAACTGACGGCAAGATCGACTGTAAACCCCGGCGGCTTCAGGCACATGTCGATGGCGCCGCCTTCGCTAACCAGCCAGAAACGACGGAAGTCCGTGGGAACGCCAGAAAATTCAAACTGTATGACCGTGCGCGCTTTGGGCATCGCATCGACGTCCATTCTGAGATGCATACTCCAAGCGAGAAATCCCGGATCAAGATCATTGTGTTTCATGTCGCGAGCCCAACGCTGTCCCCATTCTGCAAGATTATTCAGCAACGGCTCCAATTCCAGGGCCGCTTGTGTGGGCCTGTAATGCGCATGGCGCGCACCTTTCACAATTTTACGTTCCACGAGGTCAGCCTGTTCGAGTTCAGAAAGGCGTGACGAAAGAAGCGACGGCGAAACGCGTGGCACACCGCGATGAATGTCGCTGAAAGTAGCGCAGCCCTCGATGACGCGGCTGAGCACGAGAATGGTCCACCGTCGGCCCAATGTCTCAGAGGCCAGCGCCAACGGGCAATATTGACCATAGCCGGCGCTCGATCGGGCTTTCGCGGCCATGAGTACTGCCTTTGCGATTGCTACAGTTTTAGTAGTAGCGGATTTGTAAGCTCGTCGCTACGGTTTGCCAATCAATTGGAGTGTTCGTCATGCGCCTGATCTTCATCCTTCTTTTGCTGGTGGGTTCCGCATTCAAAGCGCGAGCGGAAACCGCTACTCCTGTCATAGAATGGAACGAACTGTTGCTTTCATCTGCGCAGGCGGAGGACGGTTTTTTGACGCTCAAGGGCGTGCGCGCTGCGGCGATCATGCATCTTGCAATCCACGACTCGCTCAACGCCATCGAAGGTGAGTTTAACTCCTACGCCTATCATGAGCACGCGTCATCGGCAGAACCGGGCGCGGCCTTGGCACATGCCGCTTACGCCGTGGCCGCAGATCTATATCCGAATAAGGCCGCTGAGTTCGCCGCGCTACGCGACCGGCAGCTTGCCAAGATCGACGAAAGCCCGGCGAAATCCGCAAGCGAGGTGGTTGGTGGCGCGGCGGCGCGCGCTGCCCTTGCAACGCGTGTTGGCGACAACTGGAACACCGAAGTCGACTATCAGCTTCATCCGATGGGGCCGGGCGTTTATGCAGAATTTCCCGATCACAGCGGCACGCCACAAGGCTTTGTCTTCGGCGCCGCGTGGGCACACGCCAAGGGCTTTGCGCTGAAATCTGCCGATCAGTTCCGCGCACCGCCTCCGCCAGCGATCGACAGCGACGCCTATACGCAAGCCTTCAATGAGGTCAAAGAAGTGGGCCGATTCCAGTCGATGACTCGCACCGCCGATCAGACACATCTGGCCTTGTGGTGGAAAGACTTTGCGGAGAACTCCCACAACCGGCTTGCGCGAAAACTGGCGATTGAGAAGCACCTGTCGCTCACCGAAACCGCGCGTCTGTTCGCGCTGATCAACATGGGCATTTTCGACGCCTATGTGAGTGTTTTTGAAAACAAGTTTTATTACAATCACTGGCGGCCCTATACAGCGATCCGCTGGGCTGAAAATGACGGCAATCCAGATACGGCACCAGAGGCGAATTGGAATAATACGCACCGCCACACCTACGCCTTTCCGTCTTACCCTTCCGCACACGGCGCTGTATGCGCGGCGGCTATGGCCGCGTTTTCCGACGTTTTCGGTGACGCCCACAAATTCGAAATGGTGACAAAAACCGTTGACATCGCCGGACCGTATTCCGAGCCACTCGAAATGCATCCGCCGACGCGCCGTTTCAAACGATTTTCAAAAGCCGCCGAGGAATGCGCGTTATCACGGGTCTATCTCGGCATTCATTTCCGCTACGATTCGGTGGAAGGAACGAGGCTCGGCCGCGCCGTCGGCGAGAACGTCATCGACACTTTACTGACGCGCCGCTAAAAAAGCAGGCTGGTCATTGGCCGTGAACCCGAAACGAACGCCCTTCTGGTCCGGAAAAAAATAGGACCAAATCCAATGGTTCCATTATATCTAATGGGCGCAATTAGACAGTATGGGAACCTGTGACGGCATTTCACTAATGTCCCCTTTTGCGCGCCAGGCGGATTTCTTAAATATCCTCAAAGGAGACATTTGAGAACAGCTTAATACTAGCAGTTTGAGGACGTTCTGATTCATATTCACCGTGCCAGTGACATTAAGGCTGAACTGCAACGTTAATGGCACATGCCGACGGGTCCGTCTTTTCGCAGCGGCCCAAGCACAACTCAATTTCAATCTTATTGGAGACAATTGCTTCCGGCTTGGCGCTTTCCGAAATATCTCGGCTTTTCTTTTTAAAACCGAGATTAATCGGTCACTCAGATCATCTTCCTGGACACAGTTCTGCCGGACACTTGTAGTCAAGGACGGTCGAAATGTGCTTTGATCGCTCTCAATCGCAGCAGGGAGAGAGATCATGCACTTCGGACTAAGGAACCACACCGGCGCAATTGTCGTGCTATCCGCGCTCCTATTCAGCGCAACTGCCCATGCAAATTTCACAACCGCCTTCGTGATCGCCCAACAATCCTTCGCCCCTTTAGCTCTCGACCCGATTCATTGTTATCCGGGACTCCGTGGAAGTGCACCCAACGCCCAAGACGGCATCGTTCCAGATTGCCACAAGCTTACCTACGTCATGGAAAAAGTTGGTGCAAAGCGAATGGCCGCAATTTCGGTCAGAGAAGGTGCATTCTATACTGGGGTGCCGGGCACTCTCATTATTGACCTGTACAACGACACTCCGGTGCAGACGAAGGTGTCCGCAATTTCCGCAAATGATCAATCGAAGATATCTTCGGTTTCGGAAATGGGAACTATGGGGTTTTGGGCCAACTTCACTCCAACAACCGCAGGGAGCGCTGATTTCACGGTGATGTTTGAGGATGGAGAGGGACTGCAAGCGCAGAGGCGCTTTTTGCTACCGGTGCTGCCAATTCCGAGTCCAAGGGTTTCGCTGCACGTGAACGGCCGGCCGTTCGATGCCGATAAAGGCATACCCATCCCCAAGGTCTCCAGGCTAAAACTATTTCTTGAACATGACCCGATTTTTCAGCAACGCTTTTTGCGCATTACAGATGATCACAACCTAAATTCCGGATTGTTCGACTCAGTGGAATTCTTTGTTGGCGATAGCCTTGGTCCAATGAGACTAATTGGGAAGTCAACTTCTCATGAATTCGTGCTTCCACCCGCCACTCGGCAGATGCGACTAGGAACGATTATTTATATCAAACCCATTTTGGGCGGCATCTACAAAGGCGAAAACATCCCGGTAATTCCCGTACGCATCAAATAATCGCATTGCGATCCCGCACCCTCTATTTTGACCAGGCTAAGTAAATTTGTTATGATGTCACGGACGGCAATGTAAAGCCGTCTCGGGCGCGTTTGTCCCCCATCGCGTTCGCGAGTACGCCGAACGAAGCGGGCTCCCTTGGGGCCCGTTTCGCGATGTGGCTTGGCGTAGTACGCTGAACGGCATTAGGTAAGGCTAAAATGCCGCCGTTAGAACACTTCTTTCGCGGCGATTTTTTGCCCAGTCACTATTTGCTGCAGGAATCAAAGAGTGGAGCCGAGTAGCTCCGTTACTCCACTTCCGGCAATCGTCAGCCCACCTTGGCGGCGCGTGTCGATGAAAAGATTTTTGCAACCTCAACCCGGTTTCGACCATTTCGTTTCGCCTCATAGAGAGCATCGTCGGCAAACTGCACAAGGTCCAATTCCGACATCGCGCCGTCAAACTGAGCCACGCCGAAAGAGGCTGTGATTGTGCCCAAGGATTCCTTCGTGGATTTCTTGTGCAGATTGGTGACTTCAATTGCCGCACGCATGCTTTCTGCTACAGCGCGGGCGCTTTCTAGCGGCGTATCAGGCAATACAACTGCAAATTCTTCGCCGCCATATCGAGCAACAAGGTCTTTTCCCTTGGCGTTCTTACTAAGTGTGGAAGCTATAAAGCGAAGCACTTGATCCCCTACTTGATGGCCCCACGTGTCGTTGAACTGTTTGAAGTAATCTACATCACAAATAATCATGGACACCGGCTGATTCGATGCTGAGGCGTCGAGCAGCGCTTGAGAAAGAAATGAGTCGAATTTCCGACGATTTGAAACTTGGGTCAGGGAATCTGTATTCGCTTTATCGTCAATGTCTTTGATCTCTTTTTGCATCGCGCCAATCTGTTGTGTCGCGGCGTTTAGCCGTTGTTCCAACACTTCATTTTTGCTGAGTGACGCCGCGACAGCTTGAGCCAGCTTGCCGACGACAGATCGAAGCGCTTCCGGTGAGATTGATTCATCTGATACATCGCCGGCGATGCTCTTCACTTCAGAGTTGAAGTCCTGCGCGCTGGATCGAAGCTCTCGTGCTGCATGTTCGATGACTCCGACTTCTTTGAACACTATCTGCAGAGCCGCTGCCAGTTTGGGATCGTTTCCGTTGGATCGCAGAAACTGGTCGTGCAGTGAACTCAAAAACTCATCATTAATCGGCTGACCCGATTCCGCTTTTTCGTTGATAGCGAGTGACAGGGCGTGGTTGTCATTGCTGAGGTGTTCATACCAGACCTGATAGCACACCGGTGTCGGCTTAATTTGCATCGTGCAAAGCCCCTCGATCACCTGTTTCCCGATTTCAACGCAACGTTTGGCCGTGTGCATAACGCTCTCCCCGGTTCCGGTATTTCTATCAAAGAAACAATTTGCTCTTCTCGTATGCGATACAAAAAGATGGTAAACTTGGATTAAAATCTGTTCCAGGTCGCCATTATCTTAATGTTGAGGCGGCGAGACACACCCTGAATAACTTAATGCCGTAGTCTGTTTGGCCCAAATTGGAACGCTTTTCGGTGGGCCGTTTTTTTCGTTGAGGTCTAAAATTCACCTCGTTAACCAATTGCGTTGAACCAGATCGTGTGATGCTGAACACCGTCTGTCTAGATATTGAAAAAGTTTCGCGCTCGCTGCATGAGCGAAAAGAGTCAAATTAAAATAAAATTTAAGCTAATATGATTAACGAACATGGGTCAGTGAGGAACATGGAGACTTTGCCGCTGCTAAGGACTGTTTCTGCCCTAGAATTAAAAGCGAGTTAGACTCCCCTGTTGATCGACTGAAAGTAAAAGGTTCGACGTGCTGACATTGCGCTCTCGAATGGAACAGGGAACAGTCTGCAGTCTGACGAATCGAAGTGTTCCGAGCGATTTTCTAGACTCGCCGGGATTGTTAGTCACGACGATTGATGTCCCTCACCTATCATGTCCCTTAGAATTGCGCCGCCTAAATGGTGAAATTCTAAGAAGCGTGGAGCTTGGGAGTGGAAACCATTTTTGGAAAACAAGATACTCTATCTGCTGCGGCTGTAAGAGCTAAGCTTGAATTCGGGCGGCAATGTATCAATGGCATGCCGGTCCGCTCGTCAAGCATCAGCATCGGCAGACAAAAAAGCTATTCATCAGCCAGAATTTTCATTGACCTACTCCGAACCATTAAAAGCGCCGCATAGCGGCCTATCGCGCATGCCGCCTTAATCCTCAAAACGGACATTAGCGTTATTTGACGCGCGCACCTCGCCCAAAGCGGCCATTCAGCATTCATGATATTCTCCTACTGATTCGGAGGGGATTCCATGCTTCTGCGCCGCATTACCGAACACCTCAAAGCCCAGAACTGGACTGCGGTCGCGCTGGACTTCGTCATTGTCGTCGTCGGCGTCTTCATCGGTATTCAGGTCTCGAACTGGAACGCGGCGCGCGGGGAACGCGCGTCCGAAGCCGGCTATCTTGAGGCGATGGAGGAGGACGTCGCCTATTCGATTCGCAATCTGGAGACGATGATCGACGAGATGCAGCGGCAGGAGGAAGCGCGGGCCGAGCTTTATCAATTCTCAGTCGATCCGGAGGCGACTCTTGCGCCGGCCAAACGCGACAGGCTGGTGCTGGTCGCGCTCTTTCAGCTGCGCCGGCTCGACATCAGTCAGACGACATTCGAATCCCTCAAAAGCGCCGGCCGGCTCGGCCTGATCAAGAGCCCGGCCCTCATCTCCGAGCTTCAGGCCCTCAGCGCCGAGATCGCCAATGCGACGCGCAGCCAGGACGACGAAGAAGAAATCACCTATCTCTTCTCGGACCCGATGTTGGTGAGCGAGTTCGAAGTGGACGCTATTTTCAAGCAAACCGATCTTTCCGGCCACCGGCGCCTGCAATGGCTCTCGACCGACATACCGGAGCGCCCGACGCCGGAGATCATGAAAACGAGGGCCTTTCGCAACGCACTTCTCTACCGTTCGGCGTTCACCGAGGGTCGCCTCGCGTTGGCCGCCACCATGCTTGAGAAATACCGCCAAACCGGCGCGTTGATCGACGCGCGCCAGTCAGCGCTGGGGATAGATTGATGCTCCTGCGCCACGTCATTGAACATGTGAAGGCTCAGAACTGGACGGCGGTGGGGCTCGACTTCGTCATTGTCGTTGTCGGCGTGTTTGTCGGTTTGCAGGTTCAGGAATGGGCGCAGGAGCGCGGGCGCAGGCAGATGGAAGCATCCTACACCGAGCGGCTGCACGAAGAAGTCGTCGACCTTCAAGCGGTGCGGGCGCCCCTGATTGAAATCCGCAATCGCTGGCAGGGCTCGCTCGATGCCGTGAAGCC
Organism: uncultured Caulobacterales bacterium; assembly: GCA_964486635.1. Taxonomy (GTDB): domain Bacteria; phylum Pseudomonadota; class Alphaproteobacteria; order Caulobacterales; family Parvularculaceae; genus Hyphococcus. Next base: position 2,740 of record CAZAOB010000086.1, on the reverse strand, counting down.
GGTGCTGTTCGGCGAGCTCGAACGCCCGATCACAGATAATGAGTGTCAGGCCATCGCGCTTTCTTACGCCATATCCAATCCAACCGACGATCTTGCCTCCCTGATCGAACTTCAATCCTCGGGACGGCTGTCGTTATTGCAACAGGAAGGCATCTCAAAAGCCCTGCGCTCGTTCCTGCTCCCGCGGGCGCGAGCGCGTGACTCCGGCGCGGGAATAGCGACCTCCGTAAAGCAGCTTCCGTCAGATTATGCGCAGTTGATCCGGGTTTCATCGCCGTCTCAAATTTTTGGCGTGCCCGCCCCGGCGTCCTTTGTTTGCGACGAGGACGCAATGAGGACCGACCCGTCGTTCATTAACGACTATGAGATCAATCAGGCGAACTTCGCTTTTCATGTGCGCGACAACGCAAGAGTGAGCGAAAGCCTTGCCGAACTCCATCGCGCACTCGATGAGGCGCTCGACCTCGACCATGAGGAGCCCGCCCAATGATCCTCCGCCGCATTACCGCCGCCTTCCGCCGTCAGGACTGGTTCACGGTCTTTGTCGAAACCATGATTGTCGTGCTTGGCGTATTTCTCGGTTTGCAGGTCAACAACTGGAACGCGGTGCGAGTGGCAATGAATGAGGAGGCCGCCCTCCTCGTCCAGATGCATGATGGGTTTGTCGATGACGTCAGCAGCGTGATCGACTCCAAGGAAGCGAAAGAGGAGGCGATCGAGGCGATCAGATATATTCTGCGCACCATACGCGACGGCGCAGAGCCTGAAGACCGGGACGCTTTTTTGGACGCACTGGATAAGTCCAGAAATGCGCCGAGCTACGTCTTTGAAGCGCCCATTGCGACAATCCTCATTTCGTCCGGCGGCCTGATGGAGCTGTCGTCTCCTGAACTCAGACAGTCGGTGGTGAATTACAGAAATGTTGTCGCGGTCATGCAGCAGCACGCTTCCGATCAAAGAGCGTTGTTTTCGAGCATCGGCAACGGCGCCGAAAGCGGCGTCTTTCTCAATCCGGACGTTTCGTCCAGGGACAATGTCCTCTATGATTATGATTTCGATTTGGTGGTCGCAAATCGCGAATTCTACCAAAAACTGTTGATCACCACTTTAGCGTCTGAACGCATGGCGGATGAGCTGATCACAATAACGCAATCCATTATCGAAGAGATTGAGGCCGCGCAAAAATGATCCTTCGCCGCATCACTGACGCCTTCCGTCGTCAGGACTGGTTCACGGTTTTTGTCGAAACGATGATCGTTGTGCTTGGCGTCTTTCTCGGCCTACAGGTTAACAACTGGAATGCAGAGCGCGCGGATCGCGAGCGCGAAACCCTGATCATGGACCGCCTCGTGTCAGACCATCGGGGAATGACCAATCAGATCGACACTTCAATCGAAATTTACGTCGAGATTTTTAACGCTTTTTCCCGCCTCATGGACGACATCGAGTCGGGCGCAGCAGCGCCAGACGATCGCGAGCAATTCGAGCGGGATCTCGACACGGCGTTCACGGGGTCTTTACCGCCGCAGCGTTCGCCGGCGATCACCGAACTCATCTCAGCTGGCGAAATGAACCTGATCAGCGATGACCAGCTACGGGCTGATCTGCTGGAACTAGACGCTACGATCCAGAGGACAGCGGGCGTCTTTAGCATCCTTTTTGATGGCAATATGGTCGTTGAAGAAGTTTTCATTTCCAAAATCGTGTTTGACAACACCATCTCTGAAGAAGGCAAACCGTTAACCTACGGCGTACTTCAGGCCGATTTTGAAGCCATGCGATCGGACCTCGCCGTCTTGTCGGCGATCAGTGTCCGGAGACGAAACGCCACTTTTATGCTGCAATGGCTGCATGGGCTGCGACGGGACGTAGCGGAAATGCAAACAAAACTTGAAAGCAAGAAATGATCCTCCGCCGCATTACCGCCGCCTTCCGCCGTCAGGACTGGTTCACGGTCTTTGTCGAAACCATGATTGTCGTGCTTGGCGTATTTCTCGGTTTGCAGGTCAATAACTGGAACGAGGCGCGGGCCGACCATCAACGCGAAGCAGCCTATCTTCACGGACTGGCGCAAGATATTCGCATCGACATCGCCGACATGGACGAAGTCATCCGGGTGTCGACATTGCGCATGTCTGCAATGAGCTATTTGCTTGAGCAGGCCGATGGCAAACCTTTGCCCGAGGGATTTGATTCCGCACGCGGACCCATTGAGATTGAGCCATCGCCGCCCTACGCGCAAAATGATCCCAATACTATCGGCATCGCGATGTTCATTCTCACAACGCTCGACGGCAACCGGCTGACTTATGACACGATGATTAACGCCGGGGGCATCGGCATCATTCGCGACGCCGCGCTGGCGAGGGAGATCCAAACCTATTACGCCCATGTGGACAAGGCGCTCAGTTTTGAAAACGCCCTCGGGCAAAGCCGCGTCGAACTGGTTGACGCGCAACAAGAGGCGGGACTCTCGCCGGTCGATGCGACGACCGCCGACGAACTGGCGGCGATATTCCGTAATAATGCACGCATGCTGGCGGCCGCCAAGAATTACTGGCTCTACACCAATCGGCATCTGAAAGACATGAAGTCATTGCGCGAGGAAGCGGAGCGTCTTGCCGGAAAAATCGAAAACGGAGCGCGCTCATGATCCTCCGCCGCATCACCGGCGCCATCCGCCGTCAGGACTGGTTCACGGTCTTTGTTGAAACCATGATCGTCGTCCTTGGCGTGTTTC
>CAZAOB010000085.1:2103-13014 GCA_964486635.1 uncultured Caulobacterales bacterium | reverse complement strand
ACGATCGCTATTCCTGTGATCAGGGTTGTTAGCACGCCACCTGTTACGAAAGAACGATGGTGAATTGCTCGACGCCAGAGTTCGCGCGGCGCGGTTGAGCCAGATCCATGCGGGAGATTCGCGGCGGCAAAATCGCCATGGCCATTCTCGGGGCGATGGAAGTCGCAGAAAATGGCGATCTCGCCAACTGGATGATCCCCGGCAAGATGGTCAAAGGCATGGGCGGCGCCATGGATCTCGTCGCCGGCGTCAAGCGCGTTGTCGTCGTTATGGACCACGCCTCCAAAGCCGGAGATGCGAAACTGCTCCACGAGTGTTCGCTGCCGCTCACCGGCAAGGCGGTCGTCGATATGGTGATTACCAATCTCGGGGTCTTTGAGATCGACGCCGCCAAGGGAATGCGCCTTACGGAACTGGCGCCGGGCGTCAGCGTCGATGATGTGAAAGCATTGACGGAAGCGTCGTTCGAGGTCGCGGTCTAAAACGCTGCCGCCATCCGCGGAACACTATTGGCTTCTTCGTGCGCTTCCTTGTGCACGATGCAGCGCAGAAGATGATCGAGCGCTTTTTGGTCGCCGCTCATCTTCATCCGCGCCTTGGCTTCACCCAGCGACAGCTCCATTCGGAATGACTGCATCATCGTCGCAACATCAGAGGTGATGGTTGCAACCGCGGGTCCGTCGCCGCCTCTGCGCACGGTCATCGCGCCGTTCATGTTGTAAACGGTGTAGGGGAAATCATCGATCAAAAGATGCGCCACATAATTATTGTCCGGTTCGGGGCAATAACCGGCAAAAATCTCAATCGCCAGCGCAACGGAGTCCGGCTGCAACTCATCGGTGAAAATGCTCTCTCGCGCCGCGCAGGAATCGGGGCGCTCCATGAAGTACATGATCGACCACTTCATCAGTGTGCGAATTGACGGGCGCAACGCTTCTCCGGTTTCCGTGAGGCGGTAGCGTCCACGCGTGTCGCCTGTGCTGACCGCCTCCAAGAGACCTGCTTCCTCCAGCTCCTTGAGGCGTTTGGAAAGCAGGTTTGCGCCAATGCCCGGCAGGCCGGCCTGCAAATCGCCAAAACGCTGCGGCCCGAGGAAAAGATCCCGCAGAATCAACAGGGTCCAGCGCTCGCCCAACAGGTCCAGCGCATGAGCCAGGATGCAGTCCTGATTATATGTCCGCGCCATTCGGCGTCCTCCCGGCCCCTTCGGGGCTGTTTTTGCTAACCCTATTACAGGAATTGGCATTTTGTCTTGCTCTCAAAAATGTCACTCACTCGGCTTAAAATATATTTGACACTTCATTTTTATATAGTAAACTCTGCCGTGTTATCAATCGGTGAATAAAAACGCGCCACGCCGGGCATCGCTGAAATGGAGAAACCCAATGCGAAACAAAATGTTAGCCGCCCTAGCCGTCTCTGCCGCCGGATTTGCCGCTGTCCCGGCCCATGCATCTGACTGGACCAGCAACATCAACGCCTGCACCGCCGCCGCTGAAGAGCAAGGCGTCGTCAACGCGGGCGCGTACAGCTCGAAAGTCGTTTCCGTCGGCGGCGCTTCGGTCAAAACCATCCTGATCGAGTTCTCGCCTGATGGCGGCGAAGCCGTCAAAGCCACGTGCAAAATCCGCCGCGGCAAAGTCTCGGAATTCTCGGTACAGGCGTAACGCCTCGACCGACAACGCTATCCGCGGAGCCGCGGCGTTCCCTGTTTCCACCCGCTCCGGCTTCGCGCGATACCAACCCTAAAATGTAACCCTGACGACTCAGCGCCCAATTTTTTGGGCGCTTTTTTTGGGGCCGATACTCGCGCTGCACACGGAGCATCATCGATGGCCAGAGACGCTGTCTTGCAGCTGTGGCCATAAAATCTGAACGCTCATTCAGCGAAACTCTTCTCCCGCCAAAGTTTAGGCCGTCACCCGCCGCACCGCCGCGCCAGCGGGGCCGCGCATCATGTTGCAGCGCATCCATCCACAGGCTAAGGACTTATCCGGTAAGGAGTTTTTGAAATGACCTGGACGCCTCAGAGCTGGCGCGACAAGACCGCCCTGCACATCCCGTCGGACTATCCCGATCCGGACGCGCTCGCCGCAGTCGAATCGGAACTTTCGACCTATCCGCCGCTGGTGTTCGCCGGCGAGGCGCGCACCTTGCGGACGTCGCTGGCGCGCGTGGCGAAGGGCGAGGCTTTCCTGCTGCAAGGCGGCGATTGCGCCGAAAGTTTCAAGGAGTTCCATCCGAACAATATCCGCGACACGTTCCGCGCAAATGGCGGTGGTGCTGACGTTTGGCGCCGCGATGCCGGTCATCAAGGTCGGCCGCATCGCCGGTCAGTACGCCAAGCCTCGCTCCTCCCCGACGGAAAACCAGGACGGCCAGACACTGCCGAGCTATCGCGGCGACAATATCAACGGCATGGAGTTTGATGCTGCTTCGCGCGCGCCGGACCCGCAACGGCTTTTGAAGGCGTACGGACAATCTGCGGCGACGCTTAATCTTATTCGCGCGTTCGCTTACGGCGGCTACGCGGACCTGCGCAACGTTCAGAAGTGGAATCTCGAATTCGTTTCCGGCAATCCGCAGGAAGATCGCTATCGGGCGCTGGCCGACAAGATTTCCGAATCGATCACCTTCATGGAAGCGTGCGGCATTGACGGCTCGACCGTGCGCTCAATTCGCGAAGTGGATTTCTACACCAGCCACGAGGCGCTGCTGCTCGGTTTTGAAAGCGCGATGACCCGCGTCGATTCAACGACAGGCAAATGGTACGACACGTCCGCGCACATGTTGTGGATCGGCGACCGCACCCGCCAGCCGGACGGCGCGCATGTGGAGTTCTGCCGGGGCGTTGAAAACCCGATCGGCATGAAGTGCGGACCAAGCCTGCCGCCGGATGAACTGCTGCGTCTCCTCGACATTCTCAACCCGAAGAACGAGGCCGGGCGGATCGTGCTGATCTCCCGGTTCGGCGCCGACAAGGTCGGCGACGGTCTGCCGCCCCTGGTGAAGCGGATTACCGCAGAAGGGCGGAATGTTGTCTGGTCATGCGATCCAATGCACGGAAACACCATAAAATCGGGAAATGGATACAAAACCCGTCATGTGGATGCGATCCTGTCGGAAGTCGGGTCGTTTTTTGACGTCTGCAGCGCAGAAGGCGCAAATCCGGGCGGCGTGCATTTTGAGATGACCGGCCAAAATGTCACAGAGTGCCTTGGCGGCTCGCAGGAGATTTCCGAAGCCGACTTGCACTCGCGCTATCACACGCACTGCGATCCAAGACTGAACGCCAGTCAGGCGCTCGATCTCGCCTTCATTCTGGCGGACCGGTTCAAGGCAAAACGCAGCGTCGTCTGACGAATTTCGTCCGGCAATTTGAGTAAAATTACACAGTGTTCACCTGACGAAACAGGTGGAAATATAGTGTGATCATTTTAATGCTGCACCTGCGCTTTCCCTCAAGACGGCGCAGGCTACAATAAGACTTTGGGGCCCGTTCTAACTCAGGGGGGCTGGCCCCGCCGGTATAACGGGCGCAACTGGCGGAGCGGATTTTTGTGACGAAGCGTATCAGGATCGGCGTAGCCGGCGCCGGCGTGTTTGGCGGCTACCATTGCAGTAAAATATCCGACCTGCCCCAAGCCGATTTGGCCGGCGTGTTCGACATCGATCACGCACGCGCATCCGCCCTCGCAGGAAAGAACCACACTCTCGCCGCCACGACGTTTCAGGCGCTGCTTGAGAGAGCCGACGCGGTCGTCATTGCGACGCCGGCGATCTCTCACTTTGAACTTGCTGAGGCGGCCCTGCGCGCTGGCCGGCATGTCTTCGTCGAAAAACCTGTCGCACTGACAACGCGCGAAGCCAGCCAGCTCATCGCGCTGGCGCAAGCGGCGGGCGTCGTGCTTCAGGTCGGCCACCAGGAACGCTACGTCGCCGAAGCGGCCGGACTGTTCGGCCGAGATGCTGCGCCGGTCAAAATCAACTGCGTGCGGCAGACGGCTTCTTCCGGCCGCTGCGAAGATGTGTCCGTCGTGCTCGATCTGATGATCCACGACATCGACCTCATTCGAACGCTGACCGATGCGGAATTGAAATCCGTTGTCGCCACCGGCGATGCACACGCCGTCGAAGCGGAACTCGTCTTGACCAACGGATCGACAGTGATGCTCACCGCATCGAGGCGCTCAGCCAGCCCCGAGCGACGCATGAATCTGATTTACGAAGACGGCCTGATTGAGTTTGATTTCGTAAATCGTAAAGCGACCAATACAACGCCGTCCCCGCTGCAGGCGCAGTTCTCTGATGATGAATTGCCCTTGGCGTTCCGTGATCCGCTCGCTTTTGGGGCCAGCGCGTTTGTCGCTGCAATCGAAAATAAAGGCGCGCCCATTGTTCCGGGCGAAGACGGCCGCCGCGCGCTTGAATGGGCGCTGGCGATAGAACAGGCCGCCGGCATTGTAGGCGCCGCCGACCAAACAGTAGCGTCCGAAAGGTTGCGTGCATGAACAGCGTCGTCAATCTCACCATCGCCGGCCGGTCTCGCGTCGGCGACATCGCCTTCATCGATTTGAAAGCGCAGCAGCGGCGCATCCGCCCGGCGATCGAAAAGCGTTTGCAGGATGTTCTCGATCACGGCCGCTATATCGCCGGCCCCGAAATTGAAGAACTGGAAGAAACGCTCGCAGAACGTTCCGGCGCCAGTACGGTGATCGCCTGCGCCAGCGGCACGGCCGCGCTGATCATTCCGCTGCTCGCGCGCGGCGTTGGACCCGGCGACGCCGTCTTTGCGCCCGCTTTCACCTACAACGCCACCGCCAACGCAATCTTGCTGGCCGGAGCGACGCCGGTTTTTGTCGATATTGATCCGGACACGTTCAATATCGACACCGCCGATCTCGAGCGCCGCATTGCTGCGGTGCGCGCCGAAGGTAAGCTGCAGCCGCGTGCTGTCATTCCTGTCGATCTGTTCGGATCCCCCGCTGACTATCGCGCGATCTCCGCCATCGCCAAGCGCGAAGATCTCTTTGTGCTGTCCGATGGCGCGCAAAGTTTCGGCGGCGAGCTGGATGGCAAGGAAGTGGGCGGACTGGCGCCGGCCACCGCCACCAGCTTTTTTCCGGGCAAGGCGCTGGGCGCTTATGGCGATGCGGGCGCGATTTTCTCCATGAATTCACTCGACCGCGAACGTTGGGCGTCGATCCGCTGGCACGGAACCGACGACGCGCGCAAGGAATCAGTTCGCGTCGGCTTCAATGGCCGCATGGATACTTTCCAGGCAGCGATCTTGTTGGAAAAACTCGCCGTGTTCGATGATGAACGCGAAGCCCGCCGCCGCATCGCGGCCGAGTACGATTCTCGTCTTGGCAATATCGCCAAGCCGCAGACTCACGTTCCCGGCGCAAAGTCCGGGTTTGGCTATTACTCACTGCGTGTCAAAAACCGCGACAATGTCGTGAAGAAGCTCAAGCATCTCGGCGTGCCAACGGCGATATATTACACGACGCCGCTGCATCTGATGCCAGCCTTTTCCGACTACTCACCGGTCAATGGCCTGCCGGAAACGGAGAAAGTCTCGTCGGAAATTTTCTCACTGCCCATGCATCCTTACCTCACGCCGGAGCAGGTTGAGTATATTTGCGAAGCGGTTGTTGAGAGCGTGACCAGCTAAGCGCGTTTGAATCACAGATCGTTTACTCAAATGCAAACGGACCATCCATAACAGCCGGCAAATATTGCTGCGAGCGGATAAAGCGCTAACAGCAAAATAGCGACAATGGCTCCGCTTGCCAGTCCGAGCGCGAAAGATCCAACACCTTTTTGCGCGCCGTATGCTGCGCTCGAAATGAAGAAGGCTAGCGGCATCAGTTCACCGATTGAAAACAGCAAGTTGAACGGAACAAAACTGTTGTCATTGCTGAACCTCGGTTGCCACGCTTCGAACAAATCAGGGGCCACATAGTAAGTTAGCGGACCAAGCCCGAATGCGAGGATCCCTGCCACCAGCATAATTCCAAAATATGTGCGCAAAACCATTGATGCTCGGAACCAGCTGCTGCGCGACTTGAGCGCCGAGTTTAATGCAGGCAGGAGCAAGGCAAGTCCGCCAACTACTATTATATTCGCCCAGGAGTTCCTGGAGCCAAAGTAGTCGTGTGCAAAATTTGCAGCGCTTTGCAAAAGTTCTTCCATCATCCCCCCAGCATTGGCTCACTGCCATGGCGGAACGATACTAGAAATACTGGCCTACTAAGAGTCCCGCCGTTGAAATTTCTGCTTCAGCAAATGCTTGCCCGCCTCGGGGCCGGCGTCGATTTGCGCCAGCAGGCGCTCGCGATCGAGGGCGCGGAATTGCTGGATGTAATCCTCGACCGTCGCAGGCTCGAACCCCATGCGCGCCAGCGTTTCACGCGCCATCACGATGCTCGACTCCAGCGTTTCGCGAACGATCAGGTCAGGCCCGAGTTTGCGCAGATCGATTTCGTGAATCCGGTCACGGGCGATCGCCGCAATCATGATGTTGGGATATTTTTCGCGCAGCATTTGCGCGGCGTGATTGACCGCTTGGGTATCATCCATGCAAAGCACGATGGCTTTGGCGTTCGCCGCCCCGGCGCTTTCAAGGACATCAAGCCGGGCGCCGTCGCCGAAATAGACAGTGAACCCGAAGCGTTCCGCGTTACGGATATGACTTGGGTTGCGGTCGATGGCGATAATATCGACGCCGGAATTGCGCAAAACCTGCGACACAATCTGTCCGACGCGGCCAAAGCCGACAATGATGGCGTGATCGCTCCCGGCTTCGGGACCCGCAAGCCCCGCACCGTCGTCTTCGTCTTCACGCGCCATGCGACCGGCCAGTGAAAACAGCAAGGGCGTCAGCGCCATGGACAAAGTGACAATCGCAGCCATCAACGTCGCCTGCTGACTGGTGAACAAAGCGGCCGCCACGCCAAGCGTAAAAACCACCAGCGAAAACTCGCCGCCCTGTGACAATACCGCTGCGCTCTTGAGAGAAGCCTCGCGTCCGGCGCGCATCATGCGCGACAGGCCAAACAGGATGACCGACTTCACCGCCACCAGACCGAGGGCGCCGCCGATCACCACAGGCCAGAACTGCACGATCACCGACAGATCAAGCCGCATGCCGATGGAGATGAAAAACAGCCCGAGCAGCAATCCGCGAAACGGTTCGATGTCCGTCTCGATCTGATGCTTGAACGAGGATTCCGCGAGCATCACGCCGGCAAGAAACGCGCCTAGCGCCATGGACAATCCCGCCCACGCCACCGCCAACGAGACCAGCGCCACGGTGAACAAGGCGGATGCAGCGAAAGCCTCGCGCGACCCGGACGACGCCACCAGCCGGAAGGCGCGATCAAGGCCGAATTTTCCGACGATGATAATCAGCGCAACGACGCCAACCGCTTTGGCCGCCGCTTCCATGGCATTGCCCTCGCCGCTGACGCCGGCCACAAACGGAATCGCCGCGAGCAGCGGAATGACCGAAAGATCCTGAAACAACAGCACCGAAAAAGACTGCCGCCCGTACGGGGTCGTCAACTCGCCGCGATCCTTGATCCATTGCAGCGCAAAGGCGGTCGATGAGAAAGCGAGCGACGCGCCCGCGATGGCGGCGGCTGGTGTCGGCATTACCCCGGCGAAAACGAAAAGCGAGGCGATGACGAGACCGGTGAGGATCATCTGCGCGGCGCCGAGGCCGAAAATCTGCTTGCGCATGGACCACAGCCGCGACAGCGACAGCTCAAGTCCGATCACGAACAGGAATAGCACCACGCCGAGTTCGGCGATGTGAAAGACGCCCTCTTCCTGATGCAAAATGCCGAGACCGAACGGGCCGACCGCAACGCCGGCGGCGAGATAGCCGAGAATAGAGCCAAGCTTGAGGCGGTTGAAGATCGGGACAGCAATCGCGGCGGCCCCCAGATAGGTCGCCGCCTGAACCAGAAAGTCGCCTTCTGCTGTCGCCATAATCCGCTAAAAATGCCCTGCGCTAATCCAGTCCCATATACTCGTTCAGACCCAAAGCGAGATTGACGTTCTGGATCGCCTGAACCGCCGCGCCCTTGAGGAGATTGTCCTCGGCCGCCACGACAACCGCGTGCTTTCCGTCCTCGCCTGTGGTGAAGCCGCCAATGACAACGCCCTTGCGGCCTGTTCCAGACTTAAGTTCCGGCGCTTCATTGCGCAAGGCGATGAGCCGCTCGCGGCCGTATTTTTCTTCAAAAATTTTCATCAGCGTTGCGGAATCCATTTTATCCGCAAGCGGAATATGCGCGGTGATAAGAATGCCGCTGAAAGCCGGATGCACATGCGGGGTGAACCGCACCGGCTTGCCGAGATGGCGCGTCGCTTCGCGCTCATGCTTATGGCCAGCGAGCGCATAGGGCATAAGATTATCCTTGAGCCGCTCCACATCATTACGCGGTGACGGCGTCGTGCCGGCGCCGGAATAGCCGGAGACGCCAAAGGCCGAAGGAACGCCGCCCAACTTCGCGACAAGCGGCGCGATGGCGAGCTGGATCGCCGTCGCGTAACAGCCCGGATTGGCGATGCGGGTCTTGCCGGCGATGTTCTTGCGGTTGAGTTCCGGCAGGCCATAGGCCCAGTCATCATTGAACCGGTAATCCGCGGAGAGGTCGACGATGATCCGGTCGGGCGAGATGCGCTCAATGGCTTCGACATAGGATGCCGCGGCGCCGTCGGGCAATGCGAGGATCACCACATCGGCGCGGCGTTTGGCGGCTTCTTCCGGCGTCAGCGCTTCAAAGACGCATTCGTCCTTGTCTTCCGGCGCAATGTCGGAGACCGGCCGTCCGGCGAATTCGCGGCTCACCGCATAGGCGAGCATCAGTTCCGGATGGCCGGCGATCAGGCGGATCAGCTCGCGGCCCGTATGACCGCGCGCGCCCACAAGCCCCACAAGGAAAGGCGTGCTCACTTAATCGTCTCCCACGAACGACGGCGGCAGCGCCGCCACGCGCTCGACTATACGCGAGATTCGCGCCCAGTCGGTTTCGCCTTTCCAGAACACGGTCCAATCGCCCGCCTTCACCGAGCCGTCGGCGCTGTCGTGATAGAATGCGTTGAAGCCGTTCGATGTGCGCGAGCGCCAGAAGAATTTCGGATTGTCCTTGGTGAAGCCGCGCCAGACCGTGCGCGACAGGCCCTCGCCGCGCGCATCCTCGACCACCGCGAATTTGTCGAGATAGATGAAATCGTCGACCTTGGTGAGGATCGCGCCAGCGCGATAGCTCGCCGACATATAGACTTCGTGCAGGTCGAGACTGTTCCACCAGCCGGATTTCAGCTTGCGCGCGAAGGCATTTTCGACCAGCGCTTCCGTGCGCGCCTGATCGAGTTTCGTCTTGTCCTTATGGCGATGAATGTCCTCGCCCATGCGCACCAGCGTGCCGGAGCCGCCATGGGTGAAGAGTTCGCGAATGAGCCCGTCCGGCGTGGTGATCGACACCGATGTCGAGAGCGGCGAGGCGTCAAGCAGGCGCTTGATCTCGTTTAGTTTGAGGCGCATGCCGCCTTCGACCCAGCTTGCTTTCATCAGCTTGTCGAAATCTGACGCCAGGTTGATCGAGTGCATCACCTTGCCATGCTTGTCGAGCAGGCCGCCGACGCCGGTGAGAAAGACGATCTTCATCGGCTGCAGCGCTTCGACCAGCGCGCGGGTTGCGCTGTCGCCATTGATGTTCACCAACTGCCCGCCCGGCGCGATGCCGAGACAGGTGATGATCGGCATGGCGCCGGAGCGCACCACGGAACTGATCAGGCCCTTGCGGATCGTGGTCGGCTCACCGACGAAACCGAATTTCTCCTTGTCGAGATAATCGGCCTCGATGACACCGGCGATGACGCCTTCGGCCTCAACGCCCTGTTTGCGCACCGCTTCGACCAGCTTGATGTTTTCGCCAATGAAGACGTCGCGGGCGACATCGAGCGTCGCCGCGTCGGTAACGCGCAGACCGTCATGTTTTTTGGTCTCGACGCCGCGTTCTTTCAGCGCCGCATCAAGCTGCGGCCCGCCGCCATGGAGGACGATTGGCGTCAGCCCCACCGTATGCAGGAAGGCGAGCGCGGAGGCGGTCTCCTCCAGCTTCTCGCCGAGGATGGCGCCGCCGATCTTGATCACCGCAAATCGCGATTGATCGACCTCGGAAAAGCGCTGCAGATAAGCGCGAATCTCCTTGCCGTCGCTCATATTTGAGAGCAACTGGACGATCGTCTGGCGGGTGAAAGCGGTCTGGGTCATCTTATGAACTCACCAAAGCCTTCATGATCGCCTTTTGCACATGCAGGCGGTTTTCTGCTTCATCGTAAGCGATGCAATTGGCTGAATCGAACACCGCGTCGGTCATCTTCACATTGCGGCGCATGGGCAGGCAGTGCGAGACCAGCGCATTATTGGTCATCGCCATTTTTTTCTCGTCAACGATGAAATGCTTGTAGCGGTCGCGGATGCCTTTTTCAGGTTCCCAGTTGCCGAAGAAGGGCAGCGCGCCCCAGCTTTTCGCATAAACCACGTCAGCGCCGTCATAGGCTTCTTCAATCGAATGTGAGATGGTGAGCGCGTGACCATGGGCGCCCGCATCCTTCGACGCCTGATCGATATAGCGATCGTCGAGAATGTAATCTTCGGTCGGACAAAGCAGCGTCGGCTTCATCCCGAATTTCGCGGCGATCACCAGCGCCGAGTTTGCGACCGCCGTATTCAACGGCTTCGGATGATAGGTCCACGTCAAAACAAATTTCTTGCCGTCGAGCGGACCAAGCCGTTCCTGCAGCGCCATCACATGGGCCATCTCCTGACAGGGATGGGTGATGGTCTCCATATTGATCACCGGCACGTCGGCATATTTCGCAAAGGCGTTGAGG
>CAZAOB010000085.1:0-2093 GCA_964486635.1 uncultured Caulobacterales bacterium | reverse complement strand
GCAATAGCGCGACAGAACCTTCGCCGCTTCCTTCACATGCTCTTCGGCCTCGCCGTCCATGACGACGCCGTCCTCGAATTCCAGCGGCCACATCCCGCCCGAGGGGGACAGGACCACCGCATGGCCGCCGAGCTGCTGCGCGCCCACATCGAAGGAGGTCCGGGTCCTCAAACTGTTATTTAAGAACAGCAGAGCGACCGTTTTGCCTTTCAAAGCATCCCCATAGGGCGTTGATTTGAGGCGGCGGGCCTCGTCGATCATCGCTTGCAGTTCAGGACGGGACCAGTCGGCGGTGTTGAGAAAGTGTTTCATTCCCGATCTTTAGCCGCGGCAAACCGGGAAACCAAGCGCCCCAATCCGGGGAAATTTGGGGAAAACACTGAGCCCCCGCTTCGCCGATTCGCAGGTGACAGGATCGCGCGAAACAGAATAGTTTCCAATTCCTTAACCAGCGGGCTTATTGGCGTTCAGCACGCAGGGGTGGTATTTGTGACATCTGGCGCAACGATTGCGCTAAATCGCCCGCCTCGTTTCCGGCTGCCTCCTCGGGCGGCCTGATTTGGGCAGATCGGCGAACGGGTTGGCGAGAAACGATGGCGGAAGAAAAGCAACAGGACGGGGAAATGCTCGCAGCGCGCATCGACGCGCTGTCGCCGCGCCGTCTTGCTGCGTTGACCGGCGCCTTCCTGCTCGCTCTTGCCGCCCTTTTCCTGTTCGAGATGAACGAAAAGGCGGCCCTTCGCGAAACTGAAACGCAGCTGCGTTTGGCGCAGGCGGCGAGCGATGGCGCGGCGGCGCTCAACATTTCCATCATGACCGGCGCCCCGGTGCGCGAAACCATGACGAGCGTCCGGCCCGGCGGTTTCACTGCACTGTTTCACCTCTCGCCTTCGGGCGACATTTTAACCGCTGACGGCCGCACTGACTTGATCGACATTCCCGCCGGCGCTCTGCGCGCACTCGATCTCGACGCCTCGAGCGAGACGCGGCTTGATTTGCCCGGCGGGCCGATCGCCATCGCCTGGCGGCGGCTCGATAATGGCGAGACATTTCTTGTGGCCGCCCCGGCGCGGGACATGTTCGACCGGTCGCGCGTCTGGGTGTTGTATGCGGTGATTTTCGGCGCCATCACGCTAGTCATCGCATCGCTCATGGCGGCGTTTATTCGCCAGTCGCGCGCCGCCGCGAGCGCCGCCCATGCGCTCTCAACCCTCACCGAGTTCAACGCAGCGCTGGTTGGCGGACGATGTTCGCCGTGGTTTTACGATCACAAGGACCGCACGGTGCATTTGACCAAGGCGTTCCTGCAGCCGCTTGGTCTTTCCTCGCGCGACCGCAAATTCACAATGCGGGAGATTTCTGCGCTGGTGCATCCACAAGATCTGCGCACGGCGCTGGCGGTGATTTCCGGCGAACCCTCAGGCGTTTCGGAAGGCGTGGTCCGTGTGCGCGAGCCCGATGGCGGATGGTCGCGCAGTTACTTCCGCACCTCACCGGAGGCGACACGCTTTCATCGTGCGGGCGTCGCGTTCGATCTTGTCGGCGCGGCGACGCTGGCGCCCGGCGCTGCGATTGCGGAGACGCGGTTGCGCGATGCGATTGAAAGCATTCCCGAAGCATTCGTGTTGTGGGATGCGCAGTCGCGCCTTGCGATCTGGAACAAGCGCTTCGCGGCGATCTTCCGCATTCCCGCGAAAGTGTTGAAGCCTGGCTTGACGCTCGATGAAGTGGTGACGGCGGCGGGCGTCGCCGGCGACGTGCTCGCCGCGCACTTCGGTCCGCTCGACGATCTGGCGCAGGAAAATCTCGAGGTCGCCCTGCCCGGTTCGCGCTGGGCCCATGTCTCGCGCCGCAAGACGGCCGAAGGCGGCTATGTTTGCGTCGCCACCAATGTGACCGACCTGAAACGCCGCGCCTGGGCGCAGAAGAAAAAAGAGCGCGAGTTGCAGCACACGGTCGAAGACCTCGAAAGCTCGCGCAAGGAACTCTCCGAAGCGCTGCGCAAATACGAGTACGAGAAATACCGCGCCGAAGAAGCCAGCCGGTCAAAGAGCGAATTCCTCGCCAATATGAGCCACGAACTGCGCACGCCG
>CAZAOB010000084.1:0-13116 GCA_964486635.1 uncultured Caulobacterales bacterium | reverse complement strand
GTTGAGGTCGCTGTGGGGCAACCCGTGGAAGTTCGAGTCTTCTCGACCGCACCATTTTTCCAAATGCTCATCGGAATGGATCTGCCGGCCTATTTCGGCAATGGTTTTGGGCCGCGAGACCGGCTGCAATCGTTAATCATGAATCTGGCGCGAAGAATGCAACGGCCCTTCAATGGAGATGGGCCGCTATATTCTCGCCGCTATTTCGTTTTCGGTCGCCGGCGCTGGCGCATTCGGCGAAACGCTGTTCGTCCGCCCCGGCCCATGCGCCGCTCAGGAAACCTTCCTGCTGGCGGTTAACAGCGCCGCCATCATTCGTCGGGACCCATCCCAACAGGACGTCATCGTCTTTCGCCAACAAGAAAAACGCGGCTGGGCCAGTCGGCGTCTCTTGCGGCGCTTTGACCTGAGCGTCGCCGAGTCAGGCCCGGTCATCGTCAATTCCGGAGATTTTTGCAGGAGCAGCCAATGAAAATGCTGGGATTCATGGTCGCGCTGACCGTGTTCTACTGGATCATGTCAAGCTACGCGCAGACCTTCATTTCCGGATCAATGCCTTGCCCTTCGTCAACGATTGACGCTTCAGATGAGCATAAAGCAGTGGCCGCCGAGTTAGGCCGTTTGCAGACGGGTGATCAAAAGATCAGGTTTGAGCTTTTGGAGGCGGAATCGAGGTCGGCCAGTAACCGCTTGGCGAGCCTGAAGGCCGATGACCGTGCGCGTGCGTGCGAGGGCTGACCCGAGACTTCATTGGGCGATCGCGCCGTTGAAGGGTTTCCTCTGGGTCGAAAAACGCTCTAGAAGGCTCGGCGAAGTCACACGTTCCGGGTCTCCTCTATGCGTCTCAGCCGCTACTATCTGCCAGTCCTGAAAGAAACGCCCTCAGACGCCCAGATTGCGTCGCACCGATTGATGCTTCGTGCCGGCATGATCCGGCAAGAAGGCGCGGGCATTTACGCTTGGCTGCCGTTGGGCTTCAGGGTTCTCAAGAAAATCGAGCAGATTGTCCGTGAGGAGCAGGATCGCGCCGGCGCCGTCGAGATGCTTATGCCGACGATCCAGTCAGCGGATTTGTGGCGTGAGAGCGGTCGATACGACGCTTACGGCAAAGAGATGCTGCGGATTACCGACCGCGCGGATCGCGAAATGCTCTTTGGACCGACGAACGAGGAAATGATCACGGAGATTTTCCGGGCGGGCGTTAGATCCTACAAAGATCTACCGAAGATGCTTTATCACATCCAATGGAAGTTTCGCGATGAAATCCGCCCGCGTTTCGGGGTGATGCGCGGCCGCGAGTTCCTGATGAAGGACACTTATTCATTCGATGTCGATGAAGAGTCTGCACGCAAAGCCTACTACAAGATGTTTGTGGCTTACCTCCGCACCTTCGCGCGCATGGGATTGAAGTCGATTCCGATGCGGGCGGATACGGGGCCGATTGGCGGCGACCTTAGTCATGAATTCATTGTGTTGGCTGAAACCGGCGAGAGCGCTGTGTTTTGCGATCGCGGACTGATCGATATGGCGGTTCCGTCCAAGAACACCGATTTCGACGGCGAGCTCAAACCGATTATCGATCAGTTCACGTCGCTCTACGCAGCGACTGAAGAGAAACACGACGAGGCCGAATTCGCCGCAAGCGTATCTGAGGGTGATCGTATCGCCGCGCGAGGCATCGAAGTCGGCCACATATTCTTCTTTGGCGAAAAGTACTCAAAGCCCATGCGCGCCGTGGTGGCGGGGCCGGATGGCGCCGAGATCCCGGTGCAGATGGGGTCTTACGGTGTCGGCGTTTCACGGCTTGTCGGCGCGATTATCGAAGCATACCACGATGACGCTGGCTGCAAGTGGCCAATGGCTGTCGCGCCTTATCACGTCGGGTTGATTAATCTGCGTGCTGGCGATGCGGCCTGTGACGCAGCGTGTGAGAAGATATACACGGCGCTCGAGTCTGCCGGGGTCGACGTGCTCTACGACGATACGGCGGCGAGACCGGGCGAAAAGTTTGCACGCATGGATCTGATCGGCGCACCTTACCAGATCACAATTGGGCCGCGCGGTCTTGAAAGCGGAGAGGCCGAAGTCAAGCGGCGCGACAATGGCGAAAAGTCAGCTGTTGCAATCGACGCGGTGGCGGCGGAGATCGCAGGCAAAGTCAAAGCGGCGCTCGAATACGCTTGATGGCGAGAGCATGCAGCCGATAAACTAACAACCGATGGCGAGAAACATGACCGCTGCGACCAACAAGACTTCGCCATTTTCTTATTTTGAATGGATGGTGGCGCGCCGTTATCTTGGCGCAACTCGCTCCGGCAAGGGCGTCTCGCTCATCGCGATCATCGCATTTGTGTGCATAACGCTCGCGGTCTTTGTGTTGATCAGCGTCATGTCGATTATGCAGGGCTTCCGCCTGACCTTGCTGGACCAGTTGCTCGGCGTGAACGGGCATGCGCACGTGCTTGAGCGCCAGATCGTTGAGGGGCCAAATGGCGGTCTGACTTACCTCGACATTCCAATCGACAACTATGCAGAGCTAGCTGCAGCCATCTCAAATATCGATGGGGTAAAGAAGGCGACTCCATTGATCGAACTGCCCGTATTCGCCAGCGCCGGCGGTGAAAGCGGGATGGTTATTCGCGGTGTGCGTCGCGACGACATTCTTAGCAATGAGTACATTTCCGGGCCGGGTCACATTGTTGAAGGCTCGCTTGAGAATTTTGGCGTCGGCGACAAAGGCGGAAATGAAATCATACTCGGCAGCCGTATCGCCAGCCAGCTCGGCGTTCGCGCTGGCGATCAGATCAGGCTGCTCACGGGTCAAGGCGCCGAGACAGCGTTCGGGCGAACGCCGCGCAGCAAGGTCTACACGCTCGGGGCGATCTTTCACGTAGGCAATGCGGAATATGACGCGATCTACGGGTTCATGCCTTTGGAGCAAGCCCAGCTCTTTTTCGGATTTGGCGACGGTGTTCAAAAGATCGAAGTGGACGTGGCCGACCCGGAGCAAATTAAGCCTTACCGTGAGAAATTTCTGGGCGTGGGGCCGAACTTGTATGTTCTTGACTGGCAGCAGCGCTTTCAAAGTTACTTTAACGCGTTGCAGGTCGAACGCTTCGCCATGCGGATCGTTCTGTTTCTGATTATAATCGTTGCTGCGCTTAATATCATTACCGGCCTGATCATGCTGGTGAAAGACAAGACAAGCGACATCGCGGTGTTGCGCACCATGGGAGCGACGCAAGGGGCGGTGCTCCGCATATTCCTCTTGTCTGGAACGCTGATCGGCGTTTTGGGAACCTTGGCCGGCATATTGCTCGGCACGGCGTTTATTTTGAACATTGACGCCATCGAAAACGGGATTTCCGCGCTGGTGCGCACGGACATTTTTCCGGCCGAAGTTTATTATCTCGACGGCGTGCCTGCGAAACTCGAGCTTCGCGAAGTGCTGCTTATTTCTGGATTTACGATACTGGCGTCGTTCCTGGCTACGATTTATCCAGCCTGGCGTGCTGCGCGCCTCGATCCGGTGGAGGCGCTGCGCTATGAGTAACTCGTCAGCCAACATCATCCTTCGCCTTGAAAAAGTGGCTCGCCGTTATGGCGAGCTGACGGTGGTTGAAGAAATTGACTTTACGCTGCGCTCTGGCGAAACGGCAGCGCTGCTAGGTCCATCCGGTTCCGGCAAGTCATCCTTGTTGCATATCGCCGGTCTGCTTGAGGCTGCATCTGCGGGCGAGGTGCACATTGGTGGAGTATCGACTACGGCGTTATCCGATGCGGAGCGGACGCATATTCGGCGCGCGACGCTAGGCTTTGTGTATCAGTTCCATCATTTGCTGCCGGAATTCAGCGCACTCGGCAACGTAACGCTGCCCCAATTGATAGCGGGCGTTAAAAAAAATACCGCCGAGGCGGAGGCGACGCGGCTGTTGACCATAATGGGGCTGGGCGAGCGGCTGCATCACCAACCGGGGCAACTTTCCGGCGGCGAACAGCAGCGCACCGCAATCGCGCGCGCGCTTGCCAACAAGCCGAAACTCTTGCTGGCGGATGAGCCGACGGGCAATCTCGACCCGAAGACGTCTGATGTCGTATTCGATGCGCTGCTCAGCCTGGTGCGCGGCGAAGGTTTGTCTGCGTTAATCGCCACGCATGATCAGCGCCTCGCGAAGCGGATGGACCGTGTGTTTGTCATCCGCGATCAGCGGCTGGTCGAAATTACCAAGGAAGCCGTCTAGCTCGACTTGATTGATTTGTAGCCTTCAAGTGCTCGTTCGCGGGCGAGCCCATGATCGACTATCGGCTCCGGATACGTTTCGCCAAGCGTGACCTTTGCGTGTTGCAGAACCTCCGCAGGCGCTTTCCAGGGCGCGTGGATGTGTTTGGCAGGCATGTTCGCCAGTTCAGGAACGAACTCCCGCACATAATCCCCGTTGGGATCAAACTTCTCTCCCTGAGTTACTGGATTAAAAATGCGGAAGTAAGGCGAAGCATCAGCGCCCGAACCGGCGACCCACTGCCAGCTTGCTGAATTATTGGCGAGGTCCGCATCCACCAGCGTGTCCCAAAACCAGGCCTCGCCGTCCTGCCAGCGAATGAGCAAGTCTTTGATCAGGAAGCTTGCAACGATCATTCGTACGCGATTGTGCATCCATCCTGTTCGCCAGAGTTGTCGCATTCCCGCATCTACAATCGGATATCCGGTAAGTCCTTTTTGCCATGCCCTCAGTCCAGATTCGTCATCGCGCCAGGGATATCGTGCAAATTGTTCACGAAGCGGAGCGGTGGGGAGATCGGGATTGAAGTACAGGAGCGTATAAGAAAACTCTCGCCACGCAATTTCGGATAGGAATTTTAGTCCTGCTTCGTCGCTGACGGCGCCGCGCGCCATTGCATCATGAGTGGCGGACCAAATCTGCGTTGGACCAATCTCGCCAAAAGCTAAATGCGGCGACAGGCGAGAAGTGGAAGCCTTGTCCGCGCGGTCTCTTTCTTGAGTGTACTGGTCGGCCGGGCCAGACAGAAAGGCCTTCAACTGCGCACTCGCGCCGCTCTCTCCCGGCCGCCATTCTGATTCAAATCCTGACGCCCAGTTTGGCGAAGCCGGCGCCAACGTCCAGTCCGACAGGACATCGCTGTTCGGCCAATGGTCGACGGATGGGATTTTGGAAGGACGCGGTGCAGGGTCCGTGCGCGCAGGACCGGCCTGCTTCAGGGATTTCCAGAATGGGGTGAAGACTTTGTAATAGCCACCCGTCGCAGTTTTGAGCTCCCATGGCTCTCGCAGAAGAGAACCGTTGAAGGATTCGACGTGAACGCCGTTTTGCTGAAGCGAGACTTTCACCGCTTTGTCGGCTTCAATTGCAGCATGGTGATACCGTCTGTTCCAGAATACTTTCTTTGCGCCGGTTTCTTCCGCGAGCCGCAAAATTTCTTCTGAAGGATCGCCTCGCCGCAATACGAGGCGTGCGCCGGCTTTTCGGAGATCAACGGACAGTGCGCTGAGACTTTGATGCAACCACCAACGCGAGGCGGCGCCTGCCGAGTGCGGGGAAGCATCATCGAGCACATAAACGGGAATGACCGGAGCGCCGACTTTGATGGCGGCGTTCAAGGCCGGATTGTCTGCGAGACGCAAATCCTGCCGGAACCAGAGAAGAGTTGGGAAGTCTTGCATGATTTAGCGCCGTTCTACGGGTGGACGATGGCGAATCAAGGCGGTAAGGTGTGATTTAGTCACAGGGGTGTGGCTTTTCGGGGTTGTTTGGCAGGGGAATTCAATGACAGCAGAGCAGAACTTTACGCTATTTGGAGCGGGGGGATTATTTTCGGATGGCGTATTTCTAAGCCAGCTCGGGTTGTTCGGACTCACATTGATCCTGTTCGCTGGTTCGTTGGCGCTTTGCTTGATGGCCATGCGGGCTGCGTCTTCGGCGCGGCACGCGCACGGTGCGGCGGCGGATCTCCACGCATCTGTCGAACGCCAGTCGTCGCAGATGCAACTTCTCGGCAGTGATCTGGAAAAACTGGCGCAGGACCTCTCTGCGCGTCAGGAAGATTTGACGGCGCAACTGAGCGCGCCGGGCTCGGCTCGGACTTCACAAACGGATGCATCATTTGAATCGTCCAACGAACCGGTCCGCCGGTCGTTCGATAATCAGACAAATGAAGCAGACGAAGAACCTGAGAAGCCATCTTCGCTGTTCCGCGGCTTGCTGCGCCGGCGTTAAACAACGCCAATCGTCAGGCAGTCATGAACGTGAATGATGCCGACGGGCTTTTCGTTGTCGATGACGAAAAGCGCAGTAATCTTGGTTTTGCTCATTAACGCAAGAATGTCGCCGGCCAGCGTATCCGGCGCTGCGGTGTGCGGGTTTTTGGTCATAACGTCAGCTGCGGTCTGGCGCTGTGTATCGCGAGTGAAGTGACGCCGGATGTCCCCATCGGTAATAATGCCTTTGAGGCGGCCCTTGTCATCAACGATCCCTGCGCAGCCGAATCTGCCGGCGGAAATCGTTTCGACGACTTTGGTCATTGGCGTGTGCATGGCCACCAGCGGCAGTGAGTCTGCGCCATGCATGAGGTCTCGCGCCTTGCGCAAGGCGGCGCCGAGCTTTCCTCCGGGATGAAAGCCCTGAAAGTCGCTTGCCGAAAAGCCGCGTGCACGGAGCAACGCCACAGCGAGTGCATCTCCAAGCGCCATCATCATCGTCGTCGACGTCGTTGGAGCGAAAGTTTCGCCGCAAGCTTCTTCGATATCGGGAAGTATGAGCGGAATTGAAGACGCCGCAGCGAGCGCAGACTGCTCCGTTGAAGTGATGGACACGACAGGTATCGACCATCGCGCCGCGTAAGCAAGCAAATCGCCGAGTTCGGCCGTCTCGCCCGACTTCGAAAGCGCGAGAATGACGTCGTCCTTGGAAATCATGCCGAGATCGCCGTGACTGGCCTCGGCAGGGTGGACGAAGAGCGCTGGCGTGCCGGTCGAGGAAAACGTCGCGGCGATCTTGCGCGCCACGTGACCCGACTTGCCCATACCGGTGACCGCCAAACGGCCCTTGGTTTGCCGGAGCAGTTCCACAGCTTTGACGAATTCGTCGCCCAGCCCGGACTTCAGCGCCTCGAGCCCTTTAATTTCCAGCGATAGGACGGTTCGGGCGATGTCGAGCGAATTGACCATAAGCGATTGATACCACAGAAACTTGCTTCCCCGGCAGGGCGGGTACATGAAACACATCAGCGGAATCGCTATGTTGACGCAAGCAAGGGAATGAATATGGCCGCTGCCGAGACTGTCGTTGAGATTGCCGGGAAGGGAGCCACTGTGGCTGTTGGCAATGCTCTGCCGCTCACGGTGTTCGCCGGGCCGTGCGCCATGGAGAGCCGCGATCACGCGCTCGAATGCGCCATGGCGCTGAAGGAGATCGCCGGGCGTCTCGACATCGGCCTCGTTTACAAATCGTCCTTTGACAAGGCCAATCGCACGGCGTCAGGTTCCGCCCGGGGCGTCGGGCTCGAACAAGCGCTGCCGATCTTTGCTGAAATTCGTGAGCGCACCGGATTGCCGGTTGTCACTGATGTGCACGACGCCTCCCAGTGCGAGCGAGTAGCGGCTGCCGTTGATGTGCTGCAGATCCCCGCATTCCTGTGCCGACAGACTGACCTGCTTGTCGCCGCCGCGAGAACCGGCCGGGTGGTCAAAATCAAAAAAGGACAGTTTCTGGCGCCTTGGGACATGGCCAATGCGGTCGCGAAGGTGCGAGGCGCCGGAAACGACCGGGTGCTGGTCACCGAGCGAGGCGCGAGCTTCGGGTACAATACGCTCGTAAGCGACTTTCGCAGCTTGCCCATCATGGCCCGAGAGACAGGGTGTCCGGTGGTGTACGACATCACACATTCCGTCCAGACGCCTGGTGGAGCTGGATCGACTTCCGGAGGGCAAAGGGAATTTGCCCCGTCTCTGGGCCGCGCCGCGGCCGCAGTGGGGGTCGCAGCGGTCTTTGCTGAGACGCATCCGGATCCCGACCGTGCGCCCTCTGACGGCCCCAATATGATCCCCCTGGGCCAATTTGAGGCGTTCCTGCGTGATCTGCAGGCGCTGGACCGCATCGCGAAGGCCCGGACCTCGTTGCACGGCTTCGCTGATTAGGGAAATCCGGCCAAAACGCGCCATTTTCCGCCATAGGGGCGCTTGCGCCTGATCCGAAGAGGCGGTATAGCGCGCGCCATCTCACACGCGGCGTGATCCTCGGTGATCCGGCGGTTCCGGGCTTTGGCCTGTGACCTTCCGGGTTTTCAGCGCGCCGCGGCGGTCAAAACTGAAGGAACACAAATCATGGCTCTGCCAGAATTCTCTATGCGTCAGCTCCTCGAAGCGGGCGTGCATTTCGGTCACCAGACACACCGTTGGAACCCTAAGATGAAGAACTTCATCTTCGGAGATCGCAACGGCATTCACATCCTCGATCTTTCGCAGTCAGTGCCGCTTCTTCACCAGGCCCTGGTGAAGGTGCGCGACGTTGCCGCGAGCGGTGGCCGCGTTTTGTTCGTCGGCACCAAGCGTCAGGCGCAAGGCCCGGTTGCAGAAGCCGCAAAACGCTGCGCGCAGTATTACATGAACGTCCGCTGGCTTGGCGGCACGTTGACGAACTGGGAAACAATTTCCGGCTCGATCCGCCGCCTGAAGGAAATGGAAGAGCGTCTCGCTGGCGGCGCCGCATCAGGTCTGACCAAAAAAGAACAGATGATGTTGCAGCGTGAGCGCGATCGTCTGGAAGCGTCACTCGGCGGCATTCGTGAAATGGGCGGCTTGCCGGATCTGATGTTCGTCATCGACGTCAAGAAAGAAGCGATTGCAATTCAAGAAGCGCGCAAACTTGGCATCCCGGTTATCGCGATTGTCGACACCAACTGCGACCCGGACAACATCGACTACGTTGTGCCAGGCAATGACGACGCTTCACGCGCCATCTCGCTCTATTGCAACCTCATTGCCGACTCCGTCATCGACGGTCTGGGCGAAGGTCAGGCGGCTATGGGTATCGACATCGGCGCTCTTGAAGATGCCCCGGTCGAAGCGGCGCTTGAAGAAGAGCCGGCGCCGGAAGCTGCCAGCGCATAGTTCATTCTCAGGGATGACGGGTGTGCGGGGCGTGAAGATGTTGCGTCCCCGCTGTCACCTGATGGCTATAAAAATCGAGTAAAGCGCTGTGCAAGCGCAAACGGAATTTAAGGAGAAACCAATGTCCGGCATTACCGCTGCAACGGTCAAGCAACTGCGCGAGATCACGGGCGCAGGCATGATGGACTGCAAGACCGCCTTGCAGGAGACCAACGGAGACATGGACGCCGCCGTCGATTGGCTGCGCAAGAAGGGTCTGTCAAAGGCCGCCAAGAAGGCAGGCCGCACCGCTGCTGAAGGTCTGGTTGCGATTGCAATCGAACCTAACGCATCAGGCGCGACAGGCGTCGTGGTTGAGGTCAACTCTGAAACGGACTTTGTTGCACGCAACGACATCTTCCAAAAGATGGTTCGCGACATCGCGAACACAGCTATCGGCGTCAACGGTGATTTGGAGAAGCTCCGTGCGGAAACGTTTCCTGGTGCTGGCAAGTCCGTGGACGAGCACATTGCCGAGATGGTCGGCCAGATTGGCGAGAACATGAACCTGCGCCGCGCACAAGGTGTGAGCGTCGATCAGGGGGTCGTGGCGAGCTATGTTCACGGCCCGGTGACTGACGGTGCGGGCAAGATCGGCGTTTTGGTCGGTCTGAAATCTGCCGGCGACAAGGTGAAGCTGGAAACTCTCGGCAAGCAGATTGCCATGCACGTGGCGGCCGCCCGACCACTGTCGGCGAAAGTCGAAGAGCTGGATCAGGCGGTGGTAATTCGGGAAAAGGAAGTGCTCGCGGAACAGGCGCGCGCATCCGGCAAGCCCGAAAACATCATTGAGAAAATGGTCGAAGGCCGTCTGCGCAAATTCTACGAAGAATCGGTTCTGCTGGAACAAATCTTTGTCATCGACGGCGAGACGCCGATTCGCAAAGTCATCGAGAACGCCGGCAAGGACGCAGGCGCGCCGATCGAGCTGGTTGGCTTTGTTCGCCTTGAGTTGGGCGAGGGCGTTGAGAAAAACGCTGAAGAAGACTAGGCGCGCCGATCCGTCCGTTTGACGGCGGTGAGAAAAAGCATCAAAAGCGCCGCGTGGGCATCCCCTCGCGGCGCTTTCTGCAACTAGAGCGAGCCGGGCTGCCAATAGGCGGCGCACAGCTTTTGAGCGCCGGGCCCCTCAGTGATAGAGAGTCGAACCATGCCACAGACTTCCGCCTCGACTGGAGCCGCCTCAGGAAGCAAGTCGCTTCGTTTTCGCCGCGTGCTTTTGAAAATTAGCGGCGAGGCTCTCATGGGCCCTGGCCAGTACGGTATCGACAATGAGACCGTGAAGCGCATCGCCAGCGAGGTGAAAGACGCCAAGGAACTCGGCGTAGAGCTTTCGCTTGTCATTGGCGGCGGCAATATATTCAGAGGCATGGGTGCGGCCGCCCAAGGTATGGAGCGCGCCAGCGCCGACTATATGGGCATGCTCGCCACGGTGATGAATGCACTTGCGATGCAGAACGCACTGGAAAGCATCGGCATGTACACCCGGGTGTTGTCCGCCATCGAGATGACGGCGATCTGCGAGCCTTATATTCGCCGGCGTGCGTTGCGGCACATGGAAAAGGGCCGGGTGGTGATATTCGCCGCTGGCACGGGCAACCCGTTCTTCACCACAGATACAGCGGCGGCGCTTCGGGCCGCCGAAATGGGATGCGACGCACTGCTCAAAGGCACGCAGGTGGACGGCGTTTACTCAGCTGATCCGAAAAAGGACGCGAAAGCCGAGCGGTTCGACCATTTGAGCTACCATGAGGTGCTGATGCGCGACTTGAAGGTCATGGATCAAGCGGCCATCTCATTGACCCGGGAAAGCGGCATCCCGATCGTGGTCTTCCCGATCGGTGAGCGCGGCGGCATCGTCGGCGCGCTGACTGGCGAGGGCGCCTCCACCGTGATCAGTGACAAAGCAGTGTAACTACTGGTCTAGTTTCACGATCCGGACGAGACTTTGCCCGGATTTCACCGTAAAATCAGACGACAAGACCCAAAGGAGCAGGATCAACATGAGCGGAGTAGATATCAAGGAACTGCGCAAACGCATGGACGGCGCGCTGGCTTCGCTGAAATCGGAATTTTCCGGTCTGCGCACGGGCCGCGCGAGTGCGAGCCTGGTCGAGCCGATCGACGTGGATGCTTACGGTTCCAAGATGCAGATGAATCAGGTCGGGGCGATCACCGTTCCCGAGCCACGCATGATTTTGATCAATGTGTGGGACAAGGGACTGGTCAGCGCCGTTGAAAAGGCCATTCGCGACGCGGGGCTTGGCATAAATCCTGTGGTCGACGGATCGAACGTTCGCGTGCCTGTCCCTGCGCTAACCGAAGAGCGCCGAAAGGAGCTCGCGAAAGTCGCCGCCAAGTATGCCGAGCAGGCGAAGGTCGCGGTGCGCAATGTGCGCCGGGAGGGCATGGAAGCGGTGAAATCTGCCGACGGCGGCGAAGACGAAAAGAAGAAGCTTTCCGAAGACGTGCAAAAACTGACTGATGAAATGGTCAAGAAAGTCGATGAGGCCTTGGCCGCAAAGGAAGCTGAAATCATGCAGGTCTGATTGCGTTCAGATCTGTTTTGCAGGACGCGTAAATTGAGTGTGCAAGTCACCAGTTTCAGGAAAAGCGACAGCGCGCGAGGCGCGGCATGATCGCCAAACTTGCGCCCGAACCGGATTCTGAGGTCGCCAGCGGCGCAGGCGTCCCCAGACATGTGGCCATCATCATGGATGGCAACGGGCGATGGGCGAAAGCGCGGGGTCTTGAACGCAAGGAAGGTCACAAGGCTGGCGTAGAAGCGGCGCGACGCGCGGTGGAAGCAGCGCGTGATCTAGGGCTGACGCACCTTACGCTTTATTCGTTCTCCACTGAGAATTGGCGTCGGCCTGCAGGCGAGGTGCGTGATTTGATGGGGCTCCTGCGCGAGTTCATCATTGATGACTTGCCGAAGTTAAAGAAAGAAGGCTGCAAAGTCGTCATCATTGGCGACAAGGCTAACCTGTCCGCGGATTTGCGCGCGCTAGTTGGCCGTGCAGAAAAAGAAACGCAAGGTAATAACAAGTTCCTGTTGCAGATCGCGTTCAACTACGGCGGTCGCGATGAGCTCGTGCGCGCGGCGCGCGCCGTGGCGGAAGCTGCGAAGTCGGGCAGTATTGCCCCGGACAGCATCACCGAGGAATCCTTCAGCAAGTTTCTCGACACCGCAGGTGCTCCGGACCCGGATCTTGTCATAAGGACGAGCGGCGAGAAGAGGATTTCGAATTACCTGTTGTGGCAGGCGGCCTACGCTGAATATGTTTTTCTTGACGTGCTTTGGCCGGATTTCGACAAAGAAACTCTTGCTGGCGCCGTCGAAGAATATTGCCGCCGCGAACGCCGGTATGGTGGTGTTGGCGCAGGTTGATGTCTGAACCGGTGACGCCTTCTCTTGAAAAGCTGGATGTTGCGCGGGCGAAAAAGCCGGGCGCGCTTGGGATGCGTCTCTTGTCGGCGGCTGTGCTGATGCCGATCGTTATTTATTGCATACATCTGGGCGGTTCGGCATTTGCAGCGATGATTGCATTTGCCAGCGTCATCATGCTTTTTGAGTGGTCGCGGATGGTGGAGCGCCGTGTATTCAGTGCGGGATTTTACGCACTGGTTGTGGGCGTCGCCGCGGCGATGTTTTTTGCGGCGCGCGGCGACTACGATGCCGCATTGTTCAGCGCCTGCGTGAGCGGGCTGGCGGCGGCCTGGCTTGCGCGCCGACAGACCGGCATCGGTGTCTGGAGCGGCGCGGCGGTGTTTTACATTGTTATTCCATGCATCGCGCTGGTTTGGCTCCGACTCGATGCGCCTTCTGCGCGTTCTCTGACGTTTTTGCTGTTCGCCGTGGTGTGGGCCGCTGACACAGGCGCTTTTGTTTTTGGAAAGCTCATCGGCGGACCAAAAATCAGTCATGCGCTGTCGCCTTCGAAAACCTGGTC
>CAZAOB010000083.1:0-13256 GCA_964486635.1 uncultured Caulobacterales bacterium | reverse complement strand
GATCGCGACGCCGGGACCGATCACCACGTTCGGCTCGACGGTGACGTCGCGGCCGATGCGCGTATCGGCCGACAGGAACACGGTTTCGGGCGCAGTCAACGTCGCGCCGCCGGCCATGGCGGCGGCCCGCAGCCGTCTGCGGATTCTGTTTCGGACTACCGCCCCACCCAGTTTTTTCGTGACGGTCAGGCCCAGCCGCGATTGCGGCCCATTGGCTGGGTTCAACTTCGCCAGCATCAGGAAGGACGCGGCTTGAGCTTTGTCGGCATCGCGCATGGCGAGGAATTCCTGGCGCTTTTTGATCACGCCCATGGGAACTCCCGCGCCGGAGGCGCTATCTGTCTGATTTGGTTTTGATATTCGGGCCAGAACTAGGCGGACAGGCGCTTGCGGCCCTTCGCACGACGCGATGCCAATACCTTTTGTCCGCCCTTGGTTGCCTTGCGCGCACGGAAGCCGTGGCGACGCTTGCGCTTCAGCCGGCTTGGTTGATAGGTCCGTTTCATCGAACAATCCTCAGATCGAGAGTCATCGCGGCGCGCGCCGCCAAGTCACAAGTTGAACAAGAGGCGGGGAGATAGACCGGCAAAGTGTCGCCGTCAACACCGGAACGGGCGGATTTTAAGCGGTTTTCCCAATTTCAAGCGGATGAACACGCTTCGGGCGCTTTTCTCCACTTTGTGACCCACAAAAGCCCTATCGTGAGACGAACCCACCCGATTCTCGGCTAGAAGGCGGGTTCAAGCCACCCCCTCCCGAGCGCCGTCAGGCGCCCGCCTGTCGCCTCAAGTCCGAAAGGCCAGCCCTTGCCCGAAGCTCCCTCACCGTCCCGCGGAACTCTTAGGCGGTTGTTCCCTCTGGTCATCGTCGCGGCCGCCCTCGCAGGATTCTTTGCATTGGGCCTGCACAGATATTTTAGTCTGGATGCGCTGCGCGAAAATCGCGAGATGTTGCGCGCTTGGGTCGAGGCCGATCCAATTTTAGCAGCGACCATCTTTGTCATCGCTTACGCAGCAGCTGTCGCGATCTCATTCCCGGGCGCCAGCATCCTGACCATTTTTGGCGGGTTTCTTTTCGGACTGTGGTTAGGCACGCCCTTGGTTGTGTTTGCGGCCACGATCGGAGCGACAACAATTTTTCTGGCTGCAAAAACCGCTCTTGCCGATTTGCTCAGCAAAAAGGCCGGCGGATTTGTTGCTCGCATGGAGCAAGGCTTTCGCCGCGGCGAATTGAGCTACATGTTTGTCTTGCGCCTCGCCCCGGTGTTTCCATTCTGGGCGGTGAATATCGCAGCCGGCTTGATGGGCGTTTCACTCAGAAATTTTCTTATCGGCACGTTCTTCGGCATTATTCCCGGATCATTTGTTTATGCGAGCATCGGCGCGGCGGCGGGCGCAGCATTTGACGCCGGTGACGATGTTCCGCTGGCAGGCGTTTTGACTAAACCGGAAACACTTACGCCTCTCATCGGGCTGATCGTACTTGCGCTCATCCCCGTTTTTCTCAATCGCAAATCCAAAGCCGGATCGAAGTCGTGACAACACAGACAATCAAGGCAGACCTTTGCATTATCGGCGCCGGATCTGGCGGGCTTTCCGTGGCGGCGGGCGCGGCGCAACTCGGCCGAAAAGTCGTACTCATTGAAAAAGGTGAGATGGGCGGCGATTGTCTCAATACCGGATGCGTTCCATCCAAAGCGCTGATCGCCGCTGCTGCATGCGCGCAAGAAATGCGCGAAGCATCAAGATTTGGCATCTCCAGCGTAGAGCCGCACATCGACTACTCCGCAGTCATGGAGCATGTGCATGGCGTCATCGCTTCCATTGCACCCATCGACAGCCAGGAGCGATTTGAAGGTCTCGGCGTTACGGTCATTCGCGATCATGCGCGCTTTTCCGGCCCGCGCGAAGTTCGGGCAGGCGACAAGATTGTCAAAGCAAAGCATTTCGTCATCGCGACCGGATCCATCCCCTTTGTTCCGCCAATCGATGGCCTGGATCGGGTCGACTTCCTTACGAATGAAACGATCTTCGAGAACCGCTTGCGGCCGGAT
This sequence comes from uncultured Caulobacterales bacterium, assembly GCA_964486635.1. Classification (GTDB taxonomy): domain Bacteria; phylum Pseudomonadota; class Alphaproteobacteria; order Caulobacterales; family Parvularculaceae; genus Hyphococcus. Next base: position 11,203 of record CAZAOB010000083.1, on the reverse strand, counting down.
CATCTGATCATTATCGGCGGCGGCCCAATTGGCGTCGAGATGGCGCAAGCACATCGCCGGCTTGGCGCCGAAGTCACCTTGCTCGAGAGCGAAACCATTCTCGGCCGAGATGACCCCGAACTGGTTGAAATTGTGCGCAAGCGCCTTTCGAGCGAGGGCGTCAATTTGATCGAGCATGCGAAAGCTGACACGGTCCGCAAGCTGGAAGCCGGAATTAGCGTCTCCGTGGGAGCTCGCACATTAACGGGCTCGCATTTGTTGATCGCTGTGGGCCGCAAGCCCGCTCTGAACGATTTGGGCCTGAAGGAAGCGGGCGTCGAAACGACGCCGCGCGGGGTCAAAACGGATGCACGCCTTCGCACGACAAACAAGCGTATATACGCCATCGGCGACGTCGCCGGCGGACGGCAATTCACCCATGTCGCCGGCTATCACGCGTCGGTTCTGGTACGGAACATTCTTTTCAAGATGCCGGCGAAGAATGGCGAGCATTTGGCGCCGCGCGTGACTTATTGTGACCCGGAACTGGCGCAGGTCGGATTGACCGAAGAAGAAGCGCGGGCTGCGCACCGTCACACAAAAACCGTGCGCTGGCGTTTCGTTCAAAACGACCGAGCGGAAGCGGAGCGTCGCACCGATGGGTTGGTGAAAGTGGTTACAGACAAGAAAGGTGTGATTCTTGGCGCGGGCATTGTGGGTGCAGACGCAGGAGACCTGCTTCAGCCCTGGACGCTTGCAATTACATCAGGTCTCAAAATCCGGGCCTTTACCGATATGATTGCGCCCTACCCGACGCGCGGCGAAGCGAGCAAACGAGCCGCGGGCGACTGGTACGCCTCGACGCTCTTTTCCGGACGCACTAGAAAGCTTGTCAGCTTGTTGTCTCTCTTCGATTAGGCCGGACATGACCGCAACCTTCGCCAGGAACTCACTATCGACAAAACTCCTGCTCTTGACGCTGGTTTTTGTGTTCATGGCGGAATTCGTCGTGCTGGTTCCGTCCATCGCCAAACAACGCGCGGACTGGTTCTCCATCCGATTTGAAGAAGCATACCTCGCCAGTTTGGCGCTCGAAGGGCCGCGCGAAGGCGCGACCGACGAAGAGCTGGTGCGGCAACTGTTTTCCACCGCAAACATTCTCGGGGTGACCATCAACAGCGACGACATGCGCCTGTTGATATTGGCGCCAGAAATTAACCCGCACGGCGCGGCGAACATTTTGCGTGTCGACCGCACCGAGGAAAACTGGATGGGCCTGGTGAGCAATGCCTGGGCGACGATTTTTTCGCGCGGCGATCGATTGATCCAAGCGACCGGCGCGCCACAGTTTGCGCCGGACCAGACCGTCGACATCATCGTGTCGCAGCAAGCGCTGCGTCGCGATCTGTATGCTTACGCACGAAATATCTTCCTTCTTTCTCTTGTCATTTCAACGTTGACGGCCGGACTGGTCTACTGGGCGCTCAATCGGATGATTGTAAGACCCGTAAAGCGGCTCACTGCCAACATTGTCGACTTTGACGCAGACCCGGAAAGTCCGGTTGGAATTTTAACGCCATCAGGCCGCAAGGATGAAATCGGCGTCGCAGAAGAGAGCCTCGCGGCAATGGAGCGCAGCGTTCGTGACTTGCTCGGTGAGCGACGCCGCCTCGCGGCCGTCGGCGCCGGCATTTCGAAGATCAGTCACGATCTCCGAAATATACTGGCGTCGGCTCAACTCATGTCTGACAGGTTGGCGAAATCCGAAGATCCCAGCGTGAGAAAACTAAGCCCCAGGCTGATATCCGCGCTCGACCGCGCCATCGCGCTCAGCCGGGACACGCTCACCTTTGGTCGCATGGAGGCGCGGCTGCTCGATAAGTCTTCGTTCCCGCTGCACACGCTTGTGGAGGAAGTTTTCGATGACACCGCTGCGATGGGCGTTGTCGCGCAAAACCAAACGCCTGCGGACCTGCAAATCGTCGCTGATCGGACGCAGCTCTACCGCATTCTCTTCAATTTGGTTCGCAATTCCGTAGAGGCTCTCACCGAGCGCGCAGCCAAGTCAGAAACGCCTGTGTCCGGTGAAATAAAAATCTCCGCGAGCGCGCAGGGGCGCACAATTTCAATCCTCGTTTCCGACAACGGCCCCGGACTGCCTGAACACGCAAAGGCGGAATTGTTCGAACCGTTTAAAGGAACGCAAAAGCCCGGCGGCTCAGGTCTCGGAGTCGCAATCGCAGCGGAGATCGCAAGAGCCCATGCAGGGGCGCTCTCCTTGCATCAAAGCGATCATACCGGCGCGACATTCCTGATCACGCTTCCGCAAGGCGCGAATATTTCAGGACCAAAAGCCTAGTCAGCCTCCACCACGCCAGTCAGCCAAACGCCTTCCCGGCGCGGATCCGCGCCGCCGTCGAACGTACCGTCTTTCAGCCGCTTGAAAACATGAACGCCGCTGTTCAGACCCGACGTGCCGACATCATGGCCGCGAGCGCGCAAGCCTTCGACGATTTGGGAATCATATCCGTCCTCTTCCACGATGGGAGCGCCGCGCGGATAAACAGCATTGGGAAGATTGACCGCATCTTGCGCGGACATATTCCAATCGATCATGGCGATCAGCGTTTTCGCGACATACCCGATGATTGCGGGGCCGCCGGGCGAACCGGCCGCAGCCCAAACCTTTCCATCCTGATCAAATACGATCGCAGGCGTCATGGAACTGCGCGGCCGCTTCCCTGGTGCGACAGCATTCGCAACAGGTCGGCCGTCCCGCACGGGAAGAAATGAGAAATCAGTCAGCTGATTGTTGAGCACCATACCGCCGGCCATCAGGTGACTGCCGAATGCGAACTCGACGGTGGTGGTCATCGAGACAACGTTTCCATCCCCGTCGACGATAACGAAGTGACTGGTCGATGGCGGCTCTGGCGAAGCATCTGCACCGTACCGTTTCCATTGACCTGCGCCATCAGCGAGTTCAAACACGGATGGATCGCCAGCTTCGACGGCGTCGGCAGCCCTGGCCGGATCAATCAGCGCAGCGCGCGCGTCAAGGTATTCCGGGTTTAGCAAACCTGCGATCACCGCTTCCGGCGACAGACCATCCTGATCTGCTAGCTGTTCATTGTCAGCGAGGTATTCGTTGCGATCTGCATAGGCCAGTCGCGATGCTTCGAATATCAAGTGTAATGCTTCGACTGAGCCCGCGCCTGCGCCGGAAATGTCAAAATGTTGAAGCATGGCCAGCATTTCGAGAAGCGTCACACCGCCCGAGCTTGGCGGCGCCATGGAGCAGACCTGAAACGATCTGTACGGCCCGCACACGGGCTCCACCTTCGCGGCGCGGTAGTTCTCAAGATCGGCAAGCGTCATGCCGCCGGGGTTTGGCGCAGAGTTGACCGCCTCAACAATCGCTTCAGCGATTTCACCTGTGTAGAAGGGGTCGCTCCCTCCCTCGGCGATCATGCGCAAGGTTTTTGCGTACTCCGGATTCTTCAAAACATGCCCAACCGGCCAAGGCTGTCCCGCGTCGTCATAAAAATAGGCGGCGGCGGCTGGCAATTGCTTCAGGCGCGGAATCCGCTGCAGCAATCCGTTCAATCTCGGCGAAACTTCAAAGCCGGATTCCGAAAGCCGCGTGGCGGCTTCAAACCCGGTCGCCCAGGGAAGCTTGCCGTGTTCCTGGTGCGAGAGCTCAAGCATTCGAACAACACCGGGAACGCCAACCGACAGTCCACCAGCCACCGCATCATAGAAGTTCATCGGTTCGCCATCGCTGGTCAAAAACCGTTCAGGGGTCGCGGAAGCCGGCGCGGTTTCGCGGCCGTTATAGGTCTCAAGCACATTCGCAGCAGCGTCGTAGTGGATCATGAAGGCGCCGCCACCGAGGCCCGATGACTGTGGCTCCACCAATCCCAGTACTGATTGTGTGGCGATGGCGGCGTCGACAGCCGAGCCGCCCATCCGCAAAATCTCCGCCCCAGCTTCAGCGGCATGAGGGTTGGCCGCTGCAATAAACCAATGCTTCGGCGCAGTGACTTCGCTGGCCGCTGGCGCAGCAGATTCCTCCGGATTTTTCGCATCGGCCGGGGCTGAGTCGCGCCCGCACGCCGCCGCGAACACCACCGCCGCCGACACTGAGATTTTCCACAGGAGCTTGAACTCGGTTCCGCGCATGGTCTGTCCCCTTTTACTGCGGCGCGCTGCTGGCCGCTCCCCTCTTACGCGAGCCCGTCGGGCCTTTCGACCCCCAATTCGCGCCAGAATGGACGCTGAACCAGTGGAAACTTGACAACCCAGGGCGGCGGAGAGGTTCCGGCGCGCAATCTGACGGCCAGTGCTTGCAATTACTTCCGTCTTGGGGTTAAACCCGCGCTTCTCGCCGACAGGCGACCGATGCGCACCCGTAGCTCAGCTGGATAGAGCACCAGACTACGAATCTGGGGGTCAGGAGTTCGAATCTCTTCGGGTGCGCCATTCCTGTGCAAAAGATGGAACCAATTCTCCCTTGGCGGCGAACATGGCCGTTTGATGCAATAGCGCCGCTTTCGGCCCTGAAATCCGCACCTCCCTATCGCTCACGGTCACATCGCTTATGAGGGCCTGGACATAAGCCCGCGCGAATGCCCGGTTGTCCGGATTTCTGAGGGCGGCGGAAACCGCCTTGCCGAATCCCTCGACTGCCTCGGCGCCAATGCTCTCGACCGGCAGGCTCCGCTCACGGTCAAGATGCGCGATTTGCCGGTTGAGCGTTTCCACTTTGACTTGAAGTCCTTTGACATGCGCCGAGAGCGTCGCATCCATCGACATTTCGCCGGTCCCGACAAGCCGGTAAAGCTCCGAGACTTGGCGTTTGGCCTGACGGCGCTCGCCGTCGAGCTGGCTGCGCCGGGAAGCGAACGCTTCATTGCGCTCGCTGGCGCGCGAAACGAGCGCTTCGGTCATTTTCCGCAAGCGATTGGGCTTAAGGACCGTATCTTCAAGTGCGCCAAGGACGATTTCATCAAGCTCTTCCATCGGCACGGAAACGCCCTTGCAAGCCGCCTTGCCGGATTCGAATTTCTTCGAGCAACGGTAATAGTGATACGTCCCGCTTTTGCCCGATAGCTTGCGCATTGGCGCGCCGCATTCCCCGCATGTAGCAACTGCCGTTAGCAATACGTCGCTGCGTACGATACGTGGCGGCGTTTTCAGCGGGTGCTGGCGATCAAGTTTTTCCTGTGCGGCGTAAAATAGCGAATCCTCGACAATACGCGGCATGGGAAATGGCACCCATTCTTCGCGCGGCCTCTGTTTTCCGCGCCTGGAATCATTCCGGTTGAAATAATGCTCGCCGATATAGGCGGTATTTCGGAGCACCGAGTCGATGAATTGAACGCGGAAAGGTTTTTCATCGCGTGTTTTAAAACCTTGTCCGTTTAGCGTCGTCGTAATTTGTTTAACGCCAAGCGGGCCGGTTTCTCCCTCGCCAAAAACATAAAGCCGGAATATGCGTTGGACAGTTTCTGCTTCCTGTGGATCAATTTCAATTTTCTTCTTGATCCGCGCGCCGCGTGTTTCGGCGGCATAAGTCCGATATCCGAACGGGGCGCGAGCGCCGTTCCAATAACCCTGCCGGGCATTCTCGATCATGGAGCGCGCAACGTGCTTTGCGGTTTCCTTGCTCTGATATTCATCGAGCGCGCCGACGACCGTTCTTAATACGTCCGCCGTTTCGCCTTCCCCCAAATCCTGGGAAATCGAGAGAAGCGAAACGCCGTTCGCTTCGAGCTTTTCCTTATAGACAAGCAAGTCTTTCGTATTGCGGGCGAACCGCGATTGGCTATGGACGAGAATCGCATCGAACGACTGATGCGGCGCGCAAGCCATATTAATCATGCGCTGGAATTCAGGGCGTTTATCGGTTCGCGCGCTTACGCCTGCGTCTACAAATTCAGCGGCGATTTCATACCCCTTGGCTTCCGCAAACTTCTCGCATTGGCGCATTTGATCGGGAAGCGATAACTCCCCAGCCGCCTGTTTGCCGGTCGAAACGCGCGCATAAATCGCTGCTTTTTTCACCGCTTACTCCTCACACTCACCGCCCGGCATATTGTCGTTAGCCGGGCACGTTTCCGGCCCTGTCGCCAGTTCCGTAATGATAGCTGATAAATAGGTTTCGACAATTTCTAGTTCGATCTCGGTAATGGGAAAATCAGCCGGAAAGTCCGTCTGAACTTCTCGCGTTTGGGGGCTGTTGTCGTTAGCAGCGCGAAGACGCGACCGCGCGGAATTCTTAGACTTACGCATACACTCACCTACCGGGTGCGCGGCCCGCCCCCTAGGTCAAGAAGGAATCAGGCGGCGCAGTCAAAAGGCTTGAACACCGGAGGGGATGAAAACAGGAAACGGCAAGGCAGGCACGTTTAACCGCTGGCGATAAAGCCAGGTCTTCAACGGGCTTCTTTCCTGTGAATGATCGCAGGCGGGCTATTTATTTTTATTGGGGTTATTGCCTTTTATTGCACAACGCCAAATTTTTTATTGCAGGCGCTTATTAATCGCTATTATCGGCAATAACCTTCCGCATCGCAGTAACTACGCCGTTTTCTGGGATATTATCGTCAAGATCATGGAGAAGGTAATAAACGAAATCAAAAGCGGGCGTGAGGCCGCTTCCTTTATGATAGTCCACCGTAAAGGGACGACCCAGCATTTTGACCCAAATATAATGGGCGCGGCGCGTAAAATTCTCGACCGGATAATTGCGTTTGCGGCCTCGTTCGGGCGCGAAATCCGCAGTTCCTTTGTCGGCAGCGTTGTCCAACAAGCGCAATAGGCGGATTAATTCAGCCAAATAGGGCGCGCCCCGCTTTTTTTGATGCTCCGTTAATTGCGGAAAATCCGTTTTGGGCGCGGGCTCGCGCAAGCGAAGGGCGGCAAAATACATATCCGTTTCTATATCGGCATATTCCGGCTTCGTGAGAAATTCGGCGAAATTGGTAATTTGCTTTTTCAGGCGCTTAAATTGCTCGCGATATTTCCGCTTATCGCCTTGGTCACTAAATATATTCAAATCCCTGAAATAGCGTTCGCCAATATCGCGTATTTCATGAGCATATTCCTCAGCGCAGGCATCAAAATCGAATTTAGCGCCTAATTGGCGCAGAAATTCATCCGAATAAACATTTTCGGCATTTGCCTGCTTATTAGAAATATCCATTACCTTATTCATTGCTGCGTTTTCGATCATATTCAAAAAATAGCGCTAATCGCATGACCCATATTGCTCAAAGAACCGCGACCTTCCGGCGTTGAGGCGTTTTGGAAGATGATTTGGACTCTGCAACATCTGAATTGCTTTTCTCCTTATTTGGCTCCCCTCGTTTTTTAGATTTCGGCGATGATTTCCCGCTACGACTCGCTATTTCAACGATGACGCTGGAAAGCGCCTCATTCATGCGCCTTGTCCCAGGCTCCATAGGAGGCGATTCCGAGATGACCGCATCCGTTAGGATTCCCAAAACGGCTTGCATCGCTTCGCGCACCCGAGCCTCGCTGCCGCGACGCAAATGCGGCGCCAATATCTCTATAACGCGCTCCGTCACAATCTCACGGTATTCATCGAAAGGCGCTCGCGATTTCGGATCGGAAAAGCCGAGTTTTATCGCAGCCCGAATAACCCCTGAAAATTCGGCGTCGGAAAATTTTTCGGAAAAATAATCGGCAATTTTACGAGAGGACTTTTCAAAGATGATTTTTGTGGCAACGTTTTCGCTGAGAGCATTTTCTGCGCGCCTTTCCGCCTGTCGAAATGTCTCTCTAATTAGGAAATCAAGAAATGCTTTCTTATTGGGAAAGCGTCCATAAAAAGCGCCAACGGAACAGCCGCCAGCCTTCACGATTGTGGCAACGGAAACATCCTCAAAGTCATTTGAGGCGAGCAACCCGCAAGCGGCCCGATGTAGGGCGAAGGTCTTCCCGTCCTGAAGCCCGGCTTGAATACGTTTGCCGCGCCTCCGTCGCTTCGATGGCGCGCGTTTGGGGCTCTTATTCCTGCTTTTAGCAGCGATCAGAGATCTCCTGAGAACTAAAGATAGAATCCGAATTCTGATTTTATCTTACCTCAAGCCAGCCATTAAAACCAGTTCTTTGAATCCCTGGGGTCAGCGAATGACAGCGAGCAATTTACCGCTAGCGTCTTCGACAATGCCTTCTTTGGGCTGCAAGGACTGATCGACGGTCTTTAGCTGGCCGACGAAACGCCGTGAACCGTCCGCATCCTCGTAGACGCCAACCGCATTCGTATCATGGAAATAGAGATAGTAGAGACCGGAGAATCGATCCCCATTTTTAAATGCAGCAATGCCTTGTGCGGGCCTTGATCGAATATCGGCAGGGGCGGCAACCTCGCCCTTAAATGACGCCATAGCCGAGAACTCAGGCGGGGAAACTACGCCTATCCCCCAAGTTGAATGCTCAGGATAATTGATGAATGTAAAGCTCCCTACAAGTTCGGCACCGTAGCTATAGCGCATCTTGCCGACATAGACTTTCTGACCGGGGCCGCTCCAATTAGCGGAATATCGCCCCGTTAGCGTCACGCCGTCCGAAACAATTTCGGGCTGAAAGCTATCCCACTCTAAATTCTCTCTCAGCGAGCCTGCAACCGTCTCGGCTTGTTCAGCCATCGCCAGCGCCTTTCTCGACTCATCGCGGGCCTTTTCAACGAGTTCTTTTAGTCGAGCATCCGTGATTGCATGAGGGTTCGCCTCTGGCCTTTGAAAGCTAACGCGCATAGTCGTGTCATCGGCAAGTGTTGTTTGCAGCATTCCAAGCACGATGATCGCTGCTACAAGTACGGACTTTGAAAAATAGCTATTCATAAAAACCCTCATTCTACTAAGCGCTTGCAGCCTCCATAGTTTCCAATTCACTCAATAGGTGCAGAAATTTGCTTTTTAGCTCCTGAATACGCTTTGCTTCCCGCCTTCTCCCATATTTCAAAAGCGCGCGATTAAGGTCCGTAAGAACTTCCTCTTTTCGGCACCCGTCGCGAGCGGATCGGCGACGGTCTCCGCTAGGCCCTCAATCTCCGGCCACGCCGCAAGCTCTTCGCGCTTGGCTGCATCTTCCTGGCGCGATACCTGTAAGGCAAAGTTATGAAAATATTTGCGGAAATTTCGCCTGTGAATGAACGACCTTATTCCGAAGACGCGACGTCAATCCGCACGTCCATCCTCTCAAATGAAGCTGCGTCGCCGACAAAGCTCCCGACAACGGGCATGGTTTGGCGAATGTGGCGGCCGACGGCGACCGGGATCAGATTGAAGCCGCCGACGCCTCGGTTCGTTGGATCAAAGGTAATCCACCCCGCGCCGGGCACATAGACCTCTGCCCAGGCATGGGTCGACCCCACACCGTCTGAGCCAAGCGCATTCCGATCCGGATCGTAAAGATATCCCGAGACAATGCGTGCGCCGAAACCGAGGCTACGAACAGCGTCGACAAACAGCACGGCGAAATCGCGGCATGAGCCTTGCCCGCGGGCGAGTGTTTCCACTGGCGATTGGGTGTTCTCCTCCTCACGAACTTCGTACGCAATTTGCGCGGCGACGCCGGAAGAGGTGTCTTTTAGCAGGGCGAGGGTGCCGGTCGAGTTGCCGGCCACAAAGGCTTGCGCCCATTCTCGAAGCCGCCCGGCGCTGTCAAGGTAGCTCTGAAGCCGCAAGGCGCCGAGATCCGTCATCTCGTCTTCCGTTAGCAGAAAAGGGTAGTGTGTTGCCGATGCGGCGATGTCAAAGACTGGCCACTGATCGGTGTCGAGGGTGAGTTCGGCGGTGCTTTCGATGGCAAGCGTATCGGACGGTTCGGCGAACGTGGCGGTAGCAACGGCATTGCCGGAGACGTCATGCGCCCACGTCACCGTTGCATCCGGCGTAAACGACAAAGTATGGGCGGTAAGACACAGGGTGCGGCTTTCTCGCGGTCTCAGCATTAAACGATGCGCACCGAACTCAAGTGGCGATAGGTATCGGTAGATTGTCCGGTGTTGAATTGAAATCCTAGTCAATAAAATGTCCTGCCTCAGGGAGGCGGCTATAAGTCGTGCGGTCGGCTCAAAATTCTTCTGGAATTATCAATCCGCATCGATTGCTTCGTCCAATGCTTTCGCAAGCGCCTTCGCTTTAGAAAGCGCTGAGCGTTCTTTCTCTTTATCGGGTTGCGCATCCGCTTCATGGCCTGAGGCAACGGTGACCATACATCGAATTGTGTCGTCGCCTCTCGACAGAACTATAGAAAACTGATCAGTCTCGCCGTTTCGCGATATTTCCAGCTTTTCCATTTTACTCCCTAACTCTCGTAAATCTTTGCGAAGACGGCGCACGGTTGAAAGGCGCGTAGGCACCACGACCTCTCTCAGTGTTCGGCTCGAAAAACCCCAACAAAGCGCTTATGTTGCGCCTTTCACGGTCTTTATCCGTTTTGCCTGTGCGACAGCATCTTTCAAATCCGTGTATCGGAAGCCATTGATGTGGAAGTAATCAACAGGAACGCGCTTGATCCCGTATTTGCGCATCTCGGCTTCCAAGCTTTTGCCATCATCTTTTTTCGCCATGTCATCCGTCATAACGTAAGTTCCTTTAAAAGACTGAAGTGGCTATCCGCCGCGGCTAAATCAATCAGCTTGAGCATCCTCGACAAATATATTCAGCGATTTTCCGTATTCGAACATAATTACGGAATACAGCTTGCTACTAACGTATTTTTGGCGCACGCTTTTAAGCACTAGTTCGCGCAGGCGACGATGCGCGGCATGAACACAAGGCGGCATTAACACCGCCTAACGTCCACGACATCTAAATTGTTATTTTCAGCGGCCTGGGGGAGATGGGTCGCCCGCCGGAAAGCTTGTCCGGCGGGCCGACCTACCGAGGACACCGCAGTATTTACAAAGGAATACTCAGATATGGCCAAGGGACAAAAACGCAGCAATCGCGAAGCGAAAAAGCCGAAACAGAACAAACCGAAAAAAGTCGAGAGCAAGCTTTCAAAGGTTGCGGAAACTTTTGAAAATAAGCTCAACCCGCAGCCCAAAAAGGGCGGCAAGAAATAGCCGCAGTCAAGACCACTTGTAGAGGCAGCCTATCGGCCTGACGCCGTTTGGCGCCAACGCACTGTCATAGTGAAATGCAGTCGCGCAATATGGGCACAGTATGGAATCGGATAAGCCCATATT
>CAZAOB010000082.1:0-13282 GCA_964486635.1 uncultured Caulobacterales bacterium | reverse complement strand
GCGCATCTGTTTGAACTGATCGGCGAGGTCGTCCATGTCGAACTCGCCCTTGGCCATTTTCTTGGCGGCTTTTTTCGCCTTGGCCTCGTCCATTTCGGCGGAAGCTTTTTCGACCAGCGAAACAATGTCGCCCATGCCGAGAATGCGCCCGGCCATGCGCGAAGGCTCAAACGTGTCAAGCGCATCGAGTTTTTCGCCGACGCCGACAAATTTGATCGGCGCGCCGGTGACCGCGCGCATGGAGAGCGCCGCGCCGCCGCGCGCATCGCCGTCGATCCGGGTCATGACAATGCCGGAGACGGGGACGCGCTCTTTGAATTTCTCAGCCGTCGAGACCGCATCCTGACCGGTGAGCGAGTCAACAACAAGCAAGGTTTCTGTCGGCTTGGTCGCGCCGTGAATGTCGGCGATCTCGGCCATCAATTGTTCATCGATGGAAAGACGCCCGGCGGTGTCGAGCATGACCACGTCAAAGCCGCCGAGGCGCCCGGCTTCCATGGCGCGCTTGGCGATATCGCGCGGGGATTGTCCGGCGATGATCGGCAAGGTTTTGACCTCGGCCTGCTCGCCCAGAATCGCAAGCTGCTCCTGTGCCGCCGGGCGGCGCGTGTCGAGCGAGGCCATCAGGACTTTTTTCTTGTCGCGCTTTTGCAAGCGCATGGCGATCTTCGCCGTCGAAGTGGTTTTGCCCGAGCCCTGCAGGCCGACCATCATGATCGCCACCGGCGGGACGGCGGCGAAAGAAAGGCCCGCCTCCGCGTCGGCGCCGCCAAACATATCGACAAGCGCGTCATGAACGATTTTGACGACCTGCTGGCCCGGCGTCACCGAGCGCAACACTTCGGCGCCGACCGCGCGCTCCTTCACCTTGGCGATGAAATCCTTGGCGACGGGGAGCGCGACGTCCGCCTCGAGCAGCGCGACGCGCACTTCCCGCAAGGCTTCGCTGACGTCTTTTTCCTCGAGCGCCCCTTTTCCACGGAGTCCCTCGAAGATGGCGCCTAACCGGTCACTTAAGCTTTCAAACATCAATGCCCTTTCGGCCTCGAAACATACAACTTTAGCCACCATGGGGGCGTTACCCCGATGGCGGTGCATCCCCGGCCCCGTCCCATATGATTCCTGGGGGTCGTGCCGGCAGACGCGGGAAATCTCTGTTTTCCCGGAATTGGCGGGGGATATAGGCGATCAGGCCAGCAAGCGCAAGAAGGGGAAGGCAAGGCGGGCGCGCCTACCCCCCGAACCACTTCCGCCATTTGCCGATATTGCGGTCGAACACGCCGATCAGCCCGCCCTCGGCGTGATTGTCGAGGAATTTGCCGATGGCGAGCAGCCACATGGTGGCGAGGATGAACCAGAAAGTCACATTGGACGCAGCTAGCGAGAAATAGCGGTTGGCCGTCAGCGTTTCCGGATAGAAAAACCGCCCCAACAGATGCCAGAAATTGATGACGCAATAGATCGCGTAATAGATGAAAAACGTGCGGTGAATGAAGCGCCCGTTGAGCGATTTGGTGTGCCAGAACTGCCAGAAGAGAGCGAGCACGAGGATGCTCACCGGGGCAATCAGATCAACAGAGTGATTGCCGAGCCAGTAATAAAAGAGATTGCTCAAGCCCCAATCGGCCGCAATGACCGTTGAGGCGAGCTTTAGGTTTTTAGAACCGGAAAGAAAACAAAGGACAACCCCGGCAAGCAGGATTGCCCCATAGCGTGTTAGAACGGTCCATTCGTCAGGAGAGATGCCACGACCTCCGCCGGCGGTTCTTTGGGCGTTCCGCCGCTCGCCTGGAATATGATGAACGCCCCCTTCTGGGCGAGCGTTTCAATCACATTGTGGCCTGTGGTCACTGCCTCTGCAAGATTGGCGAGCCATACATTTCCATCATTGGCCGACAGGGCCGCACGTTCCACCGCATTTGCATATTGCAATGGCGTCGCATCGCCGAGCTTGTCCGCAACGCTCGCTGCCGCGGCGGTGACCGCTGCGAGACCAGCCAGCACCGGCGCCTTGTCGAGCGCCTTGCCCTCGGACTTTTCTTTGGCCGCTGCAATCAGCGACTTTTCAAACTTTAACAGCGCAATTTGCTCCCTGCGCAGATCTTTCTTAGACATTCCGCCCTCCATGCTCGCCGCAGAAATCGCGACATGCCTAGAGGACGCTCAATCGATTAAGGTTATGTTAATCCGCCCCCGGACGAAATGGTTAACCAGCAGGCGGACAGGATAACCTTCCCATTTGGTTCGAGGCCGAAACGACTTTACTTGCGCAATTGTGCAAGCGCACAATCCGCGCCTCGGAAGACCAGGAACTAGGCGCTTCAATTCCTGGCGCAAACCGGTTAATGTCCGCCCCGATGGGGATTTCTGAAATGCGCGGGGACTGACGGTGGGCGAAGACGAACGCAAGCGCGCCGAGACGCTATATCGAAGATTGCTTGGCGTGTTTCCAAAGCCGTCGTCAGGCGACGGGAATGTCGTCAGCTTTCCCAGACGCGGGCGGACGCAGCAACCTTCGAATACGCTTCAAGCAGCGACACTGCGCCCGGAGCAAGGCGCTCCAGCATCTCCTCAAGATCGGCGGGCAGATCGGGCGCGCGGGATTGAAGGATTGTTAAGACGGTTATTTGAAGACCTTTCGAAAGACGACTAGAGGCGACCGCAGCGTCTTCATCGGCCTCCTGACTGGCGAGACTTTCTTCAGCGAACGAAACCAGACTTCGAACAGCATCGGCGAGCTCGTCTTCATCGAGACTGTTAGCGGTTTTCAATCCGCCAAGCCTCGCGACCAGCGATAATATGACATAGCGCGCCGCAATCGGACACAACACGCTTTGCGGCGGCGGCGGCGGATGCCGGGAATGTTTGGTCAGTTCCGCGAGGTTCACGTTGGCGCTGGTGACCGCTTCGGCCGGTATATCCAGCGCATTTGCCACAGCATCGATCCAAAGCTCTGTCAGCGGACGGTCGCCGCTTTCAAGCCGGCGCACATACTCCGGATAGATGCCGATCAGCTTTGCAAAGTCTCGCGTGTCGAGCAGGAATGCGACGCGCAGGGAATTGATGTTATTCGCCATATGGTTGCCCCGGCCCTGAGGCGGATCAAATCACCGATTTCGAACGGAACACTTCTTCGTCGAGCTCGCCTTCCCATTTACCAACCGTCACCGCTACAGCGGCGTCGCCGGTTACGTTGACCACCGTGCGCATCATGTCCAGCAGCCGGTCAAAGGGGAAAATAAAGCCCACCACCAGCGCCGTATGTTCCGGCGATACGTCAAACACCTGCAGCACGGTCGCGAGCAGAAACAGCGACGCCGAGGGAATGCCCGCCGCGCCAATGGAAACCAGCGCCGCCGTCACCGCGATCATGCCATAGTGATAAGGCTCAAGCGTGTATCCGAACGCCTGCGCGGTAAACAGGGCAACGATGCCGAGATAAAGTGCTGTTCCATCCATGTTGATGGTGGCGCCAAGGGGCAGGACCGAACCGGCGACGGATTTGGAAACGCCCAAATTCTTGCGCACGTTCGAGATCGTGACGGGAAGCGTCGCCGAACTGGAGGACGTCGAATAAGCGACCATTTGCGCATCCAGAATTCCGCGGAAGAAATTGATGAAGGGCAGTTTCAACATGACCTTGATCAAGCCGCCGTAAACAATCGCCATGTGCAGGAAACAACCGAGATAGACGGCCATGGCGAGCCAGAAGACGGCCGTAAAGGTTTCAACGCCACGCGTGCCTGCGACCCACGCAATGAGCGCAAACACGCCAAACGGCGCGAGCTCCATGATGATGGTGGTGACGCCAAGCACCTTGTCGGATGCGTAAGTGAAAAACCGCGCCACCGCTTCGCCGACGCCGCCCAGAAACAGACAGACAATGCCGAAGACCAGAGAGGCGAAAATCACCACCAGAATATCGCCCGACGCCGCCGCCACGCCGAGAGCGAACAAGGCCACAAACAAGACCGCCGCCTTCGGCTTCTGTTCGCCCTCTTTCGTCGAGCGCATGGAGAGGATGATGGCGAGCACAACAAGCACACCTGTGAGCGCGAGTGTCATCACATCGCCGGACAGGAACTGTTCGAACGGATTTTTCGTGACCATACCTGCGATGCGATCCCACAGTCCGGCGGTCTCCGTTGCGACGGCGCGTGGTTCGGCGCCGCCGAGATCGACTCCGGCGCCGGGACGGAAAATCGTTCCCATGGTCAAACCGATGATGTTCGCGAAAAATGTCGTCAGCAGATACAGCACGATGGTTTTGAGACCGATGGTGCCGAGCTTCGCCGGATCGCCGAGCGCCAGCACGCCAGCGATCAAGGTCATAAAGATGAGGGGAATAATCACCAGCCGGATCAACGCGATGAAGATGTCACCGACGATCTTGATTTCCGTCAGCAGCGCGCCGCCGCGCTCCATCCCCATGGTTTGCGTGACCGTCAGCCCAAAGACCACGCCGAGCGCGAGGCCGAGAAAAACGCGCTTCCACAGTTTAATCCCGAACCACCAAGCCATACGCGCGCCCCTATTGCTGCCTCTTCCTTGAAGGTCACAATAGGGCGCGCCGCGTGCGTGTAACAGCCTTTATTAGAGATTATGAAAGGCCGAGCGCCTTGATAGCGCGGTCATAGAGCTGCCGGAACGGCTCCGCGCGATCAGGACCGCACGATCCGACCGCAATAAGCGCCGCATCCGCACTTTCCAGCCTGACGCCGCGCGGGCGCATATCGCCGGACATGTCATTCCAATCGGGGGCGGCATCCACCATCAACACGAGCTTTACACGCGCGCCGCCTTCCGTGCCGATATCCAGACCGAAAATCCCTTCGCGCCCGAACAGACCGCGCGCAGTCGCCACACGCCGGTCATCGAACAACACTTCGTCGATGAATGCGCCCCGGCGCCAGCGCAGCAAATGCATCTCGCCATCGATCGCCAGCTTGATGTCCACGCGCCGCCATGAACGCTGCAGCAAGCTCGCCGCCAGCGCGCTCATTTCACGTCTCCCATCAACATCTTTGCGAAGTAGGCGTATTCGAGCGCAGTGCGGTAGGCGAGCTGCTCCTGGTTCGCCGTGCCGCCATGACCGCCTTCGATATTCTCATAATAGAAGAAGTCGTAGCCAAGATCGGCCATTTTCGCCGCCGCTTTGCGCGCATGCGCCGGATGCACGCGATCGTCCTTTGTCGACGTATAAAACAGGACTTTCGGATACGGCTTGTCAGCAACGATGTGCTGGTAAGGCGAATACGCTGAAATATACGCCCATTCTTCAGGAATATCTGGATTGCCATACTCGCCCATCCATGACGCGCCCGCGAGCAGTTTATTGTATCGCTTCATGTCCAATAGCGGCACGCCAATATCCATGGCCGCATAAAGCTCCGGCCTTTGGGTCATGAGCGCGCCCATGAGCAGACCGCCATTGGAACGCCCGATGGCGCCGAGTTTGTCAGCACTGGTGACGCCCATTGCAATCAGGTCGTCGGATATCGCAATAAAATCATCGAACGCTTTCTGGCGGTTCTCTTTCAACGCCGCCTGGTGCCAGGCGGGACCGTACTCCGCACCACCGCGGATATTGGACAACACCAAGACGCCGCCGCGCTTCACCCACATCAATCCGGCAAGCGCGCCATGCTGCGGCCGCGACGGATCGCTGTAGTAAACCGGCAGCGTGGGCGACAGGAATCCGCCATAAGCGTATTGAACGGTGGGAGCATCGCCCTGCTTCAGCACGGCATCAAGACCCATGATGTAGTACGGAATTTTTGTACCGTCGGCGGACGTTGCGAAACGTTGCTCCACAACAACGCCCGTCGCATCGTAGAACGGCGCTGTCTGCGCGATCTTCTCCACGGTCTCCGGCGCACCGTCCGCCGCCGCAGACACATAATATAGCGTGTCCGGAATCGTCAGGCTTTCAAACGAGAATATGGCGTCGTCGGTACCGCCGCCTGCGGACACAATGGTGAGCACGCCATTTTCCGGCAATGCAATCGGCGCCTGCGCCCACTTCCCGTTCTTGCCGCGAGACAAACGCGTAGCGGCGCCGGACACGTCGTCCAGATAGCGAACAACGAGCCCCGTCATTCCTACCGACACCTGATTGACGGACTGCGAAGGCTTCGCCGCCATCACCAGCTCTGCGCGCTTTTTCGCCAGGTCATAGGCGACCAGCGAACCAAGAGGGTAGGTCTTGCCGCGATACTTCCAGCTTTCGCGCAAGCGAAAGATTGCCTGGCCATCCAGCACGCCTTCAAGGTTTGCGTTTAATGGAAGCGGCAGCAGCGCGAGATCGCCATCGTTTTTAACGTAATGATATTCGTATTCGAAAAATGAAACAGACCGGACAATGAAAACATGCGCGTCATCACCGTCATGGTAGACGCTTGGGTCGGCTGAAACATCCGACTTCTCGCCCTCGAACACGACCGGAGCGGTTGGCAACGCAGCTCTGCGTCCAAGCTTTTGAATGCGCAGAGGGTAGCCGGAATCCGTCAACGAGCCTTCACCCGTGTCGGTGCCGACCAGCAACGTATTCTCATCGAGCCAGTCGAGGCGCGATTTCGCTTCCGCCAGCTCAAAACCCGCCTGCACGAACTCTTTGGTCTCCGTGTTGAACTCGCGCCAGTACGCTGCATCCGACCCGCCGTCGGACAGCGCCACCATGCAGTGAACATATTCCGGAGACAGACAATTTACGGAGCCGCGCACCCAGTTGCGCTGTTCGGTCTCGGCCAGGAGATCGTAGTCTATTAGCGTTTCCCATTCCGGCGCGCCGGCGCGGTAGCTATCCACGCTGGCGCGTCGCCACACGCCTCGCACATGCGTCTCGTCCTGCCAGAAATTATAAACGTGGCCGTTGTGTATGGCGCCAGTCGCAAGGCGCTCGTCGGACGTGAGTACGGCCAGCGCCTCTTTCTGCATAGCGGCGAAACGCGGGTCGGCCTCGAGCTCTTTCAAAGAGCGTTCATTTTGCTCGCGGACCCATGCGAGGGATTCTTCGCCCTCCACATTTTCGAGCCAAAGATACGGGTCTTCTTGCGACGCTTCCGGCGCCTGCGCCAAAACAGAGGAATAGGCTGCGATGGCCGCCGCTGCGGCGCAAATGACCTGCTTTTTCATGAGATTCTCCGAGTAAGTGCGGGCGTTCCGGTTCGCTTAACCATACAAGCGGCTGTTCAGGCTGCAAAGCTTGGGTCCGACGAAGCGAGCCATTGGCGAGATGAATAAAATTGCAGCTGGCTCATTAGAGAAGGTTTTGCCCGTGGCCGCTAACTTGCAACGCGGCGGCGCAATTAGGCAAAGCGGGACAACCAGACGATGTTTAAGACTGATGCACGGCGCTACCAGAGGATCAGCCTCAACCTGCCGGCGCGAATTGTTATCAACGCTGTTGACGAATATGAAGGCCGGCTTTTGAACATGTCCCCAGGCGACATGGCGCTGATCTGCGACGCAAATGTAGTGGTTGGCGACGCCGCCGTCATTCATATTGACGGGCTCGACGTGATCGAAAGCACGGTCGCGCGCACTTTTCCCGACGGATTTGCGACGTCATTCCTCTTGTCCAAGCGCCGCCGCAATCTGCTGACAGAACAGCTCATGCTGCGCGCCAATCCCGAATTCGCCGAAGGTCTCGGTGACCGCCGTTCGACCTTGCGTCATCGCGACAACACGGCCCGCACGGTCTGTCGTCTTGCTGACGGCTCGTCTCTTTTCGTGACCGTCGTCGACACATCGGTGAACGGCGTTTCCGTCGACGCGAGACGGCGCCCGCCCATCGGATCTTCAATCCATGTCGGCCGCCGCAAAGGCGTTATCGTTCGGCATTCTCCGCGCGGCTTTGTGGTGGTTTATGACTCGCCAACGAGCGAAGCGGCGGACGAACCGGCGAAAACAAAAAATCCGCCGGCTCTACGCGCCGTCTGATCGCACCGGATCAATAACCGTCGCCGGACGGCTGTCCCAGAACATACGGTCCGAGGTTGGCCATGACCTCGCGTGCATCGAAAGCCTGCGGATTGTCTGCGGGCTTTTCGCCTTTGTACATGACAACAAATGCGACGGCGGAGTAGCGCGTCACCTCACGCGTATAGGAGTCATAATAGGGATGCCCCCAGCCAAATCCGTACGCGTAATAGGGAAATCCATAATACGGCCGATGGAACGGATGGCCGTAACCGTACCGTCCATAAAACGCCGGTTCGGTAGTTGTGCGGTATGAGCGCTGCTCTTCTGTGTCGTTCTCGACCGCGATAAAATAATCGTAGCCAAGCTCAACGGTCAGTTCGGCGGCGCGATACAGCAGCGCATTCTCGACCGTTTCGCGCGCAGTAACGGAATTGCCGCGAAACGTGATGCGGTAGCGGTTCTGCTCAATGCGCTGGTCCGAAAACCCGTAGCCGCCGCCTTGCGAAGCCGGTCCGTAAGGTGTTGACGTGGCGCAAGCAGCGACGGCGAGCAATGCTGCACCCGCAATGATCATTCGTAACATGGCGTATCTCCCGGCATGACAGCCTTACTGGCGATGCTCATCGCCCCCAGCGTTTAGTATAATACGCGCGGCAGCCGCCGCAACGTCGATTCCTGACGGCGCGCTCAGTCTTCACGCGAGTTTGAGATGGCCTCGTCTCGTGATTCTGCAATTATTTTCATGCCTGTGGGCGCGGATTTGATATGAATGTCGCGCTGTGGGAATGGCACCTCGACGCCAAGCTCCTGCAACAATTCCCAAACAGCCATCATCACGTCAGAACGCACATTGGCGGAGCCGTTGGCGGGGTCGTTGATCCAGAACCGCAAATCGAAATTGATGGAATTGTCGCCGAATTCCATAAGATTGCAGCGCGGCGCCGGCGTTTTGAGCACGCGGTTGACGCTGACCGCCCGTTCTTCGCAGGCGCGCGCCAATGCCCGCAGATCCGTGGTCGAATACGAGACGCCAAACCCGGCATGCAAGCGCACAACCCGGTCGTCATGGGACCAGTTCACAACGCCGTCTTCGATAAACTTGTCGTTTGGCACCAGATGAGACGTCCCGTCGCGCGTGCGCAAGGTCACGTATCGCGAGTTCATTTCCGTGACCCATCCGTAGGTGCCAGCGACCTCAATGACATCCCCCGGCTTGATGGACTTGTCCGCGATCAGAGTGAATCCGGAGAAAAAGTTCGACACGGTCCGCTGCATGCCGAGACCGATGCCGAGACCGACCGCGCCGCCGAAAATCGCGAGCGTGCCGAACGGAAACCCAACGATCTGCAGCGCCGCCACGAGGGCGATGATCGGCAAGAGGACGTTCAAGATCTTGGTCAGCAGCGCCTTGAACGAGACCGTCAGCTCATCGATCGCATTGATCCGCCCGGTGATCAGGTGATTTAAGAAACGCGCGCCCCAAAACAGGACGCCGAACACTGCAATCGTCCGCAACAGATCGAGCGCCGAGAAAGTCTGCACGACGCCGTTCTCGTCGGCGCCAAGCGGGAGCGAGAAAGCCTGAAGCTGCCGCACCAGATCGTCGAGCACGCCAAACGCATCGAGCGCGGCCAGCGGCCAGACCACGTAGAAAGTCAGCCGCGACCAGAATGGCGACCGGATAACCAGCGTGACCAGCCTGATGACGATCCACGCGGCCAGCAGACTGACGCCTGCCGAAATCAGCCCCGTCGAGCTGTCCGCCGCACGGAGTGAGAACACCGCCAGCTGCAGGACGATGTAGAGCGCAATCGGTGTTGCAAGATGCGCGAACGCATTGGCCGCACGGCGAAGCACGCCATAGGGCGCGCGCGGCGCGATCTGGGTCTGGATGAGCTTTCGCAGCCGAGGCCCGAAGAAAGCAGCAGGCAATATCGCCGCGATCAGGATCGCGCCTTCGATCGCAACGCCCGCCGTGAGCATGTTGCTTTGAAGGGAGTCCCACAGCCCGGCGATTTTGGTCCGCAGCGTCTCGACCCCGCCTTCGATGACCGACTCGTCTACAGGCGCGTCGCCGGCCGGCGCATCAGGCGGATTTGCGCCAGGAGCGGTTTCCGGCGCTGCGTCTGCTGGCGAAAGTTGCGGCTGGTCCGGTTGCTGGGAATCTTGCATTGACGCTTTCGACGTTCTGCGGCTTTGCATTCATATTCCATCAGTTCCGCAGCGTGCGCAACGGGCGATTGGAAATGCTAGCCGGCTATCTCCGCCTGCTGCGCGGAGAGCGTGGCGCATCCGGCCTTGGCCAGTGACAACAGCGCGGCGAACTGGTCGTCCGTAAACGGATCGCCTTCCGCTGTCGCCTGCAGTTCGACCAGTCCGCCCGAACCAGTGATGACAAAATTTGCGTCCGCCTGCGCTGTTGAATCTTCATCATAATCAAGGTCGAGCGCAGGCGCGCCGGCGACGAGACCGCACGATATGGCCGCCACCCTGTCCTTTATGGGGCTCGACTTGATGATGCCTTGCGAGACCGCCCAATTGCACGCCAGGTTCATGGCGATCCAGGCGCCCGTGATCGATGCGGTCCGGGTGCCGCCGTCGGCCTGAATAACATCGCAATCGATAAGAATCTGACGTTCGCCCAGCGCCTTCAGATCAACCACCGCGCGCAAACTGCGCCCGATCAAACGCTGAATTTCCTGCGTGCGGCCTGACTGTCCGTTTTTGGCTTCACGGCGCATGCGCTCGCCGGTCGATCGCGGGAGCATCCCGTACTCAGCCGTCACCCAGCCTCGCCCGCCGCCGCGCAACCAGGGCGGCGTCGTTTCATCCCAGCTTGCGGTGCACAGTACGTGCGTGTCGCCGAAGCGCACCATGCACGAGCCTTCCGCGTGCTTGGCGACGCCAAGCTCAAATGACACTTGGCGAAGTTCGTTGAAGGCGCGGCCAGACGGTCTCATGAAAGTCTCCAGTTAAGGGGGGCGCGCTTTCCTAGCGCCTCTTCGGTCGCGCTGTCGACCCGCAGGCGACAGCGCGGCGGTGAATGCGCTGTTTTTTTGTGGAAATCGGCGCGAAACGCATCACATTGTCAGCCATGACCGAGTTGAACGACATCGACGAACGCTCGCGCGAGATCTTCCGGCGGCTGGTGGAAACCTATCTCGCCACCGGCGAACCGGTTGGATCGCGCACCCTCAGTCACACCAGTCCCATCGCCGTATCCGCCGCGACGGTGCGCAACGTCATGGCCGACCTGACGGATATGGGTCTTTTGCATTCACCGCACATTTCTGCAGGGCGGCTGCCGACCGAACTTGGACTTCGTCTTTTCGTCGACGGCCTGATGCAAGTCGGCGATCTCACCGAAGACGAACGGCGCGCCATTGAATCGGAGTCGCGCGCGGATAGCGCCGAAAGCCTGCTGGAAAAGGCGGCGGCGCGGCTGTCGGGCCTGACGCAAACGGCCAGCCTCATTGTCGCGCAAAAGGCGGACGCCCCGCTGCGCCAGATTGAGTTCGTGCGCACCGGTCCCGGCAAAGCGCTGGTGATCATGGTGTTCGAAGACGGCCGGGTGGAAAACCGTATCATCGACGCGCCGGAAGATTTGCCGCCCTCCGCGCTGATCGCTGCCGGAAACTATCTCAATTCCCGACTGCGAGGCCGCAGTCTTGTCGACACGCGCGCGAAAATCATCGCCGAGATCGAATCCAATCGCGCCGAACTGGACGAGCTCACCTCCCGGCTGGTGCGCGACGGGGTTGCAGACATGGCCGGTGATGAAAACTGGCAGCTGATCGTGCGCGGACGAGGTCACCTTCTCGATGAATCCGCGCAAGATATTGAGCGGGTTCGCATGCTGCTCGACGATCTGGAGCGCAAACGCGACGTGATCGAGCTGCTGACCGCCGCCCGGGACGGCGAAGGCGTGAAGGTCTTCATCGGCTCGGAGAACCGGCTGTTTTCGCTCTCCGGCTCGTCCGTCATCACCGCGCCGTATCGTGACGAGAACCGCAAAATTGTTGGGATTTTGGGGGTCATCGGCCCGACCCGGCTGAATTACGCCCGGGTTGTCCCGATCGTGGACTACACCGCCGAAGTGCTCTCTCGGATGTTGAAATAGTCATCGTCCTTGCGTACATGGCCCTTTGAAGTTTTTGGGCCCGGCCTTCTCCGTTGGTCCTGAACTTCATTCCCTGCAGATCGAAGGCAAGAAACAGTCCCATGAGTGATCCACAAGATAACGCGCATGATCCCGAAGATTTCCTCGACGATCCGGAAATGCTGGGCGAAGACGACCTTGCCGCGGAAGAGGATGAGTCTGAGGGCGCCGCGCTGGAAGCCGCCAATCGCGAGATCGCCGAACTGAAAGACCGCTTTCTCCGACTTGCTGCAGAACTCGACAACACGCGCCGCCGCGCCGAGCGCGAGAAGGCGGACGCCGGGCGCTATGCGATCTCGAACTTTGCGCGCGATCTGATTGGCGTCGCCGACAATTTTGAACGCGCCCTGCATGCGGCCGACGGCGCAGACGCGCAAACTGCTGCCGTTATCGTCGACGGCCTGCGCATGACGGAAAAGGAATTGCTTTCCGTGCTCGACCGGCACGGCGTTCGCCGCGTCGCTGCCGCGCGCGAGAAATTCGATCCGCATGTGCACCAAGCCGTGGCGCAGATCCCACACGCCGACATTCCTTCCGGCCATGTGGTCGACGTCGCGCAGCAGGGATTCACGATCGGCGACCGCGTTTTGCGGGCAGCGATGGTTACGGTGTCGAGCGGCCCCGGCGCCCCGTCATCGGCGGAAACCTCGGACACGCCGCCGGCGGAGCCCGGCGAACGGCTGGACACGAAAGTCTAGGGCGCCGTCTTCGCTAAAACTTTGGCGCCGCCGCCTTCACGTCGTCGCTCACATAGGCTTCGAAAATCTTGAAGTTTTCGGTGAACATGCCGGCAAGTTTGCGCGCCTGAGCATCAAACGCCGCTGGATCTTCCCAGGTCTGCCGGGGGTTGAGGATGCGCTTGTCGACGCCTGCAACATCTGTCGGGACGTCAAAACCGAACACATCATCCTTACGCATCGGCGCTGAATTCAGCGAGCCATTGAGCGCGGCGGTGAGCAGCGCGCGCGTCTCCTTGATCGGCATGCGCTTGCCTTGTCCGTGGGGACCGCCGGTCCAGCCCGTCGAGACCAGCCAGCAATTGACATTATGCTTGTCGATCAGCTTGCCCAGCAGCGCGCCATATTCAGACGGATGGCGCGGCATGAACGGCGCGCCAAAACAAGTGGAAAATGTCGCTTCCGGATCCTTGCCGAGACCTTTTTCCGTACCCGCCACTTTCGCCGTGTAGCCTGACAGGAA
>CAZAOB010000081.1:0-13436 GCA_964486635.1 uncultured Caulobacterales bacterium | reverse complement strand
GGCCGGGCGACGCCGTCAGACGCGGTCACGCGTGCGGCATCTGTGGCTTCGGGGCTGCCGGACACGTTGGCGTTTCGCGCCGAGTCATCCTTCAGCGCCGAAAGCGGCGTCGCTTCCGCCTCGCTGATTTCTTCCGGCGTGCGGTGGCGAATGAACACCGGCTTGCCCTGCCACATGACTTTGATGGCCTGGCCGACGTCGACCGCTGACAAATCCACTTCTTTTGTGGAGAGCGCCAGAACGGAAGCGTCCGGATTCATTTGATTGACCAGCGGCCAGAGCACCGCGCCAGCACCGGCGGCGGCGGTCATGGCGCCGAAAATATGGATAAAGTCGCGGCGAGTCGGTTCGCCGTCTTCGCTTACGTCGCCGCTGTGGCCTACGTTCGATGTCGTCATGGCTCTATGCCCTTGGAAATTGCGCCCCAAACAAGAAGAATCGCGGGGGTGTTTGACATGTCCTATGTACAAAGTCTAGGCGACGAAGCGCTGCGGCCTAGTGTCCCAATCGATTGGCGACAGCAAAAGAAAATTCGTGTAAAAACATCCACATGCGCCTCGCCCTGTATCAGCCCGATATCCCCCAGAATGTGGGCGCGGCGATTCGCACCGCGGCCTGTTTCGGCGCCCAGATCGATGTCATCGAGCCTTGCGGCTTTCCGCTCGATTCGCGGGAGGTTCGTCGTGTGGCCATGGACTATGGCGCCGCGGCCGCGCCGACCCCGCATGTCAGCTGGGAGGCCTTTCTGAGCCAGATGGGAGACCGGCGGCTGATCCTCCTTACCACCTTGGGTCAGTCGACGATCTGGGACTTCCGGTTTTCCCCAAACGATACGCTGCTGATGGGACGGGAAAGCGCTGGGGCGCCCGCAGAAGTCCATGATGCGGCGCACGCCCGCTTGCGTATTCCACTAGCGCCGGGCGTGCGCTCGCTCAACGTCCACGTCGCGGCGGCGGTAACGCTGGCGGAGGCGCGGCGACAGCTTGGCTGGGACTAGCCGCCAGCCCGTACAAAAATATGACGCCCCGCCAGGATGGGGTCTTCCTGCGCCAGAATTGAGGAATAGAGAGCAGCCGTGGCGCTACAGGCGAGGCTTGCTTCGGCATCGTCCGCGGGAAACGACAAACCTGACACGAGACCGATTTTGTCGCCGAGCAGGGTCTGAAACTCGCTTGCTGCTTGTTGGAGGGCTACGTCTGCTGCAGCGATGTCGTACGCCGGAATCTCTTCAAAGGAGTTGCGGACAAGTTCTGCCCCTTCTGCTTGCTGCCGATCAAACATCTCCGCGCCGATATTCATCCTGAGCTCGTCCTTCGACATGCTCACAAGAGCGCTCGGATTGTACAGATAGTCGTAGCAAAATCGGGGATTTCGCTCATTGAGCTCGGTCAACATTTCCACGGCCGAATTCATGAATCGGATAAGATCATCGTCTTGCGCACGGGCCAGGAAGTGGGTCACGCGCCCTGCAATCAAATTGTATCCAACCGAAAAACCCATCTGACGTGCAATTGCGGGCGATGTTGCTTCTTCGGAGATCGTGATGAGCTTTGTTTTGATCTCTTCGCGAAGAGTGGGATCGCGTTCCAGGATTGCGACCATCAGCGGGAAATCGTCGAACTCGGCGAAGATCAGGGCCAGTTGCTCTTCGACTGCTTTATCTTCGCCGGACTGCGGCAGGTATTTGCCGATATGCGGTTCGAGCAAAGGCTTCGCCAAGTTCGCCCCCGCAACGACGCCGACAACGGAAAAGATGATCGACGCCCATTGAGCGAAAGACGTGTTTCGGAACATGGCTGCGATGCTCGCGCCCAGCAGACCGCCAAGCCCGCCACCGATGGCGCCGTACAACGCCGCATTGCCGACATCTGCCCACATATTGCCCCACCCCTTGAATTGTAGTGTATGTTTTTATTGGCAAATATCTTACCCGAAAATGGCTCAGTGAACACCGAAATCGACCATATTGAGACCCGCAAAAAGGCCGCCAAAGCCTGGTTTGAAGCGTTGCGTGACCAGCTATGCGACGCGTTTGAGCGGATCGAAGACCTGGCGGGCGAACTTTACCAAGATCAGCCCCCCGGCAGATTTGAGAAAACGCCTTGGACCCGTGGCTCCGGGACGGAGGACCAGGGCGGCGGCGTTATGGGCATGTTGCACGGACGCGTCTTTGAGAAAGCCGGCATCCACACTTCGACCGTTTACGGAGAGTTTTCCGAAGAGTTTCGAAAGCAAATTCCGGGCGCTGAAGAGGATCCGCGGTTTTGGGCGTCTGGCGTTTCGCTCATTGCTCATCCGCGCAATCCACACGCGCCGGCCGCCCACATGAACACGCGCATGATCGTCACAACAAAATGGTGGTTCGGCGGCGGCGGCGACCTCAATCCCATGCATCCCGACTATCGCACTGAATCTCACCCGGATACGCTGGCGTTTCACGACACCATGAAAGCCGCTTGCGATCCCCACGATGTGGCGTATTTCGCGAAGTTCAAAAAATGGTGCGACGAGTATTTTCACCTGCCTCATCGAAACGAACCGCGCGGCGTCGGCGGAATCTTTTACGACAGGCACAATACCGGCGATTGGGATGGCGATTTTGCGTTTACACAGGATGTCGGAAAGGCGTTTCTGGGCGTTTATCCGGACCTTGTCGCCCAACGCATGAATCAACCGTGGTCCGAGAAGGATCGCGAACTGCAACTTGTTCAAAGGGGTCGATATGCGGAATTCAATTTGCTCTACGACCGCGGCACAACTTTTGGCCTCAAGACCGGCGGCAATGTAGACTCCATTTTGTCTTCACTGCCCCCATTGGCGAAGTGGCCATAGGGAATCTGGATGCTGGCGATCGCCGCACTCATTCGCAACCTGTTTCATCGCACCGTTTTTTGCGTGCTGATGGCGACGGCACTCCCCGCCTCTGCACTTGCAGCTGGGATCTTGAATGTCGGCATTCAACTCGAGCCGCCAAATCTGGACCCGACAAGCGGCGCAGCGGCAGCCATTGATGAAATCGTTTACGCCAACGTATTTGAAGGGCTGACAAGCATCAACGAAGATGGATCGGTTTCACCTTTGCTGGCGACCGGCTGGACGATATCCGACGATGGACTCATCTACGACTTCCGCTTGCGCGAGAATGTCCGCTTTCACGACGGCACTTCATTCGACGCCGATGACGTGGTGTTCACGTTCAATCGAGCGAAGGCGACCGGCTCAACCAACGCGCAACGCCCCATTTTTGAAAAGATCGAACGCGTAGAAGCGACAGCCTCTCACGCCGTTCGCGTTCGGCTTAAGGAACCGCTAGGCGCCTTTACGACCTATCTTGGATGGGGCGACGCTGTCATCGTCGCGACAGAAAGCGCGGCCTCCAATGCATCAATGCCGATCGGCACTGGCCCGTTCAAGTTTCGTCAATGGCGCAAGGGCGCATCTGTTTCCGTAACGCGCAATGAGGACTACTGGGGGGCGCCGCCTGCGCTCGATGGCGTCAACTTCGTATTTGTGCCGGACCCAACCGCTGCATTTGCCGCATTGATGGCCGGCGATGTCGATGGATTTCCAAATTATCCGGCGCCCGAAAACCTGCCTCTGATTGCTCGAGATCAGCGTTTCAAGATCGTCACCGGAACATCTGAAGGCGAGATGATCGTCGCGATCAACAACGGAAAGCCCCCTTTCAATGATCTGCGTGTAAGGCAGGCTTTAAGCTACGCCGTCAACAAGCAGGACGTGATTGATGCTGGATTGTTTGGCTTGGGCGAACCAATCGGCAGTCATTTTCCTCCCCACCATCCGGCATATGTGGATCTTACGGGCACACACCCATACGACCCCGCCAAGGCGCGAAAGCTGCTGAGCGACGCCGGTTATCCCGACGGATTTGAAGCCACATTGTCGCTCCCGCCGCCTGCTTACGCCAGGCGCGGCGGCGAAGTGATCGCTGCGCAACTGGAAGCCGTGGGTGTGAAGGTCGAAATTCGCAACATTGAATGGGCGCAATGGCTGGATCAGGTATTCACAAACAAGAACTATGATTTGACAGTTGTCTCCCACACCGAGCCGCTCGACATCGATATCTATGCCCGCGACGATTACTATTTCCAATATCACAGTGACGCCTTCAAAAACGTCATCAACCGGTTGCGAACTGCGCGCGATGAGGCTGAACGAAACGCGCTATACCGCGAGGCGCAGAGCATCATCGCGAACGACGCCGTCAACGTCTTCATTGCTTCTGGACCGAAGACCGCCGTTTGGAACAAGGACGTCGCCGGCGTTTGGGCGAACGCCCCGGTTCAAGCGAACAGTTTCACACAAGCTGATGTGATCGGCCGCGCGCCCGTCGAATCTACTGGAAGCGGAGTAAGCCCAAGACTGCCGCTCTGGCCCGTCTTTGTTTTGGTGACGGCCGTATTTGCAATCGTCGCGGTTATTTCCAAAGCCACGCCTGCTATTCTTCTCGGACGTGCGATCTCCATGGCGATTACGTTGACCGCAGCGTCGTTGGTGATCTTTCTTCTCATCGAAGTTGCACCGGGCGACCCGGCGGCATTCATGATGGGACTGAACGCCAATCCGGATGCGCTTGCCGCGTTGAAGGTGGAGCTGGGGTTGGATAAGCCGCTTTTTGAACGTTATTTCCGTTGGGTCGGCGGCATGTTCGCTGGAGATTTTGGCGTCAGCTACACATACCGGACACCAGTGGCGGAGTTGATGGCGGAACGGATATGGGTCTCGCTGCCATTGGCCATCTTGGCCTTCGTGATTTCGACAGCCATCGGCATTCCCGCCGGCCTCGCAGCCGCCGCCCGGCGCGATCGCGCGAGCGGCAAGGCATTGCTGGCGGCAGCGCAGGCGGGCGTCGCGGTTCCGAACTTCTGGTTAGCCATCCTGTTGGTGATGGTGTTCGCCGTATCACTGCAATGGTTCTCCGCTGGCGGATTTCTGGGCTGGGATGCCGGCGTATTTTCAGCGATCAAGTCGCTCCTGTTGCCGGCCATCGCGCTGGCGCTGCCGCAAGCCGCGATCCTCACTCAAATCATGCGCTCATCAACGCTCGAAACGCTGCGCGAAGACTTCATCAGAACCGCACGCGCCAAAGGGCTATCGCGACGCAGAACACTAATTGGTCACGCGTTGAGAAACGCTCTTATCCCAGTGCTGACCATACTTGGTCTGCAATTCGCGTTCCTGCTTGCGGGCGTCGTGATCATCGAGAACGTGTTTTATCTGCCCGGACTTGGCCGCCTGGTATTTCAGAGCATTGCTCAACGAGATCTGATTGTTGTTCAAAGCGTTGTCATGGTCCTGGTTTTCGCAGTCGTCGCGATTTCTTTTCTCGTCGATCTTGCCTACGCCATTGTTGACCCGCGCCTGCGCGCTGACGGAGCGCGCTGGTGAACACAAGCTCGTTTTCAATTCTCAAGTCATTGCGTTATCCGGAGCTATTCGGCGCCGTGATCGTTGCTCTCTTTGCAGTGTTCGCAATCGTGTCCGTCTGGTGGACACCGTTTGATGTCGCCGCGCTGAACGTGGATTCCCGCTTGTCAGCTCCCTCCCCTACGCACTGGCTTGGCACAAACCACTTGGGAAGAGATGTCTTGTCCATGATCATGGTCGGGGCCCGCACGACAATTGTCGTTGCGCTACTCGCGGTAGGCGTCGGCCTATTGATCGGCGCGCCGCTGGGCCTCATCGCGTCTTCCGTTCGCGGGCCGGTTGAAGACATCATCATGCGCGGCAGCGATCTCGTGTTTGCGTTTCCCGCGATCATTCTGGCTATTCTCATCGCCGCCATATACGGCCCCGGCGCCGTCAACGCGATTATAGCGATCGGCATATTTAATATCCCTGTGTTTGCACGCGTGACACGAGGCGCCGCGCTACCCATCTGGAATCGAAACTTCATTTTGAGCGCACGCATCGCCGGCAAGCGGCGTTTCCGAATTGCAGCAGAACATGTCTTGCCCAACATCGCCCCGGTTCTCATCGTGCAGGCGACCGTTCAGTTTTCGCTCGCGGTGCTCGCTGAGGCGGCCCTCTCCTATGTGGGCCTCGGCGCGCAACCGCCAACGCCCAGCTGGGGGCGAATGCTCGCGGAAAGTCAGACCATGATCAGTTTTGCGCCGTGGCTGGCCATCTATCCGGGGCTGGCGATTTTCACCTTTGTTCTCGGCCTAAATCTGCTGGGCGATGCTTTGCGCCGCCGCTTCGACCCGCACCGCATAGCAGGCACGATGTGAACGACGCCCTCAACATCAAAGGATTGACGGTCAAGATCGGCGCTTCAGCGATCCTGACGGATGTTAGTTTTTCTCTGCGTCCCGGCGAAGTGACTGGTCTCATCGGCAGATCGGGATCTGGAAAATCCATGACCGCGCTCGCAATCATGGGGTTGACGCCGTCCGTCGCGCAAGTGTCCGGAAACGTGCTGATCGATGGTCAGGACATGCTCTCAGCCGGTGAAAAGACGCGCTGCGACATGCGCGGGCGCAAGGTCGCGATGATCTTTCAGGAACCGATGACGGCGCTCAATCCGCTTCAGTCGATCGGCGATCAGGTCGCCGAAGTTTTCCTGTCGCATCAAAAGATGTCTCGCGAAGACGCCCGCAACAAAGCCGAGCTTGCACTCGCCCGCGCCGGCCTGCCCTCGGAGCAAGTATCTCCCTCCCGATTGCCTCATGAACTTTCAGGAGGCCAGCGGCAAAGGGTCGTCATTGCCATTGCAATTGCGTTAAAGCCGCGGTTGCTCATCGCTGATGAACCGACTACCGCGCTTGACGTGACGACGCAGGCCGAAATTCTCGATCTGCTCAAATCTCTGGCTGTACAAGATAATTGCGCGTTGCTGTTGATCACCCATGACCTCGCGGTCGTGTCTCGCCTCGCCGACAATATTGTCGTGATGGACTCCGGCGCCGTCGTTGAAAACTCATCGGCACAGGCATTCTACTCCCTCGCCCCCGGCAGCCGTGCAACAAGCTTTCTGCCCGCTGCGTTCGCCCGAAAGTCTTCTCCGACATCAGCCGCCGAAACGCTGCTCGAGACGCAAGGCCTGAGCTGCGACTACGCAGTACGGCAATCTTCGATCTTTCACGAAGAGCAGACATTTAGAGCAGTCGACAAGTTCGATCTAAAAATTGGAAAAGGTGAAAATGTCGGCCTGGTGGGAGAGTCCGGTTGCGGAAAATCCACACTGGCAAAGGCGCTGCTCGGCCTACACCCTGTCGCGGAAGGCAGCGTATCCATTTCAGGCGAGCGATTTCCGACTCAGGATCGATCTGCGATGAAACGCATGCGCCGCAGAATGCAAATCGTATTTCAGGATCCGTATTCGAGCTTCAACCCGCGCCACCGCATAGTCGATATTGTGACTGAGCCCCTGCACCTGCTTGATGAGGCTCTGCCCTCAAGTCAAAAGCGGGATCGCGCAGCAGAATTGCTGGAAAGTGTTGGACTGGATATTCACGCGCTCGACAAATACCCGCACGCATTCTCGGGCGGCCAAAGGCAACGTATTGCAATCGCCCGCGCTCTGGCCACCGATCCGGATCTCATTGTTCTGGACGAGGCGACTTCCGCGCTCGATATCGCGTCCCGGAACCGGGTTCTCGAACTGTTGCAGTCTCTTTCGGAAAGGCGTCCGATTTCCCTCTTGTTTATCACCCACGACCTTTCCGTCGTGCGCGACGTCACTGACCGGATCATGGTCATGAGAAGTGGAAAGCTCGTCGAGTCCGGTCCGACAAAGCAAATCTTCGAGTCTCCCAAAGAAGCTTACACAAAGCGTCTCATTGACGCCGCACCTGTGATAAGGTGGCGCCATATGGAGTCCGAAGATGCCTGATTTTATCCCGAGGCCTGGCGCGCTCAACCTGATAACGGATGTGCCGGGAATTAGCGTCGGCAACGCCGCCGACGACGCTGCGCAATCCGGAGTCACAGTCCTGCGCTGCGACAGCTCCTGCATTGCGGCGGTTGATGTTCGCGGCGGAGCGCCCGGAACGCGCGAAACCGAAGTATTAAGCCTTGAGAACCTTGTCGGTCATGTGGATGCAATAGCATTGACGGGAGGATCTGTTTTCGGCCTTGCGGCCGCGGACGGCGTCGTGAGCGCGCTGTCGGAAGCCGGGATCGGACTGAGGCTCAACGGCAAAGGACCCGCGGTGCCGATCGTGCCCGCAGCCGTGCTGTACGACCTCGCTAATGGCGGAGACAAAAGCTGGGGCGAAACCCCGCCCTATCGCGCCCTTGGCGTTCAGGCGTTGCACGCGGCAAAGCCCCGGTTCGAACTTGGCTCCGTCGGCGCAGGCCGTGGCGCTATGGCGGGCGCAGTGAAAGGCGGTCTTGGTTCCGCCTCGTTGATGCTCGACGACGACGTCACCGTCGGGGCGCTTGTGGCGGCGAACCCAGTCGGCTCTGTTTTCGCGAATGACGGTGAGGCTTTCCTTGCGTGGCCTTATGAGCTCAATGGTGAGTTTGGCGACAAGCCGCCTCCCGCCAAACGTGAACCGACCGAACCCTTTCCCGACAAATCCCGGCTTGCTCACAGGCTGAACGCGGGCGCGAATACTACTCTTGCAATCGTCGCAACAGATGCGCGTCTGACTAACTCAGAAGCAAAACGCGTCGCTATTATGGCCCAGGACGGCATCGCTCGTGCGGTTCGGCCGGCCCACACAGCGTTTGACGGAGACGTCGTTTTCGCGGTTTCGACGTCCAGGAATGAATTGCCGGAAGATCCTGCTCTGCGCCACGGCCTCGTGGCGCGCATCGGCGCCGCAGCGTCGGACTGTCTGTCGCGTGCGATCGCGCGCGCAGTCTACGAGGCGTCACGCCGCAATTAACCAAACCTGTCTTTTTTGCCGGACCGACGACGCAAACACTCAATATGAGTAACAGTCGAACGCCCCGCGTGTCGCGCACCGGCCCGTTCCTTGTATATATGCTTAATCAGGTACGGGAATTTCCCTGTTTGAAGCGGCGGCGCCCATGCGCGATATGATATTGCTTGGCTTTACCGCGCTGTGCTTGGCCGCAGCGATCCGCCATCCATTTGTCGGCCTTCTCACCTGGGCGTGGTTTACCTTGCTCACCCCCCATCAGGCGGCCTTTGGCGTTTACGGCATCCCGCTCAACGTCATCATCGCCGGCGTCACGATCGGCTCATATGTGGTGTCGGGTGAGATCGCCAAGTTTCGTCTCGATCCCGTGACGGCCTTGATCATCCTGTTCGCGGGTTGGTTAACACTGGCACAGTTCTACTCGCTGGACCCCGTCAGCTCGGCTCCCTACCATGATCGCTTCATCAAAACGCTCTTGTTCATCGTGCTCTGCGCGCAAATGACCACAACCAAACTGCGCTTCAACGCGCTGGTTTGGACGCTCGTCGTTTGCATCGGGTTTCTCGCCACCAAAGGCGCGGTCTTCACTTTCCTGACGCTCGGCCAATATCACGTGCAAGGCCTGCCGAATACGGTGCTTGAAGACAACAACCATCTCGGCATCGCCATGGCGTCGATCTTGCCACTCATTTTGTATTTGCGCGCAGAAACTGCACGACCGATCGTTCGCAATGGCCTGCTGGCGCTGTTTTGTCTGACTGTGGTCGCGATCATCGGCACGCAATCGCGCGGCGCGTTCATCTCGTTGATTGCATTCAGCGGCTTTTTCTGGCTGCGCTCGAAGCACAAAGTCAGCATTCTCGCGGGCCTGGCGCTGCTGTTGGTTCCGACGATCGCCTTCATGCCCAGCAAGTGGACGCAGCGCATGAGCACCATCACTGAAGCGACGCAGGACGCCTCGTTTATGGGCCGCGTCGACGCGTGGATTATCAGCTACAAACTGGCGGTCGCTCATCCTGTGACGGGGGCCGGACTGCGCAACTCCTACGAACCGGAAGTTGCAAAGTCTGTGGACATCGAGCGCGCGGAGCGGGCGAAGGCAGCGCACAGCATCTACTTCGAAGTGCTGGGCGGCTCAGGATTTATCGGACTCGCGATCTATCTCACCTTGTTCGCCACAGCTTTCTTTTCCGCGTGGGGTGTGTGTCTGAGGCGAAAAAATGACTCGCTGGCGCCCTGGAAATCCAGGTTCGCTTATTTTGCGCAAATGTCGATTGTCGTGTTCGCAATCGGCGGCGCCTCAACTTCAATGGAAATGTGGGACGGCTATCTCGTCGTCATGGCGCTGATCGCGGCCCTCACGAGATTGTCTCAGGAAAAAGCCAAACCGGTTGGCTATGCTATGGCAAAAGCCCGCGCACAGAACTGGCGCGGCCGAAAAAGGCTCCAGGATTTGCTGAGCGGAACGCCGAAATCAAACTAGTCGGACGCGAAAGCCGCCGCGCCGCCTGACGCGCTATGCGAAGAGTGCAGCTTTTGCTTGCCTTCGTGCACTTCAAATTTCCGCACAGGCTTATGCGCCTGCCCGCCATCCGGGCATTCGTCACCAATTTCAACCTGAATGGTCGAATGTCGGATGTGGTACTTTTCTTCCAGAAATGACTTGGCCATCGCCAGCGCTGTCGCCGCATCTCGCGCGTCCCCAACGCATGCGTGCATGGTCAGACGCGGTTGCTCCGGCGTGATTTGCGAAATTTGAACGTTATGAACGCCTTTGATCTGCGTGACCGCCTCAACGACGCTTTGTTTGAGTTCGTTGACATCAATATCTGTCGGAGCGCCTTCCAACAATATGTGTCCGGTTTCACGCACCAGGCGAAGCGCCGAAACGCCAATCAGGAATGCCACCGCGATGGATAGCAGCGGGTCAATTGCTAGCCAGCCTGTGGATGCTATTACCAACGCCGCGATCACCGCAGCGACTGACCCCATCAAATCGCTGACGACGTGCAACATGGCGCCGCGCATATTGAGATTTCGCTCTTCACGACGGTGAAGAATAAAGAATGCGATTGCATTGGCGACGAACCCGGCGACCGCAACCCACAACATCAGCTGCGCGTTGACTTCCACCGGATTCATAAATCGGTGAACGGCCTCAAAAACGATCCAAACCAATAATACGGCGAGCAAAACACCGTTGACGAAAGCCGCCAGCACCTGCGCTCTTCGATAACCGAAATGCAGCTTGTCATCGGCCGGTCTTGCAGAAAAATATTGAGCGCTTGCGGCAAGTCCCAGCGCCAATGCGTCCGTCAACATGTGCGTTGCGTCCGCCAGCAGCGCCAGCGAACCGGAAAGCACGCCGCCGATGACCTCTACGATCATGAAAGTGACGATCACGCCAAGCGCCATCAACAGGCGTCCGGTGACTTTGCCTGAAGGCTGGTGATGATCCTGGTGGTCGCAATTAACCATTCGCTCGCCGTTCGTCGTCGTTATCTTCGAAGTTCAACAGGGTACTAGGCGGTGCAACCTTAGTCTGCACGTTCCGGACAGAGCAAGGCGGAAAAGCGACATTTCACAGTAAATTCAACATCCTCCGCGCCACTTTTTGGCAGGCCCCCTCCTTCAAAAAAAGTGACTACATAACATTTTCATTGCTATCATACTGGCGATGTTGGAGTTAGTAGGGCGCGCTCGGGCGCAAGTGTAGAGTTCAGGCAGGAAGGGGCCCTGCGGGTTTGCTTGGGGAAGACACCATATTGAACGGGCTCCTTGCGAGCCTGGTTGCCGCGGCGATGAGCACGTTTGGCATTTTCGCCATGGCGATGTTCAGCCAGTGGGCAAAGCGCAATAGCGCGTATTGTTCCGCCTTCGCCGTCGGTCTGCTCACTGTTGGCGTCTTGTTCCACCTGATTCCCGAGGCCGCCAGCCTGTCGCCAATGGCGTTCAGCTGGGTCGCCGCCGGTTTTGCGGCCATGGTGCTGATCGGCATCGCCGTTCAGGCCGCGGTCAGCCGGCGTCCGGAAGGCGCCGCACTCACCTTCGGCTATGCCTCGATTATTGGCCTTGCTGCGCATTCATTCCTGGATGGCGCTGTTTATGCGGCATCATTTCAGGAACAGGCGTTCACTGGTTGGCTCGCCACTGGCGGTCTGTTGTTCCATGAGTTTCCCGAAGGGGTAATTGCGTATGCATTGCTCGCACAGGCGGGCCTGTCGCGAACACGCGCGATGGTGCTCGCCTTTTCAGCGGCGGCGGCGACTACTGTCGCCGGGACAATCGTTGCGCAATCGCTTTTCGGTCTTGCCAGCGAACCGCCGATTTCAGCAATGCTGGGCGCCGCGGCCGGGGCGCTGATCTATGTGCTGATTGTTCACCTCGGACCGCATGCTACGGGAACACCCAACAAGCGCGGGTACGATTTCGCCATGCTTGGCGTCGCGGTGGCGACCGCTGCGCTTATCTTTCAGCAGATTGGAGAGCTTCACTAATTGCGGCAGCCGGCGATGCCCGCCGTCGGTGAGACCATGCTCCAGCCAGCAGCGTCGCGAACTTTAATAAGCCCTTGCTCCAAATACGCACCGCCACTGAATTCCAGTCCAAATCTGGCGGTCACCTCTACGGTAACGCCTTCAGGGCTCTGGAAAGTCTGACGTTCGAACACGCCGTAACCAGACGCGCCATCATAGTCCGTGCGACTGAGTGAGACCGGTTTTCCCGCCACATTAATGCGTGCTTGTTTGCCGCTCACGAACTGAAACACAGCCGAAGGACGCGATCCCTCCAGCGTCCAAAGCACCATGCCGCAGGAATTGGCCGGAAGCGAAGCCGACTCGATCGGGCGCAATCCCTGCGCACCCGCCGCATCACCGCCGAGATCGACAAAATTATCCTGCTTTGCCGTTTGAGATGACTTACCGCTTGTCGCGCAAGCAGGAATAGTGATCAGCAATCCAACAAGCATCGCGCGACTAATTTTCATGATCCCACTCCCGACAACACGCCAGTCGACCCGTAGGTTAGACCGCCATTGTCATCTTCAAATCCAAACACCCGCAAGGCCGACGCCATATCCTCTTTAACCGGACTCGCCGTCGCCACAATTTCGTAGGTCAAAGCCTTATCAACCTTTATCGACAAAGTCGCGCCAGTCTGCGAATTCTCGCCGGAAAGGGCGATCAGCAAGGCGGCATCTTCGCACCTTACTGTTCCTGCAAGCGGAAGCGCTGGCAAACTAAACCGCCGCGCTGGCGAGTCCAGAACATCTGTCCAGACCTCGCCATCCGCGACCTCGCACCCCGCACGCCGTCCTACAGCAAGGCGGCGGATATTGATCCGAGCGCGACCGATTGCAGGCTCCCCAAACACGCCGCGCGGAGCCATGTCTCTCAACGATATATCGACATCGACATTCTTCAGGTTGATGCGTTCAGCACTCAAAAATGAAATGCGGCCATTTCCCGTGACAGCGCCGCCCTTTGCTGAGATGTCGAGTTGAGGCGACAAGCGGAGCAACGACATGAATGACAGCCGAAACTCAACGTCGCCCAACGGCGCCCCAGACATGGAAACGCCGCT
>CAZAOB010000080.1:0-13455 GCA_964486635.1 uncultured Caulobacterales bacterium | reverse complement strand
GAAACTGACTTTCGATGCGCAACCGGAAATCGCGGCGCGGCTTGGCTACGCCGACCGGACCAACATGGCGGCGGCGGAACGATTGATGAAACACTACTTCGTCAACGCTGTTGAGGTCGGGCGCTTGACGCGGGTGTTGTGCACGAGGCTTGAAGAAGAGCGCTCCAAACGCCTTCCGCGCTTGCCGAAGCTGTTGCCTAAAGAGCTGCAAAAAGACGAGGCCCCAGGCAAGCCGAATCTGCGCATCAAGAACGGGCGCCTTGATTTCGAAAGTGCGGCGAAGGCCCGGCGTCAGCCCCGTGATCTGTTTCGATTGTTTCGTGCTTACGGCAAGCAGCCCAAGTTGGATTTTCATCCCGACGCGCTCGCAATCGTTGCCGAACAAGTGCCAAGCGTTACGCTTGAAGTTCGCCGCGATCCGCACATTGCGGCTCTTTTCTCTGGCATTCTGACCAAAAGCGCCGATCCGGTTCGCGTGCTGCGAATCATGACGGAGACAGGGCTGCTCGGCAAATACATTCCCGCATTCGGTTCGATTGTCGGGCGTATCGACTACGGGCTGTATCGCCGGTTTACGCTGGATGAACATGTGTTGCGATGTGTTGGGTTGCTTGCTCAAATCGATCGCGGCGAGCTTCAGGAAGATCACCCGATTGCAACGAATATTATTCGCAACGCCGGAAACCCGTTGCTCTATTACTTTGGCGTCTTGCTGCACGAAGCGCGCTGGTCGCTAAAGGAAAACTCTGTCGACGCTTGTGAGAAGCTTGTGGCTCGTGTGAGCCGGCGGCTAGGGCTCAATGACGACGAAGTCTCGCTGGTCGGTTGGGCGGCGGCTCGTCACTTGCTTCTCGTACGAACGGCGGAACGGCGAAACCTCACCGAATCTCATGCGATATCGGCGTTTGCGCAATCTGTCGGGTCGCGCGCCAGATTGGACCTCATGCTCGTGCTCTCGGTGTGTCACCTGCGCGTCGTCGGCCTTGCGTCCTGGGATGAAATGACCCGGCGGCGCCTGTCAGAGCTTTATGATGCGGCCGCGCTTTGGTTTGATCACGGCGCCGATGCGCTGGAGCGCAAACTCAGCGACCGATCGGTCTTGGTGCGCCGCGAAGCGTCGGCGCGTTTGACCGGCTGGTCGGATGCGGAACGCTCGGCGTTTCTGGATCGGCTTGACGATTCCATGATGCGCTCGCTCGATCCGGACATCATTGTGCGGTTTGCTATGCTTGCTCGCGCTGCCGAAGCGGATGCGGCGAGCAGCGCGGTTGTCGTAACCCCGCGCGACGGCGACCTTGAGGCGATCGTCTACACCGATGACAGGCCGGGGTTGCTCGCCGATCTCGCCGGCGCCATCGCCTCGACGGGGATGAGCGTTCGGACAGTGCAAGCCCTGACGACTAAGGACGGCAAGGCGATCGACATTTTTATCATCCAATCGCCCGACGGCGCCCCGGTTGGTGATCCGGAGCAGTCCCGCAGGTTGCATCAGGCCTTGCTGACTTCCGCCGGCGTCCGTCCCGAAAAAGCGCCAAAACTTCGTCGCCGTCTGGGCGACAGACGTGAGATCTTCAGCGTCGAGCCGGACGTGCGGATTGAAAGCGATGCCTCCAAAGAAGCCACAGTAATTGAAGCGGAAGGGTTGGACCGTCCCGGCCTCCTGTTCGAGTTGACCCAGGCGATCGCGGAAGAAGGCGCGACCATCGCCTCCGCCCATATTTCGACATATGGAGAGCGAGCCGTCGACGCATTTTATCTGCAGACTTCGGAGGGGCGAAAACTGCAGGACGAGGTGGCGTTGGAGCGGATCAAAAAAGCGCTGCACGGGGTGTTGGCGGCTGGCTCTGAGGCCTGAACACGGCTACCCCGACAGTTTCCGCGATAAGATTCAATGAGCGCAAATATTTTCAAATCTCTGGCGACCGTAAGCGGCATGACCATGTTGAGCCGGGTGCTTGGCTTTGCGCGCCAGATTCTGATGGCTGGCGTTATCGGCGCGGGTGGCAATCCGGTGGCGGATGCGTTCTGGGCGGCGTTCCGTTTGCCGAACATGTTTCGCCGGCTGTTTGCGGAAGGCGCCTTTCACGCTGCGTTCATTCCGATGTTTCAAGGGCGCCGCGTCGAGAGCGGACATGAAGACGCCAAGGCGTTCGCCGAGGAAGTTTTAACGGGCCTTGTCTTTGTGCTGACATTGTTGACCGCGCTCGTTGAAATCGCTGCGCCGGTATTTGTCTTTCTGCTGGCGTCCGGTTTTGAAAACGATCCAGAAAAATTCGCGCTCACGACGCTCTATTCGCGCATCATGTTCCCCTATTTGATGATGATGTCGCTGGTTGGATTGTATAGCGGTATTTTGAATTCTATTGGGCGCTTCGCTGCCGCAGCAGCTGCACCCCTCGCGCTGAATGTCGCGATGATTGCGGCCTTGCTCTGGTATGCCGACGCCGAGACGCATGTGTCCGGTCAGGCGGTCGCCTGGGGCGTGTTTGCAGGCGGCCTGATCCAGCTCGCCATGCTCATGTATGGCGCCTATCGCCAGGGTTATTTGTTGCGCCTTCGGATGCCACGCATGACGCCTTCAATCAAACGATTGCTGGCGCTTGGCGCCCCGGGCTTCATCAGTGCGGGCGCGGTGCAGTTCAATCTGATCGTCGGCACCAATATCGCCAGTCAGCAGCCCGGCGCAGTATCGTGGCTGATGAACGCCGACCAGCTGTATCAGCTTCCGCTCGCCGTGGTCGGCATTGCGCTCGGCGTGGTGCTGCTGCCCATGTTGTCCGCGCGGGTGAAGGCCGGCGATGAGAAAGGCGCAGCGCGCGCGCTCAACCGTTCGATTGAACTCGGCGCCTTGCTGGCCCTTCCTGCCGCCGCCGCATTCATGATTATGGGCGAACCGATTTGTGACGCGCTGTTTCGCGGCGTTGCGGGCGATGCGTTGGGTCTCGTTGGCGTTAGTGGTTCCGCGTTCACCCTTGAAGATGTGCAGCAAACCGGTCTCGCCCTTGCGGTTTTTGGCGCCGGGCTTCCCGCGTTCATCTGGCTCAAGATCTTCACACCAGCGTTTTTCGCCCGGGAAGACACAAGAACGCCGATGAACTATGCGCTGATCTCGATCGCAGTGAACGCTATTCTTTCGATCGCGCTGTTTCAGTTCATCGGGTTTATCGCGGTCGCCTTCGCTACGACGTTCGCCGCCTGGCTGCAGCTCCTGCTGCTGGCCCAGCGCCTCTATCGCCAGAAGCTGTTCGCGCCGGGCGCGGCGCTTGTGGGCAGGTTTCTGCGCATTCTCGTCGCGGTGGGCGCGCTAACCGCGTTTCTGGCATGGTCGCTGCCGCATACGGACCAGATCGCCGCGCTGGTCTGGGGCCGCGAGTGGATCGCCATTGTGGGGCTCGCCGGCATTGGCGGCGCGCTCTACCTCATTCTGGCCGTTGCGCTTGGCGCCGCGCGTCTCGCCGACTACAAGACCGGCTCCGGCGCGGCATAGCTGCGTCTTCAATGTCTGATTCAAGAGTGACTTCATGAGCGGTTATCAAGGACCCATGCGGGTATTGTCCGGCATTCAAACGTCGGGCGACATGCATCTCGGCAATTATCTCGGCGCGATTCGTAAATTCGTGTCGCTCCAGCATGAATATGATTGCCATTATTTTCTCGCTGATTTGCATGCGATCACCGTCTGGCAAGACCCCGCTCAATTGCGCAGACAGATTTTTCACATCGCCGCCTCGTTCATCGCCGCCGGCGTCGATCCTGAGATCGCGACGATTTTTCCGCAATCGAAAGTGCGCGCGCATTCCGAGCTCGCCTGGATCTTCAATTGCGTGGCGCGGCTCGGCTGGCTCGACCGCATGACCCAGTTCAAGGACAAAGCGGGCAAGAACGCGGAACGCGCGTCCGTCGGGCTTTATACTTATCCTGTGCTGCAGGCGGCGGACATCCTCGTCTACAAGGCGACCCATGTGCCCGTCGGCGAAGACCAGAAACAGCACCTTGAGCTGTCGCGCGATATCGCCGGCAAGTTCAATCACGACTTCAACCAGCCGGATTTCTTTCCGCTGCCGGAACCCTTGATCAAGGGACAGTTCGGCGACGCCGGCGCACGCATTATGTCACTGCGCGACGGCACGGCGAAAATGTCGAAATCCGATCCGTCAGAGAACGCTTGCATCTTCCTGCGCGATGACGCCGATACGATCGCAAAGAAGATCAAGAAGGCGAAATCCGACGCCGACGCCTTGCCCTCCGACACGGCGGGGCTGGACGGGCGTCCCGAAGCCGCCAATCTCGTCGGCATTTATGCGGCGCTTTCCGGCAAGACCAAAGATGACGTGCTGGGCGAATTCGGCGGGCAAGGATTTGGCGCCTTCAAACCTGCGCTCGCAGATCTGGTCGTGGAAAAGATCGCGCCTATTGGCGACGAATTGCGACGGCTCGAAGCCGATCCGGATTATCTGCACCAGATCCTGACGGCGGGTGCGGAGAAAGCGGCCTCTGTCGCCGATCCAGTGGTCCGTGACGTGAAAGAGATTGTCGGGTTTCTCGCTTAATCCTGAAACAGCGGATCAAAACGCGCCGCAACGGTTTTCAAATCAATGCCGTTGAGGAAGGTCGAATAGGCAAGATAAGACAAGAGATACCGCAAATCTGTCGCCCAGGGCGGCAGATATTGCGGCTCTGACAATAGCCCCGCATCGCGCAGGAATTTCATCGCCTGCAGATCGTCAAGGTCGATTTTGCCGACAAAGAGCAAACGAATATAGGCGGCGTCGCCGGCGCGCACGGCCGTACGCAAATAATTGTGCACCTCAAGCAGGCCCTGCAGATAGATCGAATCCTTGGTGAA
The DNA here is from genome assembly GCA_964486635.1 of uncultured Caulobacterales bacterium. Taxonomy (GTDB): domain Bacteria; phylum Pseudomonadota; class Alphaproteobacteria; order Caulobacterales; family Parvularculaceae; genus Hyphococcus. Next base: position 8,609 of record CAZAOB010000080.1, on the reverse strand, counting down.
CGGTCCGCCGCCATTGACCAGCCCGCCGCGCACCACGCGCCGCGCGCTTTCAAATGCTTCGAATGGTGCGTCGGTCTCGCCGCGTTCGCGGAAGAACCGGTAGAGATCGATGAAGTCGGCGCCCTCGGCTGACATGTTGATTGCAATGACGCGGTCGGCGAGGCGTTTGAACCGCCGCGGATCGAGTGACCCGGAAATAAACTCCGCAAAGACCGCAAGGCCTTCCTGGGTCCGTGCGTTGCCCGGATAGGCTTCGCCCAAAACAGGGAAGTGAGCCTGCGCCACGCCGTTCATGCCGGTGGCGATATGCACCAGCGCTTCGTGTTGCAGCAATTGAACTTCGTCGAGATCGGAAAACAGCGCGTCCTCACGCAGCTTAATATAGTCGCGCCCAGCAGCCGCCTTCGCGGAAACATTGTGGGTGACTTCAACGCGCGGCGCCGCTTTGCCGAAATGCTTCGGCAGGGCCGCATCGAGACGCGCTTTCATGACTTCGGCCGAGAGCTGCTCTGGCGGCTCCATGCGCTGCGCGGACGCATCAAATTCCGACAACAGATTGTCGAGTCGCTGCGCCAGTTCGAGCGCGGTGGTTTTGCCGTCGGCGACCGGCGAGGTCGGCCCGCCATAAAGCGCGCGCGAATGACCGTGAAACATCGGCGTGCCGACCACCGAAAGCAGGATCGCCGTTTCTTCAGTGATGTCTGCGAAGCGGTGCAGCCAGTCATGGGCTTCGCTCGCGCCATCGATCAACGCACGCGCCTGTAACACCAGTTCAAGCGACGGCGCCGGATCGACGGGCTCATATTCCGGCGCCGGCGGTTCAGTTTCGCCGCTCTGGAAAAACTTGTCGGCCAGCGCCCGATCCCAATTGAGCGTGCGCAGGACCGGCAATCGTTTTTCAGCCGTCTCCAGCAGCCCGGCGGCGGTTTTGAGCTTTTCAAGCTCTTTGGCTGAAATGACCGGCGCCATGGCGTTCCCAGAAGACCTGTTGTTTCAATTGTTTACGCCAATTCCCCTACGGATTGAACCGGTTTGGGGCGCGCCGCGACCTATATCTATAACAACACAATAAGAAAAGGATTGAACCGATGAGCCGGCAGACGGCGCGCATATTCGACGAGTATCTCGCCGCCGCTGCGCGCGCGGGTGACCGCGCCGCGTTTGCCGACCTCGCCGGTCGCTGGCAGCCGAAACTGCTGGCGCATGCTTATCGCCTGACCGGCGAACATGAAATCGCCCGCGATGTGGTGCAGGACGCCTGGGCCGACATCGTCAAAGGGTTGGGCCGTCTCGACGATGCGCGCGCCTTCCCCGCATGGGCCTATCGCATTGTCACGCGCCGCGCGGCGGATGCGATCCGCAGGCGCCAACGCGGGCGCCGGCTTGGCGAAGCCTTCGCGGCTGAACCGCGCGATACGCTTGCGGCGGCGGCCAAGGTTGAAGCGGACGCGGACGGCGCTTCGCTCCAGGTCGCGATGAACCAGTTGCCGGCTGAACAACGCGCCGCAGTCGCGCTGTTTTATGTCGAGGATTTCAGCGTTGCGGAAATCGCCGCGGCGCTCAACATTCCGGCGGGGACCGTCAAGACCCGCCTGATGCACGCAAGGCGCAAATTGCGCGCCGCGCTAGAAGGAGGACCAAGTGATGGATGACCTTGATAAGAAAATCGCAGAAGCGTTGTCAGCTGAAGATCGCGCCATGCTCGACAAGTTTGGCGAGCAGGGACTCTTCGGGCAGCTTGGCGGACTGTTCCGCGGCAAGCTCGGCTGGCTTTCCGCTGTCACCTTCGTCGTTGCGACAGTGATGTTCGTCATCGGCGCCTGGGCGGCGTGGAAATTTTACATGGCCGATGATGTCGTCACGATGCTCAAATGGGCGGGTCTCGCCTGGATCGGCCTGATGACCCAGATCATGATCAAGCTTTGGAGCTGGATGCGCATGGAATCCAACCGCGTCCTGCGCGAAGTGAAGCGCCTCGAATTGCAAATGGCCCGGATGCAAGGCAAATAGAGGGCCAGAAAACAAAAGGGAGGCGAGCGTGAAAAAGTGGTTTGCATTGGCGGCGCTCGCCTTCCTGATCGGATGCGGAAAAACGCCGGCGCCGGCGGAACAGAACGTCGAGATCGTCCGGTTCGCCGCATTCAACGCCTACCTCAACCGCCCCACCGAAGGCGGCCTGATCGCCGATCTGAAAACGACGGATAACGCACAGGCGCAAAAGGTCGCGGAAATCATTCAGCGCACGGCGCCGGATATCCTGCTGCTGAGCGAGTTCGATTATGACGAAGCGGGTGAAGCCTTGGCGCTGTTCCGCGAGCATTATCTCGAACAGGGCTGGAACGGCGCTGAACCGGCGATCTACCCTTATGTGTTTTTTGCGCCCTCCAACACCGGCCTTGCGTCGGGTCATGATCTCGACCGCGATGGCGTTGTGACGACGGCGCCCGGCTCGCGCCAATATGGCGGCGACGCTTTCGGTTATGGCGAATTTCCCGGCCAATATGCGTTCGTGCTCCTGTCGAAATACCCGATCGATGCCGCAGGCGTCCGGACGTTCCAGAACTTTCTATGGAAAGACATGCCCGGCGCGATGTTGCCCGACGATGCAGCGACGCCGGAACCGGCGGACTGGTACAGCGCAGCCGCTCTTGAAGATTTCCGCTTATCGTCGAAGAGCCACTGGGATGTGCCGGTGATGATCGGCGATGAAACCGTTCACATTCTCGCCAGCCACCCGACGCCGCCGAGCTTTGACGGCGACGAAGACCGCAATGGCAAGCGCAATCACGACGAAAACCGTCTCTGGGCGGATTATATTGCGAGCGCGGATTACATCTATGACGACAATGGCGTGCATGGCGGGCTGAAGGCTGGCGCGCGCTTTGTGATTATGGGTGACTTGAACGCCGATCCGAATGACGCCGGCGCCGTTCCCGGCGCCATCGCCCAACTCCTGCTCTCGCCCGCCGTCGCGCAGGCGCCGTCGCCGACAAGCATGGGCGGCGCGGTGCAGACGGCGCTGCAGGGCGGCGTCAATGCAACCCATAAAGGCGATCCGGCGGAGGACACTGCGGATTTCGGCGACGATCCCGAGCGCGGCAGCGTCGGCAATCTGCATCTTGATTACGTGTTGTTTTCAAAGGCCGGCTTGCGCGAAACCGCATCCGGCGTGTTCTGGCCGGCGCCGGATGAGGAGCATTACGATCTCGTCGGACCGGGCTTTCCGGTGGAAAGCTCCGATCATCGCCTCGTCTGGCGCGATCTTGAAATCGTCGGCGAGTAACGCCGCCTAGAATGTCGCGGAAAAAATTTCCTGATTGGGACCGTAACCGGCGCGCTTCATTCCGTCGGAATTCCATGCAAAGGCGACATTGCCGTCGCGCGAAACGGCAATGACGCCGCCATCGCCGCCGAGTCGCGCAACATCCTTGATCATGCCGGCGGTCGCCTGATTGAGATCGGCGCCCTGATAGCGCACCCGGCTCGCCACATCCTGCGCGCCGCCGGCGAGAATAAAATACTCTCCAAGCCCGGTGCAGGACGCGCCGACAAACTCATCCGCCCATGTGCCCGAACCGATGAGCGGCGTATCGCCAACCCGGCCTTCGAGTTTTCCAAAGACGCCGCCTGTGGAGGTGCCCGCTGCAATGCGGCCCGCGGCATCGAGCGCGACCGCGCCGACTGTGCCGTGGCCGAGTTCCGCCTGGGTCATTTCCGCCGGATCGATCCCGATCGGCACGACGTAATAGTTTTCCGGATCGTCGATGAAGTCGAACCCGTTGCGCATGCAGAAATTTTCCGCGCCGCGCCCGGCGAGCATCACATGCGGCGTCTTTTCCATGACCGCGCGCGCGGCCTTTATCGGCGAGCGCAAATGTTTGACCGCGGCGACTGAGCCGGCCTTGCGCGCAAGCGAACCGCTCTCGCTCGCCATGATCGAGGCATCGAGTTCGGCGTAACCCGCCTTGTTTGGCGGCGCGCCTTTGCCGGCGATGTAAAAGCCCGAAGCTTCCATATCGACGATCAGCGTTTCCACCACGTCGATGGCCGCGGCTCCGCCTTCGAGCATTTCCTCGCCGCGCCGCGTCAGCGCCAGCAAATGTTCCTCGGCCTTTGTGTAATCGCGGCCCTTTCGCGCGCCGGCGCCGCCATGTAGCGCAAGGGCGGTTTTCGGTTTCTTGGTCATCTTGCAGTCCCGGATTTCTGTTTGCCGTCATGTTACGCCGGTCCGCCAAGTCTAGCCAATGGCGGCCGCAACTTATATGACGGCCGAAACTGACCATCAGGAGATTGTGATGTCGCGCCTTGCGCTGATCCGCCACGGACAAAGCCAGTGGAATCTGGAAAACCGTTTCACCGGCTGGGTCGATGTCGACCTGACCGAAAAAGGCGTCGCCGAGGCGCACAAGGCCGGCGCGCTGTTGAGTGACACCGGTATCGAGTTTTCCGCCTGCTTCACTTCGGTGCAAAAGCGCGCCATTCGCACGCTGTGGATCGCCCTCGACGACATGAACCGGATGTGGCTGCCGGTGACGCGGGCGTGGCAGCTTAATGAACGTCACTATGGCGGGCTCACCGGCCTCGACAAGGCGGAGACGGCGGCCAAGCATGGCGACGAACAGGTGAAGATCTGGCGGCGCAGCTACGACATTCCGCCGCCGCCCATGGAAAAGGGCAGCGAGTTCGATCTCTCCGCCGATCCGCGCTACAAACTTTACGGCTGCGACGTGCCGGCGACCGAGTCGCTGAAGCTCACCCTCGAACGCGTGCAGCCCTATTTTGAAAAAGAAATTGCGCCGCGCCTGAAAGCGGGCGAGTCATTGATGATCGCCGCCCATGGCAATTCGCTGCGCGCGCTGGTTAAAATTCTGTTCAATGTCGCCGACGACGCCATCGTTCATGTGGAAATCCCCACCGGCAATCCGTTGCTGATTGATCTTGATGCGGGGTTAAAGCCGACTGCGGCGCGCTATCTCGACGCCGACCGCGCGACGGAACTGCCCAAGTCTTAAGAATCCAGCTTCGCTGCGATTTCGTTGACGCGTTTCGCCGCTGCGTCGATGGCGCGGCTGGCGCCGCCCATGGTCTCTTCGTCGAGCTCTTCGCCGGCGCCTTCAAGTTCTTCGGCGCGTTCCTTGGCTTCGAACAGCTCATCGCAAATGGTCAGCGCGGCGAGCAACATGAGCCGCGCCTCGCCGACTTGCGATAAATCCGCAGCCATCGCCGAAACGCGCTTGTCGAGAAACGCCGCGAGCTTTTGCAGCCGCTCTTGCTGGCCTTCTTCGCAGGTGACGCGGTATTCGCGGGAATTCACCCTGATGTCGACCTGGGTCATTCAGCAGCCTCTTTTTTCAGATCATCCTCAGCGAGAATCGCTTTCAGGTCGTTGATCGCTGCGGCGACGCCGCGGCTGGCGCTGTCCATTTGCTTGCTTGCGGCCAGTGCTTGACGCCGGGCGGCGGCGACCGTCTCTTCGGTTGCGGACTCGTCGTCAAGGCGCGCATCCAGACGCGATTCGAGCGTCTCAATGGCTTGCGCCAGATTTCTCACCGCTTTTTCGAGCACAGTCATAAGAATCTCTCGTCTTTCCAATAGCGGTTTTGAACGGCGACAGCGCCAATTTGGCCTCCGGCGCCGATTCTGTCCAGCCATGGCCGCCCGAGCCTTGACCCTCGCAGTAGGGCGAGGCAAGAAGCGCCGATAAATTCCGTATTTTCGTATGAACTGGGGGTTTCCCGCATGACCGGCGCCGGCCCAAAGCGGGCTGATTTTCCACAGATGGCGAATGCGATCCGCGCTCTGGCGATGGACGCGGTTGAAAAAGCCAATTCCGGCCATCCGGGTATGCCCATGGGCATGGCCGATGTCGCCACCACGCTGTTCAGCGAACACCTGAAATTCGACGCCGCCTCGCCTGACTGGCCTGATCGTGACCGTTTCGTGCTGTCCGCCGGTCACGGCTCAATGCTTATTTATTCGCTCGGCTACTTGCTCGGCTATGCGGGCATGACCCTCGATGAAATCAAAAACTTCCGCCAGTTGGGTTCCAAGACGGCCGGTCATCCCGAATATGGTCATGCGCCGGCGGTGGAGACCACCACGGGCCCGTTGGGGCAGGGCCTCGGCAATGCGGTCGGCATGGCGCTGGCGGAAGCGCATTTGAACGCGCGCTTCGGCGATGATGTGGTGGATCACCACACCTATGTGATCGCCGGCGATGGCTGCCTGATGGAGGGTATCAGCCAGGAAGCGATCTCACTCGCGGGACACCTAAAGCTCCGTAAGCTGATCGTTCTTTGGGACGACAACAATATTTCTATCGACGGGCCGATTTCGCTGACGGACTCGACCGACCAGCTCGCACGCTTTGCGGCGAGCGGATGGTCCACATGTCGCGTCGACGGTCATGACGCCGCCGCAGTGTCCGAAGCAATCGAAAAAGCGAAATCATCCGATCGCCCGACCTTGATCGCCTGTCGCACCGTCATCGGTCATGGTGCGCCGAAAAAAGCCGGCACCGCCTCGGCGCATGGATCGCCGCTGGGCGAAGAAGAAATCGCCGGCGCCAGAAAGGCGCTGGACTGGCCGCATGCGCCGTTTGAGATTCCGGCCGAAATTCTCGCTCACTGGCGCGCGGTGGGCGCCAAAGGCAAGGAAGTGCGCGCTGCCTGGGATAAGCGCGTTTCCGCAAGCGCCCATTGCGAAAGCTTCAAGACGGCCATGTCAGGCGATTACGCCGGCGTGCTGACCAAGGCCGTTGCGGCCTATAAGAAATCGCTGGTGGATGCGCCGCAGAAAGTTGCGACGCGCAAAGCATCGGAAATGGCGCTCGGCGTCGTCAATGAAGTTGTCAAGGAAACGATTGGCGGATCGGCAGATTTGACCGGCTCCAACAACACCAAGACAAAGAACATCGATATCCTGTCGGCGGAAAACTACGCCGGGCGCTACGTCCATTACGGCATCCGCGAGCACGGCATGGCCGCGGCCATGAACGGCATGGCGCTGCATGGCGGCGTTGTGCCTTATGGCGGCGCATTTATGGTGTTCACTGACTATTGCCGTCCGTCGATCCGCCTGTCGGCGCTGATGGGCGTGCGTACAGTCTATGTGATGACCCATGATTCCATCGGCCTTGGCGAGGATGGGCCGACGCACCAGCCAGTGGAACACCTGGCGGCGTTGCGCGCGATTCCCAACCTCAACGTCTATCGTCCCTGCGATGCGGTGGAGACGGCGGAATGCTGGGAAATGGCGTTGAAAACTATCGCCACGCCGTCTGTCATCACCCTGACGCGGCAGGGGCTGGAGCAGGCGCGCCTGACACAATCGGAAGAAAATCTTTCAGCGCGCGGCGCCTATATCATCGCGGGCAAAAACGCTCATGACGTGACGCTGGTGGCGTCGGGCTCGGAAGTGTCGCTGGCGCTCAAGGCGCGCGACCTTTTGGCCAAGCACGGCGTCAACGCGCGCGTCGTTTCGGCGCCATGTTTTGAACTCTTCGCCATGCAGTCGGACAGCTATCGCAAGGAAGTGATGGGTAAAGCGCCGCGCGTGGGTGTAGAAGCAGCGATCCGGCAGGGCTGGGATTTGTTCCTGCGCCGCAAGGATGGCTTTGTCGGCATGTCCGGCTTTGGCGCATCGGCGCCGGCTGGCGATCTCTTTGAACATTTCGGAATTACAGCAGCGGCGGTTGCTGCTGAAGCAAAACGGTTGATCGGTTAGGAGGACTCCCAAGATGGCGCTCAAGATTGCAATTAACGGCTTTGGACGGATCGGGCGCCTGGCGCTTCGCTCCATCGTCGAGACCGGGCGCAAAGGCATTGATATCGTCGCGATCAATGATCTCGGGCCGGTCGAAACCAATGCGCATCTCGTTCAGTATGACTCGGTGCACGGACGTTTTCCGCATGACGTGAAGGTTCGCAACGACACCATCGATGTCGGTCTCGGCCCGATCAAGGTGCTGGCGGAACGCGATCCCGCAAAATTGCCCTGGGGCGAAATGGGCGTCGATATTGTTTATGAGTGCACCGGCATTTTCACCGCGCGCGAAAAAGCTGCGCTGCATCTCGAGGCCGGCGCCAAGCGCGTGCTGGTTTCCGCGCCGGCGACCGGCGCCGACAAGACCATCGTTTTTGGCGTCAATCACGGCTCGCTGACCGGCGGCGATACTGTCGTTTCCAACGCATCCTGCACAACCAACTGTCTGTCGCCGGTGGTTAAAGTCCTGAACGATGCGATCGGCATCGAGCGCGGCTATATGACGACGATCCACTCCTATACCGGCGATCAGCCGACCTTGGACACGATGCATAAGGATCTCTATCGCGCCCGCGCCGCGGCGATGAATATGATCCCGACCTCGACCGGCGCCGCCAAGGCGGTGGGGCTCGTTCTCCCGGACCTCAACGGCAAGCTTGCGGGCTCTTCGATTCGCGTGCCGACGGCCAACGTCTCCGTCGTCGATTTCGTCTTCACGCCGAAGCGCGACACCACGGTCGAAGAAGTCAACAACGCCATCATCGAAGCAGCGAACGGCAAGCTGCGCGGCATTCTCGGATTCACGGACAAGCCGCTGGTCTCATCCGACTTCAACCACGATCCGC
>CAZAOB010000079.1:0-13510 GCA_964486635.1 uncultured Caulobacterales bacterium | reverse complement strand
TCGTAAATTGAGCGCGCGCCGTAACGGTCGACAAGATAAACATTGAGACCGCCAATGCCTTCAATGCCAGGGATGTTCAGCTCCATCGGGCCGGTCTTGGCGTCAATCGGCTTCGCGCCGCGCTTCACCGCTTCGTCGAAGGCTTTCTTTGCATCTTTAACGCGGAACGCCATGGCGTTGGCGCCGGCTCCATGCTGGTTGCGGAAGACGCCCGGCTGGCCTGCTTCTTCGCGGTTCAACAGGAAGTTGATGTCGCCCTGACGGTAATGGATGACGTCTTTCGAACGGTGCTTGCCGACGGCGGTGAAGCCAAGACGCTCAAACAGCGCTGCAAGCTCTTCAGGATTGCCGCTTGTATATTCGACAAACTCAAAGCCATCGGTGCCGATCGGGTTTTCGAACAAATCAGCCATCTTGATCCTCGCAATCTGGATTGAAATCGCCGGGCGCGCGGCGCCGACATTGCGAGGATGGTAACATATGTTACTAATTCAGATCAACCGCCAGCCAACCTCAAGAAGCGTCGTGGCCGCAATGGGCGGAATTGTAGATTTCCCCACCCTGCGCCGCATAATCCCTCAGAACCGCCGCCGCCTCAGCTCGCATGACATCCGCCACAACTTCAATGCCGCGCTTCGCCAGCTCTCGCTCCCAATCATGGGGCTTGGCGCCTTCGTCGAAGCCCACCGCCTCCACATCTTCCCCGCGGGCGCCCATGACGACGCGCGTCACGCCGGACCAGGGCACAGCGCCAAGACACATGGCGCAGGGCGCGGCGCTCGTGACCAGATCGTGAGCGGGCAAGCCCTTGGCTCCCAGATCGAAGGAGCCGATTTTCTGCTGCGCCAGTGAGACCGCCATCATTTCTGCATGAAGAATGGAGAGCCCCGCCGTCGCCACCATATTGACGCCGAGCGCCACGAGTTTTCCGCTTTCGCGCTCAAACACCCCGGCGGCGAATGGACCGCCATCGCCACGGGACACATTCTCGCGTGCTGCGCCGATCACCAGCGCCATCCGTGCGTCGTCGTCCATCAGCGGCGGTGTTTCTCGCGCGCGGTCCCTCAGCCATTGCGGCGGGGTGATAAGAAGAGAATCAGCGTGTGACATCAAAACTGGTTCATTGGTTTTCCGGCGCCTGTTCCCCTCGCGCGATCCAGCGCTATGGTCAGGGGAAGAAGGGCTTAGACGCCTTGAGGAGAAACAGCAAATGAAGCTTTACGGCTATTGGCGCTCCAGCGCCACTTTTCGGGTGCGGATCGCGCTGGCGCTGAAAAACCTCGCCTATGACTATGAGCCGGTGAACCTCTTGAAAGGCGAACAGCGGAGCGAGGCGTATCTCGCCAAGAACCCGACTGGGCTGGTGCCGACCCTTCAAACCGATGACGGCGCGCTGCTGACGCAATCCCTGGCGATCATCGAATATCTGGAAGAGACACACCCTGAACCCACCCTGCTGCCGGGCAGTCCGGCCGCGCGCGCCAACGCCCGCGCCATCGCCATGACGCTCGCGAGCGAGGCCCAGCCTTTCGGCAATGTCCGTATCCAGAATTATCTGAAAAACGAGCGCGGGTTTGACGAGGCGGCCCTGAATGACTGGATGAACCGCTGGCCCGGCGGCGCCATGGCGGCAGTCGAAAAAGTGCTGGCGCGCACGGCAGGCGATTATTGCGTTGGCGATATTCCGGGCCTCGCCGATTGTTTCCTCGTGCCGCAAGTGTTTGCAGCGAAACGGTTCGGCGTTGACGTGACGTCACTTATCAAGACCAACGAGATTTTCGAGCGCTGCCTGAAACACCCGGCCTTTATGAAGGCACACCCGGACAATCAGCCCGATGCGGTGAAGGGGTAGAAAAAAGGCTCCAACTTAGGATTATATATTTGACCGAATTATTCGACTCAAAATGATAAACTTAATTTGAGCAACGCTATTCGACCCACGACGATATTACCTTTAAACACGGGCTGGCCTTCCCAGCAGGCACCAAACAAGTCTCGCCGCTGTACTTCGAAGTATCTCGGCTAAGAGCTTCACAGGGGCCTGAGAATCGCTCTTGGGGAATTTCGCAATGTCCGCGCGAGGGCGATGGGAAGAACCCAACGAACGCTCCTTGGAACACGGAACCGTCCTCATATTCGGCAATTCCCGATAGCATTCCTTGTGCTCCCCAATTCCCTTCTACTCTTTGGAAATAACGTCCTTCCTTCGATTGAACCTCAGAAGTCTTGACTCCCTGGCCTCCAAGTTCGCCTCCCACAAAAACGCCTTCGTCAATTTCTGTAAGCTGAAGTTCATCAGGCAGAATTCGAACTTCCTTTCGATATCCCATGCCGTGCAAACGGCCAGCCGCGTAATCGCCTTCTTCGATTTTTGCTAAGTTGTTTTCTCCGCCACCAATATGCGTTTTCTCATACTTGCCAACGCCCCAATATAAGTCTTGTTTCCATCCCCCCTCATACCGCTCTTTGACAAAGATCGATGACTGGGATTCGTTTGAGTTGGTCTCTGCAGTTTCAGTTCCGATACCGTTGCGTTGCCCATCAAGCCATTCGCCGTCATAGTTACGAGTATTTGTGACGTTCACGTATCTTTCTCTTAGTGACCAATTGGCGTTACCCTGAATAACCCCTTGGTCCAAGACACCCGCAAAATCTATCGACCTGACGACAGGCAGATCGTGCTCATCCGACGCCCAAGCAACGCGGCCATAGCCATGCGCCATTCCATTGACACACCGACCCGACCAACTCAATTCACCAACAGGATCATCTTCAGCTCGCCACCAAACCCTACATCCAGTATTTGGATCGGCGTACCAGCTGCCTAATAACCGATCCTGATTCCAAACGCCCGCGATGCGTCGACTATCGGCGGTTATATATTCGCCCTCACCGTCACGACGTCCATTCGACCAATTACCTGAATAACCCTCACCCCACGGCTCCATTAGCGTGCCGAAGCCATGAAACTCGCCATCGACGACTTCGCCTTGGTAATAACCTCCGTCCGAATATCTGATTGTGACATTCCCATTCGGCACACCGTCAGTCATTTCCCCTTCGATCGATTCGATATAATCATCTTCATATCTCGCCACCCCATCGCCTTGGGCTAATCCGCCTCGACATTCACCGTTCCAATGTGCCGGGCCTTCTTTTGTTGTGCATACATCCTGTGACGAGAGTGCAAGGACGCTGACCGTCATTGCTAAAAACAACGAGATTGAGACGACGCATTTAAAGACGTTGATTTTCATAATTTCGCCCCGAAATTCAGAACTTATGAAGAATAAGCCATGAGAGGCGGAATGTCTTCAGCAGTCGCAATGATTGACCGGCAAGTGTATAGCCCGCTAGGACAAGATCATGACCCCACTCATCTTCGCCATTGGCGACAAGAAACCGATCATCCATGAAAGCGCGTTTATCGCGCCGGGCGCCGTCATCGCCGGCGACGTTGAGGTGCACGAAAACGCTTCCGTTTGGTATGGCTGCGTCTTGCGCGGCGACACCAACAAGATCGTCGTCGGCAAAGGATCAAACGTGCAAGACGGCACGATTATTCACGTAGACGATCCGCAATGGGGCGGCCTGCCGACCCTGATCGGCGAGAACGCGCTCATCGGTCACAAATGCATGCTGCACGGCGCGCGCGTTGAGGATGGCGGCTTTGTCGGCATGTGCGCGACAATGCTTGATGGGTCTGTGGTCGAGACCGGCGCCATGCTCGCCGCCGGTGCTTTTTTAAGCCCGAAGAAAATCGTTCCCGCTGGCGAGATGTGGGCGGGCATGCCGGCGCGGAAATTTCGCGACCTGCGCGAGGGTGAAGACAAAATGGCGCTGATCGGCTCAGCCCATTATGTCGAGGAAGCCCGCGCACATATGAAGGCGCTTGAGCAGCTTTAATCCCGCTCATCTCCGCGAAAGCGGGGATGAGCGCGGAATGGATTCAGCGCAAGCAATCGTTCAACTAAAGCCCCAGCCGCCTTTTTATCTCAGCGACGATCTCCGGCGTCGCGTCCAGCGGCGCGCGCTCACAGGCGGGCGCGACCTCTTTGAACTCATGTGCGGCGGCGCTTGCCATCAACTGCTCGATGAACCAGCCCATTTTTTCTGCAAGCCCGCCTGGCCGCCATATGTAAACGCCCGCGCGCGAAGCGAGCGCCTCGCTGACCATATTGTGCGAGTCCCCCGCGACGATCAGCGCCGCTGAGCTTTTCAGAATATCCGGATACGGATTTTCGCCCTCGCCGCTCCAGACAAACACCCGTTCGTGAACGAGCGAATCCGTCCAGGCTCTCAGGAACGGCGGCGGCGTGCGACGCGACGGCGTCACCGCGATTGCGGCGTAGTCTCGTCCGGCCAATGTCAGGCGCTCCGCCAGATCGTTTGCGGCTGATACGCTATAATCGGCGCCGCCCGCGGGCCCGCCGAGCACAACGCCGAGCATCGGCTTGGGCAGTTTTGCAATATCGGCGCATGTCGGTTCCGCGCTGTTCAGCGCCGCCGATAACCCATGCGGCGACGTGAGCGTTGCAATCACATTCTCACCCGCAACACGATCATGAGCCGGCGCCCAAAGCGCATCGGCCACCGAACGCCCCGCCCTCGGGTCCTTGAGGATGACGATTTTGGTGCGTCCGCCGCTTGCGGTTTTCAGCGCCCGCGCATGCGGGATCGCTCGGCGGCCGGAGACAATCGCGATGTCGGGAAAAGTCCCGGAGAGCGGCCCGCCCGCCCGGCCCGGCGCTTCTCGCGGATCGACCGGCCCCCACGGCGCCATCCAGACCCAAGGCGCGCGCGGCGCCACGACCCGCTTTTCGAATGGCGGGCTCAGCGCTTCGGCGATGGCCGCGCACTGCACCTCATCGCCAATCTTGCCGTCGGTCAGCACCCAGACACGCATCTCAGCCACGTGTCCGGACGGCCCGTCGGATGGACTTCGGCCGTTCATGGCTCCACCGCGTCTGCAAAATGGTTGGCGCTATATAGTAACACAGTCATGGTGCAATGTTTCGGGCGATTGGCGGAAAGTTTCAATTCTGGCTCGCTGAGAAAGATTATGCGATTCCCGGCCGGATTTTGATGCTGCATTGCAATATTTTCTTGCACCGGGCCCGAATCTTAACGCATGCTGCGGCGACGCACGGCGCACCCAATACGTCGCATGAAGGCTGTCACGGCATAACAAAACAGGGGCCTATCACCAATGAGCGCAGAAGCCATTCTCAAACGCATCAAGGACGAAAAAATCAAATTCGTCGACCTCCGCTTCACCGACACCAAGGGCAAGTGGCAGCACGTCACCTTCGATGAGTCGATGATCGATGCTGACTTTCTTTCCGAAGGCACCATGTTCGACGGGTCTTCGATCGCCGGCTGGAAAGCCATCAACGAGTCCGACATGGTGTTGATGCCCGACACCAATTCCGCCGTTGTCGATCCGTTTTTCGCGCAGCCGACCTTGGCGCTGTTCTGCGACATTCTCGAACCGTCAACCGGCCAGCCTTATTCGCGCGATCCGCGCACGACGGCGAAAGCTGCTGAAGCCTATCTCAAATCTTCAGGCATCGGCGACACCGCTTTCTTTGGACCGGAAGCAGAGTTCTTCGTGTTCGACGATGTGCGCTGGTCGGTCGAACAAAACAATATGGGTTACGCCGTCGATTCCGCAGAAGGCCCGTATAACAGTTCAACCGACTTCGAAGGCGGCAACCTCGCCCACCGGCCGGGACCCAAAGGCGGATACTTCCCCGTGCCTCCCATCGACAGCGAACAGGATATGCGTTCGGAAATGCTCGCCGTTATGGGCGAAATGGGACTTCAGCCTGAAAAGCATCACCACGAAGTGGCGCCGTCTCAGCACGAACTTGGCATGAAGTTCTCGACACTGACGACAATGGCCGACCGCATGCAGCTTTATAAGTATATCATCCACCAGGTTGCAGCCGGTTACGGCAAGACCGCAACCTTCATGCCGAAACCGATTTTTGGCGACAACGGTTCGGGCATGCATGTGCACCAGTCCGTCTGGAAAGGCGGCAAGCCGTTGTTTGCTGGCGACCGCTACGCGGATCTTTCCGAAACCTGCCTTCACTACATTGGCGGCATCATCAAACATGCGCGCGCCATCAACGCCTTCACCAATCCGCTGACCAACTCATACAAGCGGCTGGTGCCGGGCTATGAGGCGCCTGTGCTGCTCGCATACTCAGCGCGCAATCGTTCAGCATCGGTGCGCATCCCCTGGGTCGCCTCGCCGAAAGGCAAGCGTATTGAAACGCGCTTCCCTGATCCGGGCGCAAACCCGTATCTTGGTTTCGCCGCGCTCCTGATGGCTGGTCTCGACGGTATCGAAAACAAGATTCACCCCGGCGACCCCATGGACAAGGATCTCTACGATCTGCCGCCGGAAGAATTGAAAGACATTCCGACCGTATGCGGTTCTCTTCGTGAAGCGCTCGATGCGCTCGATGCAGACCGTGCGTTCCTGAAAAAGGGCAACGTCTTTAACGACGATCAGATCGACGCATATATCGATCTGAAAATGGCCGACGTGATGCGCTTTGAAACGACGCCGCATCCGGTTGAATTCGCCATGTACTATTCAGTCTGACGCGACAGTCAGGCGCGAGAAAATCAAGGGGCCCCTTTTCGGGGCCTCTTTTTTATGCGGCGCTTCGTTCCGGAGAGGTCATCGCCGCCACCGCGGACCCATCGAGCGGTTTCCGGACGGCTGCGGCAAATTTCTCATGATAGAGCGGATGCTCAGTGCCCATGAGCCGATCCCACCAGGTGAAGTAAAGGCCGTAATTCCACCCCGCCTGCGCATGATGAAGATCGTGATGCGTGACCGTTGTCATCCAGTCGAATACCGGCCGGCCAGTGCGCCGGCTCGGAAAAATTTCGTAGCCGCAATGTCCGAGCGCGTTACGGACGATCATATGCAGAAGGAAAAGTATGATCGCCTGCACCGATGTCGGCATCAGAAAGAGGAATAGCGGCAGGAAGGCGGCGTTGATTGCAGCTTCGCCCATGTCGAAGGAATAGGCGGTCCAAGGCGACGGATTGTGCGATTTATGATGGGTCCGGTGCACGCGCCGAAACAGACGCGGGTGATGGATCAGCCGATGAGTCCAGTAGAACCACGCATCATGAGCGACAATGAGCATGACAAGCGTGAACGCGAAATAGGACCAGCCCCGTTCGCCGGCGACATAATAGGTTTCAAGAAGCCCGAATTTCGCGGCCATTACCGATGCGACGCCGGATAGGGCGAAGATCACCGTCGTTCGCATGGAGATGATGAATTCGCGGCGCATTTGCTCGAGCTCTGGAGATTTGGTGCGGATCTTCCGGCCAGCGAGCCGTCCGGCCAAGAATACATTCACAATCAGGAACACGCCGCCGGCGCCCAGGAGGTAACGCATGAAATCATTGGGCAGGATGTGCAGGAAAATGCCGATGGCTGCCGTCAGGGGGTCGGCAGCGTCGATCGGGCTGGCTTGGTGCTCCACGTTCATCTCCTCATTTGCGGGTGAGGAAACGGTGACAAAAGCCGCGCGTTTTATCTCCGCAGATCCAGAAAACATGCGGCTTTTTCAAAAATGATCAGGGGTTTTTGAAAGTGATCAGCCTTCGGCGGCGCCGGGCCCTAGCGCCGACTTGCGATATTCCGTCGGGGTCTGGCCGGTCGCAAGTTTGAAAGCGCGGTTAAAGGGCGCGATGGAGCCGTAGCCGAGATCGAGGGCGATCTGGAGAATCTGTTTGCGCGCGTTATCCCCGTTCGCGAGTTCGGCTTTCGCGTCTTCGATTCGCCGCGCGTTGAGGAATGATGAGAAGTTTCGGAACCCAAGAGCGCCGTTGATAAGCTTGCGAAGTTGGTGTTCGGGGACGCCGACTTTTTCCGCCAGCGCCGCTACGCCGAGCCCCTCCTCGCGATAAACGCCGTCATCCATCAGCGCTATCAGCCGTTCATATGCGGGTCGGTCGCCGGGCGGCACTGGACTCACCTGATCGGCCCAACCTGGTTCAGGACGCGCCAATACTGGCGCCCCGGTGGTCTCCGGCAGAAATAGCGACGTTCGCGGGCTCAAGAGCCATGCGCCGAACAGGAGATTGAGCGCAAAAATCGCCGCGGCCTGGAAGGTGACAATCCAGTCCGGCAGCTCCCTTGTCGTTTCTGTCATCTCTGCAATGGCGATCGAAATACCGAAGACCGCGACAACCACTGAAATCACCACGCGAAAACGCCGGCGCGGATCGACAAGATCGTCGGCTGCGTTGCTGATCGCCAGCCGCAGGACATCCGCGAATAAAAGCGCATTCACCAGCAGGTGGATATAGAGCAAGATCGACGCGACAACGCCGTCAAAGAGCCCGAACACCCGGCCCAGAAAAAACGGCGGCATCAGAACCAGCGGCGCGAACCGCCACCAGCGCCAGCGGAAATTATCGTCGAAAAGCGAAGCGCCGAACCACCAGAAAAATACGGTCCCCCAAATCGCAAGAACCGCCAGCGGAACCAGAACCGGTCGCGGCAAGGGAACCATCGCGGCACCCGAGATCAGAACGTAGATGCTGGTCGACACGCAAAAGAGCGCGGCCAGTAGGCTGGTTTGGGATCGCTGACCGTAGGCGCCAAGGGTGATCGCCAGCAGCAGGGAAACCCCCGCAGCCCCACCCCTCAAAATTGTTTCGATATCGGCGAACTCTTCAATCATGGCGGCGAACGCTGCTGCGCTGCCCCGTTTCTGTCAACACGGCCTGCTGCGAGGCGATCACTTTGAGGGCCCGCTTGACGAGGTCCTTTTTTTATGTAACCTTCTTGTTACATGTTAAAAGCCGAAGATATGGACGCCGTGTTTCAGGCGCTTGCTCACGAAAGCCGCAGACGCATGCTCGATATCGTCAAGGAAGAACCGGGGATTGGCGTCGGCGCGCTGGCGGGCGAGTTCGATGTGACCCGTATTGCGGTGATGAAACATCTCGCCGTTCTCGAAGACGCCAATCTCATCATTTCGCAAAAGGACGGTCGCACGCGCAAACTCTATTTCAACGCCGCGCCGATCCAGATGATCCACGATCGCTGGACCACCGAATACAGCGCCTATTGGGCGGGACACATGACGCGCATCAAATATCTCGCCGAGGCGCGACATCAGACGACATCAGAAAACAAGAAGGGGAAATCCTGACATGAACGACAATGCGTATGCCGAAAAGCAAATCTATCGCGTCGTAATCAATGCGCCGATTGAAACGGTCTGGTCTGAGCTCGTCGACACGGCGTCGCCGCGCCCGTTCTTCTGGAACTCAAAATGGGACACAAAAGCAATGGCGCCGGGCAACCGCTATCGCATGCTGTCCAGCAACAATAAAGTTGTCGCCGTTATCGGCGATATCGTCGAGCTCGAGCCGCCACACAAAATGGTGACGAGTTTCCAGCTTACATCGCTGCCTGATCCGGCGTCGACGGTGACCTACCTGCTGAAAGAGGTTGATGGCGGCACGGAATTCCAGCTCATCACCGAACACATCGCTGCAGGCTCCAAGAGCGAGAAGTCCATGGCCGACGGCTCAAAATTCATCGTCGAGAATTTCAAGGCCTATGTGGAGACGGGAAAGGTCACATTCGGGGCGCGCATGATGCTCGCCATGTTCTCGCTGATGGCGCCGATGACGCCGAAAGCCATGAGCGCCGAAAAATGGCCGCTTGAATAAGGGAGAGATATCATGGCGAAATCACCTGAAGAAATGGCGGCGGCGATGATCGCCAATTTGAAGACCAACACCGGCAAAACACTGGAGCAATGGCTTGTCATCGCCAAAAAATCCGGCGCGGAAAAACATGGCCAGGTCGTCAAGTTTCTCAAAGACGAACACGGCATGACTCATGGCTTCGCTAACCTCGTCGCGCATAAACATTTAAGGAGCGACGCCGGCAGCGCCGGGGGCGGAGACGATGCGCTGGTCGCAGCGCAATATGCCGGACCCAAGGCGGAACTGAAGCCTATCTACGATGCGCTGATCAAGGCCGCAAAAGCGCTCGGCAAGGATGTCGAGGTTTCGCCAAAGAAAACCTATGTCAGCCTGCGCCGCAGCAAACAGTTTGCGCTGATCCAGCCGTCGACCAAAACCCGCGTCGATCTCGGCCTCAACATGAAGGGCGAAAAAGCGGCAGGGCGGCTCGAAAATTCCGGCAGCTTCAACGCCATGGTTTCGCACCGCGTGAAACTCGAAAAACCCGGCGACGTCGACAAGGACGTGAAAGCCTGGCTGAAAAAGGCTTACTCGGAAGCATAATTTCAATTATGCTCCGCATAACGACAAAATTGGGAGGATCCAATGTCAACAAAACTGCCTGTCTGGTTCTGGATCATTGGCGGAGTTGCGTTGCTATGGAATTTGATTGGCGTTTATGCCTATTGGGCGGACGTCACCATGAGCGAAGAAGCGGTTGCGGCGCTCGGCGAAACCGAGCGCGGGCTGCGCAACGCAACGCCGGGCTGGCTTACCGGCGTTTATGCGATCGCGGTTTTCGCCGGAGTGTTCGGTTCGGTCGCGTTAATCCTGCGGAGAAATTATGCGACGCCGCTATTCGGCTTGTCGCTCACCGCGATAATCCTGCAGATGGGGTATGTGCTTTTCGGCATGAATGCGCTCGCCCTGCTCGGCGCCACGACAGCGATCTTTCCGGCGGTGATCACTATTATCGGCGCCTTCCTTTTGTGGTTTTCGATGCAGTCGAAATCGAAAGGATGGCTGCGATAGGCGGAACGTCGGGGGTGCTATCGCTTCAGCGCCCTCGCCGCCTTGGCTTCGCCCATCTGGAACTTGATGAAGGCCGGCAGGATCGACATCTCCGTCACGCTTTCCTTGCCGTCGGCGAGGCGAAACAGGTTCTCGTAAAAAAACGCCATCACGCCGAAGCCGTTTAGGGCTTTGATCAGATCGATGGTTGAGTTGGGCCCGAACAGGCCCGGACCGACGCGCAGCATCTTCTCCCATGACGGCAGCGTTTCGACCTGTCCCTGCAGCAATTTGTTCGGCGCATCGGTCTCGACGCAGAGCGGACGTCCGAGCCCGATCACATCGCAGGCGCCGGAGCTGAGCGCCTGTTCCATGCCGGCGCGCGTGCGAAATCCGCCGGTAACCATCAGCGGCATTGACGCAACCTTGCGTACTTCTTCCGCAAAGGTCAGAAAATAAGCTTCGCGCGCGAGCGTCGATGCGCGTTTGGTTTCTTCGTACCGCGCCTCCATGCCCTCAAGGTCCATCATCGCCGGCTGCTCGTACGACCCGCCGGAAATCTCAAGCAGGTCGACGCCTTCCTTGTTGAGCCAGCGCGCAACCTGCAGGCTTTCTTCGGGCGCGAAGCCGCCCTTCTGGAAGTCCGACGAATTGAGCTTCACCGACACAGGAAACCCGGAGCCCACCTGCGCGCGCACTTCGCGGATCACCCGCAACAAAAGGCGCGCGCGATTGTCGAGCCCGCCGCCCCATTCATCGTCACGCTGATTGACCCGCGGGTTCAGAAACTCCGAAATCAGATATCCATGGGCCGCATGCACCTGCACGCCCGAAAATCCAGCGCGCTTGGCGACCGACGCCGCATTGGCGAAGCGCTCGATCACCTCTTCGATTTCGGCGACGCTCAAGGCACGCGGCGGCGCGAACTGACCGCCCGGCAAATCCAACGTCACCGCCGACGGCGCCACCGGCTCCTTACATACGATCTTCGGCGTCTGGCGACCCGCGTGGGAAAGCTGCACCCAGATATCGGCGCCCGCCTCGCGCACGGCGCCGGCCCAACGCTTCAACTGGTCGAACTGTTCGTCCGTTTGCGGACCATCAATGGCGACATTGCCCGGCCGCTCCAGATAGCGCCGGTCGACCATGACATTGCCAGTTAGCAGCATCCCGGCGCCGCCTTCCGCCCAGCGCCGATAGAGCGTCACATGCCGGTCGGTCGCGCGGTTATGTTCGTCGGCCAAACCTTCCGTCATCGCCGCTTTGGCGATCCGGTTTTTCAGCTTGCCGCCGCTTGGCAGCGTCAGCGATCTTGCGAGCGCGTCAGGCATGGGTCCCACTTTCCGCCGCCAAGACTAGCGATTGTAGGTGATTCTGGCGAGGCGCTGCACATCACGCTTGCGCGCCCCGGCGCAAAATCGGAACAATCACGCCATGACTGCTGAAAATCCGGTTCTCACCCAGATTGACTGTCCGGTCCTGACGGTGACGATCAACCGGCCGGAGCGCCGTAATGCGGTCGATTCAAAGACGGCGTCTGCGCTCTATGAGACATTCAACGCGTTCGAGAAAGATGATGCGCTGTCCGTCGCCGTGCTCACAGGCGCAGGCGGCAATTTTTGCGCCGGCGCCGATTTGAAAGCACTGGCGGAAGGCGATCAGCGCGATCTTTCCGTCGACGGCGCGAATGAGAATTCCCTCGGCCCCATGGGCCCGACGCGCATGCGGCTTTCCAAACCGGTGATCGCCGCGGTCGAGGGTTACGCCGTCGCCGGCGGGATTGAACTGGCGCTGTGGTGCGATATGCGCGTTGCGGCGGAAGGCGCGACCTTTGGCGTTTATTGCCGCCGCTTTGGCGTGCCGCTGATTGATCTCGGCAGCATTCGCCTGCCGCGCCTGATCGGCCATTCGCGCGCGACCGACATGATCCTCACCGGCCGCGCGGTCGAGGCGAAGGAAGCCTTCGACATCGGCCTCGCCAACCGCCTGGCGCCGAAGGGCGAAGCGCTCGCCGCCGCGCAGGCACTAGCGCAGGAGATTGCAGCCCTGCCCCAGACCTGCCTCAGAAACGACCGGCTGTCGTCGATTGAGCAGTGGGATTTGTCCGAAGCGGACGCCATGCAAAATGAAATGCGCCGCGGCCTCGACACCATTGGTTCCGGCGAGACCGCCTCCGGCGCAGCGGCCTTTTCAGGCGGCGCGGGCCGCGGCGGCGGCAAGCGCTAGGCCGACGCCGAAGCATTTTCCCCACCGCTTTGCGTAAGGGCCGGAACCGGGCTAGATCACCGGCTCCATTCCGCCAATTCAAGTAGTGAGTCCACAAGCAGATCCCATGGCAAAACGCGCCGCCAAAAGCAGAGAATCCGACCTCTTTGAAGATTACACCGCCAAGGACATCTAAGTCCTGGAGGGGCTCGAACCCGTCCGAAAACGCCCGGGCATGTATATTGGCGGCACCGACGAAAAGGCCCTGCATCACCTCTTCGCCGAAGTCCTCGACAACGCCATGGACGAAGCTGTCGCGGGCCATGCGACGCGTATCGAGGTGGAGCTGCATGATGACGGCTACCTTTCGGTCGACGATAACGGCCGCGGCATTCCCATCGACCCGCACCCGAAATTCAAGAATAAAACCGCCCTCGAAGTGATCCTAACGACCCTACACTCTGGAGCCAAGTTCGCCGGCGATGTTTACTCCACTGCTGGCGGCCTACATGGCGTCGGCCTCTCCGTCGTAAATGCTCTCTCTGATGAACTC
>CAZAOB010000078.1:0-13629 GCA_964486635.1 uncultured Caulobacterales bacterium | reverse complement strand
CAGGACTGGTTCACGGTCTTTGTTGAAACCATGATCGTCGTCCTTGGCGTGTTTCTCGGTTTGCAAGTGAATAACTGGAACGAGGCGCGGGCGGACCGGGCTTTGGAGCGGGAATATCTCGAGCGCCTGTACGACGACATGAATGGCAGCCTGCAAGATTACTCGGAAAATGACGGTTGGGATCTGACGCGGATTGAAACACAGGAGTTTGTCCTGAGCGCACTGCGTACCGGAGAACTAGCCGACGAAGATCGCGAGCGCTTTGCGCGGGGCCTGGTTTTTGTGGGATCTCACAATCCCATCCGGCGGCGCTGGGGAACCGTCGAGGAGCTTAAGTCGACCGGAAACCTCGCCGTCATTCGTGATTTGGAACTACGCGCGCTGATCGCTGCGACAGACGCTGACTATGTGCGCGCGGACAGGGTCGTGAGCGAGTCGATCCAGCAAGTCCTGCTGCTGCGGGAACCGATTTTGAGGCGCTTCGACCCCATCGCCTACGGCTTCCAGACGGAAGACCCCGTTGAAGCGAATTTTGATTTCGAGGCGCTGGCGGCGGATCAGGAGTTCATCAACCTCATCGCTCATGTTCAGCTTAACTCGCGGCAAGCAGTCGCTTTCAACGACGGTCACATGCAGAAGATTTCAGCATTGCGTGACAAGCTGGCGCTTGTGCTGAAAATTGAACCGGAAGAAGAGCCCGCCCCATGATCCTCCGACGCATCGCCGCCGCTTTCCGCAAGCAGGACTGGTTCACAGTCTTTGTTGAAACCATGATCGTCGTCCTTGGCGTCTTTCTCGGCCTGCAGGTCAACAACTGGAATGAAGCGCATAGCGACAAAGAGTTGGAACACGGTTACCTTGTTCGACTGGCTGCGGATCTGGAGTTGACGCTTACGAGTTTCGAGAATTCCGTTGACCAGCACGAAATGCGGAAATCGCTGTCCGCCGCACTGATAACCGCCACATCGCACTCTGCGACTGAGGACGCCGTCCTGATCGAATCAACGCAACAGTTTTTTGAAATTGGCTGGAGCACGCCCTATTTTCAACCAATCGACACGACCTTTCAGGACCTGTCTTCGACGGGGAATCTTCAGTTGATCCGGGACACGGACCTGCGAAACGCAGTCATCGCGCTGTATGACAATTACGAAGAGACAGCCGTAAAGTTTTTCATCAATCAGAATTGGGCGCTGCCCAACGATGCGCGCATCAGCTATGAACATGACATATTACGATGGGGATTACGCTATAACGGCATCTATCCGGATCAATCCGACGAAGAAAAGCTAAGCGCCATTCGCGGATATAGAGAAGAAATTGGTCGTCTGGCCGCACTCTATTTTTGGCTTTTTGATCACTCCATCGCCAATCACGAAGCCGCAATCGCCGAAACCGATGCTGTTCTAGGTTTGATTCGCCAGGCGCTGAACGCCGACGCACGAGGGTCCGACTAATGATCCTCCGCCGCGTCATCGCCCACTTTCGCAAACAGGAATGGACCGCGATTGCGCTTGATTTTGTCATCGTTGTTGTCGGCGTGTTCATCGGCATTCAAGTATCGAACTGGAACGGGGCGCGAGCGGACAGGGAGCGCGAAGACGCCATTCTGACCCGCCTCGAAGCGGATTTTCTCAAAATCGAAGCCGCAGCCCGCGACAGATTTAGTGTGACCGAAAAACGCATCGAAACGATTGACGCGCTGATCCGACAACTGAGGCAGGAGGCGGCGCCGGACGTCAAGGCCATCGCTCCCCTGTATTTCGACGCCACGTCCTACTCCCGGCCAGTCGGCCTGTCCCCGACATACAGGGAGATCGTGTCCACAGGCGAGATGGGCCTGCTCAGATTCGAGCCTCTCCGCGTCGCTCTTACTCAGTATGCGGAGGCCCCGGAAACGCAGGAAATTGCAACCAATTTCGTCATCTCCCAAGTGACGAGCTACCCAACTATCGGGATGGTTGCAGCGATGGCGGAGTACTATTCGTCTTCAGATCAAGACTGGCTTGAACCGCGACTCGCGGAGTATTTCGCTCAGCCGGAGATGATCGAGCGCCTGTTGATCGTGAGAGGGACCCAGCAGTCATGGCTCTACTGGACCAGCCAGTCTCTTGAGCAATCTCAGATTGTTCTGGCGGCCATCACCGAGGCGCGGGGTGAAACGAGAGAGCCTGACATCGATGCGTCCCCCGCAGGAGAAGCCGAATGATCCTCCGCCGCGTCATCGCCCATTTCAGAAAACAGGAATGGACCGCCATCGCGCTCGACTTCCTGATCGTCGTCGCGGGCATCCTGCTGGCGTTTCAGATCACCTCCTGGAATGACGCGCGCGCGGATCGCGCTCGCGAGAGAAATTATCTGGAGCGAATCGCCAGCGAACTCGATTACTCCATCGCATCGATTGAAGATGGCATTGAAACGGCCAGGTTCCGCGAGACATTGGGCCAGTTCCTGATCATGTCCGTGGACAATCCGAATCTGGTGCGCGCCAATCCCGGGCGTTTTGTCTTCGCTATTCTCACCGGCGGCTACACCTATTCGCCAGAAATTCGCGCCCATTC
Organism: uncultured Caulobacterales bacterium; assembly: GCA_964486635.1. Lineage (GTDB taxonomy): Bacteria > Pseudomonadota > Alphaproteobacteria > Caulobacterales > Parvularculaceae > Hyphococcus. The sequence goes on along the minus strand of CAZAOB010000078.1, from coordinate 11,068 downwards.
ATTCGAAGAGATCAAGTCGGCTGGCGATCTTGGCATTTTTGGCGACAAGAGGCTGCTATCTGACCTCACCGAGTTTTACACGCGCGTGCAGGGCGATGCGCAATGGAATTACCTTCGCGAACTCAAGCAAACCGAGTATGTGAAACGATCCGCCGGCATTCTCACCTATGAGTTGCTTAAACAGACGCCTTATGCGGAGGGCATCCCCGATATTGCTGCGGAGGACGCTATCGCCGCCTATGAGCGCATGCTTGAGCGCCCGTCGTTCATTGAATGGCTGCCGACGGTGTCCGACCGTTATGACGATATTCGCTCCTATCAGCGGCGGCTTGATGCGGCGGTTGCGTTGCGCGCACGAATATTGACGGCGCTCGGCGAAGGCGCGCCGAATAGGGATGGAAAGGACGCCCCATGATCCTCCGCCGCGTCATCGCCCACTTTCGCAAACAGGAATGGACGGCCATCGCCATCGACTTCCTGATCGTCGTCTTTGGCGTGTTCATTGGCATTCAAGTCTCGAACTGGAATGCGACCATCAATGACCGCCAGCGAGAAACGGCCGTGCTACGCGCCATGATTGAAGACATCGACGCCACCAGCGCCGATCTCCAAGAAGTTATCGACACCAATATCGAAGGAACCACAAGCTTAAAAGCTCTCGCCGATTACACAGACGACCGAACGACGCCGTTAGCGCTGCCAGAAATCGACCAACATATATTTCGCGCATTCTATCAGTATCCGGGTTTTACGCTAACGCTAGCAACATATGAAGAGCTGAAAAACACCGGCAAACTGGACCTTATTCTCGATCAGGATCTGCGGAAACGATTGCAGCTTCTGGAGGGCGCGATTGGCGCCGTCAGTGTGAATTCTACCCAGCTTGAAGACCTGACGCTTAGCACGACGGACAAATATCTGCTCCAAGAATATGATTTACGCGGCATTGTCGCGCAGCAAATCGGCTCTAATCCATCTTATGTCGAGTGGGTCGATCCGGCGAAAAACCGCACCGACATCAGCGCGGTTTTTGACGACCCCTATTTCATGAATCTCATCCTTCATCGCGCCAGATTGAATAAATCCTATCAACGCGATGCAACCAGGTTGATAAATGAACTCGCGGACATCAAGGCGTTGATCAGAAATAAGCTCAAGCTTGAGGCGGTGCAGCTATGATCCTCCGCCGCATCGCCGCCGCCTTCCGCAGACAGGACTGGTTCACAGTCTTTGTTGAAACCATGATCGTCGTTCTCGGCGTATTTCTTGGTTTCCAGGTCACGGCGTTGAATGAGGAGCGCCAGAACCGGGCGGCGGAACAGGCCATTCTTGTACAGCTGCATGGTGAGTTCGAGGAGTTGCAGGCGATTGAGACGGCTTATCTGGAGAGGGTTGCGCAACAACAACGTTTGATGGCGCTCTGGGTCAACGCCCTGGAAGACCCCGACCCCGTCGATATGGCCAGACTGCGCCGGATCGTGCTGGATTTTTATGATGAGGAAGATCCCCAACGCGGAAACGCGCTTGCCGCCAGTTCAATAGACGATGTCTTCACCGATCCGATTGGAGGAGAAAGGCAACCCGCGGCTTCGGTTGTGTTCCAGCAATTGGTCGCCAGCGGTGATTTGCGGCTGATCCGGTCGGAGCGATTGCGTGCGGCGCTCACTCGTCGCGATGTCCAAAGGGCCCAGTCCGTGGCTGCCCTCGATCGCAATTTATCCGCCAGCAACTTCCCGATGGCTCAGGTATTTCTCGAACCGGCCTTCCAGGCCGCATCTGAGGATCCGATCGCCACGCTGAACTCCGCAATGGCCCGGCCGGAATTCGTCAGCGGGCTGCGGACCTTTGTCGGGGTGAAGGCCTATAACGCGGTGTGGTACCGCTATACTCACGACGAAACGCTGGCGGTTCTGGCGATCCTTAGAGAGAAGAACGGGCAATGATTCTCCGCCGCCGCAGCGCATCTGCCTTCCGCCGTCATGACGGGTTCTATGATGCGGCGCAGCGGCATGGCGTCCCCGCCGAATTAGTAGGCGATTATCACGAATTGCGAACGTCCGCTTCTGCGCGCATGTCGGACATTTTGCTGCCTCCAATATGCAATTGAGTCGCTCTCGGCAGAACTCAGAACCACCTTCCACCGCCGCCATTATCCAAACAATCGACTGGACTTCCTTCTAGTAAAGAGCGTTGCTGTGCGGGCCGCGAACGCCACCGTTTCGCGCCGCCTCCCGCCCGACCGCTGACGACGCCGGGCTTGTCGCAGTGCAACAACGAGGAGGCGAATATGACCGTAAAAGCGAGAACGACCAGAAAGAAGCGCGCGAGTAAAAGCGCGGCGGGAAAATCAAAAAAAGAAATCATCTTTTCGTTGCTTCGCCGGAAGAACGGCGCATGCGTGGATGATCTGACCAAGGCCACGGGCTGGCAGGCGCATTCGGTTCGAGGGTTTTTGTCGGGAACAGTAAAGAAGAAACTAGGGCTTAATCTGGCCACTGAGCGGCTCGAAACGGGCGTGCTGCGTTATTACCTCCGGAGCGGCAAATGAGCCGAAAGGTCGACAGCGCCGCACTGGACGCCGAGATCGCCCGGCTCGACGATCTCTCATTCGCTGATCTGCAGCAGCTCTACCAAAAGCGTCATAAGCTGGCGCCACCCAAACGCATCGGCCGCAGGCTTTTGATCCTCGCCATCGCCTATGAGATGCAGCGCAAAGCCCATGGGCTGCGCGTCGACCGACTGCGAAAACGTGTGCTGGCGATGAGCCCTGGCTCCAGGGGCCGAAGCGGGGCCCCCAAGGCGAAACTTGCAGCTCCCCGCAAATCCTTGAAGCCCGGAGGGCGGCTGGTCCGCGAATGGCGGGGCCGGCAATACGAAGTGTATGTGGCTGATGACGGCTGTTACCTCGACGGCAAGCGCTTTGGCTCGCTGTCAGCTGCGGCTGAAGCGATCACCGGCGTCAAACGAAACGGCCCTGCATTCTTCGGGCTGCGGTCGGCTCGGGGCGCCACCCGATGAAGCGCTGCGCCATTTACACCCGCAAATCGACCGAGGAAGGTCTCGATCAGGCGTTCAACTCGCTCGACGCGCAGCGTGAGGCCTGCGAGGCCTATATCGCCTCGCAGCGCCATGAAGGCTGGAAGCTGGTCAAGACCCGCTTTGACGATGGCGGCTTGTCGGGCGGCAATATGGACCGCCCTGCCCTTAAAGCGCTGCTGGCCGAGATCGACGCAGGGCGCATCGATCTCATCGTCGTCTACAAGGTCGACCGCCTCACCCGCTCTCTCGCCGACTTCGCCAAACTGGTGGAGCGCTTCGATGCGCAGAACGTCTCATTTGTCTCGGTGACCCAGCAGTTCAACACCTCCTCATCCATGGGCAGGCTGACGCTCAATGTGCTTCTTTCCTTCGCCCAGTTCGAGCGGGAGGTCACCGCCGAGCGCATCAGGGACAAGATCGCCGCCTCCCGTCGTAAAGGCATGTGGACCGGGGGTAATCCACCGCTCGGCTATGACAATGTCGACAAGAAGCTGGTGGTGAACGAACGCGAAGCTGAAACTGTAAGACGGCTGTTTAACCTCTATCTTGAGACCGGCTGTGTTCGCAGCGTCCTGAAGACTGCAGCGGATGAAGCTCTGAAAACCAAGCAACGATCAAATAGCGGCGGCAAAGCCATCACGCGCGGGCCGCTTTATCACATCCTTGCCAATCCGATCTATGCCGGATTAGTGCGATGCGGAAACGAATTGCATGAGGGCGCACATGATGCGATCATCGACAATAAACTCTGGGCCGATGCGCAAACAAAGCGTCGCGCTACGAGCCAACGCACTGGGGTCAAAACAACATCGCGCAATCCCCTATCGGGCAAACTGTTCGCCGACGGTCATCGCATGACTCCGAGCCATGCTTCAAAAGGCGGCAAGCGCTATCGATACTATGTGAGTCATGCGTTCGAAACCGGAAAGGTGGCCGCGTCAGCGCGCTGGAGGGTGAACGCCGATTTGCTTGAGGCTTCCATCATAAACACGATCGGCGACTGGCTGGCCACACCAGATGCTGCACAGAATTTGTTGTCAGAACACGCACAGGCATCGGACCTGCAGTCATTGAATCGCTTGCTCCGTGAGTTGCGCGACGCGGAGATTGCGATCTCACCACGAGAACGTATGTTGCAGTGGACCGCACGCATCGATCGTATTGATCTATCTGAATCCGGGATATCGATCACGATGAAAACGAGATTCCTCATAGAAAGCGATCACCATCTCCCGCTTGCCGAGACTTCTGTGATCAAGTCGGATCTAAAAATAGGCAAGCGCGGCGTCGGCTTGCGACTGGTGCTTGGCGGGACCGATGATGTTCCGTCGCCAAACGAGACCATCGCCTGCATTTTAGAGAACGCTTTCGCCTGGCGCGAACGCTGGTTCAATAATCCTGATACAGCGCTCAACGCGATCGCGAAGGAAGCCGGGACCGATATTAGCGATGTGAGCAAACAAATGCGGCTTGCGTTTCTAGCGCCCGATATAGTCAGAGCGCTATTGGAAGGTTCGGCTTCCGGCGGTTGGACGCCGGAACGACTCCGCCGACTTGATGATTTGCCTGCTCTCTGGCCGGAGCAGCGTCGCCTCTTCGGACTGGCGCATAACTGATCCAACCAAATCTGAATCGGAATCAGTGGCAACGCGCAAGAGTTCAGCGTGATTGCCTTTTCGTCAGGCGATCATCTCGCACTTTCAGTTGGTGGCGAAATCGAGCCTCTGGAGACTTTTACTCATTTAGCGCACTCTTGGCTGAACTGGAGACACCAGAGACGTTCGTCGCGGACGAAAACCCGCCAAACTGCGGGCTTTTAGCGCCGGTTCAGCGTGTGGCTGCGAATGCGGGGACTGAATGGTGGAGGGGGATGGATTCGAACCATCGTACGCTAGGCGGCCAGATTTACAGTCTGGTGGATTTAACCACTCTCCCACCCCTCCACGAGGCGCGCTGTCCAACGGCCAAAAGCCTTACGAAACAGCAGCTTGCGAAAGTTCGGGAGCGCAAGGGCCCCTTCGCTTCCGCCGGAAGAACGGCGTCTATAGCCGCGCCGCATCCGCTTCGCAACCGGTCGCGAAGACCTAAACGTCAATTTCCGGTTCCCCGGCGCTGCAGAAATGGCTAGGCCGGGGACATGAACCAAAAACGCCCCCAAAAATTAGTCCGCCACCGGAAGCGTGAAACGAGCAGTACGGCCTCAAGCGGAGGTGGGCGCGATCGTCCGGAAAGCAACTCCCGGCCCCGCCCCTCTCGGCGAAGCTCCATCGCCGAAGAGGGCGGAAAGCAGACGCGGGAAGTAGGACAAACGCCGGGCCGGAAAATTTCAAAATCAAACTCAAATGCTGACTTTTGGCTGTACGGCCGGCACGCGGTCGCCGCAGCGCTTGCGAACCCCGAGCGAAGAGTCCGCCGGGTAATCGGCACAAAAAACGCGTTGGAGTGGCTGGCGCAACACGCTGCGCCTGGCCGCTCGCTTGTTTCTACAGAAGAGGCCAACCCCGATGCCATTGACGCGCTATTGCAAGAAGGCGCAGTACACCAAGGCCTCGCAATTCTGGTTGATCCATTGCCGAAAAAGCAGATCGATGAAGTGTGTGCGCCCGCCTCGCCTCACCGCCCTGTGCTCATCCTTGACCAGGTGACCGACCCGCAGAATATCGGCGCGCTCTTTCGAGCGGCGGCCGCCTTCGGCGCCGCCGCCGTTATAGTCCAGGACCGGCGCACGCCACCACTTTCCGGCGCCCTCGCCAAAGCTGCAGTCGGCGCGATCGACAAGATTCCCTGCGTTGCAGTTGTGAATATCTCACGAGCGATTAGCGAGCTGCAAGACCTGGGATATTTTGTCGCCGGTCTCGCCGGAGAAGCAGAAGCGGACATAAAGGACCTCCCTGCCGCTCCGCTGGCGCTGGTGATGGGGGCGGAAGGCGCCGGCCTTCGCCGGCTTGTTTCGGAAAAATGCGATCAACTTTTCCGCATTCCGATCAGTTCGGAGATTGAGAGCTTGAACGTATCAACAGCAGCTGCAATTTCTTTGTACGAAGCCCGGCGCTCGCGCTAACATCTCTCGTGCCGCAATAAGGACACAACACATGAGCAAACCGGTCCTCTATCACATGCCGCAGACCCGCGGCGGCACAACTCTTTGGATGAATGAAGAGCTCGGTGACGTTTGCGACATCATGCTGGTGAACATGAAGAACGGCGCGCAAAAGAGCCCAGACTTTTTGTCAATAAATCCAATGGGCAAAGTCCCAACGCTTACTCATGAGGGCCAAACCGTCACAGAGGCGGCCGCCATATGCGCCTACCTGGCCGACGCCTTTCCAGACGCCGGCCTGGCGCCGTCAACCAATGATCCGAAGCGAGGTGTTTATTATCGCTGGATGTTTTTCGCGCCGAGCTGCATCGAACCTGCGATGATGGATATCTTTATGAAGCGAAAAAATGAAAACCCAGGCTCCATCGGCTACGGCAATTCCGATCTGGTGATAGCCGCTGCGAAAACCGCGCTTTCAAAAGGGCCGTACATATTGGGCGACACATTCTCGGCAGCTGATGTGGTGTTCGGTTCGACCTTGAACTTCGCAATGATGTTTGGCGCATTTGAAAAGTCCGACCCGTTCAAGTCATACGTTGATCGGCTTATGGCGCGCCCGGCCGCGCTTCGCTGCAATGAGAAGAATGCTCACTATATGAAGGAAATGGGCTTGGCATGAGCGGCGGGTGCCACTTTGCAGGATGTCAATGCGGAGCCATTCGCGCGGAAATCAAAGGTGCCCCGAAATTCGTTGCGAATTGTCACTGCACCTCTTGCCGCAAAGCCACCGGCGGCGCGTTTTCAACTTGGGTTGGCTTTGCGAGCGACCAAGTTTCATGGAACAGCCTCTCACCTTACCTATTCAAGAGCTCAAAGAGTGTGGAGCGGGGGTTTTGCAAGGATTGCGGCACCCCCCTCACCTACTCCAGCGATAAATGGCCCGGTGAAACTCATTTCTTGATCGGCGTGATGGACGCTCCTGATTGTTATACTCCGACCGGCGAAGTGTTCGGCGCCGAGGCGCTCAACTGGGTCCAACACATAAGCGAAGGGTGAGAAGTGAGTTTTGAAGCTGTGATATTCGATTTTGGGGGCGTGTTCACTACATCTCCAGTTCAGAACTTCGCGGCATACGAACGGGAGAACGCGCTACCCCAGCGCTTCATCGGCGAGGTCATCAAGTCCAATCATCATCAAAACGCCTGGGCGCGCTTTGAGCGCGCCGAAATTTCACTCGAAACGTTTGATGTCGAGTTTGCCGCGGAATCAAAGGCCGCGGGATTTGAAATTCGTGGCAAAAAGCTTGTTGAACTTCTTTCTCTGCATTTCAATCACAACATGATTGACGCCTTGACGCGCGTGAAAGCCGCTGGATTCAAGACCGGATGCATTACGAACAACCTGCCAAAAATAGACAGCAAAGCGATGTTAGCGGCCGCCGAAGATCAGCAAGTAGTGGAACGCATTCACAGCAACTTCGACCATATTATAGAATCGTCCAAAGCCGGCGTACGAAAACCGGAACCACGCATATATGTAATGATGTGCGAAGCGTTGGGCGTATCTCCGCACTCTTGCGTATTTCTCGACGATTTGGGCATCAACCTAAAGCCGGCGCAGGCCCTTGGCATGAAGACGATCAAGGTTCCAATCGGCGATGTGACGCCGGCAATCGTTGAATTGTGGGCAACGCTAGAACTTACGCCAAGTTAATTTGCAGGTCACAGATTGGCCAAAGTTTAAAGACAAAATTCCTATCACACGAAGTCAGCAATCATAATTTATTGCAACGTAGTGAAAGGTGAGTGTCATGAAACCGATCGTCATTACTGCTGCAGTCGCAGCGCTGGCCATTGCTGCTTGGTATGTGTACGAAGAGTCACAGAAGAGTGACCTTGAAAAAGCCGCTGAAGACGTTTCCGAGACTATGGAAGAGCTCGCGGATGACCTTAAAAACTAGGCGCCGCTTGTTCGACGACTGACAGCCTCCCCCGCGAGTTTGATTCTCACTATATTTCGATAGTCACAACAAACCCTGCAAGCAGATGCATTGCGCTTGCAGGGTCCAGTTGCCGCTGCAAGACAGGATAGCCCCCTCGATCTCCGTGTTATAGAATTCGCGGAAAAGGAGGCTTTCATGTCCCACTATCGCCCTCGTGCGGAGTTGCAGACCCATGAAGTCGCAAACCAGCCGCCGCCGTTCGAGAACATAAACCTGTTTGACAGCGACCAGGCATTGAAAGCGGCAGTCGGGACACAAATCGGAACCAGGCACAATGCGCCTCTTTTCGATTACGGTGCGGCGCTTGGTTCTGAGGATAGTATGGAGCTGGCTCGGCTTGCTCACGCCAATCCGCCCAAACTGCGTAGCTTCGACCGTTATGGGCACCGACTTGATGAAGTGGAGTTTCACCCGGCCTATCACACCCTGATGTCGCTGGGCCTGAAGTCTGGATACGCCTCATTCGCTTGGAATGAGAAAGACGGCGGACATGTCGCGCATGCGGCTATGGTATTCATGCAGGCTGGCGTTGAGCCAGGCGTCGGTTGTCCAATGACCATGACGTACGCCGCTGTACCAGCTCTACGTCACGAGCCTGCAATTGCCGACGAGTGGATCCCCCGCGTTACTGCAGGCGACTACGATCCACGTTTTATTCCCACCGAGCAGAAGAAAGCCGCAACAATCGGCATGGCGATGACAGAAAAGCAGGGCGGCTCCGACATCCGGGCCAACTCGACATTCGCCAAAGAAGTATCGCCAGGTGAATATGAACTGACGGGGCACAAGTGGTTTTGCTCTGCCCCTATGTGCGACGCATTTTTGACGCTGGCGCAAACCCAAGCGGGGGTAACATGTTTTCTCGTGCCGCGTTGGCGACCGGACGGTTTGCGCAATGCATTTCATATCATGCGGCTGAAAGACAAGCTCGGCGACCGCTCAAACGCTTCATCAGAGATTGAGTACCATGGCGCATGGGCGCAACGACTTGGAGAAGAAGGCCGTGGCGTCCGCACGATCATTGACATGGTGCAACATACGAGACTGGACTGTATCGCAGGTTCCGCGGGCGGCATTCGCGCAAGCCTGACGCAAGCCATTTGGCATGCGTTGCATCGATCAGCATTCCAAAAGAAACTCGTTGACCAGCCCGCCATGGAGATGGTGCTGGCCGACCTCGCGCTTGAGTCAGAGGCGGCAACCGCGCTCGCGATGAGAATTGCTCGGGGTTTCGATCGACAGACGGACCCCGCAGAGAGCGCATTCATGCGCTTGGCCACGCCCATCGCGAAATTTTGGGTGTGCAAGCGCCAGCCGGGTGCAGTTTACGAAGCTTTGGAATGTCACGGCGGCGCAGGGTTTGTAGAGGAAGGACCGATGCCGCGATTGTTCAGACAATCGCCTCTTAACGCAATTTGGGAGGGTTCAGGTAATGTAATCGCGCTGGACATTCTGCGCGCTCTTGTTCGCGAACCGGATTGTTTGGAAGCGGTCCGTGCCGAGCTCACATCCGCGATAGGCGCTAACAAGCATCTGGACCGCCATCTGAAGCTCCTGGATGAGTGGTTCAAACCGGGCGTGCTCAATGAATACACGGCGCGCGCCTTTGCCGAAGATATGGCATTGGCATTGAGCGCCGCTGCGCTGCTACAGTCTTCACCGAGCTACGTTTTTGATGGCTATTGCAATGCGCGACTCGATCCGGCCGAACGCTCATACGCTTATGGCGCGGTCACCGCTAAAATTGACTCCAGAAATATAGTCGAACGCGCCGCACCCGCCGCGTAGTGGCTCCAGAATCGTGTTGAAACAGGTTGCTATTCAAGCATTTCGTTCAGGTTTCGGCACTGCAATTTGTCACGCTGATCGCATGCACGAAGGTAATAGCGAATAGCCTCCACATTGTTCTTCGTCACGCCCTTGCCAAACTCATACATGCGCCCCAGGCGCCGGCAGCCACTTTCATTGCCGAGGTCGCATGCCCTACGAAAATACCTGGCTGCAGCATTATCATCCCGCTTGACCAACGCGCCACGGACCGGCTCTCCCCACAAGTCATCTCGTGTTTCATACGCATGTCCGAGCATAAAACATGCATCGGGCTCACCAGTTTCGCACGCCACGCGCAGTTCGTAGACTTCTTCGAGCTTGTCGGCGGCGGCGGGCGTCACCAACAATATGGCCGCCAAAACTGCGACGCAAAAATCGAGTACGCAGAGGCAACGCCCCCTCGGGATACGATGTGACAATTTCATTCGGCTAACCTGGTTCACCCAAGAACAACAGCAACGCGGGTGCAACCAACTCACATAGATTTCTGTTCGAAACCTGAATCTGATCGCTCATTTGCCGACGATTCAGCATTATCCATTGATGAACTTCACACGCGCGATTTTACAAAAAATTGCACAGCGGAACACTCAAATGAATGATGCTTAAGAATGGTCGGAGCGGCGGGATTCGAACCCACGACCCCTTGACCCCCAGTCAAGTGCGCTACCAGGCTGCGCTACGCTCCGACCCCGCACGACAGGCGCTCACCGCCCGGCGCGAGCTGGGGTTATAGGCACGAACGGAAACACTGAAAACCGCTAAATCGTCTATTCGACAGGTAAATTGGAAAAAATAGATCGCTTCACGTCCGGAAGGATGCAGAAGCTACTCTCGCTCCGCCTGGATTGCTTCCAACGCGAGCGTCGCCTGGTCCAGGGCGTCCTGAACGGTCTCCAGCCGCGTCAGCATCGCCTGCATGGTCCGGCGCATCTCCGGCGACAAAGGAGCAGCCTTGTAGGCATCCGTCGGGCTAAGTTCGAGCGTTTCAGCCCGGGCCTCGCCGCCATCCTCATCCTCGAGAACCGGCCTGATGTCCACCGGCTCACCGGCCGCAGCCCTGCGGCCAAGCTCGGATATGTATTTGATGCCCTCATCTTTAAAGATCTTCTGGACACCCTTGGTGGTGTAGCGCTGCTCGTAGACCGAGCGGCCAA
>CAZAOB010000077.1:0-13879 GCA_964486635.1 uncultured Caulobacterales bacterium | reverse complement strand
GGCGGCGTGGTCGCGGGCATCGGCGGCTATGGCAACTGCGTGGGCGTGCCGACGGTTGGCGGTGAAACGAATTTCCATCGCGGCTATAACGGCAATATCCTCGTCAATGCGATGACGGTCGGCGTCGCCGAAAAGGCGAAGATTTTTTACTCCGCGGCGCGCGGCGCCGGAAACCCCGTTGTCTATGTCGGCTCCAAGACCGGGCGCGACGGCATTCACGGCGCCACCATGGCGTCAGCGGAGTTCGACGATGCATCGGAAGAAAAGCGCCCCACGGTTCAGGTCGGCGATCCGTTTACGGAGAAACTGCTGCTCGAAGCTTGCCTCGAGCTGATGGCGTCCGACGCAATCATCGCCATTCAGGATATGGGCGCGGCGGGCCTCACCTCGTCGTCCGTTGAAATGGCGGCGAAGGGCGGCGGCGGTTTTGAGCTCGACCTCGATCACGTGCCCCAGCGCGAAGAGAACATGACGGCATACGAGATGATGTTGTCTGAGTCTCAGGAACGCATGCTCATGGTCCTGAAACCCGGCCGCGAAGACGCGGCGAAGGCCATATTCGACAAATGGGGCGTCGATTTTGCGGTAATCGGCGTCACCACCGATTCCGGCCGCCTCGTCATCAAACATAAGGGTGAGACCGTCGCCGACATGCCGGTGCCGCCGCTCGCCGACGATGCGCCGAATTACGACCGCCCCTTTGTGACGCTCGAAAAGCCGGCGCCGCTTGCCGATCCGTCCGTTACCTACCGCGAGGCTGAAGCGATTCTGCGCGCGCCGGGGAAGAGCCAAGAAGAGCTGCGCGCCATCGCCGATGCGCTGATCGCCGACCGGCTTGGCGATGAGGCTTTGGTCGACGGCGTCGGCGTCACCATCACTAATGGTGAAGCACGGATTTACGTCCGTTCCAAACCTGAAGGCGTCAAATTCTCAGGCTTCGAAGAAGCCGCGCGCAATCTCGCCGCCAGCGGCATTGTCGAAACCGCCGAGGTCGATCATCGCGAACAGCAATTATCGCTCGCCGATGCGCCGGGCGGCGACACCATGCTGACTGCGCTGGCCAAGCTTATGGGGTCTCCTGATCTTTGCTCGCGCCGCTGGATCTGGGAACAGTACGACCACACCGTCATGGGCGATACGATCATCGCGCCGGGCGGCGACGCCGCATTGGTGCGCATACATGACACCAACCGCGCGCTGGCGATCTCAACCGATGTGACGCCGCGTTACGTGAAGGCTGATCCACATGAAGGCGGCAAGCAGGCGGTCGCCGAGACCTATCGAAACATCTGCGCGGTGGGCGCGTCTCCGCTCGCCATCACCAACTGTCTCAATTTCGGCAACCCCGAACGGCCCGAGATCATGGCGCAGTTTGTCGGCGCTATCGAAGGCGTCGCCGAAGCTTGTGAAGCGCTTAACTATCCTGTCATTTCCGGCAACGTATCGCTCTATAATGAAACCAATGGTCAGGCGATCCCGCCGACACCGGCGATCGGCGGCGTTGGCGTTCTCGACGACGTCACTAAAGCCGTGCGCGTCGGGGGCGCGGAGGCGGGTGAAGAGCTCATCGCAATCGGCGTCACGCGCGGCCATCTTGGCCAGTCCCTTTACATGCGCGAATTGTTCGAGATCGAGGAGGGCGCGCCGCCGCCCGTTGATCTAGCCGCTGAGCGCAAGGCTGGGGAATTGATCCGCAAGCTGATCGATGAAGGTCTCGTCACCGCGTGTCATGATGTGTCTGACGGAGGATTGCTTGTCGCTGCTGCGGAGATGTCTTTGGCGTCCGGCCGTGGGCTCAATCTCGCGACGCCGGTCAAGGCGCGCAAGGCGGCGTTCTGGTTCGGCGAGGATCAGGGGCGGTACCTGGTCGCCGCTGCGCCCGCCGCCGCCGATACGCTGTTGCTGAAAGCCGCCATGGCCGGTGTGCAAGCGTCGAAGATAGGCCGCTTTGGCGGGCCGGACATCCTGCTGGATGGCAGGGATGCGCTTTCACTCCTTGATTTGTCTGATATTTTTGAATCTGCGCTGCCGGACTACATGAACGCGCTCACCAAAAAGGAGACCGCCAAAATGCCCATGGCTGGCGACGACATCAAGAAACTCATCCTCGAAGCGCTGCCCGATGCGGAGATCGAACTGGAAGACCTCGCCGGCGACAATGACCACTGGCGCGCGCGCATCATCTCGTCGGCCTTTAACGGCAAGTCCCGGGTGCAGCAGCATCAGTTGGTGTACAGAGCATTGAAAGGCCGTATGGGCGGCGAGCTTCATGCGCTGGCGCTTGAGACGGAGGGGCGGGAGTAGCCTCACAAATGGCCGCGCCAGCCGTCGCCGCCTGAAAGTCACAAAAGCCCTGGCGCTTGCCCCCATCTCGCCCGCCAGCTAGTTTCCTTCACAATCAGCAATTTGAGGGAACAAGCTCATGTCATTCGCCCGCGTTCTGTTGCTCGCCACATCTGTCGCTGCCATCGCCGCCTGCTCGCAAGGCACGCAAAGCGACGAGGGAGAGGTCACCTACGAGGCCGACGACTCCAGTTCGACGGAGCCGGGGCTGGAGACCGAGGCGACATGGGGCGCGCTGAGCGAGGCCGATGCGCATGACTACTTCACCTATTCGAACTATGGCGACATTCGCGTTACGCACGCCGAACTCGATCTTGCGCTGGACTTCGACGCCAAGACCATCACGGGCGAAGTCACGCTGGATTTCCGCCGCCTGAGCAAAGGCGTCAATTCGCTTGTGCTCGACGCCAATGATCTCGACGTCAAATCCGTTGAAGCGCGTGTGGAAGGCGACTGGCTTACCGCCGGCTACACCATGGGACCCGACGATCCGGTCATGGGGTCGCGGTTCGAAATCACGTTGCCTGAGAACGCTGACAAAGTGCGCGTGTCTTATATCACGAGCCCGGAAGCGGAAGGCATTCAATGGCTGTCGCCGGAGCAAACGGCGGGCAAGGAACACCCGTTTCTGTTCACGCAGTTCCAGCCGCTCAACGCGCGGACCATGGTTCCGCTGCAGGATACGCCGGCCGTGCGCATCACTTACAACGCGCATGTGACGACGCCGCCAGAGCTGATTGCCATTATGAGCGCGCGGCAGGATGAAGGGCGCGTGCGCGACGGAGATTACACATTCCGCATGTCGCAGCCGATCCCGTCTTACCTGCTGGCCCTTGCGGTCGGCGATATCGAGTTCAGACCGATCAATGACAAGGTCGGCGTTTATGGCGAACAGGACATTGTCGACGCGTCGGCGGAAGAGTTTTCCGACACGCCAAAGATGATGGACGCCATTGAGAAGCTCTACGGACCGTATCGGTGGGGGCGCTATGACCTCATCGTGCTGCCGCCGAGCTTTCCTTTTGGCGGAATGGAAAATCCCCGTCTTTCTTTCATGACGCCAACCTTGATCGCCGGCGACAAGAGCCTGACCAATGTCGTGGCCCATGAACTCGCTCATTCCTGGTCGGGCAATCTTGTGACCAACGCAAACTGGCGCGACGCTTGGCTGAATGAAGGTTTCACCAGCTATGTTGAGAATCGGACGATGGAGGCGCTCTATGGCGCCGATCGTGCGGTCATGGAGCGTTTCCTCGACAAACAGTCATTGCTGGACGACATCGCTGCGGCGCCCCGTCCTGAACTGACGCAACTGAAAATGCCGGACGATATCGGTCATCCGGACGATGCTTTCAGCGACGTATCTTATGTTGGCGGCATGTTCTTTTTGAAATTTTTGGAGACGCGGTTCGGCCGGGAAGATTTTGACGCGTTCCTTAAATCCTACTTCGAACACTATGCGTTTCAGTCAATCACGACCGAAGACTTCCTGACTTATTTTGAAGACAACCTCTGGTCGGTTCATCCCGACAAGGTCACCAAGGAGGAAATCAACGACTGGGTGTACAAGCCGGGATTTCCGGCGAGCATGGAAGACCCGCAGTCGGATGCGTTCACAAAAGTTCAGGCGCAACTCGATGCGTGGCTTGGCGGCGGCGATGTGGGCGGGCTGGAGACGACTGCGTGGACGGCGCACGAATGGCTCTATTTCATCAACGCGTTGCCTGACGGCATGAACGCGGATCATTTCGCCGCGCTCGATGCGCGCTTTGATCTGTCTACATCTCACAATGCTGAAATCGCAAACGCATGGTATCAAAAGGCGATCCCGGCGGGTTATGAACCGGCCTTTGAACCGCTGGATGCATTCCTGACGCGGGTCGGACGCGGCAAGTTCATCTATCCGCTGTATCGCATCTTGCTGGAAAATGATCGCAGGGAGTGGGCCGAAGCTGTCTATGAGCGCGCGCGTCCTGGCTATCATCCGATAGCGCAGCGCCGCATTGACGGGATCTTTGCGAAGTAATCTATTGCGCGCCGGTCGACGGTCCGCGCAACAGGATTTCCAGCATCGGACAGACCATCACGTGGCCGTCAAAGACTGCGCCGACGATCAGCGTGTTGTCCCAAACGGCGCCGACCGATGATCCGTTGATTTCACCGTTGACGGAGATGAGAACGTCGGACGTGACGCCATTGCGTGGATTGACGCGCAAAACGTGAGACGGCGCGATGGCGCTTGCGTCTTTCGCGTGCTCCACAAAATCAAAAATCCGGGAGTGCCCGGCGACCCATAGCGCGCCATCGCGCGAGACTTCGATATTGTCGGGCGCAGTTTTGACGCTGAGATTTTTGACGCGTTTAAGCGCTCCGGTTTCTGTTGTTCGGCCGAATACGCCAATCCGTCGCTTGAGCAGCTCGGCGATGTAGATTTCCTTGCCGTCGATCGATTTGTTGATGCCGTTGGCATAGACAAGCCCGCCTAGGATGGAGCGTCCCGTCTGGCCATCAAAATAGACAACATTGGTGATGGGCAGGGCCAGATAGGACTCGAGTAGCGACAACGGACCGGAGTCAAAACGTCGATCGTTTGTGGCGTAGAACTGCCGCGGACCGACGGCCACAATGTCGTTGGGCGAGTGCATGGCGTCGAAGGATACGGTCTCGACATGCGTCAGGTCACCTGCCGCGCCGACATCGAAAATCTCCACCAGCTCTTCGCCGGAAGGCGGATGATTGATCACGAACAAGCGCTTTTCGCCGTTGTCTCCGCGCCAGAGGCTGATGCCGTGCGGCAGGAAGTTTTCCATGGCCGGCGATACGCGCCGAACGGCGTCGGAACCGTCCATGCTCATGGCGTAAATGCCGTTGAGCGGATTGACGCCCTCGGCGCCTTCATCATTGTACCATGCGCGGCGGTCAGCGGCGGAAATGAACGCAAGTTTCAACTCGGGATCGATGGTGACGTCTTCGGTTCCGGGCGCAACATCGACGCGCCGGCATTGATCCACCAGTTTCGTGTCGAGCTCGGCGAACGCCCCAGATGCCGGAAGTACGTGAAAAGCGAAACGCCCGACGATAATAACCGCCAGCCCCGCCAAACCCATCCACACATAGCGCATATTACGCCTCAACTTACCGCCCGCGTGAAACGGAGCCATTCTCGCCCCCGAGCGCCCGCAGCGCTCACCATAACGCAGCGCGGGCACATGCGCCAGCCGCTTGGATTATCTAGGATTTTTCGTGCATGGTGGGCCACTCACAGGACCTGTTCACTGCAGAGGCGCTCATGACGGAAAAACGCTCAATCGCCACACCGCGGCAATTGCCCGGCGCGTTAGCCGGGATGCTGAAGCTGAAATACGATGTGCGCGAGCCGGTGGACGCCGTGTGCGCCCCGGGCGAATTTCAGCACCTGGCCGAAGGCGCAGAGGCGATTTTCGCCACAGCGTTCGACGATATGGATGCGGCTTTCATCAAGGACCTGCCGGAAAGCGTAAAACTGATCGCCTCCATCGGCGTCGGCGTCGATCACATCGACTTAACGGCTGCGAAAGAACGCGGCATCGCGGTTTCCAACACGCCGGAAGTCACGACTGCGTGTCTCGCGGACACCACCATCGGGCTGATCATCGCCGCCTGTCGCCGGTTTCGCGAAGGGCTCGACATTGCGCTGACCGGTGAGGGGCGCGGGATGTTGACGCCCGACAGCTGGGGCCAGCGTGTCACCGGCCGCACGCTCGGCATTGTCGGCATGGGAAATGTGGGCAAGGAAGTCGCAAAGCGCGCGAAGGGGTTTGACCTTAACATTATCTACACGACGCCGCGCCCGTCAGCGGAGATCGACAGCGCTTATGGCGCACGCGCCGTCACGCTGGATGAGCTTTTGAAGCAATCGGACATCATCTCGCTGCACTGTCCGCACAAGCCCGAAACACATCATCTGATCGACGCTGACGCCATCGACAAAATGAAGTCGACCGCCGTCATCATCAATATCTCGCGCGGCCCCGTGATCGATGAGCTGGCGTTGATTGAGGCACTGAAATCGAAGCGGATTTTCGCGGCCGGTCTTGATGTTTTTGAAACGGAACCGGAGCCAATCCGCAAAGAACTTTACTCGCTCTCAAACGTGTTCTGCCTGCCGCATATCGCGTCGGCCACTTGGGAGAGCCGGGCGGCCATGGCGGCGCGCGTTTTGGAAAATATCAACGCGTTTTTTGATAGCGGCGCGCCGGTGGATCGGGTGGTTTAACGCACACTCATAGAGGGAGTGACAGCGCAGCATTTTACCTCATTTCTGTTGAATTCTTCACGCAAACCCAGTGTTGGTGAATAGTTATCCACCAAAACCGCAGCGGGTTTAGAGTGCATGTCGCGTTGTCATGCGACCGAATGAAATGCGCCGATGCTCAGTGAAGAGCGGGCGCAACATTTCTCAATAGGTTCTTGCAGCGTCAGAGCGGGAGCGCGAAGGCGCGTCCGGTTCAGGCTCTTTGACATTCTGGTATTTGGCGCGGACCGGGCATGCGGTCTGGATCGCGTCTGTGTATTAAAGCCGCCGGCCGCTGGTCCCGTGCGGGAGTGCGGAAAACTGCGTCCGCCTTCCGCGCGGGGCCGGGCAGCTAGCGCACGTCTTCCCAGTCGAGCACTTCGAACACGAGCACAACCTCTTCATAGGCGCTCGCGCTTGATCCTCTTACGGCGTAGCTTTTGACAAGCACGTTTTGGAGAACATAGGTTTTCGGGCCGACTTGTCCGTCTGTGACGAGTTTCAATTTCGGAATGGCGCGCTTTTGGTCCTTCAGTCGCGAAAGGCTCGCCGAAAGTGCGCCGCGCTGAAGTTTCAGTTTCACCGTTCCTTTGGAGTTGCGCCGTGGCGGTGCTTCCGAACCGTTCCACAGGGCGCCGATGATGACTGCTTTGCCGCCCTTGATGGTTTCGGTCTCATTGGCGCCGACGGTCAGGGCTTCATTGTTGCTGACAGCGCCGCGCGATTCCCCGGGAATATCGGGAATTTCCAGATAGCCTGATATCGCGGCGCTGGCGGAGGAGGCGAGGAAGGCGATGGCGGCAGCCATCGCTGCTAGAAACTGGCGCATGACGACGTTTCCCTTGTTAGCGCATTGACGCCGGCGTCGATGCGCCGGCGGCAAAGCGGACAGTTATCGCGCGATCTTGTTGTAGTAGAACGCGACTTCCTCAGTGGGCCGATCATCGGCATCGCCGCTGGTGGACCAGCTCTTGATGTAGACCTTTTGCAGCTCGTACCGGACGGCTTTGCCGCGATCTTGGGATGTGAGGATCAGCGAAGGAAATTCTCGCTTGTCATCATACAATCTTCTCACGGCCTGCCGCCCGGCGAACCCGCGTTTTAGCGTTACATTGACGATTCCCGAATTCGGCGGCTTTGCGAACGTGCCTTCGTTCGAGGCGCCCCAGGACCATGATAGAACCTCGATTTCTCCGGCCCCGCCATATTCGGCGGACTCGCCGGGCACATCGATAATTCGCATATACATATTCGCCGCATTCGCGGCGCCGGCCATTAAGAGCGTCGCCGCAAACAGGGCGGCTGCGGAATGTAGAATACGCATAACACTTCTCCCTTGATTGGTTTACGTCGCTTATGGTTTTCGGCGGTTTAGTAAATGCGGGCAGTGACCGCCGTCACACACTCTAGTGTTTCTTGCGCAACACGCGGCCGGCGCGCAGGGCGTCTCGGCCAAACTTCTTTCTGATGGCGTCGATGGCCTCTTCCTGCTTGGCGATCTTCGCGTTGGCGTCGCCGAACAAGTCTGGCGCCGCCGTCGTTTCACCTGCCGCAGAGAGGCCGGAAAAACCGACGCCGATCAAGCGGTAGGCCTTTCCTTGGGCGGCATCATACAGCATCGGCTTTGCCGCGGCAAAAGCGATACGCGCGAGGTTTGAGGGCGCGTCCAGTGTTGTGCGCCGCGATATCGACTTGAAATCGCCGGTCTTCAATTTGAGCGTGACGGTTCGCCCATCAAAACCGGAAGCTTTCATCCGTGCCGAGACCTTCTCGCACAGCTCCCACAACACATCTTCAAGCCATTTAACGTCTCGAACATCGCTGTTGAATGTGGTTTCGGACGAAACGCTTTTTGTCTCACGGTCGGGCTTAACGGCGCGCCGATCGTCGCCTTGCGACAGCCGGGCGAGGCGCAGGCCGAGTTCGCCATAACGCTTGGCAAGAACTCCCGCATCCATCGTTTGCAACTGACCGATACTCTTGATGCCATCCTGTTCCAGCTTGTGCGCCATGGCGGCGCCGACGCCCCAGATCATCGTGACCTTCTGGCGTGCGAGAAAGGATTTGGTTTCGGCTTTGCCAATGACGGAAAATCCGCGCGGCTTGTCGAGGTCCGAAGCGATCTTGGCGAGAAACTTGTTATGCGAAAGGCCGATAGAAGCGGTCACGCCCAATTCGTTCGCAACTCGCGCCTGCAGCTTTGCAAGGGTGATCGCTGGCGGCCCGCCATGCACGCGTGCCGTTCCGGTCAGATCCATGAAGGCTTCATCGATCGACAACGGCTCGACCAGCGGCGTCAGATCCAGCATCATCATGCGAACCGCGCGGCCCACCGCTGCATATTTCGCCATATCCGGCTTGATGATCACGGCGTTCGGGCAAGCTTCCCGCGCTTTGAACATCGGCATGGCGGACCGGACGCCGTAGGTCCGCGCTACATAACAGGCAGTCGATACAACGCCGCGAACGCCGCCGCCGATGATGACCGGCAGGTCTTCGAGTTCGGGATTGTCGCGCTTTTCGATCGCCGCATAGAAGGCGTCGCAATCGAGATGGGCGATCGACAGGTTGAACAATTCCGGATGGGAGGTGATTCGCGGCGAGCCGCAGCTCCTGCAAAGCGCGCGCCCGCCCTTGCCTCCGGCCGGCGCGGCGAGGGCGTAGCAGTCGCGGCAAAAGCCAGTGTTTTCGCCAATTTCAGTCATTTAACAAAAGGTTACCGGCAGAAAAGTCGCGAAATTTCAGGTGCTCGGCGTTCACGATAAACAATCAATTAAGACCTTTTGCGCAAAACTTTCCATTAGCAGGGTCGATTCGCGCTGGGGAGTGCGGTTTAGACCCGCCAGGACGGAAAAAAGGCGTATTATGTCGGCCATGGAAAAGCTCGATTACTCAGATCTCCCGAAAACGGTGCTGATCGTTGAGGACAACGAGCTCAACATGAAGCTGTTTCGTGATCTGCTGGAAATTCACGGATATCAGACGCTCGAGGCCCGCACGGGCCCCGAAGCGCTCGAATGTCTGAAGGATAACCGTCCGGATTTGATTCTAATGGATATCCAGCTGCCTGAAGTATCGGGACTGGAAGTCACCCGGGAAATCAAAAGCAGTCCAGAACTGTCTGAAATTCCGGTGATTGCGGTGACCGCGTTCGCCATGAAGGGCGATGAAGAGCGGATCCGTCAGGGCGGCTGCGAAGATTATATCGCAAAACCGATATCGGTCGCCTCGTTTCTTGAGAAAGTGAAAAGGTATTTGGACTAGGCTTCGGCTCAGTTGAAACCCTTCAAGACACGGGGGCTGCATGACGGCGCGCGTACTAGTCGTCGACGACCTGGAACCAAACGTTAAACTGCTCGAGGCGAAACTTCGGGCGGAATACTTCGACGTTTTGGGCGCTTATTCCGGTCAGGAAGCGATCGAACTGGCTGGCGCAGAAAAGCCGGACATCATTTTGCTGGACGTTATGATGCCTGGCATGGACGGCTTTGAGGCTTGCCGGAAGCTGAAGTCCAACCCGGAAACCATGCACATCCCGGTAGTGATGGTCACAGCGCTCGACCAGCAGGCGGACCGGATTTCCGGACTGGAAGCTGGCGCTGACGATTTTCTCACAAAGCCCGTTGAAGACCTGGCGCTGTTCGCCCGCGTACGCTCGCTGACGCGCCTTAAAATGATGACCGACGAGCTGCGGGCGCGGTATGCGACCGGCAAAGATCTCGGCATTGTCGGGCAGATCGATCTTGAAGGCGACCAGCCAGAAGCGCGCATTTTCCTGATTGACGACAATGAAGACCAGGCCGAGCGCCTGATCTCGTCGCTGGGCGGCGGCAACTACCAGATCGACCACGAATCCGACCCGGAAGTCGCGCTCAATCGCGCGCGCACAGGCGAATTTGATCTTATTCTTGTGAATCTCTCCATCGAGGCGATGGACCCGCTGCGACTTTGTTCGTCCATTCGGTCGTTCGAAGAGACCCGTTTGACGCCGCTACTCGCGGTGGTCCGTCACGGCGATACCCGCAAACTGGTTCGGGCGCTTGATATCGGCGTGAACGACTATGTGACCCGGCCTGTGGACAAAAACGAACTGACTGCGCGCGTTTCGACGCAATTGCGCCGCAAGCGCTATGTCGACCAGCTGCGCTCATCGTTCCAGGTCAGTCTGGAAATGGCGGTGACCGATCAGCTGACCGGTCTCTACAACCGCCGTTATCTGGCGAGCCACCTGTCTGCGATGTTCGACCGCGCGTATTGGACCGGGCGGCCGCTTTCGGTGATGGTGATCGACATCGATCACTTCAAATCTGTGAACGATACGCATGGCCATGATGTCGGCGATCGGGTTCTGAAGGAATTCGCCGACCGCATCGCCAATTCCATTCGCGGCATCGACCTGGCCTGCCGCTATGGCGGGGAGGAATTCCTGATCGCCATGCCGGATACAGACCTCGCGTTCGCTTCCGTGGTCGCGGAAAGACTGCGGCAGGAAGTGGCGACCGCGAAGTTTCAGTTGAATTCCGGTCGCGACGAGCTTGCTGTCACGGTCTCCATCGGCCTGGCGTCAACTGAGAATGGTCCCGATGAGGACAGCGCGCAAAAGCTGATCAAGCGTGCTGACGAGGCCCTGTACGAGGCCAAGAATGGCGGCCGCAACCGGGTCATCCAAAGCGCCGCTTAGCCGCTTCACCCCAGCTCAGGACACAAAAAAGCCGCCCCGAGGGCGGCTTTTTGAATACGGAAGAGGGCGATCTTACTTGATCTTGCCTTCTTTGAATTCCACGTGCTTGCGCGCAACCGGGTCGTACTTTTTCAGCACGAGCTTCTCGGTCATGGTGCGCGTGTTCTTTTTGGTCACGTAGAAATAACCCGTGTCGGCTGTCGAATTGAGCCGAATCTTAACGGTGGTTGGTTTGGCCATGGGTCGCTCCTCGGACCTAGAAATCGCGTAAAATGAGGGCGGACCATACTCACGCCCTTTTTGCTGTCAAGCCGTGCGCGTTGTTTTTCTGTATGTCTCGTCGTTTGTCGCGCGCTCAAAATTCGTCGGCGCGTTCTTCATCCGCATCGCCGGGCGCAGCAAAGCCATGCATGCGGTTGGCCCATTGAAGGCCGATAAGGGCGCCCTTGGAAGCCGGCAACATCCACCAGCTCGACGCAATCATCAACGGCAGCCAGATGGCGAATTGCAGACCGATGGGCGGGTCGAACAACTGCTTCACGGCCAGCGCCAGCGGAATCAGTACGTGCCCAACAATAATAATAGTAAAGTAGGGCGGGGCGTCGTCGGCGCGATGCTGGTCGAGGCCCAGACCGCAAGTCCCGCACTTTTCGTGCGTCTTCACATAACTCTGATAGAGGCGCCCTTCGCCGCACTGGGGGCAAAGATGGCGCATGCCCCGGCCCATAGCGCTCCAAACGGAGCGCCGGCCCGCATCGCCGCCGAAAGTCTCGATAGAACTGACCATAGGGATGCTTATGGGGAGTGCAGCCAGAAGCTACAACGCGCCCAAATGGCGCGGGCTACTCGCCAAACACCCGCTGGAAGATAACATCTACGTTCTTGGTGTGATAGCCGAGGTCGAACAAGGCCTCGAGCGCCTTGCCGTCGAGGTGCTTCGTCACGTCTGCATCGGCTTTCAGATTATCGAGGAACAGACCTTCGCCGCGCCAGGCCGGCATGGCGTTGCGCTGGACCAGCCGGTAAGCCTCTTCGCGCTGAGCGCCCGCCTGGGTGAGCGCGAGAAGCACGCGCTGCGAAAAAATCAGTCCGCCCAGCTTGTTCATATTGTCGAGCATCCGCTCCGGATAGACGACGAGATGTTCGACAACGCCCGCGAGGCGATGCAGGGCGAAGTCGAGATGGACGGTGGCGTCCGGGCCGATGCCGCGTTCGACAGAGGAGTGCGAAATATCGCGCTCGTGCCAGAGGGCGACGTTTTCCATGGCCGGCACGACGCTCATCCGCACCAGCCGCGCAAGGCCGGTGAGGTTTTCCGTCAAGACCGGATTGCGTTTGTGGGGCATCGCCGACGAGCCCTTTTGGCCCTTGGAGAAAAACTCCTCGGCTTCGAGAACTTCAGTACGCTGCAGGTGCCGGATTTCGGTGGCGAGCCGTTCAACGGAAGATGCGATGACGCCAAGCGCTGCAAAAAAGGCGGCATGGCGGTCGCGCGGGATCACCTGTGTCGAGACAGGTTCAACCGCCAGGCCCATTTTCTCTGCCACGTGTTCTTCAACGGACGGATCGATATTGGCGAAGGTGCCGACGGCGCCGGAGATCGCGCAAACAGCGATTTCCTCGCGCGCCGTTTCGAGACGGCGCTTGCCGCGCTCAAACTCGGTGTAAAAGCCCGCAAGCTTGACGCCGAAGGTCGTCGGTTCGGCGTGAATGCCGTGGCTTCGACCGACGGTGACGGAATGCTTGTGCTCGAGCGCGCGTTTTTTGAGCGCCGCGAGCACCCGGTCCATGCCGGCCAGCAGCAAATCGGAAGCGCGGGCGAGCTGCACCGACAAGCAGGTATCGAGCACGTCGGACGATGTCATTCCCTGATGCACGAAGCGGGCGTCGTCGCCGATGAACTCCGCCAGATGCGTCAGGAACGCAATGACGTCGTGCTTCACTTCGCGTTCAATCTCGTCAATGCGTGCGACGTCGAACTCCGCCTTGCCGCCTTTGTCCCAAATGGCTTTGGCTGCTGACGCGGGAATAACCCCAAGCTCCGCGAGGCGATCAGCGGCGTGCGCCTCGATTTCGAACCAGATCCGGTATTTGGAAGCGTCGGACCAAATCGCCGCCATTTCCGGACGGGTGTAACGGGGTATCATCTATCGGCTCCGTTGCGGCTCGCTGGCGGTGTCGGCGGAAAGCTGTCCCGCCAGATCGCCAGCCTGGCCATCATCTTCGAGTTCAAGGCTGCCCATCGGCGCTTCCGTGCGCGGCGCTGGGGTCGGAGGCGACGCGCGCTGTCCCCAAATCCACCAGCCGGCGCCGAGCCCAATGGAGAATGCTGCAAACAGCAGCGCCCACATGTGCACGGCGAGCCAGAGCATGGCGCGTCTCCCCTTGTGCGCCAGTTAGCGCTTGTCGATCGCGATGTAATCGCGCTGCGGCGCGCCCGTATAGATCTGACGCGGGCGGCCGATCTTCTGGTTCGGATCTTCGCTCATTTCCGACCACTGCGCGATCCAGCCGACGGTGCGCGCCAGGGCGAACAGCACGGTGAACATCTCGGTCGGGAAGCCCATCGCCTGGTAGATGAG
>CAZAOB010000076.1:6227-14335 GCA_964486635.1 uncultured Caulobacterales bacterium | reverse complement strand
TCGCAGCTTGTGCTGCCGCGCATGGTGGCGCGCGGTGGTGGACGCCTCATCACCATCTCCAGCGTCGCCGGCAAGATCGGCGCGCCCATGCGTTCCGGCTACTGCGCGGCCAAGCATGGTCTTTACGGCTCTTTCGACGCCATCCGCGCCGAGACCGCCGCACAAGGCATCAAGGTCCACATGGTGGCGCCCGGCTCGGTCAAGACCAATGTCTCGCGCAACGCCCTGACGGCGAACGGGAGCACACGCGGAACCAGCGACGAGGCGATCGAGCACGGCATGCCGGTCGCGCAGGCCGTCCGCCAGATGCTGGACGGCATCGCCCGCGGCAAGCGCGACATTCTGGTCGCGCAGGGGCGCGAGCGCCTCGCCGTGACCATGCGCCGCTTCTGGCCGGAGAAAGCCTTCGACATGATCGCCGACGCGGTCGCCAAAGGCTACGCGCAGAACATGCGCGTCAACCGATAGGCTTTACAGCCGGGCGAAGCGTGCGTGGTTTTCCAGGCTGAGGCGCACGCTGAGCCGCAACATGGCCCTCGCTGCCTTCGCCGCCTCGTTCTCCCCGAAAAACGTCGCTGCCATCCCCAAGACCGCCTGCCGCTTCATCGAAGTTTGGGAAGGCGACATGCTGACGAAGATGTTCAGCGACGTTCGCAACCCGTTCGCACATGGGCCGGGGCAATCACCAATGCCCACGTTGTCACCGGAGCAAACGAACTGGACGATCGAAACCGCAATGGCGTGGATCAAGAGCCTAGTTCGCCACTTCTAAGGCAACTTTGAAGGCGGACATTATGGCGGACATCGCCGCCGCATCGTGACTAAGTTACTGGATTTACTAGTAAAATTTCGAGACACGCCCGGCAAAGATGAGCACTACATCTACGCTATAGCGCTACAATAGAATATGCAGGATTGAAGATCCCATACGAGCGTTCGCCCAGCGAATTACTCTCAGTTATCTCCAGTCGATAACATGCGGAAGACGCGCTCCCTCACGATCTGTCCGAGTTCCGCTATGATCGAGAATCGAGGATGGTGATGAACGCAGGCCGCAGTGAAGATTACGATAGCCCCTTCCAGAAATATCAGAGATGGCGAACCTTTAACGCACCGTCCCACCGGCTGTTGAGATAGTCACAAACGAGGCGTCGGTGGCAATGATGTGGTGTATCCTCGGAGCAGAGAAGGCAGCCATCCTGAAACATGTCTGGCTTGAATCTGTACTCGATTTTACGCTGCTCCATCAGGCGCATGAAGGAGTGCTCGTAGATATTCCAATCACCCTTGTCGCGTTTGAACGCCTTCAAAATGTCGTCGGTCGGCGCAAGAAGCGGCTGATGCGCATATTGCGCACCACAAATTTCTTTCAGGAAAAACGCTAGATCTTCGGCTTTGGCGAACCCGGCTAGCTGTGAAGTATTATGCAGCCGAACGTCGATCACCTTTTTGACTCCCGCATTTTTTAGCCGGTCGAAAAACCTCGCTGCCGTGGACTTGGTGAAGCCAATTGTCGCCAGATCAACTTTGCTCAAATCATTTGCTCCTCAGCCATCGATCTTCGGGCATTATCCGTTCTCTCCGAGAATGCGACCTTCATCGCCCGATCCCGATAGGCAGCGGCCAGTCGCTTCGCCGGCGGCTCGAAAAGGTCGATATCGCTCTTGCCCGACATCTCCATCAGCTTGTCTTCGACCTGCCGATGATCGACGATTTCTCCGCTGCCCAAGATGTGCCGAACAGTCACTCCCCATTCCTGAAGCGCTCGTCCCACCAACAGGCAGCGATGGCAATCCAGCGGATCATGCTCCGAACACATCATGGCGATCCGATATTTTTTCGCGCCCTCGATGACGCGCTTCAGGCCTCGCGCGAAAATATCTGTTTTAGCCATTTTCTCGTAGTCGGCCACGCCGTTGCAGAAGAAGCGTTCGCCCTTCGGGCGCCCCCCTAATTCCTCGCCGAGAAAGACATACGCGACATCGTCCAAACGCAACTCATTGCGAAGGCTATCCCGATTGAAGTGTGGGAAGTGCCGCGAAAAGGGGGCGGTTCTTACATCGGCGATTGCCGTGACCGATGCCTGACGCAGAAGCGCCAAGAAGCGTTCATAAGGAAGAGTCGAATGCCCAATCGTCAAAACTTCTACAGCTGCATCCGCCAACCCTAGCCTCCTTCATACCATGACAGCCCGTTCGTCACGATCTCCATTGCTATGGCTTCGTGAGCTTACCAACGACGGGCGCACGAGACCAGCACCCTCGGAACGTGAGAGATGATTTCAGTCGCGAACGGGTCTTCTGATGGCGCCACGCGCCTACAGGAAATACAGTCCGTTGACCTGAGCGTAGCAGGAATTGGGCATCGCCGCGAAGGGCCGACACAAACCCAGGCGGACATGGATGGTTTGACTCGCCTGAGCATCGGCCTGCAGTGCCGCCACACCTTCAGCAAGCAAGCGGGCATTTGCAGCGTCTGCCGGCACGGAGAAATTATACTCGACACCATCGTGATCGATCCGAGCACGTAGCTGGCGTTTGCCCGGCTTAGAATTGTCCTCATAAAAGTTGATGTCACCCGGATAAATTTCGATAGCATCGAGCGAGCCGGTCTGTGCGCCGGCGGCCACATGGGCTTTTCCGGAATGCGCTCTGTGGAGCTGGCCGCCAAATACATCGTCGAGCGAGCCAGATACCCCAGCAGCCACGGACTGCACCATCTGCGCAACGGTCATCTGAGCTATCACCGCGCCTTTGCCAGGAACGACAAGACGATCTTCCGTGGCATGCGGAAACGGAAAATTGGCTGGCGGCATATCGGCATTGAAGCGGACCTGGTTCCCGACCGCAAAAAACTTACCGGGACCAGCGTGCTGCTCAGTCCAGAACCGCGAGGCTTCCTCGTCAGCATTGGCAGTGGGCGGTTCTGGCCGGATCATGCCGCCGTTGTCGAGATCCCACCCCGCCACACAAAACAATTTGCCATATCGGGTCACGTCGGTGATGATCAGATTGTAAGTCTGCATGGCGCTCAATCCCCCCTTTCAACTATCTGTGACGGGAACGGGATTTTTCAAGTATAGCGAGCCGCTGGCACGCTGCTGCTCCGCCTTCCGCGATCCATCGCTACGCCGCGTGGCGTAGTAGAAGCGGCGGTGTATGGCGGAGCGGGAGTCCGCTATAGAATGGCGGAAAACAGCCATTATTGTGGGCATTCCGCGTTTCCGGCCAACATAACGGCCATCATTGATGCGCCGCTAGACTGTTACCCCCAAGTCGGCGCGCATAGCCTCTTTCATGTCATGGTCGGCTTTTTGACGCCCGGCACGGTCATCGTTCGTTTCAACGATGCGACGTATGGCGTCCCGCACGTTTGCCGACCCAACCAACTCGCATCGCATCTGCCAGTATGCGAACAGCTTCGATGTTTCGTCGGTCCCTTCGACGGCGGCGCGATGATACGCTTCCAGCAATCCGACATAGGCGGCTTGCTTTTCCTTGAAGCTACGTTCGTCCTTCATCGTGCGCCGCGAAAGCCACGATTGAATTAGCGCCGTGACGATTGAGCCAAGGCCGAAGGCGGTTATGAACGAAACGAATTGGGACATGCCCACAGATTAGCGCCGCCCGCTACGCTTGTCGCATCAAACCTTGCCGTTCTATGCTATTGGTTCGGCCCAATACGATGGCGGGGCACTATGAAGCTGTATCGGCAACGGGAATGGAAGGCTTATTGCGCCGAGCAAATCAAGTTGCATGGCGGTGTTTGCGCCCATTGTCTTCGCGCTTCGCCGGAAGTCGTGCTTCAAGTTCACCATCGGGATTACGTCAAAGGCCGCTTGCCTTGGGAATATCCCTACGATGAATGCGACGTGCTTTGTCGGGGATGCCACGCCAAAGAACACGGCATTATCATGCCGTCGAAGGATTGGGAGTTCATCGGAGAAGACGACCTTGGCGGGCTTGACGGCGAATGCGAATATTGCGGGAAGGAATTGCGCTATACCCACATGGTCACGCATCCGAATTGGGGAACGATGATCGTTGGCGAAAAGTGCTGCGACAATCTCACTGACAGCACGGTCGGCACCGAGCAACACGCCGAATTTCTGAACTACGTCAACCGGCGCAAGACGTTTATCAATTCGCCGAAATGGTTCGTCGCCAAAAACGGCGTCCGATCTATCGAACGCGCGGGCATAGCGATTGCCATTGTTCCGACCGACGAAGGCAAGTTTCGTTTCAACTTGGATGACGTTAAAGGGCAGGCCGACCATGCGACATTGCTAGACGCACAAATCAGCGTCTTTGATTACGTCGAAAGCGGGAAGGCGGCGGAATATTTGGCCGAACGGCGACGCAAGATTGCTGAACGCAAGGCGGCGAACGGTTCAACGGGAAACCCCGGCGGACGCTGGCACGACGCCCGCCGGGGCCGCGTCGGCGGCGAAGGAAGGGACCGCCGCGCTAGGCCGGGATGAAGGGGAGCCGGTGGGCGATTTGGACCCGCTCCTTCAGCGTGAACTTGAAGACGGCGACCGCCAGCACGGGAACCCCCGTCAAATCGGCGCCGGGGGGCGTCTGCGCCGCGATTTGGTCGGCAACGGGGGTGTCGGCGCTGAACAGGCCGAAAACGGCGCATTGGCGGTCCTGCCAGCCGTCCTGGCCCCGCCACACGGCATCGCGGCGGGCAAGGCCAAGCTTGGCGTCTTCCAGCTTCGCGACAATGTGGGCAAGCCGTTCGAACGCGCGGCCCTGCCCCGCCGGGGGCGATAGGTCGGCGACCGGCGGAAGGTTCAACGGCCCCGCCTGTTCCAACGATATGAACAGCGGCAAAGCGTTTTCGTCAAAGTCCGACGTTGGCGACGCCAAAAAATCCCAAGGCAGGATTTCCGCATACCGGCCAACGACGACCATTTCGACAGGGTGTGGGATGGCCTTGCCGAAATATGTCCGCTTCGGAGGCTTCATCGAAGCTGGCGAGGGATACGCTTCCGACGACTTGTCCAACCACGCCGACAGATTCGACAAGGCTTCCATCACACGTTGACCCGCGTTGCCATCTTCCGCGCGACAGCCGGATTGTGGAAGTTCAGCTTCACGCGCGTCGCAAGCGACGTGTAGCGACCGGCAATGTCGCGAAGGTCTTCGGCGCGCTGATAGGCGTCCTGAATTTCAGGGTGGAACTTCTCAACCGCCTTCGTGCGAACGGTGTTCAGGAAGTCGCCCGGCAAGCCCAACAGTTCGGCGGGCATCTTCATAAGCACGGTGGCCAGTTCGTGATTGGCCAGCGCCGCCTTGCGAATGTTGGCGAACCCGCCGTCCTGATTTTTGGCTTCGCGTTCGACGTAGGACAGCCAGCGGTCATACAACCACTTGTCGCCGTCCTTGATAGCGAACGCTTCCTTCAATGCGGCGTCGCCACCGGCCTGATATGCGTTGGCTTGCGCCTGAAGGATACGTTGGCTTTCTTCGATCTTCGCCACCGTCTTCGCTGACACTTCGCCGCCCGCTTCATGCTTTTGCGGTTCGTTGCGGGTAAGGTCCGCCGTCAACGCCTTGATCTTCGACGCGCCGTTCACCAACGCTTCGCGTCCCGCCATCATCGCGTTATAGATTGTCGGGTCGTCTTTGAACGGTTCGGCGTCGCCCGTCCAAGCGTTCAGTTGCGTCGGGCGTTCGATGCCCTGAATGAAGTCCGTTGCCGCTTCCGGCATTCCTGATAGTGCGTATCCGGGCGTTACGTTCGCCATTGCTTTCTTCCTTCAGTTTACGTGTTTCGGTGCGAGCGTCGGCGACAAGGCGGCGCTGTTGATCTGCCCACATGCCTTCAAGGGCGGGCAATTCGTCGTCGGTCGCGCGGGCTGGCACGATGATGCACGACGACGGGGCGCGGCCATGTCGTGCGACGAAGCGGGCGATGGCCTGTTCATCGGTTTCGCCGGTCCCGACTTCAACGACGTTGGGCACGACGGCGGCACGGCCCCGTTCAAGGCGGGCGATACGACGGGCAAGCGCGCTGGCCATGTCATGCCGACCGCCCTTCAAGCGCCGCAAGCCGCGCTTCCAACTCCGACGTTTCGTGAACGCGGGCGATCAACGACAGCATGTTGACCAACTTTGACCCGTCGCCGGTCGTCACAAGGTTGGACCGACATTCGCGGTAAATCCGCTGCATTTCGCGGTTCACGTCCGCGACGCTGGCCAGCTTGCACCGATACCGCTTCGACGGGACGGGGGGCGGGGTGGGCGCTGAAGCCCCCGGCATTCCTTCGTTTTTCGCCTCTGAAGTCCACATAATCTTGCCACCAACACCGCGTTACCATGCAACCTAGTTGCCAATAACTACATCATGGACCCGCCTAAGTGAAGTCAAGACACGAAATAATGGAATGAAGCGGCGGTAATCCTTAGTCGAGCGCAATTCCGACAAATAGTCCAACGATCGATCTATTGTTTCGATGTAGTCTTCTTTGATTACTTCGATGCCACTCCGCATCATTGATGCTCCAAAATCCGACGGAACTTTCGACGCACGTATTTCATATACGGTGAATAGTTCATCGTCGCGCGTTAGCGACTTGTCGGCGAACACTTCGTCGCGGCGTTCGGCCAACGTGCGTTCGACCGCTTGGACGACGCCCTTATGCTGGGGCATTGCTTCGGCCATTTCGCGGGCGATGGCTTCGCATTGTTCGTCGGTCCACCGCGTGATGAAGCCGTTGGCCGTCAACGCCTGTTCGGCGTGGCCGCGTTCGAACGCGACGACGCTACGCGCTGTTTCCAGCTTCAGCGTTTCCACCGACGCCTTCATTGGCAGCTTGTTCGACGTGTAAAACAGCCCGTAGGCGAAGTGCATGTGAAGCCATGCCAAGCGGTCACCGTGATGCAGGCGAACGCCTTCGTCCAAACTGGCGACGCATGGCGGTTTCCATAGTTGGGCAATTTCGGCACTCATTGCGATGAACCTTCGTCGTTATGTTGGCCGCTATGTTGGCCAATACGTTGATGGATAGAAAAAATGGCGCTGATTACGACGTTCGAAGGCGGATGATATGTCCGCCATGCCCACATTTCGGCGGCGCAATGGGCCGGTGGCGCGTCGGCTGGCGATATGCTCGCTATGAGCGGGCTATGAACTGCCGATTTCCAGTAAGTTACTGGAAAAGCAATGATATTGATAAGAATATGAATATATGAAGATATGAACGGGTATCCGTTGGCCGTTTTATTGGATGACCTTTGGCCCTTCCAATTCATATCTTCATATTTGCATATTTCGCAGTTTTCTGCGGGTTTTCGGCTCATATGAAGTTGGGTCACTTCATATTCTCCCGCACGGAACTGCCGAAATCACCGACAAAGAATACGGCGTTCTTCGCCTTTTCGACTTCGTTGTTCGGATTGTATTGCGCGAAGCTATACGACAGGAAGCCGTGACCGAAGATGGCCTTGGCCTTCGGTGCGGTCAAAACTTCGATTTCGGCATTCTCACCAAGACTTTGCATTGTCCGCTTCAACGCGGGCGTGGCCTTGATTGGGTCGAGCCTAAACAGAGGCAAGTTCAACAAACGACGCTGAAGGTATTGATGCGTGACCAAGCCGACGCTATGCATTTCGGCGGTGCCGCCATACTGGCCTTTGATTTCGTCAAACGGGCGCTGAATGCATTCCCGCATGACGGCGCGAACGCGGTCTTGCTGCAACAGTTCGTTGCCCGCCACTTCGCCGACTTCGCCATTGTCGAACTTGGCAATTAGCGCATTGGTTTGGTCCACGACGACGTTCGTTGCCCACATGCATTCGTCAAGCGTGATGCGCGGGGCGACAGGATCAACGCCAACGGCATTCAGCGCGGCCAGCTTCAGCGCCTTGACGTTCGCGCGGGTCCATAGGTGCCGCGTCACTTCGTTGACGGCGTCATTGACCCTATCCGTCGTCCAATGCTCAAATTCATCGAACCGCGCGGCGGCATCGGCGGTCATCGCTACGTCGCAAACGCGCTTCGAATGCTGCAAATCAAGGGCGCTCGCGCACATGCGCTTCAAGCCTTCGATCAAATGTGGGCTAGGCTGAAGCTGGCGACTCTTGTTCTGATACGGACGCCGG
>CAZAOB010000076.1:0-6217 GCA_964486635.1 uncultured Caulobacterales bacterium | reverse complement strand
CGAAGATGATGAAGCGTGGCAGCAGGCCGGACAGCACCATGCGGTCGTCAAGCGCGCCATAGAGCGTTTCGGGCGTGGTATCGCCTATGATGGACAGTGCGGGCGACACGACGACGCCGGGGTTGTTCTGGCGGTCGCTATAAGCCGCGTCGTCTAAAACGCCGCCGAAATCGCTCTTGGTATAGACGTGAAGCAAGAAGCGTTCGATGCCCGCTTTGTTCGCGTCACGCTTCGGCGATGATAGCTGCGACAGCATCAAGCCCGCTTCGCCGATGATGCAAAGCATGGACGGGTTGCTACGGGTCGCTAATGCCCGATGCAGGCCGGGCGCTGACACGATTTCGCCGGGGCCGCGAATTTCGGCGATCAGCGGGAACGACGCGATAAGAGGCGTCAACAGCCGCGAGATACCATTTGGGGCTTGCTCTTTACCGCTGCCCGTTGGCGCGACGTTCAAAAGATATTGGTTCAGCCCCAATCCGTTGATGTTGTGCGACCGTCCGACGATGGCGGCGACAAATCCCATGCCCGCGACAGCGGCGATGGCTTCGTTCGGGTATGGCGCGGCGTGATAAACGAAGCTTGCCACGTCCCGCATAAGGCCGGGCGGCATTCCAAGAAATGTGGGCACGAAGCGACCCCTTATGCGGCGTCGGCGCGCTGGCGCTGAAGGTCGTCCACAAGGACGCGGATTTCTTCGTCGGACTTCCCGGCGATACGTGCGGCGATGATGGCGTTGACGGCATCGCTAGGCCATGCGGACACGCGGCCAAGCTTGACGGGGCGGGGGAATAGGCCGCGCTTCATATCGCGGTAGAGCGTGGGCCGGGCAAGCGCCGTCGCGGCCATCACGTCGGGCAAGCGGAGTAGGGTTTGCATCGGTAGCTTCCTGTATCGTTCCATAGACAACACAGGGATGGCACCGGCCCTATGGGCAGTCCGCCCGCAAACCCGGCGAATTACGGGCGGTTGGCTTCAGCATGGGCGGCGCGGTATTCATCACGCCACCGTTGCAGCGTCGAACGCGACGGCGCTTCGCCTTCGTTCTGTGCTTCGTATTCGCCCAAGACGGCGCTGATTGCCGCGTCGGGCGCATCGCCCATGTCTTCACGATGGCATACGGCTTGGCCAAGGCGATAGGCGTGTTCAGCGGTCCAATGGCCGGGATTACCCCGACCCGTCTTCAGGCCAAGCCGAAGCAACAGTTTGTCGGGGTCGCCGCTGGCGTATTGAACGGCCAATCCGAACCATTGCGCCAAGTGCGACGGGACCGCCGTGCCAGCGTCCAAATGTTCGCTGATAGTGGCAAGCTTCGTCCAAGGGTCGTCGTCGCGCCCTTCCGTCGAAGGATCGAACCGCATTGTGGGCATTATGCCGCGCCCTTGATTGCGACGACATTTGCCGTGCGCTGTTCGACGGTCGCACAATACGTCGCCCATTCGGCCATAAGCTTGACGCGGTGCGGAAGTTGGGTGCGGCGCTGATACGACGCTTCAACCTTGTTCGGCAGTTGGTGCGCCAATGCGTGTTCGGCGATTTCGCGCGGATAGTTCGTCCGGTCGGCAACCCATTCGCGGAAGGTGGACCGGAAGCCGTGGACCGTCACGCCGTCTTTGCGGCCCATGCGCTTCAGGACCGCCGCCAGCGTCATATCGGACATGGCACCGCCCCTTGGGGCCGGGAAGACGTAGTTGGACCCCTTCATGCGCGGCGTGGCCTCTAGCAGCGCCGCAGCGGCGTCGGACAGCGGAACGACGTGTTCCTTGCCCGCCTTCATGCGGTCGGCGGGGATGGTCCACAGGCGCTTTTCAAGGTCGATTTCATCCCATGTCGCGCCCCGCACTTCGCCGGAACGTGCGGCGGTCAATATGGCGAACTCCAATCCGCGCGCGGCCATGCCAGCCCGCTTGCGAAGTTCGACCATGAACGCGCCAATGTCGGCGTAGTCCATCGCGGCGTGATGTTCGACCTTCCGAACTTTGCCGCGCTTCGACAGGACGTTATCAAGATGCCCCTTCAGCCGGGCCGGGTTTTCGGCGCTGCGAAGCTGGCGAACCGCCGCCGAACCCAAGATACGTTCGATGCGACCGCGAACACGATTGGCCGTTTCATTCTTGGCATCCCACAAGGGCTTCGTGCCATCCTTCGTTTCCACGTCCTGTTGCAACACGCGCAAAACGTCGTCGGTGTTCACCGCGTCAATCGGCAAATCGCCGATGAAGGGATAGGCGTAGGTTTCCAACGTCGCCGACCATTGCTTGACGTGCTTTGCGTTGGAGTTGGCCCATTCGCCTTCCTGCGACTTCAGATATTCAATCGCACATTCCTTGAAGGTCTTCGCCCGAACCAATTCGACGCGCTGGCGCTGTGCGTCAATTCGACGCTGTTCGATAGGGTCAATGCCGTCGCGAACCATGCGGCGAAGCTTGCGGGCTTCAATGCGGGCTTCGTCCAACGACAGGCCGGGCAGTTGATTGGCTTCTTCGTCGGTCGCCCCGATCTTGCCGTTGTAGGGGCCAAGGCCAACGTCGCGGCGCTTCTCGCCAAGCTTGTAGCGTAGCGCCCAAGACTTCGTTCCGCCTTCAATCCGAAGGTGCAACCCGGCGCAATCGGCGGGTCCGACCATGACGCGGCGGTTCTTCGAACCATCCGACCGAAGCTTGTCCACCGCCAACGGCGTAAGCGCCTTCAACTGTTTCGGCATACCATCAAATCCTTGGCCAACTTACCGGCCAACATAAAATCAGGGATTTGAGTAGCAGTCAAGAGTCAACGATAGACGCAAGATTGCGTTAACCCCTTTGTTTTCCGGGGCTTTCGTAGCTGTCTGTAGATGGTGGTAGATGGCTAGGTGGCGGAGCGGGAGGGATTCGAACCCTCGATACGGTTTTGCCGTATACACACTTTCCAGGCGTGCGCCTTCGACCACTCGGCCACCGCTCCGCGAAGCCGGCTCCCCTAGCATCGGCACACCGGCGATGCAAGCGCGCCTGCTTGGAGGTACTCTCTCATCCTGCAAGAACCATGCGCCGCGCCAGCCTTCGTCCAGCTCAGGGTGAGCGCTATGCCGTCTAACGCTGCTTTATCCGTTCAGAGCAGCCCGCCGCCCTGCACCGCCAGCCACAGCGCCCACAGCGACAGCAGGCCCAGCGCCGCGAAGGTCGCAAAGGTGCCGACCGCGCGATAAGGGTTCGGCGCCGGCTTGTGGATGCCGATCGCATGCGCCAGCCGCGCCAGCACCAGCACCACAGCGATTGCGCCAAGCAGCAGCCGGCTGGCCCCGGTCTGCTCGATCAGACCGAGCAGGATCAGCAGGAACGGCGCGAACTCGCCGAGGTTGGCGTGCGCGCGCACCCGCTGCTGGAGTTCTGCCGCCTGCACCGGGTCGGGCGCCCGCTCGCCGAGGCTGACGCGATAACGCACCCGCAGCTCGACGATGCGCAGCGACAGCGCCACATACAACAGCCCGAGCGCGCCCCCGGTGG
The DNA here is from genome assembly GCA_964486635.1 of uncultured Caulobacterales bacterium. GTDB lineage: Bacteria > Pseudomonadota > Alphaproteobacteria > Caulobacterales > Parvularculaceae > Hyphococcus. The sequence continues at coordinate 2,732 of CAZAOB010000076.1, read as the reverse complement.
CAAGCGTGACAGGCAGAACCATCAGTGCCCCTCGAAGGCGAGCAGGCTGAACACGTCGACCGACTCCGCGCGCAGCAGCGTCGCGCCGCCAAGCGCCGGCAGATCGACCACGAACGCTGCAACCGGCACTTCCGCACCGGTCGAGCGCAGCAGGCGGGTGGCGGCGACAGCGGTGCCGCCGGTCGCGATCAGATCGTCGATGATCGCGACCCGGTCGCCGGCGGCCAGCGCGTCCGCGTGGATTTCGATGCGGTCGCTGCCGTATTCCAGCGCATAGTTGATGCCGACGGTGCGCCCGGGCAGCTTGTCCTTCTTGCGGATCGGCACGAAGCCGAGGCCAAGCTCCTGCGCCAGCGCCGCGCCGAAGATGAAGCCGCGCGCCTCGATCCCGGCGATCAGCGACACGCCATGCCGCGCCACCGCCGGCTTCAGCATTTCGATCGCCAGCCGGAAGCCCGCCGGATCGCGGATCAGGGTGGTGATGTCGCGGAACTGGATGCCGGGCTTGGGATAATCGGGGATGGTGCGGATGAGCGCGCGCAGGGTCTGGGCTGTCATGGCGTCATCCTGCCGCTGCATCGCGCGCCGCGCAAGCCTGCGCGTAGGCGACGAGCGCCTCGGCCTGCTGCGCGTGCAGCGCCTCGATCATCCGGCCGTCGAGCACGGCGATGCCGCCCACGGCCGCCCGGTGCGCCGCCACGATGCGCTCAGCCTGCGCCACCGCCGCCGGATCGGGCGTGAACGCGGCGTTGGCGGGCGCGATCTGGCCCGGGTGGATCAGGGTCTTGCCATCCAGCCCGAGCCGGCGCGCCGCCTGGCAGGCGGCCGCAAAGCCCTGCGCATCGCGAAAGTCCGAGTAAACGCCGTCCAGGATGCCGGCACCCCCTGCCCGCGCCGCCATCAGCGCCCGCGCGGCCGCAGTGCCGAGCGCCCGCCCGTCATGGTCGGCCGGCAGGCGCAGTTCCCGCCCGAGGTCCTCCAGCCCCAGCACCAGCATGCGCGCGCGCGCCGCAATCGCGAATGCGGCCTCGACCCCGGCGATGGTCTCGACCATGCACCAGAGCGGCGGGCCGCCGGCCGGCAGGTCTTCCGCGCGGTCGACCTTGGGCAGCAGGATGGCATCTGCGCCTTGGGCTGCGGCATGATCGTCCGCGAACCAGGGCGTGCCGGGCGCGTTGGTGCGCACCACCAGCAGCGCTGCGCGAAAGCCGCCCCTTGCCACCGCCGCGGCCATCGCCGCGCGCGCGGGCACCTTGTCAGCCGGTGCGACGGAATCTTCCAGGTCGATGATGACCGCGTCCGCCGGCAGGTCGCGCGCCTTCTCGAGCGCCCTGCCGTTACTGGCCGGAACGTAGAGCGCGCTGCGGCACGGGGTCACAGCAGGCCGCCGGCAGAGCGCCGCCACTGGCTGGCCAAGCCATCAAGCGTTGCCATGGCGTCCAGCTCGGCGCGTTCGACGGCCTTGCCGGTAATGATGCGGAACAGCCGCAGCACCGGCCAGTCCGGGTTGGGCCGGTCGAGGATCGTCGCCGTGTCGCCGGCCTCTACGGCACCCGGCTCCAGCACCCGGAAATACCAGCCGCAGCGGCCGTTCTTCACCATCGCCCGCGGCATGCCGGGGTCCGCGAAGCGCAGCGCGAACTTGAAACAGGGCTGGCGCGGCTGGCACACCTGCAGGCGCGCGCTGCCGATCGCGAACACGTCGCCGATGCACACGCTCTCCTCGGTCAGGGTCTCGAAGCTGAGATTCTCGCCGACTGCGCCCGGCCCCCAGCTGTGCTGCGGATGGTCGGCGCGCCAGCCGTCATAGGCGGGCAGGCCATACCCATAGACGGCCTTCTCCGGCCCGCCGTGGACGCTGAGGTCCGCCTGCGCGTCGCCCGCCAGCCCCAGCGGCCCGACCGCGACCGGCCCGTCGACCGCACGCTTGACGAAGCCGCTCGGCACGGCCTGCGGCCCCAGCGGCTGCACCGCACCGAGGTTGACGGACACAAGACGGACGGCGGCAAAGGACATGCGGGCGACTCCAGCGGATCGGGCGCACACAAGCACGCTGTCAATGCCTTGCCAAGAAGAACCGGCAGTGTCTCAGTTTGAAAAGTCCGCTCGTGGTGAGCTTGACGAACCACGAGCCGCTCACCCCTTCGTCAAGCTCAGGGTGAGCGGCAGAATTTCAAACTGAGACACTACCAAAGAACCAGCAAACTTGACGCGGCGGGCCGGGCCTGCTAGCCAGCGCGGCTTCTCCACAAACGCGAAGGATTGCCATGGCGCGCGTCACCGTCGAGGACTGCATCGAGAAAATCCCCAACCGCTTCGAGCTGGTTCTGGGGGCGGCGCAGCGCGCCCGGCAGATCGCCTCCGGCGCTGAAATCCGCGTCGAGCGCGACCGCGACAAAAACCCGGTGGTGGCGCTGCGCGAAATCGCCGAAAGCCACGTCTCGCCGGAAATGCTGGAAGAAGCGCTCGTCCAGGGCATGCAGCGCGTGATCGAGACCGAAGAGGACGTGACCGAGGACCCGACCTCGATCGCCGCCTCGGCCGAGGCCCTGCGCCTGACCGCCATCGCGCCGCCGCGCCCGAGCGTCGCCGACGAACTCGGCGACGACTGAGCCGCAGTCACCCCGCACCCATGCGGCATTGACGCTGGCGACAACGCACCCAATAGTAGAACAGCCCTGATTTTCGGGCGGTTTCACGGGTTTGCGCGTGCTGCGGCAATATGAACTGGG
>CAZAOB010000075.1:0-15949 GCA_964486635.1 uncultured Caulobacterales bacterium | reverse complement strand
CATCACCATGTATGCGCGGCGCAAGAAGTGGGACCTGCAGTCGGCGGAAATCCAGATTCGCCGGGCGCCGTCGGAAGACGCGCATGCGCCGCGCACGCTGGACAAGGTGCTCTATATCGAGGGCGATCTCGACGCCGCACAGAGGGAGCGGCTGCTCGAAATCGCAGACAAATGTCCTGTCCATCGGATGCTCACGGAAGGGGTGCGCGTCCAATCGCGAATCGGTTGATATCTTTAACAAATTTTAATGGAGAAGAAGCGCTTTCGCCGGGACTTCGCCATGATTAGTTACACTATGGTCAGCCGGCGCGAGCTGATCCGGACGGTTCACTCGCGAACACCAATTCGATGGGGCGCTTTCACCAACGAAGGCATGGAAGGAACAAGACGTTGACGACACAGTATTCCAACAGATCAAGAGTTCGCCGCGTAAGCATTTTCGCGGCCGGCGTAGCGGCGAGCGCGCTGACGATCGCCAGCTTTGGTTTTGGCGGCGCGCAGGCGCAGGCGCCGCGATTGATGGCGCCGCCGCTCGCGGCCGACGGTACGCTTTCCTTCGCCGACCTGGTGGAGCGCGTCAGTCCCGCCGTGGTGAGCGTGCTCGTTGAGCGCGAAGTTGACGCGCGTCCGGGCGGGCCGGCTGGCCTCGAAGAGTTTTTCAACTTCCGCTTCGGTGCGCCGCAAGAACGTGGCGATCAGTTCGAAGACGGCGTGCGCCGCATGGAGGCGCAAGGCTCCGGCTTCTTCATCGACCTCGACGGCCACATCGTCACGAACAACCACGTGGTGGAAGACGCCGACAAAGTTCAGGTGCGACTCGCCAATGGCGATGAGATTGACGCCGAAGTGATCGGCACCGATCCGCTCACCGATCTCGCCGTGCTGAAAGTCGCCCCGCAAAAAGGTCAATCCTATGTGGAGTTTGCAGACGACGTGAACTTGCGAGTCGGCGACTGGGTGCTGGCGGTGGGCAATCCGTTCGGTCTCGGCGGCACCGTCACCAGCGGCATCGTTTCCGCCATCGGCGGGCAGAACCGCGAAAACCAGTATCTCGATTTCATTCAGATTGATGCGCCGATCAACCGCGGCAACTCTGGCGGTCCAACCTTTGATCTCAAGGGCCGGGTTGTTGGCGTCAACACAGCAATCTTTTCGCCCAATGGCGGCAGTGTCGGCATCGGCTTCGCCATTCCGGCTCGCGTTGCGAAAGAGACCGTCGCGCAATTGATGGAGAACGGTTCCGTCACGCGCGGCTGGCTCGGCATCCAGCTCCAGGAAGTGACAACCGAGATCGCCGCAGCGCTTGGACTGAAAGAACGTGGCGGCGTGCTGGTTGCCGATGTGATTGACGGCACGCCGGCGCAAAAGTCCGGGCTTATGGATGGCGACGTCATTCTCGGCATCGCCGGTGAAGACGTCCGCAACAGCAACGAGTTGTCGCGGCGTGTTGCGTCGTATCAGCCCGGCAAGGAAGTCGAGCTGAAGATCCAGCGCGAAGGCAAGATCCGCAATCTCAAAGTCAAGCTCGGTCAGCGTGACGAGAACCAGGCGGTCGCCGCCAATGACGATGTTCCGTCCAATGACAATGACAGTCTTGCCGCAGACGTTGGATTGCGCGTTGCTGAATTGACTCAGGTTCTGCGCCAGCAATATCGCGTGCCAGCCGGCGTGGATGGCGTGGTGGTGACGGCCGTGCGTCCCGGCAGTCCTGCGGAAGATGCAGGACTTCAACCCGGCGTCGTGATTCTTCAGGTGGACGGACAGCAGGTCACGTCTGGCGATGATCTGCGCGGCAAGATCTCGAACGCAAAGCGTTCGGGCAAGGAAGCCGTTTTGCTGCGCATGCAGTTTGGCGCCAACCGTCAGTTTGGCGCACTCTCTCTCGATCACGAATAAAGCGGTCGCGTGTCGCGAAATCGCCCGCGCAGGTCATTTGCGCGGGCGTCATTTCTTTTTGTTTTTCCGTAAACCCGGTTAAGGTGACCCCATGCGAATCCTTTTGGTTGAAGACGATGCGGAAGCGGCTGCGTATGCGGCCAAGGGCCTGCGCGATGCGGGGCATGTCGTCGATCACGCGCTTGACGGCGAGGCCGGTCTGAATATGGCGACATCCGGCGGCTACGACGCCTATGTGATTGACCGCATGCTGCCGAAAATGGATGGCCTGTCGCTTCTTTCCAAGCGCCGGACTGACGGCGACGAAACGCCTGCGCTTTTCCTTTCGGCGCTCGGCGAGGTCGATGATCGCGTGTCGGGCCTGAAGGCCGGCGGCGACGACTATCTGGTCAAGCCCTACGCCTTTTCTGAACTTCTGGCTCGCGTTGAAGCCATGGGCCGGCGCCGGTCGGCGCCAGCCGACGTGGTGACGCGCTTTAAGGTCGGCGATCTCGAGCTCGACGTGCTAACGCGCACGGTGCGCCGCGCGGAACGCAAGATCGATCTGCAGCCGCGCGAATTTCGCCTGCTCGAATATCTTATCCGTCACGCCGGACAAGTGGTGACGCGGACCATGCTCCTTGAAAATGTCTGGGAGTATCATTTTGATCCGCAAACCAATGTTATCGACGTTCACATTTCGCGATTGCGCGCAAAGATCGACAAGGACTTCGACAAGCCCTTGTTGAAGACTATTCGCGGCGCTGGATACCGGCTTTCCGACGCCGAATAGGGCTCCAATGCTACGCATTCTACGCACGACATCTTTTCGCTTTACGTTGATTTATGTCGTGCTGTTTGCGGGCGCTGTGGCGTTATTGGGCGCCTATCTCTACAGCGCGACTTTTGGCGAAGCTGCAAAGCAGACCGACAGTGTTATCGACAGCGAGATCGGCGTGCTTGCTGATCTGTTCTCGACAAGCGGATCAGGTATGCTCACGCGGGTCATTCGCCAGCGCACCGCATGGTCGGACGATGCGATCTATATGCTGATCGGCGCGCCGTCGGGCGCCGTCCTCGCCGGCAATCTTACCGCCCTGCCGCCGGAAGCGCTCACCGCGGAAGGCGACTTCTTCAACTTCAAGTTTGAGAAGCCGCTGGTTGATGCGGCGGGCCGGGAAATCGGCATTCAACAGCGCGAAGCGCGCGGCAAGATGATGCGCTTTCGCGCATCAGCAGAAACGGAACAATCCTATCTCGTGGTTGTCGCCCGTGACGTGGCGAGCCGCGAATTCCTGCGCGAGCGGTCGCGCAGCGTTGTCATGCGCGCTGCACTGGTGACGGTGGCGTTCGGCGTCGTGATCGGCCTCATATTTTCGCGGACATTGTTGCGAAGGGTCGAAGTGGTCAGCAAGACCGCACGGGCGATCCGCGGCGGCGATCTGTCCCAGCGGATTCCGACAACCGGCTCCGGGGATGAACTCGATGATCTCGGCTCCAACCTGAACGCCATGCTCGATCAGATCGAGCGGTTGATGGCCGGCATGCGCGAAGTGTCGGACAATATCGCGCATGATTTGCGCTCGCCCCTGACGCGCATTCGCAACCGCCTCAACACTGCGCTCGAAGGCGACGGAGACGCCAAGGACGAAGCGTTGCGGGCGACGATTGACGATTCTGAAAAACTGTTGGCGACGTTCAATGCGCTGTTGTCGATTGCGCGGATTCAATCCGGCGAGGGCGCGGGCGTTCTGAAGCCCATCGACATCGTCGCGATCGCCGAGGAAATGGCTGAACTCTATGAACCGGCCGCGCAGGATGCCGGCTTTGACTTCAAGCTGATCACCGCGCCGACGCCGCAGATAAAGGGCTCGCGCGAACTGGTCAGCCAAGCGGTGGCGAACTTTCTCGACAATGCGCTGAAATACGCCGAGGGCGGCACGCGCATGGAGTTGAGGGTCGGTCCCGGCAAGAACGGCGGCGCCATACTTTCCGTCTCGGATGATGGACCGGGGATTGCGCCCAACGATCGTGAGCGGGTGTTCGAACGCTTTGTGCGGCTCGAACAAAGCCGGACGACGCCGGGTAGCGGACTCGGCTTGTCTCTCGTTTCGGCGATCGCCCGCGCGCATGGCGCCCAGCTCGAGCTGACCGATGGCCTGCCGCATCCGTCAGGCGAGGGGTGCGGCTTGTGCATCTCGATCACCTTTGCGCCGGCCGACTAGTTCCACTTCAACTAAGGATATTCAACGTGAGTAAGGCTGAATTCATTGCGCATGTGGCGGAAGCCGGCGGCATGACCAATGCGGAAGCAAAGCGCGTCGTGGAGCTGGTCTTCGGGGAAATCGAAAACGGTCTGAGGCGGGCGCGTAAGGATGGAAAATACACGATTGGCACTTTCGGCACATTCGCCATCGCCAAGCGCCCTGCACGCAAAGGGCGCAACCCGCGCACCGGCGAAGAAATTGACATCAAGGAGTCGAAAACGCTCCGGTTCCGACCGTCCCTGGCGTTGAAAGAGGCGGCCGGCTGCTGAACAGGGGCGGCGTAGTCTGCGCAAACAATGCGCGTGAGTTTTTTGCTGGATTTTTAACGCCTGCCAATGTCAATTGAAGCTGCATGAAAAGTTTTGCGGACAGCATCACGGCGGCTCCCGGCATTTATGATTCGGACGCTGCAACCCACTTCGTTGAAGCCTGCGGTGATGCGTTTACAGCGCTGCCCGAGCCCGCCAGGCAATTATTGAAATCAACCGCGAGCTGTTCGCCCTATTTGCGCCGGCTGGCCGAACGCCGAAAAGAAACGCTCGGCGCCATGTTCGCGGCCTCGCCAGATGCGGCGCTCGCCGCCGCGATTGACGCGGCAAAATACGCCGCGCATGCAGACGGACCGGATGCTCAACTCAAGCAGCTGCGCCTCGCCAAGCAGGAAGCCGCCTTGTTGATCGCACTGTGCGACATCGGCGGCGTCTGGCCGGTCATGCAGACGACCCACGCGCTCTCAGAGTTCGCCGACGCCGCGATCGGCGGCGCGCTGCAGGCGGCGGTCAATCGGTCGCCGCTCGGCTCTGCTGACGGCATCGCCATCCTCGCCATGGGCAAACACGGGGCGTTCGAACTCAACTATTCCAGCGACGTCGATCTGGTGGTGCTGTTCGATCGCAACCGGATGCGCATCGACGATCTCTTTGAAGCGCAAAAGCATGCCGTCGCCGTGACGCGCGAGCTGGTGCGCCTGATGCAGACCCAAACCGCCGACGGGTATGTTTTTCGCACCGATTTGCGGTTGCGTCCCGACCCGGGTGCGACGGCGCTGGCGGTGTCAGTCAATTCAGCGGAATCCTACTATGAGGCCTATGGCCAAAACTGGGAGCGCATGGCGTTCATCAAGGCGCGCGCTTGCGCCGGCGATATCGAGCTGGGCGAAAAGTTTTTGAAAACGCTTCGCCCGTTTATCTGGCGCAAATATCTCGACTTTGCCGCCATCGAAGATGTTCACGCCGTGAAGCGACAAATGCACAGCGTCAAGGGCGGACGCGACGTAGCGTTCGAAGGGCACGACGTAAAGCTCGGGCGCGGCGGCATTCGCGAGATCGAATTTTACGCGCAAACCCAGCAGCTCATTCTTGGCGGAAAAGACGCGAGCTTGCGTCACCGCGGCACGCTGGATGCACTCGCCGCACTCGCCGACGCGGAAGCGATCAGCGAGAGCGCCCGGGACGAACTGACCAGCGCCTATCTCGGTCTTCGCCATGTCGAGCACCGCTTGCAGATGATCAATGACGAACAGACCCATCGCATTCCGCAAAGCGAAGCGGATGTTGCGCGTGTTGCGGCGTTTTCCGGCGCAGCTAATGCGCAAGAGTTTCGCGCGGAGATGCTGTCGACTTTCCGCAAAGTGGGAGAGCGCTATGATGCGCTGTTCGACGTTCCGGATGTTCCTGAATCACGCCTTGGCCCGCTGGTGTTTACGGGCGTAGAGCCGCATCCGGCGACGCTCGACACGCTCGCCCGGCTTGGGTTCAAGCGCGCGCCCGAAGTTAGCGCGGCGATCATGCGCTGGCACAAGGGCTCCATGCGGGCGACGCGAACCGAACGCGCGCGCGTGCTGCTGACGAAGCTGGTGCCGCCTCTGCTGGAGGCGCTTTCCAAAGCAGGCGAAGCCGACGAAGCGTTCTTTGCGTTTGAAGATTTTCTGTCCCGGCTTCCGGCAGGCGTGCAGGTGTTCTCGCTTCTGTTGAACAATCTTGAAATTTTTGATGTGCTGATCCGCATCATGACGATCTCGCCCTATTTGGGGCGGGAGTTTTCAAAGCGTCACAATCTGGTTGAGCGTCTCCTCGACAACCGCTGGTCCGAGCCGCCGCCGCCGCCCGAAACCTACAAGGAGTCTTGTGCGCATGCCGTCAATGCGGCGCCCGACTATGAGGCGGCGCTGAACGCTGCGCGCCGCTGGGCTGGTGAGCAGAAGTTCCAGATCACCGCGCAGCTCGCCGTCGGAATATTGTCGCATGAACTGGCGGCGCAGCACTTCTCGGCGATTGCCGACGCCGTCATTGGCGCGCTGATCGTGGTTGCGCAGAAGGAGATGCGCGATCAGCACGGTGATATCGACGGTGATTTCGTGGTTGTCGGACTGGGCCGGCTTGGCGCCAGCGAAATGACCGCCATTTCCGATATCGACCTGATGTTCGTTTACGATGCAGCGCCTGGCGCGCAGTCGGATGGCAAGCGTTCATTGGGCGCGGTCGACTATTTCACGCGCCTGGTGCGCCGGACGGTCACGGCGTTGTCTGCGGCGACGGAAGAAGGCGCCCTGTACGATGTGGACATGCAATTGCGGCCATCGGGCAAAGCTGGTCCCGCCGCGGTCAGCCTCGCTGCGTTTCGGCGTTACTATCACGAGGAAGCGTGGACCTGGGAGGCTATGGCGCTCGTCAAGGCGCGGGTGATCGGGCCGCAGGGCGCTTTGGCGGAGTCGGTTGATGCTGAGATCGACACCATTCTCGGCTTGTCCAGAGATCGGTCGGTTCTTGCTGTCGATGTGGCGGATATGCGCGTTCGGCTTGATGACGCAAAACGCCCATCCGGAAACTGGGACGTTAAGAACATGATCGGCGGGCTGACGGATATCGCGTTCATCTGTCAGTTCTTAACCCTTGCGTCGGCTAGCCGTCTCGGGCGCCCGCCGCGCAGTGTCAAAACGGCGATCGGCTGGTTTGCGGAAAAAGGCGAACTGGCGCAGGAAGATTCTGCAAGGTTAATGGCGGCGCAATCGGCATTTGAGGCGGTGTTGCAGGCCAGTAGAGCGGCGACCGGCGGCGTATTTACGCCGGAAAAGGCAGGGGAGGCCTTATGCGCCAGGATGGCGTCCGTATGTGCGGAAGCGACGATCGTAAACGCGGAACAAAAATTGCTGACTCTCGCGCGGGGGACGGCGTCGCTATTTACCAAGATCGTCGGCCAGCGGCGCGCACGGCAATCGTAAACGGGCGGGCTGAAACGGAGCGAGACCGCACAAGTTTATGAACGGGCAATTTGACTTTCTGGTCATTGGCGATGACGAAGCGAGCCTGGCGGCTGCGGCGGCCGCTGCGAAGGCGGGCGCGCGCGTTGTTCTGCTGGCGCCGTCGGACCGCAAGAAGAAAGCCCGGCCGGCGGCGCCGTCGATCCCGAACTTTGTCTGGCGCCGGCTTGATCTACAGGAATACGATTTGACCGTTGAGCCGGTGAGCGCGCGCATCACCTTGTTCAAAGAGGGCGGAACCTTCGCCACCTACGCCAATACGCGCGCAACCATGGACGCGCTGGCGGAGCAGGAGAGCGCAGATCATCTGCTGTGGCGTGATTTCGTTGAAGACATGCAGGCGCTGGCGTCAGATCACGCGCATGGTCCCGCGACCAAACTGCGCGAACCGACGCCCAAGTCGTTTGCGTCCGTGCTGGGCGATCCCGAAGCGCTTGAAAAGACGTCGATGCTCTATGGCGCGTGCGCTGACATTCTCGATGACTATTTCAGCGATTCAAGAATTAAAACCCACCTGGCTGCACACGCGCTGGGTGGCGGCGGACGCGGCGATCAGGAGGCGGGTTCTGCGGAAATTCTAACGGAGTTCCTGGATGTTGATGCCTGGCGCGTGCGCACGCCGAAAGACGGACCGGCGCTTCGCGTTGTGCTTGAACAAGCGTGTCAGGACGCGGGCGTGGCGATCACCTCCGACAAACCCGTTGAGGTGACGCAAGCGGGCAAAGCGGTGAACATATCCTTTGGCGGCGAAGACAAGATCAAGGTCAAGTATGTTTTCTTTGCGACGCCGCTCGCTGCGCGGATGGCGGGCGCGCGCGATGGCCGCAGCGCGCTTGGTCTGGCGCCACATGCTGAATTCACCATGCGCTTCCGCCTTGCCGACAGCGCTGAAACGCCTTGCGGCGACAGCAGCGCCATCTTTCAAATTCTTGACGAGCGTGCAGATATACAGGCTGCGCGCGACGCAGCAGTGCAAGGCAAACTATACGACAAGCTGCCGGTTGAATTTGAATACGCGCCCAACGGCGAACTTATCGCCAGAACGTCCTTCTTGCCTGCCGCGTTTTTTGAAGCTGGGGAGTGGCGCGGCTGGACCGGTCAGGACAGACAGGCCGTGGCGGCCATCATCAAGGAGCGATTGTCTAGCCGCATTCCGGACTTTGCATCTCACATCCGGCGCTCGGAGACCGAACTTTCTGCGCCGCCGTCGGGCGATACGCTCTTTTCTGCAATTGATCGCGTCGTCGTGCAGCCCCACCGGCACAACGCCATGAGCGCAGCGGTCAAGCTGATTGATGAAGTGATGGCGCGCGATGAATGATGCGTCCAAAAAAGCCGGTGCAAAAAACCCGCATCTGATCGAGGGCGGGATCGACGCCATTGTCATCGGCGCCGGCGTCGACGGACTCACTGCTGCTGCCTATCTTGGCAAAGCCGGCTTGCACACGGTGTTGATTGGCGCCGGTCCGGAAATCGGCGGGCGCGTGGCGGCGCGAGAAATTGCGCCGGGCGTCGAAGGTGTGGACGGCGAACATCTGGTGACGCTGCTTGATCCTGACGCCATCGCGGAACTTGATCTCTACCGGCATGGCGTTGAATTCGCCGCGCGCCGGCTCGACACAACTTATTTCTTTGAGAGCGGAACCGTTCTGCGTTTCGACGGGGACCTGACCCAAGCGGCGCTGTTGTCGCTTGATGACGACAGCGACCGCGAGACGCTGGAAGCGTTTATGGGCGACGTTCTGGAAACCTCCGCGTTTCTGCGTCCGGCCTTTACTGCGGGAGGCTACCCGGGCGGCGGCGACACGCATCAGCGCAATCTGGAAAAATCGCTCGGGCAGAGCTCGCCAGAAATGTCGGCGCGCCTACGGAAATACCTTTTTGCAACGGCCGATGATGTTCTGCGCCAGCGTTTCGGAGATGGTCCGTTGCGGACGCTGTTGCTTGCGGAGACAGCGTTTCGCTCCGCCGCTGCGCCATTCGAACCGTTCAGCTTCATGTCGCTGCTGCGCCGCTTTGCGGGCGAAGCGGCGGGGCTGCAGGGAGCGGCGGCGTATCCCAAAGGCGGCGCAGCATCCGTTGTGTCGGCATTGCGGCGTGCGGCGCAGGCCGCGAAAGTCGATGTGCGCGCCGCAACGCCGGTGAAGTCCATTCTGATTGAAGGCGACAGGGTCGCCGGCGTCACATTGCTCGACGGGGGGCAGCTTCGCGCGCCGGTCGTCATTGCAGCCATCGATGCGAAGCAAGCCTTTCAGGAGATGATCGGCCCACAGCACATTGACATCGAATTGCAGCGCAAGCTTTCCGCGTCAAAGCCCAAAATTTCCAGCGCGCGCATGCAGATCATCCTGAAAGGCGTCGCGCAGGATGATGCTACGCGCCGGAACATGATGCGCCGGCTTGTTTACGCGCCATCGCCGGAAGCCCTCTCGAGCGCGTTTATCGACGCCCGCGCTGGACGCGTGCCCGAGCGGCTGATTGTCGAGGCGGTGTTCCCAACGGCGCTTGATGAGGGGGCCGCGCTCGACAAGCGGCAAGTGATGTCGATCATTGCGCATCCCTTGCCGTTCGATGAGGCGCCAAGCGACGAACGCCGGGAAGAAATCCGTTCGGCGATTCTCGATTCAATCGAAATGTTCGCCGCGGGTTTTTCAGGACGCATCGAAGCAGAAGACTTGCGGCTTGCATGCGATGAAGCCGATGCGGTGCGCGCGAGCAAGGGCGCATACGCCTCCAAGCCGGATGTGATGCAGCAATGGGCGCTTGCGTCAGCGGTCACGGGGTCGGGCGGCATTGGCGGGCTTTATTTCTGCGGACCGGAGGCGCAGATCGGATCGGGGCTTTCTTGCGCGGCCGGCCGTGCGGCGGCGAAAGCGGCGTTGCGCGCCTTCAAAAAGGGGGCGGCATGATTTTTCCTGCTGAAGATTTCTTCGCCGATGCGCCGCGCCCGACGCCGCTGTTTACTGCGGTTGCGGCCCATAGCGAGGCAAATTTGTGGACGTCGGTAAACGGATGGACAGCCGCGCGCGTCTATTCGTCGGCTACGCAGGAATATGAGTCGGCAAAAAGCGGCGCAGCACTCGCCGATCTCGGTCCCCTGGCGCGCTATGCAATTCGCGGCGACGCGGCGCCGGAGTTTCTCGGGCGCCTGACCACGGCGCCGGCCTTGACGCTGCAGGTTGGCGAGAGCGCGCGCGGATTGATGCTCAATGATCGCGGCTACGTTATTGATCTTGCGGAAGTGTCGCGTTTGTCCGATGAATTGTTCTTGCTGACGCTGCCCGCGCCACATGCGCGTCACATTGCGCTTGCCGTGCGCGGTCTTGATGTTGCCGCCGATGATATTTCCGGCGACGTGGCCGCGCTCGGCGTATTCGGTCCGCAAACAGCGGGCGTGCTGGCGGCGGCGGGGCTTAAGTCCGTCAGCGAAACCATGGCGGCGTCCGGCGTGTTGCGGGGTGTTGAAACCGCGGCGCGCCCGATCCAGTTCGGCGCGCTTCCTGGCGTCGAGCTCATCTTTCCGAAAGACGAAGCGCTGACCATCTGGGAACGGATCATTCGCCGCGGCGCAGGAACGCCGGTTGGTCTCGATGCGCTGGAGATCTTGCGTCTTGAGGCCGGCGCCCCGCGACCCGGTCTCGACTTCTCGCCGGCCGGCCGAGCTGGCGCGAGTCCGCGCACCCCCGAAGAGTTGGGTCTCGCCCATCTGGCGCCGCTCGATCGAGGCTGGTTCAATGGCCGCCGGGGCCTGCGGGAACTGGCCGGAAAGCCCCGCCGTCGTCTTCGCGCCCTCTCTGTAGACGCTGAATCGGCCAGCCCCGGCGCGGCGGTCTTTTGTGATGGCAAGCCGGTCGGGCGAATCACCAGCTGCGCCTGGTCGCCGGCGCGCAAACGGGTCATCGCTTTCGCCGATGTGGATGCGGTAATACGCGGAAATTCCTATGAAATTTCCACCCCGGCCGGGGGCGAAAGCCGGGTTCCCGCCAAGCGGTTCGAGACCGTGGAAAGCGCGCTGGCGAAGGCTTTCGTGGGGCAGCAGGGTGTCGCGACGGATTTCCGCCGCTGACCCGTTCAATGACTGCTGGATGGCGAAAGCTGATAGAGGAATTGATATGAAAAAGATCATGATGACCACGTTCGCGATTGCGGGCGCCGGCCTGCTGGCCACCGCCGCCGTCGCTGGCGACGGCAAAGGCCGGGGCCAAGGCGGCTGGGACCGCATGGACGTCAATGGCGATGGTGAAATCACCGCCGATGAAATGTCTGAAAAGCACGCGGCCTTCATCGAAGCCGCCGATGCTGACGGCAACGGCGCCGTGTCCAAAGAAGAAATGCAGGCTTATCACAAAGCCAAGCGCGAAGAGCGTCGCGCCAAACGCAGCGCCGACGCCAATGGTGACGGCAATGTCGACCGCACGGAATATCTGAACGCGGCGCAAGAGCGCTTCGACAAGATGGACAAGGACGGCAATGGCGTGTTGAGCGAAGACGAGCAGCATCGCGGCCGCGGCCATCACCGTCGCGGCGGAAAACGCGGCGAGTAAGTTTCGTTGATGATATCCGGTCTCGCCCTGCTGGGGGTGCGAGACCGGCCTAAACCAGACCGGCGCATTGTTGAAACAAGATGCAGATAGCGATGAAGCGCTGGTCAAGCGCGCAGGGGGCGGAGACCAAATCGCCGCCACCATGCTTGTTGAGAGGCATACGCGAATGATTTACGCCGCCAGCTACAGGATGCTGGGTTCCAGGCACGCCGCCGAAGACGCCGTGCAGGAAACCTTTTTGCGTCTGTGGCGGCATGCTGCGAAGTGGAAGCCTCAAGGCGCCAAATTTGAAACCTGGCTCTACCGCGTGGCGATGAACATCTGCCTCGACCAGTTGCGCAAGGCGAAGCGGGTGGCACCGGAAGAAGCCGCGCCTGGCGGCATGGAATCCCAGATCGACGGCGCGGACCGTCAGGATCAGGCGATTTTCCTGCGGGAGCGGCGATTTGCGATCGATGAAGCGCTGGAACGCCTGCCGGAGCGGCAAAAGCTGGCGATAACGCTCTGCCATTTTCAGGAGTTGAGCAATATCGAAGCCGCTGAGATTATGGAGATCAGCGTTGATGCGCTGGAATCGCTTTTGGCGCGCGGGAGGCGCGGCCTGAAGGAAAGTCTCGCGCCCATGCGCGAGCATTTGACGGGAAAGATGGACGATGAGCAAAACATCAACATCAATTGAACGCCTCGAGGCGTTGAGCCGCTGTTGCGACGCTTATGGCGGCGACCCGGCTCGCTGGCCGGCTGACATGCGCGCATCGTTCGACGATCTTCTCGATACGGATGAGGCCGCTAACATCATGTCGCAGGCTCTCGAGCTCGACGGATTTTTGAATGCGGCCAGCGCGCCGCGCATGAGCGAAGATTTGCCGCGCCGGATAGCCGCGTCGTTCCAGGCGCCGGTCGCACAACCGGGTGTCATGGACTGGCTGCGCAGCTTCGCGCCGATCATGCGTCTTGCGCCCGCTGGTGCGCTGGCGGGACTTGGCGCGCTCGGCATTGCCTCTGGCATGATCAGCGCGTCGGCGCAAACGCCGCTTACGCCGGAATATGAGGCGCTTGCCTATTTGGACGATCTTTCGCTGACCGCGATCGACGAAGAAGGAGATCTCGCATGGGACGCGGAGTAATCATCGCGCTCGCTGTCGGGCTGTTTGTTTCGATTGCCGTGAATGTTTTCACGCTGGGACATTTTTCCGGGCGCATGCTGGCTGGACATCCGCCGCAGGAAAAAAGCGAACGCGGCCCGCGCGGCGGATTTGAAGATCCGTTCCGTATTCTGACTTACGCTGATGAGTTATCGCCGGAACTTCGCGAGAAATTCCGCGAGGCGTTCCGCGAAGAGCTGCCCACCTTGCGTGAAGAGCATCACAAGATGGGCGCTCTGCGCCGCGAGCTTGGCGTATTGATGAGCGCGGAAGACTGGGATCGCGACGCCATCGCAGCGAAGCTTGAAGAGATCAGCGCCGTTCAGGATCGCAAATACGATCTCTTCAACGAAGCGTTCCTGAGCGCCTTTGAATCGCTGCCCGCCGCCGAACGCAAGCGCCTGATCGATACGGCCAATCAGCGCCGCGCAGAGCGCCACAAGCGGCGCCACAAGGAACGCGGCGACAAGCATCGCGATCCGCCGCCGCCGGCTGATCAAGACTAGGCATCCGCGCTCACGCCCTTCGCCGCCTTGTCATGGCGGCGATTGGCGCCTATGTCCGATCTTCATCGGTAGTTTGAGCGCGTATGGCGGGCCTGTTCCGCGAGCGTGTCGGAACGGGGAAGACAATTATCATGCTGAAGAAATTCGCGCTCGGCGTTGGCGCATTGCTGTTGCTGTCCGGCGTTTGGCTGGCATTCGCGGTGACCGGTTATCCATCCGCGTTGCGGCCAATTAAGCAAGCGCCGCAGGCTGTGTTGATCGATAATGTGCGCCTCGTTTCCATGGCGCCGGACGCGCCGGAAGCAGAAGAAGCACGCGCCATTCTGATCGTGAATGGAAGCATTTCCGAGATTGGCGACGCGGGCTCGCTCGCCGCGCCGGAAGGTCTGAGTGCTGATGATGTGATTCTTGTCGACGGCGAGGGCCGGACGCTGCTGCCCGGCCTGATCGATGCGCATGTGCATGTCTGGGATGAAGCCGAACTTGCCGGTTATCTCGCCCATGGCGTCACCGGCATTCGCAACCTGTCAGGCATGCCGTTTCATTTGCCGCTGATCGAACGCATCGAGGCGGGCCGCATTCTCGGCCCTGACATGATCACCACCGGGCCGATCCTCAATTCGCCCGGCCAAAATCAGCAGGACAATCATCAGATTGTCGTCACCGCCGAAGACGCGCGCGCCGCCGTGAACCAACAATATGAAGACGGCTATCGCGCGCTCAAACTCTACTCCAATCTTCACCGCGAACCGTTCGAGGCGATTATGGAGGAGGCGGATCGTCTCGGCATGAGCGTTTCCGGCCACACGCCGGAGGGCGCGCGCGGAGAGGGCGTTCCCTTTGAAAAGCCGTTCGATGTTTCATTTGAAGAAGTGCTCGGGCATCATTTCAAAACCATCGAACACACGGAGTCGATAGTCTGGCACGGGCTGAGCGATGAACTCAGCGAAGAAAAAATGCGCGCGCTCAGTCAGCAGATTGCGGCTTCTGGCGTGACCGTCGATCCCACACTCATCGCGCAGGACAATCTTGTGCGTGTGGCGCAATCGTCGGGCGCGTATCTGAACCGGCCCGGAACGGACACGATCAATCCGCTGTTTAAAATGCTCGACGCCGGAACTTATGAGTTCTGGAGCAATCCGATGCGCGCCGAGCGCGAGGCGCCGCGCGCCGAATTTTACCGCGCCGCGACAAAGATGATGCATGATGCCGGCGTGCCGCTCGTCGCCGGAACTGATGCAGGGATTTTCACCAATCTACCGGGATCGTCCCTGACCCGTGAACTGGAACTTTTGGTCAAGGCCGGTTTGACGCCCCATGAGGCGCTGGAAACCGCCACCGTCAATGGCGGCGCATTGCTGGGGTTTGAAAAGACGGGTCAGGTCGCGCCGGGCTATCGCGCCAACCTGATCCTCGTTTCCGGCGATCCGCTGAGTGATGTGAGCCTCGTTGAGAATCCAGACGCGGTGATTCTGCGCGGCGTTGTTCTCGATGCGGATAAACTGAACGACTTGCGCGAAGGCGCAACGCAAACATCGACCCTTCGCACGGCCCGCCGCGCGATTGCGATGTTTATGAGTTTGTAGAAGCTACTCCGCAGCCTGGGTCGAGACCACTTGCGCAGGCGTCGCATCACGGCCTGTCAGCACATGCGCTTCCTTGCGGATGAATTGCGGCAGGCGGACTTTCGCTTCCTTGCGGCGCGGGAAGGTGGCGCAGGCGACGGTGCCTTTGCCCGGCTGTGAGGCCAGCGCCAGTATGCCGCCCTGCATGTCCATCAACGATTTCGATAGCGCGAGGCCGATGCCGGAGCCTGAGCCTGTGCGCGAGAAATGCGACTCGGTGAGTTCAAACGGTGCGCCGAGTTTCTGAAGTTTCGCGCGATCGATGCCCGTTCCGGAATCCGCAACGATCACCGTAACGCCGTCGAGATCGGCCTCGGCGGTCAGGGTCACTTCGCCGCCACGCGGGGTGAACTTCAGCGCGTTCGACAAGAGGTTCAGCGTGACCTGTTTGACGGCGCGGCTGTCGGCCCAGATCGCCGGCGCGTGACCGACTGACGCAGTAAGTTTTACGCCAGCGTCGGCGGCGCGCTTCGACACCAGCCGCGCGCTTTCATTGAGAATTTTCTCAAGCTCAATGCGTTTCGGTTCCAGCGTCAGCTTGCCGGCCTCGATCTTGGACATGTCGAGAATGTCGTCGATGAGTTCGAGCAGATGCCGCCCGCTGGAAAGTATGTCGGAGACATACTCCTTGTATTTGACGTCGCCGAGCGGGCCGTAGAGTTCCGACTGCATCACTTCGGAGAATCCGTTGATGGCGTTCAGCGGCGTGCGCAATTCGTGGCTCATAT
>CAZAOB010000074.1:15088-16076 GCA_964486635.1 uncultured Caulobacterales bacterium | reverse complement strand
TTTCATAATCCTTAGCCGGCCGGCGGCGTTATAGAGGCGCGCGCTCACCCTGACGAACGGCAAAAAACTGTCATCGAATCGGCTAAATAATGCCGGTGGCTCTGAAATCTGAGCCAGTGCTTGCGGTTGATTTGCTAAGGAAAAGACGTGGGGTCTCAAATGCGAGACGGCCGCGTTTGGGGGAAACGCGGCCGGTACTCACTGTCGTGGGGTATGGTGGGGTGTCCTCTCGGGAGAAGACACAATTAAGGTCTCATCAAGGTCTTAACATATGGTTAACAAAAGGGCCCCTGCGCATCGCGCAGAGGCCCTTAATCGTTCAGGCGGAAAGAGGGTTTATTCGGCCGGGTCCCACAGGGGATTGCGGCGATCGCCCAGTTCCCGACGGCGTCCGCTGAGGTCCGTTTGCGCGCCGCCAAAATCGCTGTGCTCGGACGCGCCGTGCCCGACTTCGGGCTGCTTCTCGCCAGTCCATGCCCAGCGGTAAAAGCGGGCGACGTCCGCGCCGACCGCATACATCGCCGGCACGAACAAAAGCGTAACGAACATCGCAAAGAAGACGCCCCAGGCGAGGGCGACGACAGTTGGCATCAGGAACTGTGCGTCCGTAGAGCGCTCGAACATGATGGGCAGCAGCCCGACGAATGTCGTCACGGACGTCAGCAGGATGGGGCGGAACCGCCCGACGCCAGCTTTCACCAGTGCGGCAAAGGCGCCTTCGCCTTGAGCGCGCAACCTGTTCACGTAGTCGATCAGAACGAGGTTGTCGTTGACGACCACGCCTGCCGCCGCGCCGATGCCAAAGAAGGAAAAGAGCGCAAAGTCGAGACCGAAGAGAAAATGGCCGAAGGCGGCGCCCATAAACCCGAACGGGATGGCGCACATGACGAGCACCGGCTGCCAGTACGAACCGAACGCAATCGCCAGAAGCATGTACATGGAGAGGAACGCAACGCCGTAGAGCGCTGGAAACTCGACCATGAATTCG
>CAZAOB010000074.1:0-15078 GCA_964486635.1 uncultured Caulobacterales bacterium | reverse complement strand
GCGAGGTTGACTTCCGGGTGGCGCAGTTTCCACTCAGGCACGAATTCCTGATTGAACATTTTCATAATGGCTGCGCGGTCCACATCCTCGCGCAACTCCGCGGTGACCCGTGCGGACCGTGTCCGGTCGCGACGCTCGATGCGTTTGAAACTAGGCGCGAATTCAGCATCGGCGATGGCTGATAGCGGAACTTCACGGCCATCAGCGGTCCGAACGCGCATGCTTTCGATTGTTGTCAACGATTCCCGGTCCGCACGCGGGTAGCGCACCATCACGCGCACATCTTGTCCATCGCGGGGAAGCCGCTGAACTTCTTCGCCATAGAACGCCTGACGCACCTGCCGGGAAACTTCCGCCAGCGTCAGTCCGAAGCGCTCGGCGCCCGGCTTCAGGCTGATCTGCAATTCCGGCGTTTCTGACTGCAGATTGTTGCGGACGTCATAAACACCCGGCAAAGTCCGCAAATAGTTCTGAACGTCCAGCGTCGCCAAACGCAGATCTTCGAGATTGTCGGATTCAATGCCGAACGCAAAGTCGGGCCCGCCATCATTGATGGTGTAGGTGACGTTGATCTCTTCGGCGTCAGGAATATCGGCCAGATAGTTTCGGAACTCTTCCGCCACCACTTGAGTGGAATCTTTGCGGTGTTCGGCGCCGACAATCGTCACATAGGAAACGACGCTTCCTTCGTCAGCGCGGATGTAGACTGCTTTCACAAAGTCAGTGCCGTCTTTCGCCTTGCCTCTGGCGTCGCGCAGCTTGTCGGACGCGGCTTGGACTTCATCGAAAATTTGAAGGCTTCGATTGAACGATGCGCCCTCCGGAAGCCGCACATTCATGGAGATGAACGTGCCTTGCACTTCCGGCATAAACTTGAATGAAATCCAGCCCTGGGCGAGCAGCGCGGTGGCGACGGCGAACGCAACGATGAACCCAGCCACCGTGAAATAGCGCAGGCGCAGCGCCAGCGTGATGAGCGGCCGATAAAAATTCTGAGCGAAGTTCATCAGTCCTTCGGCGAACACCCGCTGCATTTTGTAGTACACGCCGTCGCGATTCTGCCGCTTCATGTGCGCCAGGTGCGACGGGAGAATGAAAAACGATTCCACCAGCGAGAAGGTGAGGGCGAAAATGATGGTAAGCGTGATGTGCTTGGTGAACTGCGCTGTGCCGCCGGACATGAACAACCAGGGCATGAACGCGATCATCGTCGTCAGCACCGCAAAGAATACCGGCTTGGCGACGAGTTGGGTCCCGGCCACAGCTGCATCGAGGCCGGCGTTGCCCTCTTCAGTCTGGTTGTGAATGCTTTCCCCGACGATGATCGCGTCATCGACGACGACGCCGATCACCAAGAGGAATGCAAAAAGCGACAACATATTCAGCGACACACCGGTCACTGGCATGAATATGAACGCGCCGGCGAAAGAAACCGCGATGCCGATGCTGACCCAGAACGCCACAGCGGGGCGCAAGAACAGCAACAAAATGATGAGGACGAGTACCAGGCCGATCACCGCGTTGGAAGAGACGAGATTCATCCTGGCGAAATAGAGATCGGCGGTGTCGAACCAGACGAAGAGCTTTGCCGAGCCTTCGAGCTCGGTGTTCTTTTCTTCAATCCATTTGTTCACCGCCGCGGAAAGCTGGACGATGTTCAGCGTTTCGGGGGCGTTGATGGCGATGGAAATGGATGGCTGGCCATTCATTTCACGCTTCATGTTGCGGTCTTCAAAGCCGTCGACCACGCGGGCGACGTCGCTGACCCGCAGCACGGATCCGTCAGGGTTTTGGCGGATGACGATCCTGCTGAATTCTTCTTCAGTATCGGCGAGGGCGCGCGCCGCCACCTGAATGTTGCCTGTTTCCGTGCGGACCTGGCCGGCTGCGACATTCAGGGACGAGCCGCGAATGGCGCGGGCCACGTCATCGAAGGTCAATCCAAAGCGTCGCAGCGCTTCTTCCGAAACTTCGACGGAAACTTCTTCGCGCATGTCGCCCCAAAGTTCCACCAGCGGCGAACCGTTCGGGATTTGTGCGACTTCATCGCGAAGATCTCTGGCGAGTCTGTTCAGTTCCCGCTCAGGAAGATCTCCGTAAAGCGCCATGTAAATGGCGCCGCCGTCATTTCTCCACTGTGAAACGACCGGAGGAAACGCATCCTGTGGAAGGGTGGATATGCCGTCAATGCGGTTCTTGATGTCGTTCAGAAAGCGCGTGGCGTCGATTGTGTCGATGCCTTCCACGTTCAAAACCGCGCTTCCTTCGCGAGCCGTTGAATCAATGTGTTCAACGCCATCAATATCGGCGATCGATTCCTCGATGCGCAGGATGATCTGCTCCTCGATCTCGATGGGCGAAGCGCCAGGCCAGGCAACGCTGATGGTTGCGCCGTTAAAATCTGCTGACGGGAAAACTTCACGCTCCAGGCGCAGGAACGCGAGCGCGCCCGTCACCAGGATCGCCACCATCAACAAGTTGGCGGCGACGCTGTTTTTCGACCACCAGGCGATGAGGCCGTTCATTAGCGCTCTCCCGCCGAAGTTTGTTCGTTGCCGCCGCTGGTTTCAGCCAGGTTCTGCTCGTTCGGCTTGATGGCGGACGGATCGGTTGGCGTAACCTTGTCGCCTTCGCCGGCGCCGCGCAGCGGAGAAGTGACCACGCGCTCGCCGTCTTCAACACCGGAAGAGATGGTGATGATGTCTTTTTCCGCGGAAACAATCGTGACGGTCCGCTTGGCGACGGTGTCGTCGTCATTGATCACATAGACGGTGTCACGGCCGTAAAGCGCAGATCGCGGCAAGACGATAGCATTCTCGTAAGGCTTGCCTTCAATGGTCGCGCTCACGAACAGGCCCATGGCGAGAGGGGTGCCGTTGTCGGCGCCTTTTCCGTAGGGGTCGTCCACCACAGCAATCGCGAAGATCTGGCGTGTCGTCGGATCAATGGCGCCGTCCGTACGTTCGATGCGTCCAAGCCATTTGTGTTCCTGGCCGGCGATGAGCGCGGTCATCACGACGGGCGGTCCCGGATTTTCCTTGCTGGCCGAAAAAGCGATAGGCAGCCCGAGTTTGGCAAGATCGTTGTCGTTCAACGGAAAGCGGATTTCTGCAACGTCGGTCGAGAAGATGCGCCCTAGCTGCGCGCCCGGCGCAACATACTGGCCGACACCGGCGATGCGTTCGCGTACACGGCCTTTGAACGGCGCGCGGATGGTGGTGCGCTCGAGGTTGAGTTGCGCGGCGCGGTATTCGGCCTGTGCCTGAGACAATTGCGGAATACGCAAGGCGAGGTCGGTCGGATCTTCAACCCGTCCAAGCTCTTCGTAGTCTCTGCGTGCGAGTGCAGCTTCCGCTTCTTCCTGAGCAAGACGTGACCGCGCTGCAGCTGCGGTTGCGCGGTAAGGCGCGTCTTCGATTTGAATGAGGACGTCGCCTTCTTCGAAGGCGCCGCCATTCACGAATTCCGGCGACGTTGATACGACTTGTCCTGCAACCTGCGCCGTCAGTGAAATATCCGTACGCGGTCGAACTTCGCCCTGTGCGGTCACATCCAAAGTAACGGAGGTCACGTCAGCGATCGAGTAAAACACGGTCGGCGGCACAGCGTCCGGTTCTTTCGGTTCAATTTTGGGACGCATTGCGCCCATCAGACCGATCAAGGCGACGCCGCCGACGATAATCCCCGCCGTGCCGACCAAAGTGACGATTTTACGAAACATTGTTGTTACTTACTCTCCGGTGTCGGCTCCCGCCAGCGCCGCCAGGCTCTCTTGCGTCAGAAAATCCCCGCCTATCGCAAGATAAAGTTGAACCCGGTTTGAAACACGCTGTTGTTGCGCCTGAATATACTGGCTCTCCGACGAAATTCGACGGGTTTGAGCGTCCAAAAGGTTGAAGATGGTGGCTGCGCCACTGTTGTAGCGGCGCTCCGTCAGGTCTTCCGCCGCTGCTGCTTCTTCATATGCCAGCCGCAAAGCGTCTTCGCGCGCCGCGAGCAGCTTTTCAGCGGCGATCGCGTTTTCTGCTTCCTGATACGCAGTCAGCACTGTCTGCACATAGTTATAAAGCGACGCTTCGGCCGCAGCGCGAGCCCGCTTGGAATTGGCGAGTAGCCGTCCGCCCTGGAACAGCGGCTGGAACAGACCGCCGGCGATGTTGCCTGCGAGGCGCTGCGGATCGACGAGATCAGCGAAGTCCGGTCCGGACGTTCCCGCCCGCGACGACAAAGTGATTTGCGGCAGCAACTGCTTGCGCGCCGCACGAGCGCGAAGGCCGGAACCTTCCATGCGTGCTTCCGCAGCGATGAGGTCGGGGCGGCGCGCGAGAATATCGCCCGGCGCGCCTGCGCCGGCGAGCGCCGGCAACACCGGAAGTTTGTCCGCGGCTTCAAGTTCCGCGGCCGGATACCGGCCAAGTAAGACTTCGAGTGCGCGAGATGCCTCCAGTTCGAGGCGCTGACGCAGCGCGAGGTTGGCCTGGCTCGACCCGAGCGCCGACCGTGACAGTCGCACGTCAAGACTTGATGACACGCCGCGCTCATAGCGCCGCTCCGTCACGCGCAAGTTTCTTTCGCGCGCTTCGGTATCGCGCTCGGCTAGTTCACGTTGCTGGCGCGCTTCGATGAGTGCGAACCATGCTTGCGACACCCGGGCCGCGACGGAAAGTTCTGCGCCGGCGAGATCTGCGTAGGCCGCTTTGGCGTCTTTATATGACGCGCGTGTTTCATCAGTTAGCCGGCCCCACAGATCGAGTTCCCAGCTGAGCGATCCGCCGAGTGAAAAGTTGTTGATGTAAAGCCGGCTGCTGCCGCCGCCCGTGCCGCCGCCTGCTTGCGCGGCGGTGGTTGGATCGGTGACGATGGCGTTGCGCGTGGCGCTGAAGTTTGCGCCGATGACCGGCAGTTGATTTGCCAGCGTGATTCTGGCGCCTGCTCGCGCTTGCTGCAGGTTCGCAGCGGTCGCAAGCAAGTTGTTGTTGTGTTCCATGGCTTCGCTGATGAGGCCGCGAAGCGTGTTGTCGTCGAATGCCGCAACCCAGTCGCCAATCGGCGCGGCGCCGACTTCGTCGTCAGCGGTCCATGCGGCCGGCGCGTCGGGAAGCTGCGCTTCCAGCAATTCCTGATTTACGCTCGCGCACGATGCCGTCATTAAGGCGACCAGCGCCACGCCCCCGATTCGCATGCGATCCACTCCTTAAAAAACGACGCCAATAGTACATCTGGCTGTTGGTTCTTACTTGTCCGCTGTTTGTTCGAACCGCAAGCGCCAAGCGGCGGGCGGTTACTGCAATGCGGCGAATAGCTCTTGAGCGTCGTTTTCCTAACCAATTGAAAACACAAGACGATAAAATTTTAATGAAGAGATGGGCGCTTGTGCGGCGATTTAAACCGCCGTGGCTGGAAAATCAGAAATAGATTCAAGATGTTGTATGGAGGCCACGGCCGGAATCGAACCGGCGTACACGGCTTTGCAGGCCGCTGCGTCACCACTCCGCCACGTGGCCGGACCAAAAACCGCCCTGTGGTGAATTCAGGCGGCTCGTGAAGGGCCGCCCTCATAGCGCGGGGCAAGGGTGCGGTCAAAGGGAACTTGGCCACCGATGGCGGCTTTCGCAATCGCTTCGCTGCCGGCCGTTCACAGGATTGACGCCGGAGCGTTGCGCGGGGGCGCGGCGGGATGTATGCCGCAGGCGCAGAACCTGAGAACAGAGGCGACTCATGGATTTTAAGGCGGCGCGGCGGCGCATGGTGGACAGCCAGGTGCGCACCAACGATGTCACGGATTTGCGCTTGCAAACGGCGCTGGAAACGGTTCCGCGTGAAGTTTTTCTGCCTGCGGCGGTCCGCGAGCAGGCCTATGTGGAGCGCGAGATTCCCTTCGCGCCCGGCCGCGCCCTGATGACCGTTCGGGACTTCGCAAAGCTGGCGGCGGCGGCGAAACCCAAAGCGGGCGACTTGTGTCTGTGCGTCGCGTCTGGCCCCGGCTACGCCACAGCCGTGCTGGCGCAGCTCGTGGAGATGGTCGTCGCGGTGGAGTCGGATGAATCGCTGGCGGCGGCTTCGCAAGAGAATTTGACGCAAATCGGGGTTTCCAACGCGGCAGTGCTGGCGAGCGACCATGCCAAGGGCGCAGCCGGCCAGGGTCCCTTCGATCTGATTTTTGTCAACGGAGTCATCGAAGTGCGCCCCGATGACCTCCTCAAACAATTGAAAGATGGCGGCCGTCTGGCGGCGCTTATGCGCGAAGGCGGCGTTTCCCGCGGTGTTGTGTTCACCCGAAGCGGAGAGGCCTTCGCCAGGGCGGAAAAATTCGACGCCAGCGCTAAATCCGTTCTTCCCGGCTTCGCAGCCGAAAAATCCTTCGTGTTTTAACCGGGAATTCACGGTGCAAGCTGCGGAATCGCCTTGAAGAATGGGCCTGAAAGCTCAGATTAGGGCGTGCGCTGGCGCTGTTGTTTGGCGTACGGTCCAAAGGAGGGCGGAGTTGCGAGTATCAATTGGACTGATGGCGGTGTTGAGCGCGCTAAGCGTTTGTTCGACGCCTGCCTCGGCTGAATCCTTGCGGGACGCATTGGCGCTCGCTTATCAGACCAACCCGACCATTCGCGCCGAGCGCGCAAGGTTGCGCGCCTTGCGTCAATCAAGGGCTCAGGCTTGGGCGGGCGCGCTGCCGCAGATTTCCGCCGGCGGGACCTACGACAAAGTCGACACCACGCAATCTTCAACCCTCGGGTCGAGCGATAGCAAACTCAATTCTCTCGCCGCAAGCGTTACGGCGGAACAGCCGGTCTTTACAGGCTTCCGCAATCTGAACGCGATCAAACAGGCCGGTTCGCGCATCAGGGCCGGGGGTGCGCAGCTCGTCGGCGCGGAACAACAGATCATGCTTGAGGTGGCCGGCGCCTACTTCAATGTGCAACGCAACCTCGCAGTTTTTGATCTCAATACGCAGAACGTGACTGTGCTTGTGCGACAGCATGAAATGGCGAAGGCTCGTTTCAATGTCGGCGAAATTACACGCACCGATGTTTCGCAGGCTGAAGCGCGATTAGCGGAAGCAAGAGCACGGCTTTCATCCGCCCAAGGCAACCTCGCCATCGCGCGTGCAAACTACGCACAACTTGTTGGACAAATGCCGGGCGATCTTGAAGCCGACACTGAGCTGCCGGAACTGCCGGAAACGCTGGAGGCGGCGCAAACGGTCGCGACGCAATATGCGCCGGCGCTGATCGCCGCCCGTGAACAGGCGGAAGTGTCGCGCCGTCAAGTCAATATCGCTCGCGGCGCGTTCCTCCCATCTGTGTCGCTGACAGCCGGTTATCAGTATGCGGAAGAGCCGAGCTTCTTTGTTCAGAACAGCGAAGAATTTCGTTTCGGCGCCCGCGCATCCATGCCGATCTTTCTCGGCGGCTTGAATTTTTCAAAAGTGAAAGAGGCCAAGGCGCTGCACGATGGAGATCGTTCGGCAGTGATCGAGGCCGAACGTCAGGTTGAAGCGCAGACCATTTCCGCCTGGGAGCGACTTGTAACCACCCGGGCCATTGCGAGGTCCGCCGCCGCTTCAGTTGAAGCCAATACGCTCGCTCTCGAAGGAGTGCGCGCCGAGGCCATGGTCGGCACGCGCTCGACGCTCGACGTGCTCAACGCCGAGCAGGAGTATCTCAACGCCCAAGTCAATCTGGTGAGCGCCCAGCGCGACGCCCAGACCGCCGCGTTCGGACTTCTGGCGGCGATCGGCGTGTTGACGCCGGACGCGGTGGGGATATCCGCAGCGGTGGAAGACGACGCGCTCAGCCTTTATAATGAGTGACCTAAAGGGCGAGGAAAGCCTTGATAAGTGCTGCGAAGCGCCTGAAAACGACGTAATTGCGCTGCTATTTTGCGCTCGTCATTCAATTTGACCCGCTAAAGGGGACCCTTGGTCAATGGAAAACGCCCAACCAGAACCGAGCATGGAAGAAATCCTCGCCTCCATCCGCCGGATCATTTCCGAGGATGAGGAAGATCAGGGCGCTGCGACGGCCAAGGCTGCGCCGGAAAAGACGGCGGCGAAGCCGGAATTGACGTTGACCCCTGCCGCCAGCCCGGCGCCCGCGCAACCCGCGCCGGCTACCCCGCAGGCGCCTCAGGCAGACTCTCGCCCGCGCGTAGAAAGCGCTGATTTTACGAAGAAAACCGTGGCGGCTCCCATGCAAGACGAAGTCGAAGAAGAAATTCTCGATCACACGACGGTTGCGGCCGCCTCACAGGCCTTCCGGTCGCTGTCCCAGTCCGTGCGGATCTCCGAAGGGCCGGGCAAGACGCTGGAAGACATCGTTACGGAAATGCTCCGCCCGATGGTGAAGGAATGGCTCGACGCCAATCTCCCCGCCATCGTGGAGGAAAAAGTGGAAGAAGAAGTCCAGCGCGTCGCCCGCCGCCGCCGGGGCTGATCTTCTCGCTCTCAGTCGAAGTATGAAGAGCCGGCGCGAGCCGGCTTTTTCTTTGCCCTGAAACGATATGAGTGACCGGACATGACGAAATATCCCGAAACGAAAAAAGTCGATCAGACCGATGAGATGTTCGGCGTCGCGGTGGCGGACCCGTATCGCTGGCTCGAAGCCGATGTGCGCGAGGATAGCGATGTCGCTGACTGGGTCGCGGCGCAAAATAAAACGACCTTCGCCTATCTCGAAACGCTCGACGGCCGCGCCGCTATCAAACAGCGACTGCAAACGCTGTGGGACTTTGAAAAATTCTCGCTGCCGGAAAAGGCCGGCGAGCGATATTTCTTTTGCAGCAATGACGGGCTGCAGAACCAGTTTGTCCTGTTTGTGCAGGAGGGCGAAGCCGAGCCGCGTTTGCTGCTCGATCCGAACACCTGGTCCGCCGACGGCGCGACGGCGCTTGCCGGATATGAACCGAGTCCCGACGGCGCCCATCTCGCATACCTTGTTCAGGATGGCGGTTCGGACTGGCATTCAATTAAACTTGTCGATGTTGCGACCGGTGCGGTGCAGGACGATCTCATCGAGTGGGTGAAGTTTTCCGGGATAAGCTGGGCGAAGGACGGCTCGGGATTTTATTATTCGCGTTATCCGCAACCGGAAAAGGGCGCCGCGTTTCAGAGCGTCAATCTCAATCAGGCGGTGTATTTTCACAAACTCGGCGAGACACAGGACCGTGATCGCCTTGTCTATGCGCGTCCGGATCAACCCGATCATGGATTTTCCGCGGCCGTGTCGAGCGGTGGCGCAACGCTGGTCATCACCGTCTGGAAAGGCACCGATGACCGCTACGAAGTTGTGCTGCTGGACCTGACAAAGCCGCAAGCGCCGCCGGTCAATCTCGTGACCGGGTTTGACAACAATTACAGCTATGTCGCGACGGCGGCCGGCCGGCATTTCTTCATCACCAATAAGGATGCGCCGAAAGGCAAAGTGGTTGCGACACCGATTGATGGTGTGGCATGGCGCGAGATCGTCGCAGAAGGCGAGGGCGTTCTGGCGGGCGCCAATATTGTCGGTGGGCGGATTTTCGCCGCCTATATGGAAGACGTGAAATCGGTTGTGCACATGTTCGCCCTGGATGGTGCGCCGATGGGGACGGTTGACCTGCCCGGCGTCGGCTCGGCCGGCGGCTTTGGCGGCGAACCCGATGATGAAGAAACATTCTTCAGCTTTGAAAGCTTCGATCGTCCGCCAACAATCTTTCGATTGAACATCGCCACCGGCGAACAGACCATTTTCAAGCAAGCCAATGCGCCGTTCGATCCCGAAGACTACGAAGTGCGGCAGGTGTTTTATCCTTCAAAGGATGGAACCCGCATTCCAATGTTCATCGCGCACCGCAAGGATCTCGATCTGTCGAAGCGCGCGCCGGCGCTGCTCTACGGTTATGGCGGCTTTAACGTGCCGCTGCCGCCGGCATTCTCGGTTACACGGTTGCAGTGGATGGAAATGGGCGGCGTTCTGGCGGTGGCCAATCTGCGCGGCGGCGGCGAATACGGCAAAGCCTGGCATGACGCCGGGCGGCTGCTCAACAAACAGAACACGTTCGACGATTTTATTGCGGCGGGCGAATATCTGATCGCCGAAGGGATCACCGCCAAGGACAAGCTCGCCATTCAGGGCGGCTCCAATGGCGGGCTGCTGGTCGGCGCGGTGGTCAATCAGCGCCCGGACCTGTTCGCCGCCGCGCTCCCCGCAGTGGGCGTCATGGACATGCTGCGCTTCAACCAGTTCACGGCGGGAAGGTTCTGGGTCGACGATTATGGCGACCCGGCGGAGGAGGCGCATTTCCGCAATCTCTTCTCCTTTTCGCCCTACCATAATGTCCGTGACGGTCGCCATTATCCGGCGATCATGGTGACCACGGCGGATACGGACGACCGGGTAGTGCCGGGGCATTCGTTCAAATACGCCGCCACGCTGCAGGCCGCTGATATTGGCGGAAAGCCGCATCTCATCCGGATCGAGACCCGCGCCGGGCATGGCGCCGGCAAGCCCACGGAGAAGATCATCGAGGAATATGCCGATATGTGGGCGTTTATCGCTCACCATACCGGGCTTTCGGCGCCGGGCCGCTGAACCGCCGCGAAAGCGGTTGAGCATTGGCCCGGCGGCGGATAAACCCGGTCTTTCGCAGCTGCAGAATGACCGGACGCCATGGCCGACAAGACTCTCGACAAGCATTTTGACTTCAACGCCGCCGAGCCCCGCCTTTACGAGGCGTGGGAGAAATCCGGCGCGTTCAAGCCGTCCGGAGAGGGCGAGCCCTTCACCATCGTCATTCCGCCGCCCAACGTCACCGGCTCGCTGCATATGGGCCATGCCCTCAACAACACGCTGCAGGACATCCTCTGCCGCTTCGAGCGCATGCGCGGCAAGTCTGTGCTGTGGCAACCGGGCACCGACCATGCGGGCATCGCCACGCAAATGGTGGTCGAGCGTCAGCTTGCGGAAAATCAGGAGCCGTCGCGCCGGGATATGGGCCGCGACAAGTTCGTCGAGCGGGTCTGGAAATGGCGTCATGAATCAGGCGGCGCGATTATCAATCAGTTGAAACGCCTCGGCGCCTCCTGCGACTGGTCGCGCGAACGCTTCACCATGGGCGAGGACGGGTCCGCCGACGACCAGATGGTTCAGGCGGTGATGAAAGTCTTCGTCGACCTCTACAATGAAGGTCTCATCTATCGCGACAAGCGGCTCGTCAACTGGGACCCGAAATTCGAAACCGCGATTTCCGATCTCGAAGTCGAGAACACCGAAGTCGATGGCCATATGTGGCATTTCAAATATCCGCTGGCCGGCGGCGCCACCTATGAATATGTCGAGAAAGATGCCGACGGGAACATAACGCTGCGCGAAACGCGCGATTACATTTCAATCGCGACGACGCGCCCCGAAACCATGCTTGGTGACGGCGCGGTGGCGGTGCACCCGAGCGATGAGCGTTACGCGCCGATCGTCGGCAAGCTTTGCGAAATTCCGGTGGGCCCGAAGGAACACCGCCGCCTCATTCCGATCATCACTGACGAATATCCGGACCCCGAATTCGGTTCCGGCGCGGTGAAGATTACCGGCGCCCATGATTTCAATGACTATCAGGTCGCCAAACGCGGCGACATTCCCATGTATCGCCTGATGGATATGAAAGGCGCCATGCGCGATGACGGCGCGCCCTACGCCGAAGAAGCGGCGAAGGCGAAAAAACTGGTGGAAGCGGGCGGAACGCCCGACGCCAATTATGTCGACGGCATCAATCTGGTGCCGGATGAATATCGCGGGCTCGACAGGTTTGAAGCGAGAAAGCGCGTCGTCGCTGATATCGATTCTGAAGGCCTGATGATTCAGATCGAAGACAAAAAGATCATGCAGCCCTTCGGCGACCGCTCCAATGTGGTCATCGAACCGATGCTCACCGACCAGTGGTTTGTCGACGCAAAGACGCTGGCGAAACCAGCCATCGAAGCGGTGGAAAACGGCAAGACCAAATTCGTTCCCGAAAACTGGTCGAAGACATATTACCAGTGGATGGACAATATCGAGCCATGGTGCGTCTCGCGCCAGCTCTGGTGGGGCCATCGCATCCCGGCGTGGTATGGGCCGGACGGACATTACTTTGTCGCCGAGAATGAAGAAGAAGCGACGAAGGCGGCGATTCAAAGATATACGAGCGAGGGCTATTCGCTCGAAGACATCAACAATATGCGCCGCCATGAAAATAATGCGGCGCCCTTGCTAGTGCAGGACGAAGACGTCCTCGACACATGGTTTTCATCCGCGCTGTGGCCGTTTTCGACGCTCGGCTGGCCGGAACAGACGGCGGAGCTGAAGAAGCATTATCCGACATCGGTGCTGGTCACCGCCCATGACATCATCTTCTTCTGGGTGGCGCGGATGATGATGGACGGCATCCACTTCATGAAGGAGATTCCGTTCCACACGGTCTATATCCACGCGCTGGTGCTCGACGAGCATGGGCAAAAGATGTCGAAGTCGAAAGGCAATGTCATCGACCCGCTCGTGCTGATCGAGAAATTCGGCGCCGACGCGTTGCGGTTCACGCTCGCGGCGCAGGCGGCGCAGGGCCGCAATATCCGCCTATCGGAATCCCGCGTTGAAGGCTATCGCAATTTCTCCACCAAACTCTGGAACGCCGCGCGTTTTGCGGAGATGAATGAGTGCAAGCCGGATGCTTCATTCGTTCCGGCCAAGGCGAAACTCACCCTCAACCAGTGGATCGTTCATGAAGCCAACCAGTGCGCCGCCGATGTGACGCGCGAGATCGGGGCCTACCGCTTCAACGATGCGGCGGGCGCGATCTACAAATTTGTCTGGAACGTTTTCTGCGACTGGTATCTCGAACTCGCCAAGCCGGTCTTCATGGGCGAGGACGAGGCGGCGAAAACCGAGACCCGCGCCGCCGCCGCCTGGTCGCTCGACCGCATCTTGCAATTGCTGCATCCGTTCATGCCCTACATCACCGAAGAACTCTGGGGCGCTTTTGCCAAACGCGACGCGCTGATGGTGAGCCAGTGGCCGACCTTTGACGATACGCTGAAAAATGACTCCGCCGCGGCGGAAATGAACTGGGTCATCGACCTCATCACTGGCGTGCGCTCGGTGCGTCAGGAAATGAACGTACCGGTGGCGGCGAA
This sequence comes from uncultured Caulobacterales bacterium, assembly GCA_964486635.1. Lineage (GTDB taxonomy): Bacteria > Pseudomonadota > Alphaproteobacteria > Caulobacterales > Parvularculaceae > Hyphococcus. Next base: position 1,937 of record CAZAOB010000074.1, on the reverse strand, counting down.
AATCCCGCTGATCTTTGTCGGCGGCTCTGCTGACGATCAGGCGAAGCTCGCGCGCCATGATGAAGTGTTGAAGCGCCTCGCGCGCCTGTCGGAAATCAAGAACGCTGACGCGGCGCCGAAGGGTGCGGTGCAGATCGTTCATGGCGGCGCAGTTGCCGCGCTCCCTGTCGCGGACTTCATCGACATCGCCGCGGAGAAGGCGCGCCTCGCCAAGGAAAAGGACAAGGCCGAAAAAGAAATCGCCGGCATCGACAAGAAGCTCGCCAACAAGAACTTCGTCGACAAGGCGCCGCCGGCGGTGGTTGAGGAACAGCATACGCGCCGCGCCAATTTCGAGGCGGAGCTGGTGACGCTCGACGCTGCGCTGGCGCGGCTTCGCGACCTTTAATCAATAACACCCTCATCCTGAGGAGCGCATCGGCTTCCGTTGGAAGGCGATGCGCGTCGCGAAGGATCGGAGACATGTGCAGCGCTCGCGGCCGATCCTTCGCGACGCAAGCCGCTTTCGAGCGAAAGCGCCTTGCTCCTCAGGATGAGGGTGTCCCTGTCTCATTTGTTCAGTTCAGCTTGAAGAGGTCGGAAGTTGGAGGCTCTTCGACGCCGGTTCCTGTTGCAGCCGCCGCCATGACAGGCTTGCGTGCGACCACCAGCAACCCGTCCACATCTGCGCCGCGATCCTTGCGCAGCACGGCTTGTTCGATGCTGACAACTTCCAGACCGGCGGCCTTCAGCGCGGCGAGCACGTAATCGGCGGAATGGGCGAAGCGCAAGGAATCGCGCAGTTCGATCTCGCTTCCGGACGAGCGTTCAACCGAGAAGGCGAATAGAGCGGCGGGATTTAGCTTCGCTGACGCGGCCGCGAAAACGCGCGTCAGATCGCCGAGATAGATGAAAACATCGGCTGCCAGCATCAGATCGTATTTATGTTCCGCAGCGGCAAGGAAACTCAGCACATCAGTGCAGGTCAGCTCGTTGTAAACGCCCTTGGCGCGCGCCTCGTCGATCATGGCGCCGGCAAGATCGACGCCTTCAAGCCAGCCCGCATGCGCGACGAAGGCTTCGCCCGCAAGGCCGGTGCCGCAACCAAGATCGAGCACGCGCGCGAAATGCAGCGGCTCAACGCCGCCGAGCGATGTCACCATGGCGCTGAGTTTTTGCGGCGTCGCATAGCCGAGTTTTTCGACCAGCGATCTGTCGAACGTTTCCGCATAGGCGTTGAACAGCCCTTCCACATAGGCGAGGGGCGCGGCGTCGATCTCAACGCTGGCGTCGAGGCGTGAAAGTTCGAGGCTGGCGCCGAGCGCGTCGTCGCCGTCGAGATGCAACGCTTCGCGGAAGGCATGGGCGGCGCCTTGCGGGTCATGGGCGTCGCGGCGGGCGCGGCCGAGCGCGAACCACGCATCGGCCCAATGCGGAGCGAGTTCGAGCGCCTGTTCAAACAGATCAGCGGCGGCCGCGTGATCGCGTTCGCGCGCAAGAGACAACCCGTACTGATACCGGCGGTCGGCGATGAGATCGCCCGATGACCGCATAACGCGACGCATGAAAACTCCGAAAAGACCCTGAACAAAAGCCAACGGCGGATTTGATCCCGCGCCGTATAAAAATCAAGCGGCTTTATTGGTTAACTGGTCTCGGCGAGGAAGGAGAGCTGCGTCACCATGGCGTTCCTGAGCTCCGCGTCGCGGTCGGTAAGTTTGGTCGGGTAATCGCCGGTAAAGCAGTGGTCGGTAAAGGCCGGGGCGTCATCGTCACGCTTGCCCTTGCGGAAGGCTTTGTAGAGGCCGTCGAGGGACAGGAAGGCGAGGCTGTCGACGCCGATCATCTTGCGCATTTCCTCGACCGAGCGGCCGACCGAAAGCAGCTCCTCATAGGACGGCGTGTTGATGCCGTAAAAATCCGGATGAATGATCGGCGGGCAGGCGATGCGCATATGC
>CAZAOB010000073.1:11237-16402 GCA_964486635.1 uncultured Caulobacterales bacterium | reverse complement strand
TCCCGAAGTGGCGTTGAAAACTGTCGCGGCATTGCAGGCCGGCGGTCTCAATCTCGTCGAAGTCGTGCTGCGAACCGACGCGGCGATGGACTGTATGGAAGCCATCGCAAAGCGGGCGCCTGGCGCCATTGTCGGTGCGGGAACGGTCCTGTCGGTCGGGCAGGCGGAAGAAGCGGTGCGTCGCGGCGCGCAGTTCATTGTATCGCCGGGACTGAACGATGACGTCGTCAAATTCTGTCAGTCGCGCGAGCTCGACATTTTTCCGGGCGTTGTGACGCCCAGTGAAGTGCAGCGCGCATGGAATTTGGGCCTGCGCACCGTCAAGTTTTTTCCGGCTGGCCTTTCCGGCGGCGTTCCGATGTTGAAGGCGCTGGCGTCCGTATTCCGCGATATGCGCTTTATGCCGACCGGCGGCGTCTCTGCTTCCAATTTGAAGGATTTCTTGAGCGTCGCTTCGGTCGTCGCATGCGGCGGGAGCTGGCTGACGCCGCAGAACGAAATCGATGCTGGCAACTTCGACGCCGTAACGAAGTTGGCGCGCGAGGCCGTCGCAATTGCGAGTGACGCGCGACCATAACCGTCTGCGTCGTCGTCAATAGTACAGAGAAGGGACGCAACGCCATGATGAAGCGGAACAGTATCAGCAGGCGGCGCGTTCTCGCCAATGGACTTGCGGCGAGCGCGTTGCTGTCAACGAAGGGCTTTGCTGCACAATCTGCCGATCGTCCCGTCGCCATGACGAGCAACGGTCCCGTTCGCGGTTACACCAATAGCGGCGTCAAAGTTTTCAAAGGCGTGCGTTATGGCGCGGACACCGGTCCGTTGCGCTTTGAAAAGCCGGCGGCGCCGGCGCCTTGGTCTGATGTTGCAGAGGCCGTCGACTATGGCGCCGCATGTCCTCAATCCGGCGACAGAGAGCCGGTAAGCGAAGACTGCTTGTTTCTGAATGTGTGGACTCCGGCGCTCGGCGATGGCGGCAAGCGCCCGGTCATGGTTTACTTTCATGGCGGCGCTTACAATTCCGGCTCCGGTTCGCACCCGATGTATGACGGCGCGCATCTCGTGAACAAGGGCGACGTAGTGGTGGTCACCGTCAATCACCGCCTCAACGCTTTCGGATATTTGTATTTGCCAATGATGAATGGTGGCGCTTTTCCCGACTCCGGCAATGCCGGCATCTGGGATCTGGTGCTCGCGCTCGAATGGGTGCGCGACAATGCTGAAGCATTTGGCGGCGACCCGTCGCGGGTGATGGTGTTCGGGCAATCGGGCGGCGGCGCCAAGATCGCCACGATGATGGCCGCGCCCGCGGCGAAAGGATTATTCCATTCCGCCGCAACCATGAGTGGCCAGCAGGTCACCGCATCGGGACCGTTGAACGCCACAAAGCGGGCGGAGGCGTATCTCGACGCGCTATCAATCGCGCCGGGCGATGTTGCAGCGCTGAAAGCCGCGCCTGTCGACCGGCTGGTCGAAGCGCTGTCGATCAGCGATCCGATCAATCCCGATCTGGGTCTCTATTTCGGGCCGGTGCTCGACGAACGATTTTTGATGCAGCATCCGTTCTGGCCGGAAGCGCCGGCGCAGTCGGCGTCGATCCCCATGATCCTCGGCAACACCCATGATGAAACTCGCAACCTCATTGGCCGCCGCGAGCCCGACGCCTTCGACATGAGTTGGGAGGCGCTGCCTGCGCGGCTCGCGCACCATATGCGCGTCGATATTTCGCCCGACGAAGTCGTTGACACCTATCGACGCGTGTACCCGGACTATTCCGCAGCAGATGTTTTCTTTGCAGCGACAACGGCGGGACGTTCGTGGCGCGGTCAGGTCGAAGAGTCGGACGCGCGCGCGCGGCAAGGCGCGCCCACATGGGTGTATCAGATGGACTTCGGCTCGCCCAATGATGGCGGCAAATGGGGCGCGCCGCATGCGTTCGATATTCCGCTTGCCTTCGGCACTATCGGCGCAGAAGGTTCAATCACCGGCACGGGGCGCGATGCGCGCCGGGTCTCCGATCAACTGAGCCAGGCGTTCATCAATCTGGCGCGCTATGGCGATCCAAATCATGATGGCTTGCCTACATGGGATCAGCACACGCTTCCTGATCGCGAAACGATGGTCTTCGACAAGAAAACCAGGCTTGTGAACGATCCTCGCCGCGAAGAGCGGGAGCTGTTTGCGAAGGTTCCGTTCATCCAGTGGGGCACGTAAAGCCGTTTCTGGCGATTGTTTTCCAATGCTGAATTTGAGATATGGTTGCTCTGAGCTTCTGGAGCGTCACTCTTGCTGGAATTTATTCGAAGGAGCTTCCGCTGGATCGCAGGCGGATTTTTGCTCACCTATTTCTCCAGTTTCGGCCAGACGTTTTTCATCGCGAGTTCTGTCGCTGAGTGGCAGGCCAAGTTTGATCTTAGCCACGGCGAGTTCGGCCGACTCTACATGATCTCGACTCTCGCCAGCGCTGCCTGCTTGCCGTTTCTGGGCAGGCTGGTGGATGTTGTGCCAGAACATCGGTTGCTACTGCTTGTGTTTCCGGCGCTTGCGGCGGCGTGTTTGCTGGCCGCCTACGCACCGACGATTCTTGTTCTGGTGTTTGCGATTTTTCTGCTCCGACTGTTTGGCCAGGGCATGATGAGCCATGTGGCGATGACGGCGACCGGGCGCTGGTTCGACAGGCATCGCGGCAGAGCAATGTCGCTTGTTGTACTGGGATTTCAGGGCGGCGCCGCGACACTGCCGATCATCTTCGCCGTCACCGCGGTCGCTTATGGCTATCAAGCCGGTTGGGTGTTCAGCGCGCTCGCACTGTTAGTCGTAGGGATGCCGTTGAGCGTGTGGGCTTACGCCAGACCGCGCACGCCCGTTGCGGCTGTAGTGGACCCTGTTCGCAAAGTGCGCCATTGGACGCGCGGCGAAGTTCTGCGCGATCCGGTCTTCTGGATGCTGCTCACAGGCGTGCTGGCGCCGCCCTTCATCGGCACGTCGATATTTTTTCATCAGGATTATTTGAACGCGTTGCGAGGCTGGACCCCACAGCTGTTCGCGGAAGGACTGACAGTGATGGCGATTGCGACGGTGGTTATCGGACTGGTCACCGGCGTCATCATCGACCGCTTTGGGGCGGTGCGAACATTACCGGCGTTTCTTGTTCCGCTGGCCGCAGCGTGCCTGATCGCCGCTTCCGGCGCCGGCGCTTTTTCGCTGTTCCTGTTCATGACGCTGATCGGGGTCAGCTATGGCGTGTCGTCGACATTGTTCGGCGCCTTGTGGCCGAGTGTTTACGGCACCGATCATCTGGGCGCCGTGCGCGCCATCGTCGTGTCCGCCATGGTAATCGCCACAGCGGCGGGACCGGGGCTGACTGGCACGTTGATTGACGCGGGCGTTCCTCTAACGGCTCAACTGAAATCCATGGGCGCCTATTGCGCAGCGATGTCCGTCATGATGGCCGGGTGTTCGGCGATACTGGCGAAGCGTCAGCAGGTTCAATCGAGTTTGTAGGCGCGTTTTACCAATCGATACGCAAGGTCGTGCGCAACATCATGGGCATCAGTGATCGACAGACGGTGTTCGCAGACAAGCCGGGCCAGGAACGCGCAGTCGATGCGCCGCGCCACGTCGTGACGCGCGGGGATCGACAAGAATGCGCGCGTGTCGTCGTTGAAGCCGACTGTATTGTAGAAGCCTGCGGACTCCGTTGTTTGCTCGCGGAAGCGGCGCATGCCTTCGGGGCTGTCATGAAACCACCAGGCGGGGCCGAGCTTCAGCGCCGGATAGTGACCGGCGAGCGGCGCCAGTTCGCGCGCGTATGACGTTTCGTCCAAAGTGAAAACAATGATCGAAAGCTTTGGATCATTACCAAAGCGATTGAGCAGCGGGCGCAAGGCATTCACGTAATCGGTCTGCGTCGGAATGTCGGCGCCCTTGTCGCGGCCGTAATTGTCAAACAGCCAGCGATTGTGATTGCGGTAGGAGCCGGGATGGATCTGCAGGACCAGCCCGTCATCCAGGCTCATCTTCGCCATTTCTGTCAGCATCTGGGCGCGAAACAGCTCCGCCTCGCCGGCGGTCGCGTCTCCTCTTGCGACTTTTGCGAACAGCGATTCACACTCCGTCGGCGACAGGTCTGCAGTCTTCGCAGTCGGGTGACCGTGGTCGCTTGAAGTGGTTCCGATTTCCTTGAACGCTTCGCGGCGCTTTCGATGCGCGGCCAGGTAACCGTTCCATGAGCGCGTGTCCTCGCCGCTGATTGCAGAAAACGCATCCAGCGCCGACTGAAAATCTTCGTGTTCCGGATCGACGACCGGATCGGGGCGGTAAGCGGAAATGACATTGCCATTCCAGCCTGATGCCTTGATCTTTTTGTGGTGGGCGAGGGGATCGTTCGGACCTTCTGTTGTGGCGAGCAGCTCGATGTTGAATTTGTCGAACAAGGCGCGCGGGCGAAACGCTTCTGTGCGCAAAGCTTCGTCCATCACATCGTAGTAGTGATCAGCGGTTTCAGCGTTCAGGCGGACGTCGATGCCGAACACGGTGGCGAAGACATGATCGAGCCAGATTTGCGACGGCGTGCCGCGAAACAGGAAATGGTTTTCCGCGAACAGCCGCCACGCTTCGCGTGGATCGGCGCCGGCCGGGCCGTCGCGAGAAGGCACGCCAAGACGATCCAGCCGAACGCCCTGACTATAGAGCATGCGAAACAGATAGTGGTCGGGCGCAAGAATCAGCTCGGTCGGATTAGGGAAGGGGGCGTTGTCGGCGAACCATGCCGGATCGGTGTGACCGTGCGGGCTGACAATGGGCAGACTGGCGATGGGCGCATAGAGCTCGCGGGCCACGGCGCGCTGGGCGGGATCTGAGGGAAACAGCCGGTCTTCGTGCAAGACGAGTGGATTCGCCATTTTTCTTCCGTTCCTGACCTAAACCGCTGCTATAATGGGCGAAAACGCGCCCTTGCGGAATTTATGACACCGGTTACCATAGAAATCGGAAAATGAAAATCTCGAGCGCCGGCGAATACCGGCGCCGCCAGGAAACAACCCGGGAGCAAGCCGCTCAATGTCGGTCCTCCACCGCCTGAAAGCGCCCAAAGCGCTGCAGATCCACGCCGCCGACAATGTCGCGGTGCTGCTGGAACCTGCGCGGGCCGGCGACAGACTGGC
>CAZAOB010000073.1:5946-11227 GCA_964486635.1 uncultured Caulobacterales bacterium | reverse complement strand
CACCGCCCGCCGGCGCGATGGCTCCACCTTTCCGATCGAGCTGGCGGTCGGCGACGTCGAGATTGTTCTGCGCGCGCCGGTCCCGGCCGGTCACAAAACCGCGATGCGTTTCATCGCGGCGGGCGAAACCGTTGTTAAGTACGGCGCGGCCATCGGTCTGGCGACCGCCGATATCGAGCCGGGCGACCACGTGCACTCCCACAATCTCCGCACAGCGCTTGATGGCGTAGAGCAATACGCGTTTGCAAAGCCGCCTGCATCGCCATTGCGCGACATCAACGCCGGAACATTCATGGGCTATCGCCGCGCGGATGGACGCGTCGGCACGCGCAACGAAGTGTGGGTGATCCCAACGGTCGGCTGCGTCGCCAAGACCGCGGAGCGAATTGCCGCCCATGCAAATAGAAATCTCAATGGGCGCGCCGATGGCGTTCACGCGTTCACGCATCCGTTCGGCTGTTCGCAACTCGGCGACGATTTGAGCGATACGCGCAGGATACTGGCTGCGCTGGGGCGCCATCCCAATGCCGGCGGCGTTGTGTTTGTGGGCTTGGGTTGCGAGTCCAATCAGCTCGACAAGCTGATCGCCGCAGCGGGAGTTGAACCGAAACGTCTGCGCGCTGTGCGGTCACAACAGGTTGGCGACGAGGTTGAAGCGGGAATAGAAGCTGTTGAGGAGCTGCTCGAGATTTGCGCTTCGGACCGGCGGGAAGAGTGTTCCGCGGCTGAACTGGTGATCGGAGTCAAATGCGGCGGGTCGGATGGTTTTAGCGGGCTAACCGCAAACCCCGCAGTCGGACGCGTTACAGATCGCGTCACGGCGGCGGGCGCCGCCGCGATACTGACGGAAATTCCCGAAATCTTCGGCGCGGAAAAGCCGCTCCTTGCGCGCTGCGCCGACCGCAGCGTGTTCGACGCGTTTGTCGGCGTCGTGAATGACTTCAAGTCCTACTTCATCGATCACAATCAACCGATTTATGAAAATCCTTCGCCGGGCAATATCGAAGGCGGCATTACGACACTTGAAGAAAAATCACTGGGCGCCGCGCAAAAAGCCGGAACCGGCGCTATCGTCACCGATGTTATTCGCTACGGCTCGAGCGCAGCCAACAAAGGACTGACGCTTCTTGAGGCGCCCGGAAACGATGCGGTCTCTTCGACTGCCCTGACCGCAGCCGGCGCCACTGTCATTTTGTTCACTACCGGGCGCGGCACGCCGCTCGGCTTTCCGGCGCCGACGATCAAGATATCTTCAAACTCTGCACTGGCCACGCAAAAGCCGCGCTGGATCGATTTCAACGCCGGCGCCGTACTCGATGGAGAATCCGCCGACGCGGTTGCTGACGCATTGTGGCGACAGGTGCTCGACGTTGCGAGCGGCGCCCCGTCGCGCAATGAGGAAAATGATGAACGCTCCATCGCGATCTGGAAGCGGGGCGTCACCTTATGAACGCATCCGCCATTTCATTGAACGCCGGCAACCTTTCGCGGTTTGATCCCGCGCGCGTGGCGGCGCCGAGCTATGCGCGCGACCGCGTTCAAACCGGCGTGTTGCATATCGGTCCCGGCGCTTTCCATCGCGCGCATCAGGCCGACTATTTTGACCGGCTGCTCGCCAGCGATCGGCGCTGGGGCATTGCCGGCGTTTCACTGCACAGCGCATCCGTCGCCGAAGCGCTCGCGGCGCAGGATGGGCTCTACACGCTCGCAACTCTCGATGACGAAATTCGCTTTCGCATCATCGGCGCGGTGAAAACGGTAATCCGGTCGAGCGATGTCCGGTTTCGGTTGCTGCAATCGGCGCCGTCAATCAAGCTGATCACGCTGACAATCACAGAAAAAGGGTATTGCCTGCAAAGCGACGGCAGTCTTGATTTCGCCAATCCGGATATCGACGCAGATCTTCGCTCACCGCGGTCGCCGCGCAGCGCCATCGGATGGCTGGTTGAGGCGTTGCGGGTGCGGTTTGAGGCTGACACGCCCATCCCGCATATTTTGAGTTGCGATAACCTTTCGAGCAACGGAGACAAACTGCGCCGCGCCGTCATCGATTTCGCCGCCGCAGTGAATCGAGATTTGGCGCTTCGCATCGAAGACGACGTGCGATTTCCGAACTCGATGGTCGATTCCATCACGCCGGCGACGGATGACGCTTTGCGTGAAAGAGTAGCGCGGGAAGTCGGAATTGACGATCGTTGGCCGATACAGCGCGAGGCGTTTACGTCCTGGGTGATTGAGAAGTCGCATTCCACCGGTTTTCCCGATCTTGAGTCTATCGGCGCCGTCATGACGACAGACGTCGCCGCCCACGAACGCGCCAAGCTGCGCATGCTCAACGGCGCGCATTCAACGCTCGCCTATCTGGGGCTGGGGCGCGGTTACGAAAGCGTCGCGGACGCCATGCGCGATCCCGCGCTTGCCGCGCTCCTCAATGACATGATGGAGCAGGAGATCGCGCCAAGCATCGCTGCGCCATCCGGTCTCGATCTTGGCGAATATCGCCGGTCATTGCTGAACCGGTTCCGCAATCCGTCGATCGTCCACAAGCTCTCCCAGATCGCATGGGACGGATCGCAGAAGCTGCCGATCCGCTTTTTGGGAACCATTGCCGACAACCTGCAGGCTGGTCGCTCGATTGAACGCCTCAGCCTCGGCGTCGCTGCGTGGATGCGGTTTGTGCGCGCAACGGCGCTAGAGGGCGCGAGCGTGACCGATCCTATCGCGACCCAATTGGCGGAGATCGGACGCGCCTGCCGCGATGAAGCGGAATACGATTGCGACCTGTTCTTTGAGCGGACGCAGATTTTTTCCGGTGCGCTCAAGGGCGACAACCGGTTCGTCAAATCGGTGCAATCAGCCTATGGGCAACTTGCAAGGGAAGGAGCCGGCGCGCGGCTCGAAAAGGCGGTAGGGCAATGATGATGAAACGGTCGGCGCCCGTCAGCAGGCGGATGGTCCTGGCGGGAACGGCGGCGCTTGCCGCCGGGTGTGGGCGCGAAGGCGCACGGCCCTTCTATTCCAACGACACGCACCCGGAGGAATATCCGACCGTTCAGGCGGTCAAGGAAATGGCGCGGTTGCTGCGCGAGCGCACTGGCGGCCGTCTCGACATCAAGATTTTCGCCGGCGGGCAATTGGGGTCCGAGCGCGACACGCTGGAGATCACCACCTTTGGCGGTCTCGATATGAACCGCGTCAATCTCGCGCCGCTGAATTCAATCGAGCCGCTGACGGCAATTCCATCTCTGCCGTTTCTGTTCCGCTCAACCGATCACATGCGGCGTTCGCTCGATGGTGCACCAGGCGAACGCATTCTCTCTTCGCTCGAACCGCATGGGCTGATCGGCCTTTGCTATTACGATTCCGGCGAGCGTTCTTTTTATAATACGCGTAAGCCGATCCTGACGCCCGACGACATGCAAGGCATGAAGATTCGCGTCCAGAACTCCGATCTTTATGTGGCGATGATCAAGGCGCTCGGTGCCGACGCGACGCCCATGTCGCTCGGCGAAGTCTATCAGTCGCTGGTGCAGGGCGTTATCGACGGCGCGGAAAACAACTGGCCGTCTTATGAGTCGGGACGGCATTTCGAGGCGGCGCCTTTCTACAGCCTGACGCGGCACGTTATGGCGCCCGAAGTCCTGGTGATGTCCGCCTCGCGCTGGCGCAAGCTCTCCGAGGAAGATCGCGTCATCGTCAAAACCGCCGCGAAGGATTCCGTACCCTTTATGCGCGCGCTATGGGACAAGCGGGTTGACGATGCGCGCGCGCGCCTGCTGGCCGCCGGCGTTGAAGCCAATGAAGTTTCCGATCTTCAGCTTTTCATCGACCGCATGCGGCCCGTCTGGGAACGGTTCGTTGTGACTGACCAACAAAAACAACTGGTGCAACAAATTGAGGAGATGGCGGAAGCATGATCGAACCGCTTTCAAAACTCACCCACGGCGCGGCCGATCTGCTGTTGAAAGCAGCCGGCGTCGGGCTTGTGGTGATGACCGCCATTGTCGGCTGGCAGGTGTTCGGCCGATATGTCTTGAACTCCAGCCCGTCATGGTCAGAGCAAGCCTCGCTGACCTTGATGATCTGGTATGTGTGCTTCGCTGCTGCGGCGGGCGTGCGCGAGGGGTTTCACATTCGCATCGTCGCCCTTGAAAGCGCAGCGCCGCCAGCCGTTGCGCGCGTCATGCGCATCGCCTCCAATCTTGTCGTCGCGATTTGCGGCATCGGGATGCTGGTCTGGGGCGGCGGGCTCGTTGAGCGCACTTGGGAGCATGTCATTCCTTCGCTCGGCCTACCGCGCGGGCTCGCCTATCTCGGCATGCCCATCGCTGGACTGCTGATTTTCCTCTTCTCGCTGGAACGCGTGCTTGAAGAAATACGCGGCGTCGACATGACCGATGAGGAGGATCCGAGATGGAGCTAGCAATCCTCGTCCTCACGCTGCTGGTGTTGCTCGCCATCGGCACGCCGGTCGCCTTCGCACTGCTCGGCGCTTCGATGGCCGCGTTTATCGCTATGGATATTCCGCTGATCGTCGTCTTCCAGCGCGTCGCCGCGGGCATGAGCGTGTTCACCTTGATGGCGATTCCGTTTTTCATTTTCGCCGGCGATCTCATGTATCGATCCGGTATTGCGCAACGACTTGTGGAAGTCGCCGAGGCAATGTTCGGGCGTTCGCGCGGCGGGCTGGGGCAGGTGACGGTCGGCGCCTCGACTCTGTTTGGCGCGGTGTCCGGGTCGGCCATCGCTAGTGCGTCGGCCATGGGCTCGACCCTGATGCCGCTGATGAAGGAAAAGGGATATGACGGCGACTATGCCGTTAATGTCACCGTCACCGCTGCGATTGTCGGTCTGTTGATACCGCCGTCGCACAACATGATCATCTACGCAGCGTCCACCGGAACCGGCGTGTCGATCGGCGACCTCTTTTTGGCAGGAATTATTCCCGGCGTTCTGACGGCGGCGCTATTGATGGTTGTGGCGTGGGTCGTCGCAGTAAAGCGCGGCTATCCGCGTGGATCGTTTCCCGGCTGGCGCGCTTTCGTGAAGGCGTTCGCGCTGGCGATCCCCGGTTTGATGGCGGCGGTCATCATCATGGGCGGGATTTTGAGCGGCGTCTTCACGGCGACAGAGTCCTCCGCCATCGCCGTCATCTACACCATTCTTGTCAGCACGCTGGTCTATCGCTCGCTCGGCTGGAGCAAATTCGCAGAAGCGGCGATCCAGTCGGTGAAGATCACGGCCATGGTGCTGTTGATCATCGGCGCGGCGACCGCCTTCG
>CAZAOB010000073.1:0-5936 GCA_964486635.1 uncultured Caulobacterales bacterium | reverse complement strand
TTCGGCTATGCGCTGGCGATTCTGGAAACGCCGACGCAGCTCGCCAATCTGATCACCACGGCGACCGACAATCCGATCATCATCCTTCTTATTATCAACATCATGCTGCTGCTGCTCGGCACCTTCATGGATATGTCGCCGCTGATCGTCATCACCACGCCGATCCTGTTGCCGGTGGTGCAGGAAATCGGCATGGACCCGGTGCATTTTGGTATTGTCATGATGCTCAATCTCGGCATCGGGCTGGTTACGCCGCCGGTGGGTTCGGTGCTGTTTGTCGGCGCTGCGGTCGGGAAAGTTCCGGTGGAAACCGCCGTGAAAACTATCTGGCCGTTTTACGGCGCGCTCATCGCGGCGCTGCTGGTGATCACTTATGTGCCGGCGATCTCACTGTGGCTGCCCGGCCTGTTCAACTAGGAGACGGCATTTGCTCCGAATTAACCGCAGAAGTTTTTTCGCTGCCGCAGGCGCTGCGCCGCTGGCCGGTTGCGCAACCGCGAGCCCAACCAGCGCAGCGCGTTCTCTTCTCGTTGATCTCGATCGCGCGCCCGATTTCGAAATCGACCTCTGGCCCGATGGCGCGCCGGGCGGCGAGGACGTCACCCTGAATGAACACTATGTCGAACGGGAAAATGCATTCGCTTTGCCCGATCGCGCTGCTCATGAGGTCACGCGACCCACATTGTCAGTGTTTAGCGCGACCGAGCCGGATGGTTCTGCGATCCTGATCATTCCCGGCGGCGGCTACAAATGGGTCGTGGTCGAAAAAGAAGGCTATGAAGGCGCGCGATTGTTCTCGCGTCAGGGCGCGTGCGTTTACGTGCTGAAGCATCGCCTGCCGCATCAGGGATGGGCGGCCGGTCCCGGTACGCCGCTGCAGGATGCGCAGCGGGCCATGCGATTGATCCGTGCACGCGCGTCAGAAGACGGCGTCGATACCGAGCGGATTGCGGTGATGGGTTTTTCCGCGGGCGGACATGTCGCCGGTTCGCTCAATGCGCGCTTTGATGCCGATGTTTACGCATCTGTCGATGCCGCCGATGAACTCTCAGCGCGGCCGGATTTCACGGCGCTGATCTATCCCGTTGCAACGCTGCGTAAGCCGTTCACGCATCAAAGCTCCAGCGAGAACATGATCGGCGCGGAACCGGGCGAGGCGTTGCTCAATAAATACTCGCTTGAAACATCCGTACGGCCCGGCATGCCGGCGACCTTCCTGATGCATGCAGCAGATGACGACGCTGTGCCTGTCGAGAATTCACTGCAATTGTTCGCGGCGCTCAAGGCGCAGTCGATTCCGGCGGCCATGCATATCTTCGAAAACGGCGGCCACGGCTTCGGCCTGCGCGGCATTGACGACACGCCGTTGCGAACCTGGCCTGAACTCTTCTGGCGCGCCGGCGTGGCGCATGGCGTGTTCAAGAATAACTGGAACAGCGGCTGATTTGCGCTAAAGCCGCGTCTGCAGCTTGTGGCCGGGGCGGTAATAGAGCTTCATCGTGGTGATGTAACGCCCTTCATTCCATGTCGTGCGGTCAATGGTGAAGAGCGCATCGCCTTCGCGCGCTTCGAGCGCGGCCGCTTCCATGGCGCCGGCGGGACTTGCAGAAAACGTCACGTCGCCGCTGGAATAGGGCACCTGGCGCAAGAGCCATTCATTGGCGCTGATCTGGTCGAGCGGCGCATCGAGAATGCCCGGCGCTGCGTCGAGATTGACCCAACGATCTTCAAACGCATGCGGATGACCCGCCGCCAGATGGACGGTCTGCAAGCGCAAAACTTTCGCGCCGGTTTTGAGATGCAGCCGCGCCGCGACGAAATCCGGCGCCGCAGTGATCTCGCGCAACATCACATGGGCGCGATAAGCGCGGCCTGTCGCTTCGACTTCCTGACGGATGATCGGAATGTCGAATTGCGCGCGTTTGGTCGGCAGGTCTTTGACCCGCGTGCCGGCGCGGCGCTTGCGCTCGATGAGCCCGTCTTCGGCAAGCGTCTGCAGCGCGCGGTTCACCGTGGTGCGCGAGCATTGATATTCTTCCGCGAGACCGACCTCGCCGGGCATCAGCGAACCGGGCGGCCATTCGCCCGACGCAATGCGCTCGCGGATCGCCTCGCGAATGGAATGGTGATTACGTTCGTTCACAGTTCCGCCCGCAGCCGCGACATGGTCTTGTTGAAGCGCGCGGCGATGGTCTCGCGTTTGATGTGGCGGCCGTCTTTCACCACATGCCGGCCCGCCGCCCAGACATCGCTCACTTGCGCGTCGCCGCCGGCGAAGACCCACGCATCGAGCGCGCGGTCGCCGGAAAGCCCTGCGACCACCGGATCGTCGAGGTCTAGGGCGAAGAGATCGGCGAGTGCGCCGGTTTCGATGCGTCCTGCGTCGCGCGCGAGCGCCTGTGCGCCGCCGCTTGCGGCATGTTCCAACATGGCGCGGCCACAGGATTTGTCGGCACTCGCCAGCACTGCGCGCTCGCGGTCGCGCAAGCGCTGTGAATGTTCCAGCGTGCGCAGTTCTTCGGCCAGTGAGATGCGGATGTTCGAGTCTGAGCCAACCGCCATGCGCCCGCCGGCGCTAAGGTAGTTGCGCGCTTCGAATATGCCGTCGCCGAGATTGGATTCAGTGATCGGGCAGGCGGCGACGACCGCACCGGACTTCGCGACGCCGTCAATTTCCTGTTCGGTCATCTGCGTTGCATGCACCAGCACCCAGCGCGCATCGATCTTTGCGTTGTTCAAGAGCCATTCCACGGGGCGCGCACCGAGATGGGTTGCAGCTTCCTCGACTTCGCCGACTTGTTCCGCCGCGTGAATATGCACCGGCGCTTGCGGATTGAGCGAAGCGGCGAAGGCGAGAGCGTCCTTGCCGACCGCGCGCAGCGAATGCGGCGCAACGCCGAGCCGCGAGTCAGAGGGCATCGCATTCAATGAAGTGTTCGCCGCTTCGATGAGACCGGCGAACTGATTGAGCGTGCAGCCGAAGCGACGTTGTCCGCCGGCGAGCGCGCGTCCGTCCATGCCGCCGCGCATGTAAAGAACCGGAAGATGCGTGTAACCGATGCCGGTGCCTTTCGCTGCGGCGATAATGCGGTCCGCGAGCTCGCCGGGATTGTCGTAAGGTGTTCCGTCGGCCTGATGATGCAGATAATGAAACTCGCCAATGGCGGCGAAGCCGGCCTCGAGCATTTCCATCTGCACCTGCGCGGCGATGGCTTCGATGTCGTCGGGCGTCAGGCGCTCAACGAAATGATACATGAGCGCGCGCCAGGTCCAGAAATCATCGCGCGGATTTTTGGCCCCGCGATATTCGGTGAGGCCGGCCATGGCCCGTTGGAAGGAATGGGAATGTGCGTTGCCCGGGGCTGGGAGGAGCGCGCCGACCGAGATATCGGCGCCTTTCGCGCCGTCGCTGATCTCGGCGACGCGCCCTGCGGAGTCGATCTCGACCGTCTGGTCGCGCCGCCAGCCTGCGGGCGTCAGGACTTCCCTGGCGAAAATTCTCTGTTGGGCCAATCTTGCGCTCCCGCTTAATATGTGCATACATAATAGCCAATAACCTGCACATATCAAGCGGCAAATTGAGGCCGCACCCCGATTTGAGGCCCAAATGACCATCTCTCTGACGCCGGGCGCCATGAGTCTCGCCGCGCTTGAAACGCTCACGCGCGGGGCGGCGCCGTTCCAGCTTGACCGGGCGGCGAAACCCGCGATTGATCGGTCTGCGGAGCAAATCGCCAAGGCTGCCGCCGGCGACGCGCCGGTCTATGGGGTCAATACCGGTTTCGGAAAACTCGCTTCGGTGCGCATCGGCCATGGCGACATCGCGCAGCTTCAGCGCAATCTGATTTTGTCACACAGCGCAGGGACCGGCGCGCCCTTGTCGCGCGAGGTCACGCGTCTTGTCATGGCGCTGAAACTTTTATCGCTCGGGCGCGGCGCCTCCGGCGTCCGATGGGCGGTGATCGAACAAATCGAAAAATTTATCGCCGCTGATGTCATTCCGGTAATCCCGTCGCAGGGCTCAGTCGGCGCCTCTGGCGATCTCGCGCCGCTGGCGCATATGACCGCGGCGTTGCTCGGCGAGGGCGACGTCATTCATCGAGGCGCGCAAAAACCGGCGCGAGATGCCTTGGCGGCGGAAAACATCGAACCGCTGGTCTTGTCCGCAAAAGAAGGACTGGCGCTGATCAATGGCACGCAGGTCTCAACTGCCTTGGCGTTGTCGGCGCTTTACGATTCATGGCGGCTGGCGCTGGCGTCGATCACCACGAGCGCGCTTTCCATCGAAGCAGCCATGGGAACCGCCGCGCCGTTTCACGCGGACATCCATACGCTGCGCGGCCATCGCGGTCAGATCGAAACCGCGCAACGCTTGCGCGAATTGCTGAACGGATCGGAGATCATCACCAGTCACATCGAAGGCGATGAGCGCGTGCAGGACCCATACTGTCTGCGCTGCCAGCCGCAGGTGGCGGGCGCCTGTCTCGACGTGTTGCGCCACGCTGCAGTGACGCTGGAAACCGAAGCCAATGCGGTCACCGACAATCCGCTGGTGTTGAGCGATGGGCAAATCGTTTCCGGCGGCAATTTCCATGCGGAACCCGTCGCCTTCGCCGCCGACCAGATCGCCATGGCGCTTTCCGAAATCGGTTCGATCTCGCAACGGCGGATCGCGCTGCTGGTCGATCCGGCGCTGAGTTACGGCCTGCCGGCCTTCCTGACGCCGAAACCGGGATTGAATTCCGGACTGATGATCGCCGAAGTGACGTCCGCCGCTTTGATGAGCGAGAACAAGGCGCTCTCCAATCCGCGTTCGGTCGATTCAACGCCGACCTCCGCCAATCAGGAAGACCATGTTTCCATGGCCTGTCACGCGGCGCGGCGCCTGCATGAGATGAACGACAACCTTGCGGGCATTATCGCCGTCGAAGCCATGGCGGGCGCGCAGGGGATTGAGTTCCGCGCGCCCTTGCAGACTAGCGATACGCTGAAGGACGTTATTGCCGCCGTGCGCGAAAACTGCGCGACGCTGGGCGACGACCGCATATTGTCGGAAGACATTGCGGCGCTGAAGGTGCTGGCGCTTGAAACCACGCGCCTTTCCGATCACAAGGCGCTGTCGCCCCTGACGCTGGGCGCTGCATGAATCCGGTAACGGTCATAGAGGGCGCGGGGCCAGTCATTCTCGGCCAGCCCCATAGCGGCGTCTTTGTGCCGCCTGCCATTGAGTCGCGACTGAACGAACGCGGCCGCATGCTCGCCGATACGGACTGGCATGTGGACCGGCTTTATGACGGACTTTTGCCTCAAGCGAGCGTCGTGCGCGCGAATTTCCACCGCTATGTGATCGACGCCAATCGCGATCCGTCGGGCGCCAGCCTTTATCCGGGCCAGAACACGACCGGGCTTGTGCCGCTCACCGATTTCGACGGCGAAGATATCTGGAACGAGACGCCCGACGCAGATGAGATCGAGCGGCGGCGCATGGAGTTTCACGCGAGCTATCATTTGTCGCTAGCATCCGAGATCGATCGTGCGCGCGAGGCCCATGGCGCCGCTGTGCTCTATGACTGCCATTCGATCCGCTCGCATATTCCTTACTTATTCGATGGCAAGCTGCCTGATCTCAACATCGGCACGAATAATGGCGCGACCTGCGCACCCGCGATTGAAGAAGCGGTCGCTGACGCCTGCGCTGCATCCGATTTTACTTTTGTTGTGAACGGGCGTTTTCGCGGCGGCTGGACCACGCGTCACTATGGCGAGCCTCACCATGGCGTGCATGCGATCCAGATGGAGATTGCGCAAAGCGCCTATCTCGAAACTGAGGACGCGCCATTCACCTATAGCGAAACCAAAGCCGCGAGACTGCGCGGCGTCTTGAAAACGATTTTGGAGCGCATCGAAGCGATTGCGCTAAGCGGAAAACTGAACGG
>CAZAOB010000072.1:0-16426 GCA_964486635.1 uncultured Caulobacterales bacterium | reverse complement strand
GTAAGTTCTTCGGCCAAGCCTTCGCATTGCGCGGCATTAAAGACGGTGTAGCGTTTGAGGAACGGCACAAAAGCGGCGTCGCCGCCTTCTTTTTCGACTCTGGCTTGCTCGTCTTTCGGGATAAACTTGTCGGCGTAAACGACCATTGAGCCGCGCTCGCCCTTCATCACCGAACCGCCCAAGGCTCTCGCCTGTTTGAAAGTCAGCCAAGTCTGGCCGGAAAAGCCGTGTTCGATGGCGGCGCCCCAGAGCAACAGAATATTGATCCCGGAATAGGTCCGGCCTGTCTGTGCATTCTTCGGGAGGCCTGCGGCAATCGTCGCGGCTTCACCTCTTGCGGCCCAAGGCTGCGCCCATGGAAAGCGTCCGGCTTCCAGTTCCTTCACGATCTTCGTTGTGACTTCTGTATAAAGATCGGCGCCCGGCTTCCCCTTGCCGGAACGCCCGCGCGGCTTCTCACCCGTGTTCGCCGCGTTCTTTCGCTGGACGGCGCGGCTGGGCGCATCGGTTGCGGTGTCAAGTGATGTCATGGCTGCTCGCTCCTTGCCTCTCCGCCCGCAAATTCCCCCGGGACGGCGGGGGCGGCGGAAACGGGGCGAGCATGAGCGCCGGACTTCGGAGGCCGGGGCGCAACCGGTTTGGTAGGATGAGAAAAACAATAAAGACGGATAAACAACCAAAGCGGTTGCGGCGCGGCCGCCCGGCGCTATTCGCCCCGTCTTCCGTTCCGCCGCCCCCGCTGTCCCGAGGGGAATGACCAACAAGCCGCGGGGCGAAGCCCCGCGTCCTTATCCCGCTCGCAGAGCGGGCCTGCGGAAGGGATCGTCACCGACACGGCGAAGACGACGAATTCATCTTTTGAATTTGTCGGCTTCGGGCCGCCAATCACCCATGATTGGCGTGCCTAGAGCTCGGCGCCGTAAGGCGGCCGCCATAACACTTGAAACGCGCCAAGAGACCCGATGCTCCGGGCGTTCAGTTCACATATTTTCCGAAGATCGGCTCGGTCAGATAGGTAAGAAGCGCGAGCGCGAGTGTTCCCCATACAATAATAATAAGTCCATCGGCGCCAAACGACACGATTCCAAAGCCGACCAGCAAGACGCCGGCGCCGCCAGCGATAAAAATCGGTCCGGAATAATAACAATGGCGTCTTCGACATCGTTTTGCGTTTAATACACACGCAAGACCCATCCAGAAAAACGAACCGCTCATTATCATGAGGATAATTGGCAGGGGAACGACGCCGCTCATGAAGTTGGTTGAAAACAAAATCGCAAGCGGCAGACCCCATGACCAGAAGAAAGGCAACGGCTTGGCGGCGTGATCGTTTCCCGTTGCGTCAACCACAACACGCCTTCCCAGCCTGTATGGGCGGACACTTCACATCGCCATAGGAGCAATAAACGCAGCAATCGCCCGGCTTCGGTTTCAGGACGGCGCCGCACCCGTCGCAATCGTAAAACCACTGACACGCATCAGTCGGCATTTCGTCGGTAGACTGATATCCGCATTCTGGACAAATGATGGTGGATTTTGTGATGACGTCGCTCATTGATTCACCGAGCGAAGCAATTGGGGTTCATAGAACGGCATAATGTAGGCGGCGACGATGAGCGCCGCCGCAAGGATGAGCGTGATCGTAACGCGCTTGCCTGGCCGCCGCCCTTTCCAGAACGCCGCGACAATCGCCACAGCGAGCAGAACGACGGCCGCGCCCATAAAATAATGTTGAAACCGTGCAAAGAACGCGAGCTTGCCGACAAGAGCCGCGCTGACGCCAAGATTGATCAGGATGAGCGGCAATATGCAACACGACGCGCCGATGAACGCTCCGAGGCCTGATAGGGCCCCGCCGCCGGCGATCAATCCGCCTTTTCTGCGCGCTTTTGTTTTGTTCGGGTCTTCACCTGTCATGCCGTACATCGTAAATTCTGTAGTCGCTACAGGATCAAGAGAGATGGACCAATTCAATCTGACAATCGGGAAACTGAGCGATCAAACCGGCGTGAAGATCGAGACCATCCGCTATTACGAAAAAATAGGATTGATGCCGGCGCCGCCGCGGACTGAAAGCGGTCGCAGACTTTATGACGGCGTCCTCGCCGACCGGCTTTGCTTCATCCGGCGCGGACGCGAGCTCGGATTTTCGCTCGATGATATCCGTGCGCTCCTGGGGCTGGAGGACCGAAAACCCACTTGCGCAGAAGTCTTCGAAATCACCTCCACGCATGTGGAGATGATCCGGACGAAGATATCGGATCTGAAAAAGCTCGAACGCACCCTTTCGACGGTCGCCAAAGGTTGCAGCCGTAACAGGACGCCCGATTGCGCGATCATCAAGACGCTGTTCTCCTGAGAGGCTTGAGAAAAGGTGTCTTAGGCTGTCATGGGCAGCGGCTCGTCCCGCGCTTTTTCTGCGGTCCCACAGCTCTTGAGCCGAGCCCGATTCTCAGTCAGAAGTAGTGAATTTGGTGCTTTAATAATTCTAGAATTTAATGGTAATTAACCCCCACCACGCGATTATCATAAACTCCACTCTTGCCAGAGCTTTGACATTTCCCTATTTTATTGGCTATGACCCAACAACGCCAGGAACGGTTAAAGCCCCTACTCGACGACCTGCCGCCCGGCTATGTCGCCGACGCGGCCTGGCTGACAGCGCGCGGCATCAACCGCAAATCGATCCTGCAATATGAGCAACGCGGCTGGCTCGAAAAGCTCGCCCGCGGCGTCTACCGCAGGCCTGACACGCACCGCGATGTCAGCGCCAGAGACTGGCGCCGCCTCGTTCTCTCCCTGCAGCGGGTTATGGGATACGACGTTCATGTGGGCGGACGGACCGCCCTGTCGCTACACGGCTTTGACCACTATCTGAGCCTCGGCGCCGACACGCCGCCGGTCTATCTCTATGGCGATGTCCCGTCATGGCTTGCGCGGCTGCCGAACGCGGACCGGTTCGAAACGAGAACCTTAAGCCTCTTCGGCGGATCCAAAACCGGCGTCGACGGCATAGGCGACGAAGAGCAATCATCCCTGTCGCAACGACGATTGAACGACCTCATTGTCTCAACGCCCGAACGGGCGATCCTCGAAATGCTGAACGAGCTGCCGGCGAATGAAAGCTTTCACAATGTCGATGCGATATTCGAAAGCCTCGCCAATCTGCGCCCGCGCCTTCTCGAAGCTCTGCTCAAGACATGCCGCAGCGTGAAAGCAAAGCGCCTGTTCTTCGTCTTCGCCGACAGCCAAGACCACGCCTGGAGACAACATCTAAACCCGGACGATTTCGATCTCGGCTCCGGCCCGCGCGCGCTCGTCGACGGCGGGCGGCTGCATCCGCGCTACGACATCACCGTGCCGCCAGAGCTGATAGACGGTAAGGAATGGGACGAGTCTGACGATGGCCCGTGAAAGCTATCTCGCGCAGGTGCGGCTCTTGATGCGCCTCCTGCCCGTGGTCTCGACTGAATCCGCCTTCGCCCTGAAAGGCGGCACGGCGATCAATCTATTCTATCGCGACATGCCGCGCCTCTCCGTCGATATCGATCTCGCCTATCTGCCGATTGAAGATCGCGCGACATCGTTACACGCCATCGACGCTGCGTTCGACCGAATCATGGCGCAAATCAACAAACTGCCAGGCGTCAACGCCCGGCGCATCGCCGGCGGCGGAGGCGGCGACACTCGCGTCCTTGCAAACGCTGACGGCGTGACCGTTAAAATCGAAACCTCGCCGGTGATGCGCGGCGCCATCGGCAAACCGCGACTGATGCGCACCACCGACGCTGTCGAGGACGCCTTCGGATTTGTTGCAACAAATGTTCTGGCGTTCGATGATCTTTACGCGGGAAAACTGCACGCGGCGCTCGATCGTCAGCACCCGCGGGATTTGTTCGACATCAAACTTCTTCATGAAAACGAGGGGCTCACCGACGACCTCTTCCGGTTCTTTCTCGTCTACGCAGCGTGTCCGAACCGACCCATGCATGAACTGCTCGCGCCAAATGAAAAAGACATTGCTGATGAATTCGCTCGGGAGTTCGCCGGCATGACGGTCGAACCGGTAAACATCGACGCGCTTCTCTCCGCGCGGAAAAGACTGATCGGCGACATCCAGGCGCGCCTCAACGGGCCCGCCGTCGAGTTCCTGATGACGCTGCAGGCGGGCGAGCCGGAATTCACGCTGATCGGCCTGCCGCAGGCCGCGGACCTGCCGGCGATAAAATGGAAAATTCTGAACCTCAAAAAATTGATGGCAGAAAATCCGGATAAGCATCGCTTGCAATCCGACGAATTAAATTCAATTCTGAGAATATAGAGCTGTTATCGACCACAACCGACCTTCTGACATGAACTATAAAAATCGATGGGCGCCAGGTTGAAATCCATATGCGCGATCAAGAAAGAGAGGATTTTTTTCTCGATAGCGCCGTGAAATACGCAAATATTGCAACACCGCACACTATGGCGGCGTCCGCGAGATTAAACGCAGGCCAATGAAGATCGCCTATGTAAAAATCGAGATAATCTGTAACCGATCCGTCAGCTATGCGGTCGACAGAATTTGCTATTGCGCCGCCTATAATAAGGCCCAGGCCCGTCGCCTCTGCGATCCTAACTGTTTTGATTAGGCGCAAAGCAAGCCATGCTGCAATAACGACCGCGACTGCCGACAACACCATTGGCGTCCATGCGCTGTCCGAACTGAACAGGCCGAAGCTCACGCCGCGGTTGAAACCGAGGACCAAACTGAAAAATTGCGAAATTTCAATGGGGCCTCCGACACTTAGCAATATTGCCGTTATTTGTTGTTTAATGACTAAGTCCAACGTGAAAACAGCGACCGCGGTCGCAAGCGCGAATATCACAGCGACAGGCCGGAGCGGCCGTATAATCGTCACGTCGGAGCCTTTGCTGGGTTCATCCGTCATTTTGACGAGTCACCTGCGCCGGCAGGCATCCGTTCTGCTGCATTCGCGGCGCGCAAATCTTTTAGAGCGTGGTCAACAATGTTCCACGCTGAATGCAGAAACAAACCCGCGATCAATATTGCGACGATTAGATCCGGAAGCGGTGATCTTGTCACCGCTACAAATCCGGCTGCGACGATGACTGCAACATTTCCAATTGCGTCGTTCCTCGAAAAGAGCCAGACGGCTCGCATATTCGCATCGCCGTCCCGATAAGGTAGCAGCGGAATGACGGCAACGACATTGACGATCAAAGCAATGACGGCAAAGGCGCCCATCAAGCCGGCCTCGACCGGCGAATCGCCGAAAAACCTTGCAATCGTGCTGGTCAACACCCAGAAGCCGAGCAGACCGAGAAAGAGTCCTTGAATAAGCGCTGATCGAGCGCGCCATGCGATCGACCAGCCGATCGCGAGCAATCCCAAAAACGTAATCGACCCATCGCCGAGAAAATCGAGCGCATCAGCTTTCAAGGCTTGTGAATTCGCCAGGAACCCGCCGACAATTTCCACGAGCCCATATGCTACATTCAATCCAACGACGATCCATAACGCCCGCCGGTAACCGGGCGACCGAATTAAATCGTTATCAACGGCGCAACAGTCATCGTCACTCATATCAAACGCCTCCGATGGAGCTGGCTAAAATTCACAGCCGCGCTAACAACAAATTCATCCCTGAATTTGATCTCCAGTGTTCAAATCTTGCTGAATAGCATCTCACAGATACGTATTATAAATGCTCCAGCTGCTGGAGGTTCAAGCCCTCGGTTATACTCTCGCCTCACCCCCAAATTACTTGTCATCGGGAGCGGCTGTCTGGGGAGTATTTCCGGTTTAGCGATAAAATCAGTTCACCGACTGCTCCACGGAACCCAGATCGCCAATCAGATATGTCGTCTTTTTTGGTTCGTTGTACGCCAATAATCGTAATGCATTAGCGACGACAATGAGGGTCGATCCCTCATGCACCAGAACAGCTGGCCCGATGCCAAGCCCGAAAAGCGTCGCAGGAATAAGAACCGCAACAATGCCCAGACTGACCCAAAGGTTTTGACGGATCGTTCGGCTGGTCGCGCGGCTCAGTCCGACGGCAAATGGCAGCGTTTCAAGATCATCCGCCATAAGAGCGACATCGGCCGTTTCGAGCGCAACATCCGAGCCGGCTGCGCCCATCGCGATTCCGACTGTTGCGTTCGCCATGGCTGGCGCATCGTTTACACCGTCGCCGACCATGGCGACGCCGCCTAATTCTTTTAGCTCCTTGATCTTCTCGACCTTATCGTCCGGCATAAGATCGCCGAAGGCGTGATCGAGACCTACCTCGCGCGCAATCGCGTCCGCGACTTGTTGATTGTCGCCCGAAATCATCATCATTTTCGAAACGCCGATATCGCGCAGGCGTTGGATCACACGCCTGGCGGCGGAGCGCGGCGTGTCCATCAAGCCGAGAGCGCCAAGATACGCATCGCCCCGCCGGACAATCATCGTTGTCCGCCCCCGCGCCGACATGCTCTTGACGGTCACGCGAAGATCGTCCGGCAGCGGCGTTCCATTTGTCTCAGTAAAGAGAGCCGTTTTTCCGATGTGAACGAGTTCGTCATTCAATCGCGCGGAAACCCCTTTGCCGGTGATGCTCTTAAACTCCGTCGCATTGCGTTCGATGGCCCCCATTCGTTCTTTGACATCGCGGACGATCGCCTCAGCGAGCGGGTGGTCGCTTAACGCTTCAACAGCCGCGGCGACGCGAAGAAGCTCCGTTTCCGTTATGCCGGCGACGGGCGTGATTTCAACGAGCTTCGGCTCTCCGGATGTGAGCGTACCCGTCTTGTCGAATGCAATTGAATCAAGCCGACCTAGCGCTTCAAGCGGCGCGCCTCCCTTGATCAGCACGCCGCCGCGTGCGGCGCGGGCAATGCCGCTGAGGATTGCGCTGGGCGTTGCGATGGCGAGCGCGCAAGGACTAGCCGCGACCAGCACCGCCATCGACCGGTAAAAACTTTGCGCGGGGTCTTCGTCGAGAAAGAGCCATGACAAAGCCGTGATGAAGGCCAGCATGACGACGCATGGAACAAAAACCTTCTCAAACTTCTTGGTGAAATTTTGCGTCGGCGACTGCCTGGTTTCAGCGGTGCTGACCATATCGATAACGCGGGCCAGCGTCGTTTCAGAGGCTCGCCGGGTCACCTGAATTTCGAGGCTTCCGGCGCCGTTAATCGAACCGGCGAAGACCTTGTGCGCCGGTTTGATTTTGTCGGGATTGTCAGCCGCTTCACTGCTATCTTTCACAGGCGACTTATCGGCCGGCGCGCTTTCGCCAGTAATGGGAGCCTGATTGACGCTGCCTTCGCCCTTGATGACGAACCCGTCGGCGGGAATACGCTCGTTCGAGCGAACGATTACAATGTCGCCTGGTTTCAATTCGTCGACGGGTACTTTCGTTTCCCTCCCGTCCCGGCGAACGAGCGCCTCCTCAGGCGCAAGATCGGCGAGCGCTGATATGGCGTTACGGGCTCTCGCCATCGCGTAATTTTCAAGGGCGTGGCCGATGCTGAACAGAAACAGGAGGAACGCGCCCTCCGCCCATTCGCCGAGGACAGCCGCGCCGCCTGCGGCGACGAGCATAAGAAAGTCGATCTCAAATTTGCCATGTGAAACTTTTTCGATTGCTTCTTTGAGCGTGAAATACCCGCCGAAAAAATATGCAGCCAATAACAACCCAAACGCAACAACGTCAGGCATCGCCGATATTTTCGGTCCGAGCCAGCCAGCAAGAAGTGCGGCGCCGCACATTAACGAGAAGACGAGTTCAGCCCTGCCGTCCAACAAGCTGTTTAGCCAATCGTCGTGCTGATGATTGTCTTGCGTGGCTTTGTCGGTCGGCCGGCTTGTTTTATTCACGGCAAAAAATCCTCTGATGGGCAATTAAGTTAGGACAATGCAAGTAATGCGACCGGCAGGTGTGGAAGCATTACCTTTATTGAAAAGAAAAGGCGGAGCCGCCGGGTTAGGGGGACGAACCCGGCGGCTCCTCTGGTTACGCCGGACGACTACGCGCGCAGGAAGTTGGCGCTATCGCCCGCTCGCAATTCGAAATGACACGGACGAACTGCGAGACCAGATACAAGTGACTTAGATCGGAATGGCGGCCGTAATCTTGCCCACATAAATGAATCCCGATTCCTCCGTATCGGTTTTCCCGTTGGCGCGTATCAGATCGGCGGCTTCGGAGAGCCGGTCGTCTTCGCAGACAAACTCCAGCTTCACCTCAGTGATCACGCGATCGCCAAGCTCGGTTGAATATTGCTGTTCTTTTTCGTCTAGCGGTTTGACCATGCCTTTGACATCGATGGCGGTCATGTTCGTGAAGCCGCCCTTGCGCAAGGCGCGAACGACGCTCGCCGCCCGGCTGCGATGAATGAACGCCTTGATCTCAATCATGATGCGCCTCCTTTCATTCGGCTGCTTTTGCATGCGCGTCGGCGAGGTCGAGATCGCCCCGAGACGGCGCCGGCTCAGACTTCCGGCCGCGCGTTTCCATCCACTCATAAATGACCGGCAGGAGAATCAGCGTCAGCGCCGTCGACGTCAGCAAACCGCCGACGACGACAGAGGCCAGAGGCCTTTGCGTCTCGGCCCCGACGCCGGTTGACAAGAGCATCGGAATAAGGCCGAGAATGGCGACGCTTGCCGTCATCAGCACCGGCCGCAAACGCAGTTCTGTGCCGCGGCGAACCGCATCGCGCACGCTAAAGCCAGCGTCTCGCTGCTCGTTGATGAAACTGACAAGCACGATACCGTTCAGCATGGCGACGCCGAAGACCGCGATGAAGCCTATCGCCGACGGCACGGACAGATACTGCCCCGTGACGAAGAGCGCGAAGAGCCCGCCGCTTGCTGCGAAGGGAACATTTGCGATAATCAACGCGGCGTATTTTACAGAATTGAACGCCGTGTAGAGCAGCACGAAGATGAAAAAGATCGTCGCCGGAACAATCAAAGACAGCTTCGCAAGCGCGCGTTGCTGGTTTTCAAAGGCGCCGCCCCATTCGATCCAGTAGCCCGGCGGCAAATCCACATTCGCCGCGATGACGTCGTTGGCGTCCTTGACAAAGCCGTCGACATCGCGCCCGCGCACATCCATCTGGATGACGGCGTAGCGCTGCAACTGTTCGCGGCGGACAAAGGAATAGCCTTCTGCCGACGTGACCGTTGCAACCCGTCCGAGCGGAATGATCGCGCCGTCCGCCGTCTGCAGTGGAATATTGCGGATCGATTCCATGGACGCTTTCGATGCATCTTGAAGACGCGCCGTAATGTCGAATCGCCGGACGCCGTCAATGAGCGTGCCTACCGGTTCAGCGCCGATGCCAGTCCGCACGACATTGAGAACGTCGTCAGCGTTCATGCCATAGCGCGCGAGCTCAGCGCGATCGACCTGAATCCGGATTTGCGGCTTGCCGATATTGGCTTCGAGAGAAAGATCAGCCGCGCCCGGCACGCCGGATATCGCCTCCTTGATTTCCTGGCTAAGCCGGTCGAGCTCGCCAAGATCCTGACCGTAGATTTTGGCGGCCAGCGTCGCACGCACGCCGGAGATTAACTCCTCAACGCGCATCTGAATCGGCTGGGTGAAGGCGACGACAGATGTCGGCACGGTTTCTTCAAGTTTCTCGCGCATGTCATCGGCGAGCGATGCGACCGATCGCTTGCGCGGCCATCCGCTTTGCGGTTTCAAGGCCGTGTAGATTTCCATGTAGTTGACATCGGCGGTTTCGCCTTTTTCGGCCCGGCCGATCATGGCGATGGTGGTTTCTACCTCGGGAAACTCGCCAAGTGCGTGTTCGATCTCCTTCGAAATCTCGATCGACTGATCGAGCGACGTCGATGGGATCGACGTCACCCGCCACATGATCGAGCCTTCCTGCAATTGCGGCATGAATTCCTTGCCGAGGAAGGGAAAGAGCGCGAGGCTGGCGACAAGGAGGCCGCCGGCGGCAAGTCCTACTTTGCGCTTGTTGTCGAGTGACCAGGCGATCAGGGGCAGATAGCCGCGCTTGACGATGCGCATCAGCATGGTGTCGCGCTCTTCCTTGGGCTTCAGGATCATCGCCGCCAGAACCGGAATGATGGTCAGCGTCAGGATTAAAGAACCGGCCATGGCGAAGCTGATATTAAACGCCATGGGCTTGAAGAGTTTGCCTTCGAGCCCTTCAAGGCTGAACAAGGGCAAAAAGACGACGATGATGATCATGATCGCGAAGGCGATCGGATTTGCGACTTCCCGCGCGGCCTGCAGAACAGCGGCGGTGCGGTTGACCTCGCCGCCCTCTTCCTTGCGTTCCGCCATGATCCGAAACGAGTTTTCGACCATGACGACGGCGCCGTCGACCATCATGCCGATGCCGATGGCGAGACCGGCCAGCGACATGAGATTGGCCGAGAGTCCCGCCTGGCCCATGAAAATAAAGGCGATCAGCATGGCGAGCGGCAGCGCCGTGATCACGACCAGCGCGGAGCGGATTTCGCCGAGAAACAGAAACAGCACGATGGCGACCAATATCGATCCCTCGATAAGGGCCTTCTCCGCCGTGCCTACCGCTTTCTCAACGAGCTCGGTTCGGTCGTAAATCGGTTTGATGACGACGCCGTCGGGCAGCGCGCCCTCGACAGTCTCGACCTTTTCTTTCACGGCATCGACGACGTTTTTGGCGTTCTCGCCGATACGCGCGAGCGCCATGCCGAGCACAACTTCTTCGCCGTCTCGGGTGACGGCGCCGAAGCGCAGCGCCGGCGCCTGTTCGACTTTCGCGACGTCGCGAACATAGACGGGGGCGCCGTCCTTCACCTTGACGACGATATTGCCGATATCGGTTTCGTCCCGGACGAGACCCAGGCCGCGAACGAGATATTGCTCCGGCCCCTGATCGATATATTGCCCGCCGACCTGCCGGTTATTCGCGTCAAGCGCTTCGACGACATCAGAAAACCCGAGCTCATATTTGATGAGTTGCAAAGGGTCGATCTGAACCTGAAACTGGCGCTCCTGCCCGCCCCAGGACATTACGTCGTCGACACCGGCGGCCGTGCGCAGGATGAGGCGCACGTTCCAGTCCTGCAGCGTCCTCAAATCCATATCGCTGATGTCGCCCTTAAGGGACTCGTCAGCGCGTTCGAGCGTGTACCAGAAGACCTGTCCGAGGCCGGAAGCGTTCGGACCCATTTCCGGCGAGCCGTAGCCTTCCGGTATCCGGTCGCGAACTTCCGCAAGCCGCTCCATGACGAGACGGCGCGCGAAATAGATATCGACGCTGTCCTTGAAGTAGACGGCGACATAGGAAAGGCCGAAGAGACTGACCGACCGGATTTCAGACACGTCGGGAAGTCCGGCCATCGCCGACTCCACGGGAAATGTCAGCAATTGCTCGACATCTTCGGCGGCGAGCCCCGGCGATTCCGTGTAGATGTTGACTTGCACGGGCGTCACGTCCGGAAACGCGTCGATGGGAACCGTTGTGACGGCGCGCCAGCCGAGAAAGCCGACGACGGCGAAGATGATGAGCACCAGGAATTTATACTGGAGCGAGAATTCAACGAGTTTATTCAACATGGTTCATGCTCCTAATGCCCGTGGCCTTCGCCCATTTTCGTCTTTTGAATGAGCGATTTGAGGAGAAAGGTTTGTTCAGTGACGATCTCATCGCCTGCCGAGACGCC
Source organism: uncultured Caulobacterales bacterium (assembly GCA_964486635.1). GTDB lineage: Bacteria > Pseudomonadota > Alphaproteobacteria > Caulobacterales > Parvularculaceae > Hyphococcus. Next base: position 4,737 of record CAZAOB010000072.1, on the reverse strand, counting down.
AGACGCGATTTCGATCCATCCGCCGCTGGCGGTCCCGGTTTCAACACTGACGGGTTCGATCTCATCGCCTTCGATGCGGAAGACGGTCGGCGCGCCGTCCATCAGGACGACCGCGCGTTCCGGCAACGCCAGCATTTCATCGCCGGCACCGGCGGCGATTGCTGCATCGACAAATTGACCGGCGTGAAAATCATCGTCTTCATTGCTGATCTCGACGCGAGCCATCAACGTGCGCGTTGTTTCATCAAGCGCGTGCTGGAGCTGAATGACCTCGCCTTCTTCCCAGTGTCCCGCGCTAGACTTAACGCGCGCGGATGCGCCGACGGCTATTCTTTGCGCCTGTTCGGCGGTCAGTCGCGCTTCAACCCAGACCGTCGATTCGTCGCTGATTTCGACCAGCACCCGGCCGGGATCGACAAACTCTCCCAAGGTGAAATCGTCGCGCACGACCGTGCCGGACTGCGGCGCGAACAGAATGAAGCGACCTGTCGCGTTGCTGGCGTCGCCGCTTTCCAGAAGCGCGGCGACTTCCTGTTCCGCCATGCCGAATGAGAGGAGTTTGGCATGGGCCTGCTGGCGCGCGACTTCCGCCTCAACGTAACGTTTTTCAGAAACGACGTCCCGGCCGAGATTTCGGACGCGACGCCATTCTTTGTCGTTGATGATGAGCGCGCCTTGCGCTTCGGCCATTTCGACGCTGGAGAGCGTGACCAGCGGCGCGCCCTCCTCGACTTTCTCGCCGCGCACGATATGTCGCTCAACAATCTGCGCGCTGATGCGCGGCGCGACCTGCGCTGTCTTGTAGCGGTTCGCCGTCACCTCGCCCGGCGCAATGAACTCACCGGTCAGTTGTCGCTTGCCGAGCGTAATGGATTTGATCCCCTTGGCGCTCCGCTCCGCCGCCGTCATTTCGATATGACCGCCGCCTTCTTCGCCGTGGCCCTCTTCCGACTGCTCGGCTGACGCTGATTTTTGTTCAGCATCCGATGCGCCGCAGCCTGCGACTGTCAGCGCCCCGAGGGCGATGATCGCCAGGCCAAGGCCAGAATTCAGTTTTCGAAGGTTACGCATTACAGAGTCTCCATCCATTCATTGAGCGTCCCTGACGCATCGAGCCAATCGATCCAGGCGCGCCATAACGATCCTTGAAGTTCAATTCCTGCGCGTTCCGCGCTGTAGGTTTGATCGAGCTGCACGAGATATTCGACCGCCGTGATGTCGCCCGACCGCCATAGTTGATCGAGCACGCGGCGTTGCTCGCCGAGCACATCCGACCCGTCGCGCATCCACGCGCGCCACGTCCCCGCCGCGACGGCGAAGCGTCCGCTGGCTTCGACGAGCCGTGCTTCGGCGTTGCGCAGTTGATTGCGAATCGCTTGCTCGGCGGCGACGCGCTCGGCGCGCGCCTCATCGACTTCGGCCTGGCCGGACGCAAAAACCGGGATCGGTACGGACAATCGGACGCCGGCGAAATCGGCGTCTCCTTCGCGTCCATAGGCGGCGCCGATGGTCGGATCGGGAATGCGCGCTTTTTTCGCAAAACGGATTTCGGCCGACAGCGCGTCGGCGCGCGCTTCCGCCGCGCGCAGTTCCGGCAAGCGGCGGACCAGCGTCATATCGAGCGGCGGCGCCGCCGCCGGCGGGTCAGGAAGAACCGGCCAGGCCGGCATGACTTCGCCCACAAGCGCCGTCAAAGCTTGTCGCGCTTCGGAGAACTCGCTCCGGGCGGTCGTTTGCTCGGCGATCGCCTGGGAAAAGCTCAGCTGCGCAGCAAGACGCTCCGATTTCGACAGATCACCGGCTTCCGCGCGGCGGTCAGCAATCGAAGAAAACTCGCGCGCGACGTCGGCGCGCTCGGCCGCCAGATCGGAAAGGCGTTTCCTCGCCTGGTAATCCGCCAGCGCGGTCAGGAGATCGGCGAAAAGCGCACGCTTTTCCGCTTCAAACGTAAAGCTTGCGGCGTCGACGGCGCTGCGCGCGCCCTTCGCCCGCGTCGCGCGCTTGTTGGTGATGTCAAAGGCTTTCGACAGACCGATAGCGCGCGTGTCGTTCGCTGGATCCTCGCTGTCCGAAAATTCGCCCTCGAATTCCGGATTGTAGAGCGGCCGCGAATTGGCGCGCCCGCGCGCTTCAGCCGCATCGAGCTCGGCGCGCGCTTCTTCGAGCCTTGGATGATTGCGCGCGGCGTCTTCAAGAAATTGCCCTAGCGCCAGCCCAGGCTCAGTAGCGTTCTCCTGCGCGGACGCAGCGCCGAGCCCCCACGCCGCAAAAGCGGCGAGCGCAAGCCCGCATATTCTGATGGTCATTGGTCATTGTCCTCTTGGAATCAAAATTACTGATGGGCGCGCAGCGGCGCGCGATCAGTCAGATTCGCGGAGGACGGAATAATGAGGAAAGAGAAGCCTGGGGGACGACACCGTTTTCCGGCGCTCTGATCTTGCTTGCAAAGAGCAGCAGGGACGCTGGCTCCAATGAGGCGCGAGACAGGGCGTGAAAATGACATGCGCCGGAATGACAATGCGCGGCGTGCTCCGGATGGATGGAACCTTCGTCAGCCGGCTCGCCTTGTGTCGCGGCGCGCTCTTCGCCCGCGTCGTGTTGCGTCGCATGATGGATGTCTTCTTCCACCGCGTGCGCAGGCGCGACGATGCCAACCGCGCCCCATAGCGCAATCAACAATACCGCAATGACGCGGTGCATATGTCGAATGGATGACATCATCTCAAATGCGTCCTACTGTAAAACTCCTGACAAATCATTATAATTTTTCGTTTACATCGTTGCGCCGACCGGATGGCGGCCTGAAATATCGCGCGGTCCGCCGCAAATACGACTCATAGGCTGTTCCAAAGGCCGCCCGAAGATGCGGCTCTTCGACCGATACAATATAACAATGAATGAAGAGCGCGAATGACAGGGTGAGCACGAACGCCCAAACCGAAAGCGCGGCCAATGACACTCCACCCAGGAACAAGCCGTATCCGACATATTGCGGGTTGCGCGACCAGCGGTAAACGCCCCGGTCAATAAGTTCGTCTTCCTTGAGGCCATAGACTCTCGAAAAATCCGCATAGGCGCTCCGGCCCAGATAAATCAGCGCAGCCCCGGCAATCGCAAAAAATCCGCCAGCCGCGCTCGTCAGAATACTTGGGGCGCCAAGCGAACCCCGATCGAACCACGCGATTGCAAACAGCAACAAAGCATTGCCGTGCATTGCGGCGCCGGTCCAGACGGCCATCGGTATGCTGACGCGTCCGCGTTTCGAAAAGTCCCGTTTAACCAGCATCGCCATCGGAATGGAAAGCGCAGCATTGGCCGCCGCCAAAATGAGTAACGTCCGGACCATGCTCAAACACGCCCCTCGGCGAAATTCAGCGACGCGCGGCGTTCTTTCATCGACTGCGCAATAATCGAGCAAGCTGATCTGGCGAACAGGCTCGCAAGCAATGCCGCGACAATCAAATCGGGCCAAAACGATCCGGTCAGCCAAACGGCACCGCCGGCGGCGATCACGCCGATATTGCCGATGGCGTCGTTGCGCGAGCACAGCCAGACGGAGCGGACATTTGAATCGCCGTCCCGCCAGCGAAGGAGAATAAAAACGCTGGCGACATTGGCGGCGAGCGCAGCAAACCCGATGCCGCTCATCACCGGCGCAACAGGAGAAGCGTCGCCGAACGCGCTCGCAACCGTGGTGGTCAGGACAAACAGCGCCATCAAGCCAAGACTGGCGCCTTTAATGAGCGCCGCCGTTGCGCGCGTGCGCAGCGCCGCGCCGATAACCGCGAAGCTCAAAGCGTAGGTCGCGGTATCGCCCGCGAAATCGAGAGCGTCGGCTTTCAGCGCCTCTGAACTTCCAAGATAGCCAGCCGACATTTCCACCAGAAACATTACTGCGTTGATGGCGATCACCGCGATCAGCGCCCGCTTATAGGCGGGCGACCGGCCGTCAAATTGATCGGCGTCAATTTGATTGTCCTCGCAGGCGCATCCGGCCATCCCGGCTCTCCATTGCTTTGCCGCCGAGCCCAACCTAATGTCTACAGCAACTGTAGGTTCAAGAGGAATAATGCCGAAATCTGAAAAAATTCCCGTGACTATAGGCCGGCTGGCGAAAGCCTCGGACGTCAAGGTCACGACGATCCGCTATTATGAGAGCATTGGCCTCATCGACGCTCCGGATCGGTCCGAAGGCGGCCAGAGAATTTATGACGCCGAAGCCATAGAGCGAATGCGGTTCATCCGCCACGCCCGCGATCTCGGCTTTCCGCTGGAGGCGATCCGTGAACTGATCGCCCTCTCCAGAAACGAGAACCGGTCCTGCGCGGAAGTCGATGAAATTGCGCGACGCCATGCCGAGGACATCAAACAACGCATCAAGCGATTGAAATCGTTGGAACGCGAACTCAATCGGATGATCAAGGAATGCAGCGTCGACAAAATTTCAGACTGCCGCGTGATTGAAATTCTCTCCAATCATGCGCTCTGCGCGCATGAGCATTAAGACGCGACCACAATCTTTTTGCTCGCCCAAACGAATTTATTCGGCTGGCGCTAGACCGCGCGGGAGCGACGACGCTTTTGATGAAGCTATCAACGCCCGTCGGTTCCACAGGAAGTAAACCGCCGGGATGACGACAAGGGCGAGCACCGTTGTGCTGACGATGCCGCCGATCATCGGGGCCGCGATGCGGCGCATGACTTCGCCGCCGGCGCCGTGGCCATACATGATCGGCA
>CAZAOB010000071.1:4231-16820 GCA_964486635.1 uncultured Caulobacterales bacterium | reverse complement strand
GACTCGCGCAATCCGCGCGACGGCCGCTTCATCGAGAAGATCGGCACCTACAATCCGCTGCTCGGCGCCAATGACGAAAAACGCGTTCAGTATAATGACGAACGCGCAAAATACTGGCTGTCGAAAGGCGCACAGCCGACCGATCGCGTCGCGCGCTTCTTCTCGGTCAACGGCCTTGTGAAGTGGGAACACGGCAACAACCCGAAAAAAGGCGAGCCGGGCGCCGCTGCAAAAGAACGCGCTGAAAAACGCGCTGAGCGCGAAGCCGCTGCAAATGCGCCGGCAGAAGCGCCTGCGGAAGAAGCTGCAGCCGAAGAAGCCGCTGAATAACAACCGTTTTTCGGCAATTACGGTTTCGTAAATTGAACTCCGCCGCCCGGCCCATACGTCCAGTGACGTGTTGGCCGGGGGCCTATGGCCACGCCGGCGCGTGCGTATCGCGTGGCGGCAAACAAAGGAGTTTGATGATGAAGAAACTTGCAATGATTGCCGCGATGCTTGTCGCCGCTCCGTCGCTTTCTGGCTGTGTCCTTGGCGCCGCCGCTGGCGCGGGCGCCATTGCCGCCGATGAAATCAACGAAGATGACGGCAAGTTCGATCCGCTCGAAGAAGCCTATGACGGCGATCCGGACACCAAAGGTCCGGCAGATATCATTGACGACGACGACTAGGATATCGCTGCCGGCCCAAACCGGCTGAAAACAAAGAGCGCGCCGTCTGGCGCGCTTTTTTTTATTTGTGCGCCGCCAATTCGCCATCTTCGGATTCATGCTAAAAGCAGCAGCCGTCTTTACCGGGGAGGACCCATGACACAGCGCGCGCATTCCAAACCGTTCAACCTCTTGTTCCTTGCTGTCCCGGCGATGGCCCTTGCCGCCTGCGACGGCGGGTCGGGCGGCGACCGCTATGCTGACGCGCCGATGGCGAACGGCGTCGCAATGGACCGCAATCAGGAATACAGCGAGGCGAAGATTGCGCCATCAGAACCGGCGACAGGACAGGAGCCGGGCGAGCAGGCAGGCGTGTTGCTCGCCTATTCCTACTCCATGGGCATTGAGGCGCCGAAAAACGCGGTCGCGCCGCTCAAAGACGCGCACGAAAAGGCCTGCGCCGACGCCGGACCGAAACTCTGTCAGGTGTTGGGCTCGTCAGTGAACAGTTGGGGTGAGGATCAGGTTTCAGCCCATCTCAGTTTGCGTGCAGAGCCGGAATGGCTTTCAGCGTTTCGCAGCTCCATCGCCTCTGACGCCGACAATGCCGGCGGGCGTTTGACCTCGAATAATGTGAGCACGGAAGATCTGACAACCTACATCGTCGATCTCGAAGCGCGCCTTGAAGCGAAGCTCGCCCTGCGCGAGCGGATCAAAAACCTCCTCGAAACCCGCGACGGCTCGCTGAGCGATATTCTCGCCGCGGAACGCGCGCTCGCTGAAGTGCAAGGCGAGATCGATTCCATGTCGGCGCAGCGCGCAGCGGCGCGGGCGCGGGTCGCCATGTCAGCCTTGTCGATTTCCTATCAGAGCGATCCGGTGACTTCGACGGGCCTCTTTGCGCCGCTGGCGGACTCGTTCAAGAGCTTCTTCCGCACATCCATCGCATCATTGGCTGCGGCGGTTGACTTTGTCGCGCGCGCCTGGCCGTTCTTCCTGGTCGGCCTCGGCGCGCTCTTTGTGTTGCGCGGCTGGTGGCGCGGGCGCAAAGCGAAGTCATAATCGAAAAAAAGCACAGCCCCGAGAGAGTTGCGAATACGCCGCTTTCCCTCGGGGCTGCTCTCAGCAATGACGCGATCAACTTGCTTGGGGCGATGTTCGCGTCCTGCTCCCCCATTTTGCGGGCTCCCCCTGTTCTATTGAACTAGCCCAGCTCCGGTACGCTGTGTACTGATCGGTTTTGCTCTCTCCCCCTGGCCAAGCGCTTGTGCCCTGATTTCCAAGCCGCCGCTTGGCGCCTCGCCAGGAGGAGAGAGTTGCAATTACTCTTCGTCATGGGCGAAGGCGATGATCGAAGGCGCCATCGGCAGACGAGGATTGAACGGATTTTCGATGTTCGCGGCGTCTTTGGCGATTTCGAATTCAGCATTCGCCAGAACGAGCGAGTCCAGTTTGGCGCCAGTGTCGACGTTTGCTGTCTGAACTTTCGCAACCGTTTCCGCGTTGGAGGCGACGGTCAGCGGGCCAAAGACATTGTCGATCTTTGCAGTTTGCAACGCGATCTTCTTTTCTGTCTTCGCCATGAGCGCCAGCGTGAAGTCAGCTTGCTTGGCGTCGAGATCTTCATGGATCAATTGCATGAGATCGGCGTTGCCCGGCATCTCAGCTTGGGCGTTGGTGTTGGCGTTCACTGCCGCTGCGGCGGCGAAAGCAACGAAACTCAGATATAAAGTGCGGTTGGTCATTTCTCTCTCCCGTTTCAGTGAAGCGCTGGGATCAGCGCCTCGATGAATTAACCATAATCATCTTCCGGGAATGGACCTGTGTTGGCCGTCACAGCTTTGTTTTGGTTCACAAAATCGCCTTAATCGCGCCCCAATCCGCCGCAAAGGCGATGCAGGGCCGCCGGTGGGCCAAAATGCGAGCTTTCACTTGCTCACAAAGGGCGCTCACGCCTAATCTCCCGGCAATTTTAACAAGTTGCGCGCGTGTGTGTCTGCGGGGAGGCGGCGCGACCAAGAGGGTGATTGGTTAATGGAAGAGTTTTACGCCGGTGTAGATAACCTCAGCGGGCTGATCTGGGGCGGCACATGGAATGGCGCGGTGGTCCTGCCGCTGGCGCCAATGGTGGTCCTGCTTCTGGGCGCGGGCCTCTATTTTATGATCCGGCTGAAGTTCCTGCCGATCCGCCGTTTGTTTCCGGCTTTCGGCAATCTCTTCCGTGGCCGCGGCAAGGGCGTCGATCAGGCGGCCGGCGGCGACATTTCGCCGTGGAACGCGCTGTCGACGGCGCTTTCGGGCCAGGTCGGCACCGGCAATCTCGCCGGTGTTGCGACGGCGCTGACGCTTGGCGGACCGGGCGCGATTTTCTGGATGTGGGTGACTGCGATTGTCGGCATGGCGGCGGCCTTCGCCGAATCAAGTCTTGCGGTGAAATATCGCGAAACCCATCCCGACGGCCACATTCATGGCGGGCCGATGATGTACATCAAGAACGGCCTTTCCAAGAAATGGCATTGGCTCGCCATCTTTTTTGCGCTTGGCACCATGTTCTCCGCCGTCGTCACCGGCAACATGACGCAAGCAAACTCCATCGCCACTGCGGTCGAAGCGTCGGCGAATATTCCAACCTGGATTTCCGGCGTCGTCGTTGCGGCGCTGGCTTTTGTCGTGATCATCGGCGGCATCAAGTCGATCGGTTCCGTCGCCGGCAAGATCGTCCCGGCCATGGCGCTCGGTTATATTCTTGTGGCGATCGTCATGCTGGTCATGCACGCAGAGCATGTGCCGGCGGCGTTTATGCAGATCATCACTTATGCGTTCGGTCTTGAGCAGGCCGGCGGCGGCGTCGCCGGTTACGCAGTGCTGCAGGCGGTGCGATTCGGCGTCGCGCGCGGTCTGTTTTCGAACGAAGCGGGGCAAGGCTCGACCGCAATTGCGCACGCAGCGGCGAAAACCAACGATCCGGTGGCGCAAGGCGAGATCGCCATGCTCGGCGCCTTCATCGATACGATTGTCATCTGCACCATGACCGCGCTGGTCATCCTCGCGGTGCCGGGCGTGTTCCCGGGCGCCGATGGCGGCACAGTCGAATATGCCTGGCAGTCGACGCTGCAGGGCGCGCAGGTGACGACCGCCGTCTTCGGTCATGCGCTTCCCGACGTGACGCTGTTCGGCGAAGTCATATCGCCCGGCGGCATTTTCATCGCCGTGGCGCTGGCGCTGTTTGCGTTCACCACCATCATCGGCTGGTCCTATTATATGGAGCAGGCGGCGACATATCTCTTCGGCGACTGGATCGCCAAGCCGACGCGTTATGTCTGGATCGGCATGGTGTTTATCGGCGCGTTGCAACAGATCGATTTCGTCTGGAAGTTCGGCGATCTCGCCAACGCATCGATGGCGTTCCCGAACCTGATCGCGATCCTCTTGCTCTCGCCGGTCGTGATCGCCATGGCAAAGGAAAAAGGGCGCATCTAACGCGTCAATAAAATCAAGGCGAAGCGCGCCCGGCTTGGCGGACAGGTCGGGCGCGGCTAGTCTGGCGACGGGTTGGTTGAGGAGTAGTCCAGTGACATCAAGCACTATGCGTTCGTTGGTCGGCGTCAGCGCTATTATGGGGTGTGCGTCCAGCGCCTTCGCGCAAGATCCGGCGATCGACGATGGCGGCTATGTGCGCCTTGGCGTGGGGGCGACCTTCGTCAGCGACTGGACGCAGGACCTTTCCTACAATCCCAACGTCGCATTTATTACGGCGCCGGCGTCGAGCCAGGTGATCGACAATGGCAAGGCGCTGGCGTTCTCTGCGGCGCTCGGCTTCGACTATGCCGACGGCATTCGCACGGAGCTTGAGTATCGCTACGCGTCGACGCCGGTTAACGCGGTCACGCCGGTCGGCGGGCCATCCCTGACGGGCCCGGTCAAGGACAGCATCGGCGCTCATTTTGTCATGACCAATTTCTATTTCGATTTCGCCAATTCGAGCGCGCTGACGCCTTTCATCGGCGGCGGGGTCGGGGGCGCATTCGTGACCAACGAAAACGATGAGCGAGACTCCGCGCTGGCGTTGCAGGCGCGCGCCGGCGTGGCGATTGCGCTGGGCGAGGGGCTTTCCGCCGATGCAGAGTTTGTCTATCTGCGCAGCAACGAACTCGACTTCGGTCCAGGCGCTGCCGATTTCACCGTCGGCGGACCGGTCGGCCCGGCGATCTCCGGCGAGCGCTATCAGTCTTCGACAGCGATGCTGTCCGTGCGCAAGAAATTCTAAACGAACATGACCACCGAGCTTTACCTGGCGTTCTGTGCGGCGTGTGTCGCGCTGTTCCTGACGCCGGGGCCGATGGTGGCGTATATCATCGGCACAACCTTGTCGCGCAGCGTCGCGCATGCATTCGCTGCGATCGCCGGTTCGCTTGCCGCTTGCGCCATTCAGCTTACCATTGTGGCCATGGGATTGGCCGCGATCCTGGCGACAGCAGGCGCAGCGTTTTTCTGGATTAAGTGGCTCGGCGTCGCCTATCTCGTTTATCTGGGCGTCAAAGCCTTGCGCGCGCCGGCTGAAGATCTAGAGGCCGCGGCGCCCGCCGCGCGCTCGCTACGGCGCGCCGCCAGCGAGGGATTCGTGGTTGCATTGACCAATCCGAAAACGCTCCTGTTTCATAGCGCTTTTCTGCCCCTGTTCATCTCACCGGCGTCGTCGCCTGGTCCGCAGTTGGCGCTGCTGGCGGCGACGTTCCTGGTGATCTGCGCAATTGTTGACTGCGGCTGGGCGCTGACTGCGTCGCGCGCGCGCCCGTTCATCGCGCGGATTGGCCGGTGGCGCGGGCGCATCACTGGCGCAATTTTCCTCACGGCGGCGGCCGGACTCGCGCTTGTGAAAAAGTAGGTTCCTACTCGCCGTTGTAAGCCGGCGTGAAGCTCGTCCGGTACACTCGCCATTCGCCGTCTTCTTCTTTCTTCCAGATGCTGACGAAGTAGCCTTCAAACCGCTTGCGGCCTTCGTCGGCTCGGGGCCCGAAGAACCATTCTTTCTCGTGAGAGCGCACATAAGCGTATTGGTCTCCCAGAAAATCGATGCTGAGCGCCTTCACTTCCGCCTTGCTGGCGCCGTTGCCCGCATCGTACCAGGCGCGCACGGCGCTCATGAATGCGTCGCGCCCTGTGATCCGCTCTGACGCCATGACCCAATTGTCATACCCTTGCGCAAAATGGCCTTCATAGGCGTCCCAGCCTTTCTCCGGCAGGTCGGTCGCAAGATGCTCCATCCGCGCAACAATCGCCTGTCCGTCGGCCGAGTTCATCTCGTCAGTCTGAGCGAGTGCGGGCCGGACCAGAAACACCAGCGTTGTGACGGCAGCGGTCAATAAGCGTGACATATGGGCTCCTGAACTTTTCCGAGAATTGATAGTTTTCCTACATCACCCACAGATTGCGCCCAGCCCGTTGTCGATCAAGCGACAGATGGGCGCGACGGGCTGCGGGAAGGCTTCAAATGCCCTCCACCTTGCGCTAGACCACGCGCCGACGCATTCACCGGCGGCGCTCGTTTCCTCGCGCCCCTAACCAAGGAGTTTTCCCCATGGCCCGCAAGAAAATCGCCCTCATCGGCGCCGGCATGATCGGCGGCACGCTCGCCCACATCGCCGCCCAGAAAGAGCTCGGCGACGTTGTTCTGTTCGATATTGCTGAAGGCATCCCCGAGGGCAAAGGGCTCGACATCGCGGAAAGCGCGCCGATTGACGGCTATGACAGCCGCCTCAAGGGAACGCAGGATTACAAAGATATCGCCGGCGCTGACGTATGCATCGTAACCGCGGGCATCGCGCGCAAGCCCGGTATGAGCCGCGACGACCTTCTCGGCATCAACCTCAAAGTCATGAAGTCGGTCGGTGAAGGCATCAAGAAGCATGCGCCGAATGCGCTCGTCATTTGCATCACCAATCCGCTCGACGCGATGGTCTGGGCGCTGCAGAAGTTCTCCGGCTTGCCGGCGAACAAAGTGATCGGCATGGCGGGCATTCTCGATTCCGCGCGCTTCCGGTTTTTCCTCGCCGAAGAGTTCAACGTCTCCGTTGAAAGCGTCACGGCGTTCGTGCTCGGCGGCCACGGCGACACCATGGTGCCGCTGGTGCGCTATTCGACCGTCGCCGGCATTCCGCTCCCCGATCTCATCGAAATGGGCTGGACGACACAGGCGAAAATTGACGCCATCGTTGATCGCACCCGCAAGGGCGGCGGTGAAATTGTCGCCCTGCTGAAAACCGGATCGGCTTATTACGCGCCTGCGGCGTCGGCGATCCAGATGGCTGAAGCCTATATCAAGGACAAGAAACTCGTTGTTCCTTGCGCCGCGCAACTTGCCGGTCAGTATGGCTTGAAAGATCTCTATGTGGGCGTGCCAATCGTTCTTGGCGCTGATGGCTGCGAGCGCATTGTCGAAGTCAAAATGAATGCGGACGAAAAAGCCATGTTTGAAAACTCTGTCGGCGCGGTGCGCGAGTTGATGGACGCTTGCGTCAAACTCGATCCCAGTCTCGCCTAAGTCCGATCACACTTGCTGCAAAGAGGGCGCTTCGGCGCCCTTTTTTATGTGCGCAAGTCAAAATTCCGCAATGCGTAATTGATTCTATATCTTGATAATTCGTACACGTAGCGAATTGTATGCCGTTTAACCGTTTGGTGATCGCCGCCGGTTAGGATGCCACAGAGAAATTTTCGGGGGCGTCCGCTCACAGCGATGTCGTCCTGCGCGCCAGCGGCGCCGAATCTTGCCGGGCAGAACGCTCAACCTTCACAACATGCTTGCAGCAGGGGGAGTGTTCATCGTGCTGAGAGGTCTACAGACAACGTTTCTTGCGGCGGCCGCCGCTGCGTCGTTCGGGTCCGGCCCGGCGTCGGCGCAGACAAGCGGAGACGTCTTGTTCAACGGATTGATTTTTGACACCTGTATCGTTCTCATTGTCGGGTCGGGTACGCTGGCGCCGGACGGCGCCTACACCAGCCTGTCGAGCGAAAACCCGGGCGGGGCGCGCGGCGGGGCGACGATTATCACCACCAGCACGAACTTCGATCTCGTTGTTGATGCGCCGGCCAGCTTCTCCATGGCGCCGGCCGGCGGCGATACGGGCGTTTCCTATGACGCCCTTGTCAGCGCGACTGGCGTCACCCTGCTCACGAACATACTGGACGGTGCGCTGTCATCCCTGGGGCTTGGTCTGACGACGCTGTCAGTTGGCGCGACGGCGACAAGGGGCTCAGGGATTTTTCCGGCTGGCGCCTATCAAATGCCGGTGACGGTGCGATGCGTTGCTTCCTGATCTTGTTTTTGCTTTTGCCGCAAGCGGCATGGGCGCAAGCCCTGTCGCCGATGCAGAAAGAAGTCTGGACCTATTCGGACCGGTTCGCACTGCAGCTTCGTGCGCTCAATCCATATGCAACGCCGCAACGTTTTTCGGTTCGTGTCCTCGCGGAGGACGGAGAGGCGCTTTCCGATGTGTTCGTTTCGTCGTCAGGTTTTTCATTGCCGCCCGGCGAGGCTGGAACGTTCTATGTCTGGGGCGCTGCGCCTGAACGCCGCCGGATTGTTGTTTGTGTGTCGTCACAACTTTTCTCCGACGGCGCGGGCGCGCAAGTCAAAGGTGAAGTATGCGGAAAATATGTTATCGCGCCCTTGAGACGCTGATATGTGCGAGCATGATGACGCCGGCGTCAGCGCAGTCGGACCAGAGCGCCATCGCGCCGTTATACCCGCCATATTACGCGCCGTCGCAAAGCTCTGTGTACAATCAATCGAGCGTTTATTTGCCGTCACCGCCCATCGCGCAGGGCCAGGACATGGTGCGCGGCTCCAGCGGCGTTTCATGCCAGACCGCGATCGGCAGCGGCGGACCCTATGTGGATATCGGGGTGATCGGATCGCAGGATGTATTCAATCGCGATACGGCGTCGGTTTACGGCCGCGTCGTGGTGCCTCTGGGTAAGCGACCGAAACGGCCCGATTGCACGAAGCTCTACGATCTTGAAATCGCGCGCATGAGAATGGAAATCGAGCTGTTGCGGATGGGCTTGCCGGCCGGGCTTGGCGGCGTTGCGCCTGCTAGAGCCGGAGGCGGTCCGCACGCCGACGCAAGCTCATCGCAGACAAACCCGTTGATGGTCGACCCTCTGGCGCGCTCACCGCGAACCAAGAGAGAGGCGCACGTCACAAATGCCGCGTCCGACGCGCCAGCCCCAGAAAACGACGATGAACTCGGCGATGGATTGCGCACCATCTTCCGGCTTGCGCCGGGCTGAGCGTAACAGAGGCTATCGTTGGCCGCTGTAAAATCCTTGCGTGTACTGCCGCGACGGATAGGCGGTGCCCGAATAATAGCCCTGCGTGCGAAGGCGGCGAAAGCTGCGAAAGGGATGTTGCCGGATCACGATCTCAACATCGCGAGTGATGGCGCGCTGACTGGCGGCGGGCGCTTCGCCGAGCAGGGCGCCGGGCTTTGCGCCGCCGCCCCGGAACACATGCACGCCGTTGACATCTTCAAAGCTGACTCCCGACGTCATTGCTGCGCGTTCGCTCTTGCTGCCGGTTGTCAACAATTTTGATCCTGGATGCGCAAGCGCGGCGGAGCTGACCGCAGCGCCGGCGAGCGCCACCATCGCGCCACCGACAAGTTTTGAGATACGCATAGAATACTCCAACAAAACCACAGCGCTCATGTTGCGCCTGTCGCGGAAGGCCTTCAAGCGCTGTGGGGCGGTTTTCAAGAAATTCCCCGTGGCGAAACATCTCGTAAGTGCAGTCTGCGGAATCCGCTCGCCTTAAAAGCGTAGCCTTCGCGCGACGGTTCGGGATAGAAGCAGCGCCTATGAGATTTCTCTATTCACATCGTACGCGCGCCGCCGACGGCCAGCTTGTGCATATCCGCGCCTTGACGGATGCATTGTCAGCACGCGGTCACCAGATTGAAATGTGTGGTCCGGGCGGCGATGCAGAAACATCCTCGCCGCGAATGCTGAGCGCGGACGATAAGGGCGGTCTCTCCAGATTTCTGCCGGCGCATCTTTATGAAGCCGCAGAGTTTGCATATTCGGCGCGCGCCTTTCAGCGGCTCGCAGCCGCCGCCAAAGCGTGTGAGCCGGACATCCTCTATGAGCGTTACAATCTTTTCTTTCACTCCGGCGTATGGGTGAAACGGAAGCTTGGCCTGCCGTTGATCCTCGAGGTCAACGCGCCGCTGGCGCAAGAACGCGAAAAACATGGCGGTCTCGCGTGGAAATCTTTCGCTGCAAAAAGCGAGGCTGCGATCTGGCGCGCAGCCGATAAAGTGTTGCCAGTGACGAATGCGCTTGCGGAGCATGTACGCGCCGCCGGAGTCAGCGAAGACCGGATCGACGTTATTCAAAACGGCGTGGGCGACGAATTCCTCAAGGACCATGATCCGTCGTCAATACGCCAGCGCTACAATCTTTCAGGCAAACTGGTGCTCGGATTTACCGGCTTTGTGCGCGACTGGCATGGAATGGATGGCGTCATCCGATATCTCGCTGCGACGGGAAATGAAGCGCTGCATTTGCTGCTGGTAGGCGACGGCCCGGCGCGAGGAACTCTTGAATACTTGGCCCGTGAACTGAATGTGTCGCAGCAGGTGACGTTCACTGGCGTTGTCCAGCGCGAAGAGATCCCCGTACATGTGGCTGCGTTTGACATTGCGCTCCAGCCGGCAGTGGTGGACTACGCATCCCCGTTGAAGTTGTTTGAGTATATGGCGCTGGGCAAGGCGATTATTGCGCCGAACCGGCCGAATATTCGGGAAGTCCTGACCGATGGCGGCGATGGCTTGCTGTTCGGCGACGGGGCGTTTGAACAAACCTTGGCGCGCGCGATCGAAGGTCATGAGTTGCGCGCCCGCGTTGGTGCGGCGGCGAAAGAAACGCTGCTGGCGCGCGACTATACCTGGGCTGGTAATGCGCGCCGGGTTGAAGCGATTGCAGAACGGCTAAGGAGCGCCTCGCCATGACCAGCCGGATAGAGACAGAACGGTTGCTGCTGCGGCCTTTGGCGCCGGAGGACGCGGAGCCGCACATCACCATGATGCAGGACCCCGCAGTCGCGGAGACGCTCGGGCCCGGCGGAAGGCCCCTGCCGCGCCCTGATCTCTGGCGGCAGTTCGCATCTTATCTGGGGCACTGGAGCATTCGAGGCTATGGCTGGTTTTCGGTCGAAGACAAAGCGACAGGCGAATGGCTCGGCCGCGTCGGGCCGTGGATGCCTGACGGTTGGCCGGGGCTCGAATGCGGGTGGACGATCCGCAGCAACGCCTGGGGAAAGGGATATGCGCCGGAAGCAGCAATTGCATCGATCAGGTGGACCTTTGAGAGGTTCCCGAATTTGCCGCGCATCATTTCCGTGATCGATCCGTCAAACACGAAGAGCCAGGCCGTCGCCGCGAAAATTGGAGAGAAGAACTCTGGCGAGGTCTTCAATTATCTCGATTACCGGCTCGACATCTGGGCGGCGGATCGAAACGAATGGCTTGAAAAATTCGGTTGAGAGTCGAGACCCTTCGTCACAACTTTCGTTACCAGGTCATTTTGGGTTGACCTCGCGCGCGCATCGACGATCATGGCGCAACATTCTTAGAGGGGTCTTCATGCATTTTCGTTCTCTTGCCGCGACATTTGCGGCAGCGGCAATTCTCGTTCCCGCCAGCTTTGTCCATGCGCAGTCCGCACCCGCACTCACGGCGGATCAGGCGCGCACTGTTGATCGCCTCATCGACACGGCGCTGAAAGACGATCTCGCCTGGGAGATCACGGAAAGCCTGACGACGGAAGTCGGGCCGCGACTTGGCGGCTCGCCGGCGGAAGCGCGTGCGCGCGAATGGGGCGCCGCGAAGCTGAAGAGTCTCGGCTTCAAGAATGTTCGCATCGAGACTTACCGAATGCCTTACTGGGCGCGCGTGTCCGAAAGTGCGGAAATCGTCTCGCCCTTTCCGCAGCCGCTTGCGGTGACGGCGCTCGGCCGATCGAAAGCAACGCCGGAAGGCGGCGTCAGCGGCGAAGTCGTGCGCTTTTCGACATTGCTCGAGTTGCAGGCGGCGCCGGAAACCGGGCTGGAAGGCAAGATTGTTTTCGTCGATGAGCCCATGGCTCGGACACAAGACGGATCTGGCTATGGAACTGCCGTCAGAAAGCGTAGCCAGGCGGCGGTGGAGGCCGGCAAGCGCGGCGCGGTCGCTTCCCTCATTCGTTCTGCGGGAACCGACAGCCATCGCAATCCCCATACGGGCGGCGGGTTGAGCGGCGCCGGCGAAACAGCCGTGCCGGCGGCTGCTCTGTCCAATCCGGATGCGGATCAACTGGCGCGGGCGCTGGTGCGCGCAAAAGGGCCGGTGGTCGTCAAGCTCGATTTGCAGGTGGAAACAAAAGACTCCGTTGAGTCGGGCAATGTCGTCGGCGAAATTCCCGGCCAGACTGATGAGCTTATCGTGATTGGCGGCCATCTCGATAGCTGGGACCTCGGCACAGGCGCGATCGACGATGCGTCAGGCATCGCCATTACAACCGCTGCGGCGAAGCTTATCGACAATCTCAAAGGCAAGCCGAAGCGTACTATTCGCGTCGTCATGTGGGGCGCCGAAGAAGTCGGCATTTATGGCGGCAAGGCCTATGCGGAAACGCACAAGGACGATCTTGATCGCCATGTGCTTGCCGCTGAATCGGATTTTGGCGCCGGGCGCATCTATCGGTTCGACACGCGCTTCGGCGATGAGGCGCTTCCGAAAGCCAAAGTGATGGAGGCGGGGCTGCGTCGCCTGGCGATCACCCCGGGCAACAATCTGGCGTTTGGCGGTGCCGATGTCAGCGACATTCGCAATCTCGGCGTGCCGGTGGTTTCGCTGCGGCAGGACGGCACCGATTATTTCGATCTGCATCACACGCCGGAC
>CAZAOB010000071.1:3380-4221 GCA_964486635.1 uncultured Caulobacterales bacterium | reverse complement strand
CGCCGGACGACACGCTCGACAAGATCGATCCCGAGGCGCTCCGGCAAAATGTCGCCGCATGGGCTGCGTTTCTCTATATGGCGTCAGAAATGGAAGGCGATTTCGGCCGCCTGCCTGTGAAAGTCGCCGATTAGTTCGAGCACGGTAATTTTGCTCAAAAAAAACGGGACCTGAAGGTCCCGTTTTTCGTTGATTGAGGTGCCGCGCCTCAGGCTTCTTTTTTCGCGCGGCGATCGACCTTCTCGGCGATGCGCGCAGATTTGCCGCGACGGTCGCGAAGGTAATAAAGTTTCGCGCGGCGAACCTTGCCGCGTCGCACGACTTCGATGGAGTCGACCAGCGGCGCGTGAACCGGGAATACGCGCTCGACACCTTCGCCGAATGAAATCTTGCGGACCGTGAAGGCTTCGTTGAGGCCGCCGCCATTGCGGGCGATGCAGACGCCTTCAAACGCCTGAATGCGTTCGCGGTCGCCTTCCTTCACCTTGACGTTCACTTTGACTGTGTCGCCCGGCGCGAAATCGGGAATGGTTTTGCCGAGTTCGGCGATGTGCTCTTTTTCGAGCTGTTCGATGATGTTCACTGCTTCGGTTCCTTGTTCTTGGTGCGCCGGATAGGACCGTCAGTGGCAAACCTCTCAAGGAGATCCGGTCGTCGCGTCCGCGTTATTTCTAGCCGTTGTTCGCGCCGCCAATCGGCGATTTTCTGATGATCGCCTGACAGCAGCACATCCGGGATGGCCCGGCCCTCGAATTCTCTGGGGCGGGTATATTGGGGATATTCCAACAGGCCGCCTTCAAAGCTTTCCTCCCCTAAGGAGGAAGCGGAGCCCAATACCCCC
>CAZAOB010000071.1:0-3370 GCA_964486635.1 uncultured Caulobacterales bacterium | reverse complement strand
TGACGCAAGCCTCGATCAAGGCCATGGCGGCGATTTCCCCACCTGCGAGAACAAAGTCCCCGATGGAGACCTCCTCAATATCTCGGGCGGCGAACAGACGCTCGTCGATCCCTTCAAACCGGCCGCAGAGCGCAATGAGGCCCGGCCCGGCGGCAAGGGCCGCGGCGCGGGCCTGCGTCAGGGGCCTTCCCCGCGGCGAAAGGCAGATCACGGGCCGGTCGTTTCGGGATACGGAATCAATGGCCGCGGCCAGAATATCCGCCCGCATGACGAGCCCCGCGCCGCCGCCGGCGGGGGTGTCGTCCACCGAGCCGTATTTATTGTCGGAAAAGTCGCGGATATTGACCGTGTCGAGCGCCCACAGGCCCTCCGCCGCCCCTCGCCCAACGATCGAGGCGCCGAGCGGGCCCGGAAACAGCTCCGGATAGAGGGTGAGGACGGTCGCGTTCCACATGGCCGGTCAGATGGCATGCGGGCGAAGTGGGCGCAAGCGGAGGAGACTACTCCTCGTTCAAGGCCAGCGCGTTGCTCGCCACGGTAATG
Source organism: uncultured Caulobacterales bacterium (assembly GCA_964486635.1). Taxonomy (GTDB): domain Bacteria; phylum Pseudomonadota; class Alphaproteobacteria; order Caulobacterales; family Parvularculaceae; genus Hyphococcus. The sequence goes on along the minus strand of CAZAOB010000071.1, from coordinate 2,827 downwards.
CGCCTCTGTTCGATCCGAACCTCCGGCACATTTTCTCTCGTAAACGGCACCAGCCTGACGCCCTTCACGTCCGGGATGTCGCCAATCTCCAGCATGTCGCCGGCGCCAAAATTATAGACCGCTTTGACGACGCCCATGGGTGAGCCGGTTTCGTCAAAGACATGAAGGCCGACAAGGTCATCAAGATAGAATTCGTCCTCATCCGGGTCGGGCAGGGCGCTGCGGTCAACATAGAGCCGCTGGCCTTTCAGAGCCTCGGCGTCTTCGCGGGTTTTGATTTCCGCCGCGCGCACCAGCACGAAACCGTCCTTCAGCGCCTTGATAAATTTCAGGTTGAACCGTTTCGCGCCGTCTTCGGTTTCGACGGCGCCATAGGATGCAATGTCCGCCGGGTTATGCGTGAACGTTTTTATGCGCGCGTCGCCCCTGACTCCGTGCGCCCCCGCGAAAGCGCCGAGACAAACGCGTTTCTCCGTGCTCGTCACTCTGCGGGCTCCATCCGCTCTTCGCCGACACCGAACAGGACGCCTTTTTCTGTCCAAAAGACCAGCGAAAGAGCGGTTGCGCCCAATATCACGAACCCGGCAATGATCGGCAACGTCGTGCCGTCGTAAAATGCGCCAATCACTCCGCCCAGAAATCCCGCCACTGATGTGCCGGCGAACCCGTTCGCCGCCGCGGCGGCGCCCGCATTATGTCCCATGGGTTCCATGGCGAGCGCCGTCGCATTCGGTCCGATCAGTCCCAGCGCAAAGAAAGAGATCATCATGAATCCCATAAACCAGAACAAGGTCTCTCCGAATGTGAGCGCCACGAGGAGGTGAATGAGGTTGGCGCTGATGAAAAGCGCGAGCGCCCCGTGGGTGAGCCGCCGCATGCCGAAACGGGACACAATGCGCGCATTCAACAAGGTTGCGACTCCGAGGGCGCCGGCGATCAACGCGAAAACGAGCGCGAACTTGTCTCCAAGCTGAAAGGTTTCGAGAAAGATCTGTTCGGATGCGCTGATGTAGCCAAAAAGCGCGCCAAAACACAGGGCGGAGGCAAGCGTGTATCCCAAGGAAATCCGGTTGCGGAGAAACTCGAGATAGCCAGCGGCGATTCTGGAAGCGCGCAGCGTGCGCCGATCCGTTTCGGCAAGCGTTTCCGGCAGGCGCAGAAACGCCCACAGCGCCAGCATCGCCCCATAGACGAGCAGCGCCACAAAAATCCACCGCCACGGGGCGACGATCAGGATCGCCTGACCAATGGCCGGCGCGAGGATCGGCGCAGCCATGAAAATGGTGACGGCGAGCGACATGACTTCCGCCATGCGGCGCCCTGCGCACTGATCGCGCACTATCGCGACCGACGCGACGCGCGCGCCGGCGGTTGCAAAACCCTGAAACGCCCGCGCGGCCAGCAGCAATACGAACGATGAGGCGATCACACTGAGAATGGAGCCGATCACGTAACCGCCGAACGAAAACATCAGAATGCGCTTGCGCCCGAAACGGTCGACCAGGGGACCGAAGAGCAACTGTGCAAATCCGTTGGCCAGCACATACACCACGATGACCAATTGCCTGTCATTGTCGCGTGTCGTAGCGAGTTCGCTGCCGATCATGCCGAGCGCCGGCAGCATCATATCGATCGCCAGAGCGTTGAGCGCCATCACCGCTGCGGTAATGGCGACAAGTTCCGGAAAAGGAATACGCAATGACGGAGACTGAACAGAGGACATAAGCCGGACCTACGCGCGCGAGGTGAGATTTGCAATAAGCCAGCGCACGCCTGGGGAGCGGGGATAGGCGTTTGGCGAAAACGCCACTAGGCTCGATCCATCTGGCCGTAAGCGGAGGCGACAAGATGAATGAACCAGGCAATGTCGAACGGGAAGCCCGTCACGCTGCCTATTGGCGGGAAAATGTACGGTTGCTGCTCGGTCTTCTGCTGGTTTGGTTCCTGGTCTCGTTTGGCGCCGGAATTTTGTTCGTGGATGTCCTGAACTCCATCCGGATCGGCGGATTCAAGCTCGGCTTCTGGTTTGCGCAACAGGGCTCCATCCTCACTTTTGTGGTTTTGATATTTGTCTACGCTGCGCGAATGCGCGTCATAGAGCGGCGCTTTGGCGTCGGCGACGAATAGGGGCCGCTGATGGACGCGCAGACCCTCACCTTCATTTTTGTCGGCGTCTCATTCGCCGTCTATATCGGCATCGCCATTTGGTCGCGTGCGAGTTCCACCTCCGAATTTTACGTCGCAGGCGGACATGTTCACCCGATCGCCAACGGCATGGCGACCGCAGCGGACTGGATGAGCGCCGCATCTTTCATTTCAATGGCTGGGATCATCGCTTTCGCGGGTTACGACGCCAGCGTCTATCTTATGGGCTGGACTGGCGGATATGTTTTGCTGGCGTTGCTGCTGGCGCCCTATTTGCGGAAATTCGGACAGTTCACCGTGCCGGATTTCATTGGCGAGCGGTACTATTCGAAAGCCGCGCGGGTTGTGGCGGTCGTCTGTCTGATCGTCGTTTCGTTCACTTACATTGCGGGACAAATGCGCGGCGTCGGCGTTGTTTTTTCGCGGTTCCTCGAAATGCCCATCGAATGGGGCGTTATAACCGGCATGGGCGTTGTATTCTTCTACGCCGTGCTCGGCGGCATGAAGGGCATCACCTACACGCAGGTCGCGCAGTACATCGTGCTCATCTTCGCGTTCACGGTGCCCGCGGTCTTCATCTCCATGCAGCTCACGGGCGTGCCGCTGCCGCAGATCGGCCTGGGCTCGACCATGGCCGACGGAAGCGGGGTGTATCTGCTCCAGCGGCTCGATACGGTGATCA
>CAZAOB010000070.1:0-16992 GCA_964486635.1 uncultured Caulobacterales bacterium | reverse complement strand
GCATCTCCGACGAATATCACGTGCTGCGTCACGCGATGAACCTCGAGACCGTCAATACCTATGAGGGCACGCATGACATTCACGCCCTCATCCTCGGGCGCGCCATGACCGGCATCCAGGCGTTTCAATAACTATTAGAAAAACGGGTGGCGCCGGCGTCTGGTCAAGCCAGACTTGCCGGCGCCGCGCCGTCCGTTTGCGTTTCCGCTTTGGACGTTTCCTCCGGGGACGGCGCTTCCGCGTAGAGCAAGGCCCTCGCGCTTTTCTCTCTTCCCCGCAAACGGAGATTAGTCCCACGGCGCAAGAAGGTCATGCTGCGAGTGCGAAAAATTGCGTGGCATTCTGGCGACAGCGGCGAAAATTAGCCGCCAATCTGCGCCTGAAGGTCCTTGGACGATGTGGTGTGCTGAAATTTCAGCTTTTTGTCGGGGAATACATAGTGAAACGCGCCGTGAGCCATGAGCGCTGATTCGTGAAAGCCTGACAGGATCAGCTTGAGCTTGCCGGGATAGTGCGCCATGTCGCCAATGCAGAATATGCCGGGCACGGATGTTTCAAATTTCTCCGTGTCAACGCCGATCCGGTTCTCCGTGAAGTCGAGACCGAACTCGGCGATGGGACCGAGCTTCATGGTGAGCCCGTAAAAAGCAAGCATGACGTCGCAAGGTATTTCATAGGCGCCGTCGGTTTCAGATTCGACAGCAACGGATGAGATTTGTCCGTCTGCGCCGTTCAATCCCTTAATCTGTGCTACGTGAAATTTGATTTTGCCGGCATCGGCGAGCGCGCGCATTTTTTCGACGCTGTCCGGAGCCGCGCGAAAGTCCGGCCTCCTGTGAACCAGCGTCACACTTTCTGCGATCGGTTCAAGGTTGAGCGTCCAGTCGAGCGCAGAATCGCCGCCGCCGGCTATGACGAGATTCTTTCCCGCAAACGCATCGCGCTTGCGCACCGCGTAAAAGACAGACTGTCCTTCCTAGTCGTCAACCCCGGGGATCGGCGGCTTTTTTGGTTGAAAGGAGCCGCCGCCGGCGGCGATGCAAATCACTGGAGCAGAAATGGATGTGCCGAGATCGGTTTCGATGCGCCATTTGCCTTGATCGCTCTTGCTGAGGGAAACGGCCATCTCATTCAGATGGAACTGCGGATCGAACGGCGCAATTTGATCAAGCAACTGCACGGTGAGCTGATCGCCGGTGATCGATTTGATCGCTGGAATATCGAGGATTGGCTTTTCTGGATAAAGCTCAGCGCACTGACCGCCGGGCTTGTCAAGAATATCGACTACATGCGTCTTGATGCCCAGCAAACCCAACTCAAAGACGGCGAACAGACCGACCGGCCCCGCGCCGATGATGATCACATCGGTCTCATGCGCCCCGCCCGGCGCCAAACTCTCCACGGATGCAGCGGCCATCAGCCATTCCTCCCCGCTAAGGTTCGGTGAGCCTAACCGCGTTTCGCCGGTTCAGGGAAGGGGCGTCGCCGCTGGCGCGGATCGCGTTACGCCCAAGGCAAGCGTTCGCCCGGCGAAATCGGCAGTGATACGCGGTGCGTCATCATCGAACCAGTGCAAGGGAAAGGCGCCCCAAGGCGTCGCTGCGGCGAAGATGTGCCCTTCCGGCCGTTCTGCGACGAGCGTCAGGCGCATGAATGAGCTATCGGCGCCAAGTTCGGTCAGCCAATCAGCGAGCGCGCCGCGCGGTGAGAACACGCCGACGCAAACGCCGTCAGTTTTGCTGACGTTTAGTGCCCCGTTGGCGGGTGCGCCATCGGGCAGTCGCTGTGGATCAGCGACGAACGATCCTGAATAGATCCAGTCGCCAATCGGGCAGGGCGCATCGGCGACCTTGTCGGCCTCCGCTGCTGCAGTTGCGATCAGTTCGCCAGTGGTTTCGATCCGCGTCGTCCACATTGCATTGGACAGAACCGCGGCGGCGAGGTTGCGTTCGCGATTGTAGGTCAAGATGGATCGTGCGCCGGGCGTGATGCCCGCATGATGCGCGACGTCTTCATCTTCCCAGTTCTTTCCAACGCGCCAGCCAAAACCGACAGAAAAGCGCGTTTCGCCGGCGAGGTCCCCATTGTTGAGAAGCACGGGCGTGAGTGCGTTTTCGATTGCCTCGGCGCTCACAAGGGCTCCGCTCATAAAGGCGTCAGCAAATGCTACAAGATCAGACGGCGTACTGAGAATACCTGTCGCTCCGAGAACGTGGTGCTGGTCGTTGCGCGGAATTTCGCCGCCCCTTTGAACGAACAACCGGGAGGTGTTGGTTGGTAGCGAATGAATGTTTTCCGCTGACGTCCCGGTGAGCGACAAGGGTTCGGTGATGTATTGCTGCAAGGCGCTGGCGAAGGATTGTTGCGTTGCATTTTCGATCGCCGCGCCGATCAGTGCATAGCCATATGAGCTGTAGGAATAGTCTTCGCCGGGGGCGAACAGCAGCGGCTTGTGTGCATAGATCGAAAGGGAGTCATTCAACGTTGCGTATGACGCTGACGCGTCATATCGGTCGCCGGCCGTATAGTGGGACATGCCGGAGGTATGCGCGGCCAGATTGCGAAGCGTGATCACTGCGCCGTGATGGCCGGGCCAGTCAGGGACATAATCTCGAATGTCCGCATCAAGATCGAGCTCGCCTTGCTCGGCGAGCTGCAGCGCAAGGGTTGCAGCGAAGAGTTTCGATACGCTTGCGGTGCGAAACTTTGTGTCTTCTTCAACGATCGTTGCGCCGTCCGTGGCGGCGATGCCCGACTGTCCCGACCAAATGAGGTCGCCATTGCTCGAAACCGCTGCGCTCATGCCGGGAACGCCTGATATCTCCCGCACGGAGTCGAGGAGGTGCTGCGCCGGGGAGGATTGCGCATTCGCAGCGCTGGCGGCGGTAAGCATGGTGACAATGACAGGGATGGTGCTGCGAAATTTTTTCATGAAAGGTTAAACGCAAGGCATCGCGGTTCCCGTCGGAACTTTTCGAGATCAAAAAAAGGGCCCGCAAGGGGCCCTTTTCCCGGCATGCTGGATGCAGCTTACCGGCTCTTTTCCGCTTCCTTGAGCTCTTCGCGCATGCGGGCGATCATTTCCTTGCGGCGTTCTGCGTCGCGCTTTGCGGCTTCTTCCATACGGGCAATGCGCTCGCGAAGGCGTTCAACCCGGGTCGCCGGATCGGCGTCCGGAGCGTCAGCGATACAGACGACCTCGTAAGTTGAGACGTTGGCGTCGGCCTTCCCCTCAGCATCGGCTTCCTTGGTCGCCCACTCCATGACGACAGGGTCGTGGCCTTCTCCATCGCCGCAATGGGTCATGTGAAAGCCGCCTTCCATGTCGCCGTCACGCTCGATCATCACAATGCGATGCTCGCTGGGAACCGGAGGAACGCCGTCGACGGGATGCGGCGGCATAGCGGGATGCGCAGGCATCACAAGCTCGACTTTGTCGGCGCGAACGAAGTTCTTGGTCTCGCGCTTGCCGTCCTTGTCAATGACGACAACTTCCTCGAACGGGAGGGACTGCGCCGGACCGTAAGTGCTCTCGTTCAGCAGCTTTCGGTCCTTGCCGTAAATGCGCATGGTGCGGACGCCGTCTTTGGTCTCGACATCGATCATGGTTGCGTCGGCATAGCCCGGTACTTCCATTCGCTCGTCCTCATCGACGGCGATAATTGTCCGGCTGTAGGATTTCTTTTTTGCTTCTTTGGTCGCCGGCGCTTTCGGGGCATCTGCAAAACCGTAAGAAGCGGTCGCGGCGAGGCTAACGGCGGTGAAGGCGGCGACGGAGATCGCGCCGGCGGCGAGGCGCAGCGGGCTTTTTTTCTGTGACTTCAGCAACATAAGTCTTTCCTTTACTGGATGAGCGAGGGCGAGGCCGAATGCTGGCGCATCGGTCTGGGCACGGACGGATTTGAGAATGGCGGAAGCGTAGTTGCCCGCCGCGCCGCTGGCGCTGGCGCATCGCGCCATGACAAAGGCGTCGCACGCCGATTCCTGATCGGTGCGAAACGCCTTGAACGAAAAATGCGCTAACGGATTGGGCCATTGTGCGGCCTGTAGGGCGAGCGCGACAAAGGTGGCCGCCATATCGCCGCGCGCAATGTGCGCGATTTCATGAGCGAGAACGAGGCGCTGTTCCGCCTGAGCATAGTCCGTTTCAAAAGAGGCTGGCAGAAACACAACCGGGCGCAACAAGCCGATGAGACAGGGGCCGCTGTCATTGTCATTGCTGATGCGCAGGGTAGGTGCGCGGCGCAGATTGAAGTCGCGAGCGATGGTTTGCACCATGCTGATGAGCGCCGGCGAGGCGGGGGTGGAGTTGCTCATCCGCTGACGCAGGTATTTCGCTTGCGTTTCGAGTTTGAAACTGAACCATGCAAAGGCGATCGTCGCCCACAATACCAGCGAAGCGGCGGCGGCGAGCGAATACCAGTCGAAATGAGCGGCTGCGGTTTCAAACACCTGCGTGGCCTGCGCTTCCCACCCTTGGGTTTGCCAAACAGTGTCAGGCGAAATTGTGGTGACAGGCGCCGCTTCAGGCATGAGCGGCGACGGCGCCGGAAGCAATTTCAATTCCGGCATGAACAACCGGACCGCTGGCGCCAGCCACAACGCGTATGCGGCGCGCGCGCCGAATGCTTTCGTGAAGGGTTTGCGAATGAGCAAGACGAGCAGGATCAGGACACTGATCGCGAGCGACGTTTCAGCGAGCCAACCAAGCAATTCAGTTGCTGTCACGTTTCAACTCCTCAATTAGTACGGCGAGTTCCTGCAAATCGTCTTTGCTAAGGCCCTTGCTCTCGGCGAGATGAGCGACAAGCGGCGCGGCGCGGCCGTCGAAGAGTTGGTCGGCGAGACGCTGCGTCGCACGGCGCGCATAAGAATCGCGGCTGACTTTCGGGCTGTAAAGAAATCGTCTGCCTTCTGGCGTGTGGCTGACTGCGCCTTTTTCGACGAGACGCGACAAAAGCGTTTTGACGGTTTTGAGGCTCCAGCCGGTATCGTCAGCCAGACGGTCGGCAATTTCGGTGGCGGCGAGCGGACTTTGCGCCCAGAGGGCGTCCATCACCTGAAATTCTGCTTTGGTGATCTGTTTCGACATAGGAGTCGGGCTCGTCTGCTTTGTGACTACAAACGTAGGCATACCGGAGACTACAAATGTAGTCAATCTCCGGACCGGGGGAAATTTGATTGGTATTTGGCAAGGCCGTCTATGGCGGTGTCTTCCCACGCACTTTAGGGTTTTGGAACTCTGGCGCGTTTCCCTGAACAAAATTGGAGTTGCCCGATGCCGGCTGAAAACCAGAAACCAATGAATTCCGGCTTTGGCCATCAATCCACGGCGTCAGATGTGCTGGCCGGGATCGATCTCGCCGGGAAGGTGGTGGTCGTCACGGGCGGTTATTCGGGGATCGGCCTTGAGGCCGTCAAAGCCTTCACCGCCGCTGGGGCCGAAGTCATCGTCCCCGCCCGAAACAAAGCGCGGGCTGACGAGGCGCTTGCGTCGGCCGGCGTTGCGGCGGCGACCATTGAAATGGACCTCGCCAACCTGTCGAGCGTTTACGAATGCGCGGCTGAAATCGGCGACGCCCATAACAGCGTCGACATTCTGCTCAACAATGCCGGCGTGATGGCGTGTCCGGAAACGCGCGTCGGGCCGGGCTGGGAGTTGCAATTCGCCGTCAATCACATCGGTCATTTCGTACTGACGCGCGAGCTGATGCCGTATTTGCTCAACGGAAACGGCGCGCGCGTTGTTTCAACGTCTTCGACTGCGCACAAGCGCACGGGCATTTTGTTTGACGATATCCATTTTGCAAAGGCGCCATACGACAAATGGGTCGCTTACGGACAATCGAAAACCGCCAACGCGTTGTTCGCGCTGGAGTTGAACAACCGGCGCAGCAAGGATGGCGTGAAGGCGTTCTCCGTCCATCCGGGCGGCATCATGACGCCGCTGCAGCGACACCTCGAGACTGCGGAGATGGTTGCGCTCGGGTGGCTCGATGAGAATGGCGAAATGAGCGAGGCAGTGAAGGCCCTCTTCAAAACGCCTGAGCAGGGTGCGGCCACAATGGTCTGGGCGGCGACAAGTGCGAAGCTGAGCGATCGCGGCGGCGAGTATTGCGAGGATTGCGACATCGCGGCGCTGAATGATGAAACCGCGCCGAGATGGAGCCATGTCATGCCCTGGGCTGTCGATGATGGCGATGCCAAGCGCCTTTGGGCCGCGACCGAAGCGATGGTGTTGTCGGCGGAGGCGTAAGGCTTTGCGAAACTGGCAAATTGAGTAGAGTGTCCAAAACAAACGGGTAGGGGTGGCGTAACGATGCAATCAATAAATTTCAGGTATTTGGCGGCGGCGGTCTGCGCGGGCGCGTGTTCGTTGTTTTCGATCGCATCTGCGCAGCCGGTGCCGGACCGGACGCTCGGCGAAGGGCCATACGAGCGACTGGTAATTCGCGGCGCGACCATGATCGACGGCGCCGGGGCGCCGCCGGTGGGGCCAGTCGATATTGTCGTTGAGGGCGGACGCATTACCGGCATTGTTCCCGTCGGTGCGCCGGGACTTCCCATCAATCAGGAAAGACGTCCGGCGGCGGGCGCGCGCGAGATCGATGCGGAAGGCATGTATGTGCTGCCCGGTTTCATCAACATGCACGGCCACATCCATAACGAGACCGATGGACAGGGCGTGCCGTCCGATTACATTTTTAAGCTCTGGCTGGCGCATGGCGTTACGACGGTGCGCGATCTCGGCAATGGCGGCGGCACGGCGTGGACAGCGAATGTTTCGCGCCGCTCCGCCCGCAATGAAATCGATGCGCCGAACATTTTTCCTTACCCGGTGTTTCGCGGTTGGTCCGCAGGCGATGTGGATACGCCTGCGCAAGCGCGCGCCCGGATTCGCAAGCTGAAGAGCGACGGCGCCGTCGGCGTGAAATTCTTCGGCGCGCCGGAAGAGATTCTATGGGCCGGACTGGAAGAAGCGAAAAAGCAGGGTCTTAAAACCACCATGCACCATGCGCAGCTCGATGTGGCCCATGCCGATGTGATTGACACGTCGGCGCACGGCCTCGGGTCCATGGAGCATTGGTACGGGCTGCCGGAAGCCTTGTTCGATGACCGCACGCTGCAGGCCTATCCGCTCGACTACAATTACAATGACGAGCAGCATCGCTTCGAGAATGCTGGCAAGCTCTGGAAACAGGCCGCGCCACAAGGTTCTGAACGCTGGGAAGAGGTGATGTCGACGCTGCTGGAGCGCGAATTCTCGATCATCCCGACTTTCTCGATTTATTCCGCGAGCCGCGACTGGATGCGCAAACGCCGCGCGGTCTGGCACGACACGTATACAATGCCGGCGCTCTGGAAATTCTATGCGCCAGACCGCAACGCCCACGGTTCCTACTGGTTCGACTGGGGCGCGGAACAGGAAGCGGCGTGGAAGGAAAATTACCAGCTCTGGATGCGCTTCATCAATGAATACAAAAACCGCGGCGGCAAGGTCGGCGTCGGCGAGGATGCGGGCTACATCTATTCCACCTATGGCTTCGGCTATATCGAGGAAATGGAAATGTTGCGGGAGGCGGGTTTTGCGCCGCTTGAAGTGATCAACGCAGCGACCTTGCAAGGCGCAAAAATTCTCGGCGTCGAAAGCGAGACCGGCTCAATCCAGGTGGGCAAGCGCGCCGATCTTGTGATCATCGAGGAAAACCCGCTGTCCAATCTGAAGGTGCTCTACGCCACCGGTCACATCAAACTGGACCCGCAAACCAACAAACCGGTGCAGGTCGGCGGCATTGATTATGTGGTCAAGAACGGAACCGTTTATGACGGCGCCAAACTGCGCGAGGAAATCACCGGCATGGTCGCCGCGAAAAAACGCGAACTCGGCGTTGCGCCGGGGCCGATGCCGATTGTCGGATTTGAACTGCCAAAAGCTGAATAAGACAGGGATTGAGGACGAGATGAAGAAGCTTTTATTGACCGCCGCGGCTGCATTCGTGATGACGCCGCCCGCCTATGCCGAGGACGCCGCCCTGACTGAAGCAGTGGCTCAGGATTACGACTACGTTTTCAATCTTTACAAGCACTTCCACGAGAATCCGGAGCTTTCGTTCAAAGAGAGCGAAAGCGCCAAACGCATGGCGGCGGAGCTTGAAGGACTTGGGTTCACTGTCTCATCCGGTCTCGGCGACAAGTGGGCCAGGGACTACGTCAAAAAGGAAGAAGGCAAGGTTGTCGAGGGCGTCGGCGGCTTTGGCCTCGTGGCGGTGATGACGAACGGCGAAGGGCCGACAGTGATGCTGCGCGCCGATATGGATGCGTTGCCGCTCGAAGAGAAAACCAATCTTCCCTATGCATCGAAAGTCGTCGACGTCGATTATCGCGGACAAACCGCGCCGGTGATGCATGCCTGCGCCCATGACAGCCATATGGCGATCCTGATTGGCGCCGCGCGACAGCTTGTGAACATGAAAGACCAGTGGTCGGGCACGCTGGTGCTCATCGGTCAGCCTGCGGAGGAAATCGGCCTCGGTGCCCTCGCCATGCTTGACGACGGCCTCTACCAGAAATTCCCGAAACCGGATTACGTGCTCGCCACCCACACTTCGGGGTGGGATTCATCCGGCGATGTCACCTACACATCCGGCTGGGCGCTCGCCAATGTGGACAGCGTCGACATCATCGTGAAGGGCGTCGGCGCGCATGGGTCGGCGCCGCATATGGGCAAGGACCCGATCGTCATCGGGGCAGGGATCGTCAATGCGCTGCAGACGCTGGTCAGCCGCGAGATCGATCCGCAGGAAGCGGGCGTCGTCACCGTTGGCGCCTTCCAGTCGGGCTACAAGCACAACATCATCCCCGATCAGGCGCATTTGCAGCTTACCGTGCGCTCCTACGAAGACAGCGTGCGCGAAAAACTCCTTACCGGCATCGAGCGCATCGCCATTGCGCAGGCGAAGTCGGCGGGCCTTCCCGACGAGCTCATGCCGGAAGTGAAGATCGAGAGCATCTACACGCCGTCGACCTATAATGACGAGGCGATGACGACGCGCGTGATGGGCGCCATCGCTGCGAGTATTGGCGAAGCGCGCGTCTACTCCCGGCCGGCGAGCATGGGCGGTGAGGATTTCTCGCGCTTCGGCCGAACGGTCGACGACATTCCGACGGTGATTTTCTGGACTGGCGCCAGCGATCCCAAAGCGATGAAAGCCGGCCGTGAAGGTAAGGCGCCGATGCCGCCGGCGAACCACTCGCCGTTCTTTGCGCCGCAAGCCGAGCCCGCGCTCAAGACTGGCGTGCAGGCGATGACGGCCGGCGCGATTGAGTTGTTGCAGAAATAGGGCCTTCGGTATTGGTGCTCTCACCCCTCTCTCGCTGGCGGGAGAGGGGCCGGGGGTGAGGGTGGACGACGTAACTCCCGACGGTCGCAATTTTTTTCTGACACCCTCACCCGGTCAGCGCATTTCTGCGAAATTTGCTGACGACCCTCTCCCGCAAGCGGGCGAGGGTAAAGCGCGCATAAACTTCGCAACATTCACTTGCGAATTAAGATTTCTGCTCCAGCAGCAGCTTGCCCTGTTTCTCAACCCGGCCCGCAACGGTCTCGGCGATTGACGCAAGAAAGCCGGGCAGGGTTGCGATGATCCGCACATGCGCCGGGAAAACATCGATCGTTCCGGTGATGGTCTGACCGAGGCCCTTGGCGGTGAAGGACAGCGTGTCTTCGCTTGTCCATTCCTCAGTGAATTTGAACATCATGCCGCCGGTCATGGCGCCTTTGAGTTTGTCAAAGCCGTCGCGCACGCGCGTGCGCGCCTCATCCTTGCCGAGATCATGGGAAATCGTAACGGTGACCGGACGCGCCATTGGCTTTGGCTCCTCAATCGTGGAGCCGTTCATGTGGGCCTTCTGCGCGCCGATTCAAGTTTGAATTAAGCGAGCGCGTTTCCGAACATCGTCAGCATATGCGACCACGCGTGTTCGGCCTGCACATGGTTGTAGACGCGCGAGTCGAGTGGGCACCAGCCATGCATCGCGCCTTCAAAGACCTCGACTTCTGCGTCGAGGCTAGCCGCGTCATAGGCCTCGCGCAGTTTTACTTTTGCGTCCGGATCGCGCTCGTCATCATTCTCGGCGATGGCGATCAGCGAGCTCGCCTTCATTTGCGGAATGAGGAGGTGCGGGCTGTCCTCGGAGTCTGTCGCGAGGCCGCCGCCATGGAACGAACCGACGGCGCCAATGCGGTCGGGAAGATCTGCGGCAATGCGCATGGCGAACGAGCCGGTCATGCAATAGCCGGTGACGCCGATCTTGCGCTTTTTGTCGACCGACTTTTGCGCGTCGAGATAGGCGACGAGGGCGCGCCCGTCTGTGGCGATGGTTTCTGTCGAGAGCGAGCCGCGCAATGGCGCAAGGCGTTCTCGAACCGCCGGGTCTGAGTAGCTTTCGCCTTCATTCAACACCGCGCCTTTGACTGAACGGTAATAGGGATTAACAACGAGTACGGAATAACCGGCTTGCGCGAGACGTTTTCCCATTTGCCGGAAAGCGGGACGGATTCCCATCACGTCGGGCCAGATGATGACGGCGGCGTGCTTGCCCTTCGACGGGTGAGCGAAATAACAATCGGCATCGCCGTCTGGCGTTTTGACAAGAACGTCGCTTTCCGTCACGTCGGCTGCGTTGGCGGCCACCGGCAACATCATCGCCGCGCCAGCGCCGGCGGCGAGCGTGTTGAAATTGCGCCGAGAAAGCTTCCCCTGTTTGTTCAACCAAGCTTCGTTTTCGCGTTCGGTCTTGTCATCGCACATGAGGCTTCTCCCGTTGGGTTCCAATTGTCGGCTGAAAATCGGATACGCCTAACTCTATCGCAGCGGCGCCGGCGCCGCAAACGCACTTACTTTGTGAATGTGAGCCTGTCTCGCGGCAAACACTGGGTGGCCGGTCAGCCGGATTGCTGTCGCTTTTTATCGGCGGCGGCGAAATGCGCCATTTGATCGGCATGTGCTTTCTTGAAGGCGGGGCGTGCTGTAACCCGCGCGACATAGGCCTCGCATGCGGGCCGGTCGCCGCGAGCGCGCACGTCCGGAACGCGCAGCACGTCGGCCATCATCAGGTCTGCGGCGGTGAACCGGTTCGCCGCCAGCCAATCGCGCTCGCTGAGCACTTTCTCGATTTGCGACAGCCGCTTGTCCACCCAGCTGGTCAATCCGTTCTCCGCATCGCCGCACATTTTGAGATACCACCAGGGAACCGACACCATTTCGATCGAGTTCAAGGCGGCGATCACCCACTGAACGGTTTCAGCTTCGCCCGCCGGATCGCGCGGCATGAGGATCTCACTCTTGCGCGCCAGGTGCAGCACGCCGGCGCCGCTCTCGAAAATCTCAATGCCGTCATCGGACAGATACGGCGCCTGACCGAAAGGCTGACGGTCGAGGTGATTCGTCTCGCGATCCTCGAACGGAACGGTGCGTATGTCATAGGCGAGCCCGGCTTCCTCCGCCGCCCAACGCAGCCGCAAGTCGCGCACAAATCCGCGCGGTCCTTCGGGCACCCAGTCATATGTCCAGATAATTGTTTTATTCGTCATGGCCTTGAATTCCTTCGAGACGTCCACCCTGCGCCAGAAAAGCCCCCATTTCCAAGGGCCCGTGCATTCATACACTGTTTGGTCTATGGTCCCGGCGGGGCATGAGTATCAAGGGGCGTTGGATGAAGCTTTTGACATTGTTGCTTGCGTTGGCGGCGCTGGGCTGCGCCGTTGCGATTGCGGTCGCAGGTCCGGGAACGCAATTGGGATGGTGGACATACGGCGAGGGGCTCGGACACATTCGCACTGTCTCGGCGCCTATCGAACTGGGGCCGATCGGGCTGTCTCCCATCTTTACGCTGGCCGGGCTTTCGGGACTGCTCGGCGTGATTTCGTTTTTCATGAGCGCGCGGTCGCTCGGCATATTCGCGATCATCGCTGCGCTTGTTGCGGCCGGCGCCGGGCAAGTGCCGCTAAAGATGCGCGCGGACGTGCAGGCCAATCCGTTCATCCATGACATCACGACGAACTTTGAAAATCCGCCGCCGATTGTGGCCGGTGCTGGCGTGGAGCGGGTTAATCCGCCGGACTATGTGGGCGCGGAACTCGTTCGCAATTCCGACAAGACGGTTGCTGAGGCGCAGGCCGAAGCCTTTCCTGACATCACTACGCAGAAAGTGAATGCGGGTCTTGATGAGACTGCTGAAATCGTCCGGGTGATCATCGCCGATATGGGGATGGAGCTGCTTGACGAAACGCTGACCGATGAAGGCTGGCTGATCGAGGCGACGTACAAGTCCCGCTGGTTTGGCTTTATCGACGACTTTGTCGTTCGCGTGTCGCCAGAGGGGTCAATGTCGCTCGTTGACGTGCGCTCCAAATCGCGGGTCGGCGGGTCTGATCTTGGCGCCAATGCAAAACGGGTGAGGGCGTTTTTCAAGAAACTCCACGCCGCGACGCAGTAGTAGTTCCTGTCACTCGGGCGAAGACAACGCAGCGCTTCGCTCGCGGTTAAAAATTTTCCGGCACAGCTTCGTGTTGCGTGCGGCGTCTGCTAGTGCGTGTATGCATGAGCAATGCAACACCCATCTGGTGGACCGGGCCGATTTGCGGCATCGGCAATCGGCTCATCGCCATGGCTGCGGTGAAGGCGTGCTCTGATGGGCGCGAAGTTGTCTTTCCGTGGAGCAATGATCCATCTTGCCCCGGCGAATACGCTGACATTTTCGAACCTATGCCGGAATTCCGCCTGGCCGATGCGCCGCCAGCGGGAAGCATCGAGATCGCAACCGGATGGGAACCGTTCGAGATCTTTGAGCAATTTCGCGACACGTTGCGTTTTCAGATGTCATCTGCGGAATTCGGTGTTGCATTTGTACGGTCGCTTCGCGGGCTAAAATTTCGTGAGATGCTGGTGATGCAGTCGAATGACTGGCGAGACGCACAAGAATGTGATGCGCTTCTTGGCGTTCACATTCGCCGTACCGATCGCGCCGCGCAGCATCGTCAGCAGTTCAGAGACTTTCTGACCGGAAAATTTGGGCTCAATCGAGAGCTGCCGGCGCACTGGAGTGCGTTGTACGGCCTGGCCCCAGAGTCAATTGTGGCGCGCCTTGAGGATAAGGTGCTGGCGCGCGCTGCAGTAAAATACCTACGTAACGGTGGAAGCGGCAAATACCGGGTGTTCAGCGATAGCCTCGATCAAGTGCAGGGATTTGAAACGGCAATCGCGTCGCTGGGCGAGGCTGTCCATCATGACGAAAGCAAAAAGCCGCCGAGCCCGGCTGCGCCGGACAGCGCATTGCGCCGGACGACGATCAGTGCGGCCGCGCTGGATCTGCTGTCGTTAGCGCGCTGCGATGCGATCGCTCAAAACAATCGCGCTTCGACTTTTTCACTCGTGGCGGCAATGCTGGGAAGCAAACCGATCATCACCGCAAAAACGCGCTATCCATTTTGGCTGCGCATCGAAACAGAGACCGGTCGAGCGCCAAATGACGAATTATTGTCAAACTGACTATTTGACCGGCGGGTTGATCAATGAGCCTGTGGCCTTGATTTTTTCGTCATAAGTCACGGTGGCGCCGGTCAGCCGCGCATTACCTTCGATCAGCAAGCGCAGACAAGCCGGATACAGCTTATGTTCTTCGGCAAGAATGCGTGCGGCAAGTTTGTCTGCGTCGTCTCCGGGCAGGACCGGAACCGCCGCCTGACCGATGATCGGGCCGCTATCCACTTCGGCGGAAACGAAATGCACCGTACATCCCGCGACTTTCACGCCGGCATCGATCATGCGTTCGTGTACATGCAGACCGTCGAATGAAGGCAGCAGCGACGGATGAGTGTTAATCAGGCGCCCACGCCAATCGCTCGCGAATGTCGCCGTCAGAACCCGCATAAATCCGGCCAGACAGACAAAGTCGACTTTCGCGGCTTTCAGCGCATCGTTGATGGCGGCTTCAAAGTCCTCGCGGGATTCGAAATCCTTGTGATTGATGATTTCGCGCTGGATTCCTGCCTTGCCGGCGAGATCCAGTCCGGCGGCTCTAGGCCTGTTTGAAATCACCAAAGCGATTTCGCCCGGATAGTTGGCGTCAGCGCAAGCGTCGATCAGCGCCTGCAAATTGCTGCCCCGGCCGGAGATGAGAACGGCGATCCTTGCCTTCGCCATTACGAAGCGCTCGCGATATCGCCGATGACGCGAGCCTGTTCGCCGGATGCGGCAAGTTTGGCGAGCGTTGCATCGACCGCGTCCGCGGTGACGACAACAACGCCGCCAATGCCGCAATTGAAGGTGCGGCGCATTTCGGCGTCGCTGAGTTCGCCTTGCTCTTTCAGCCACTGAAACAGGGGAGGCAACGCAAGCGCAGTCTCGTCGTAGCGCGGCGTAATATTATCTGTGAGAACGCGCGGCGTATTGTCCGTGAGGCCGCCGCCAGTGATATGCGCAAACGCTTTGACGCGTTCGTCGTCGATCAGGCCGAGGACGGACTTCACATAGATGCGCGTCGGCGCGATCAATGCTTCGCCCAGGGTTGAAGCCTCCTGAAATGGCGCGGGCGCGGATAGCCGCACGCCGGAATCGCCGACGATTTTGCGAATGAGCGAATAGCCGTTGGAATGGGCGCCAGAAGACGCAAGCCCGATCATCACATCGCCAACCGAAACTTTCCGCGGCAACAGCCGGTCGCGCTCAGCGGCGCCGACGCAAAAGCCGGCGAGGTCATATTCGCCCGGTCCGTACATACCGGGCATTTCCGCAGTTTCGCCGCCAATCAGCGCGCAGCCGGCCTCGGCGCAGCCTCTTGCAATGCCGGCGACGACGCGCGCCGCCGTGTTTTCGTCGAGCTTTCCTGTGGCGAAGTAGTCGAGAAAGAAGAGTGGCTCCGCGCCCTGCGCCAGCACATCATTGACGCACATGGCGACCAGATCGACGCCAATCGTGTCGTGCAATCCGGTCTCAAAGGCGATTTTGAGCTTGGTGCCGACGCCGTCCGTGCCGGAGACGAGGATAGGGTCCTTAAAGCCCGCCGCCTTGAGATCGAACAGGCCGCCAAAACCGCCAAGCGCCGCATCCGCGCCGGGGCGGGCCGTCGCCTTGGCCAGCGGGCCGATGGCGTCCACCAGTCGTTCGCCCGCATCGATATCGACGCCCGCTTTCCTGTATGCTTCGCTCATTCCGATCGCGCCTCGTGTTTCTGGCGCCGTCCTAACCGGGGCCGGGGCCAGGGGCAAGCCTGACAGCGCGCGTGGCAAGTCGCGTGCGCTGGAATCTATTGGTGATTTTCCCAGCGAAAGGCCGGGGATCGCGGACCCAAATTCTAGGTCGATCCGCGCAGCGAAACCTGATCCATTACAATCCTGTTATGGCGCGACCAACCGGGGCGAAACGCAATGGAATTGCGTCGCAACAATCTTGCGGCGCTCATTTCTCTCCTTGTCAACAACAAGGGCGTATTATAGCCTAAAATCAGCGTGCAAATTAAATTGCCTTCATCACACTGGGGAGTTTACTGATGAAACGCTTTCATGTTTTCTTGCAACTGGTTGCGGTTTTATTCTTTGCGAGCGAGAGCGCGCTCGCGCATGGCTCGCTTGGCCGCGCAAAGGAAACCGACCTCGCCGCCATGGCGGAAACCGCGAACCTCGTGGTCATCGCAAACATTCAGGACGTGAAATACGTCAATGTTCCGATCAAGGGCGAGGATCATACAATCCCAAACGGGCTTGTGACCATCAGCATACTGAAAACATTGCGCGGCAAAGCGCCAGGCAAGACCATGACGCTAAGATTTCTTGGCGGGTCTGATGGTCTGGGCGGCATTCTGGGCGTCAATGGCGTCCCAATGTTTGAAGCTGGCGAGATCAACCTGTTGTTCATTACGGGTAACGGCAACGCGGCCTGTCCGCTGGCCAATTGCGAGTGGGGCCGGTTTCGCGTGCTGAAAGACGCTGTGTACAATACGCATGGTTCGCCGGTGCTTTCTGTAAGCAATGGTCATGTGGTGGCCCACGGTGTTCCGCCGAAGGAACTGACGACTATTCATTTCCCCGCGCCGACATTCGACGCCGTCATGCAAAATCCGGTGATTAAAGAGCGCTTCAGTCAGATGGGCATGACGTATGAAGAAGGCAAAGCCCGTTATGAGCGCGAGGCGCCGAAATTCATTGAGTATGGTCTTAACGTTCCGACCGCACTGGAGACGGGAGAGCCCATCAATGAGCCAATTCCGCCTGAGATAAAGGGCGAGATGAAGACGCCACTGGATGGGCAGAACGCACAGGCGCCTTCGGTGAACAAGAATCTTTCTTCGTACCGCCGCGCGCCGGTCAAGGCGGCATCCGGCCCTATGAGCCTTAAGAGTTTCACCGATGAGATCACAAAAATTATCGGCGCCGTAAAACGCACGCCATTAGGGGTCGAGTCGATTGACCCGTCTGCGGACTATCAGTTGCCTGCCATTCAGCCGCTGGAAGCGCCCGCGCTGCCGGATGATAAACCAGTCCTGCAAGTCGATCCGAAAACACAGAGCGAAGCGGATGATCCGCTTCAGGGCGCCGGACTGGAGCAGAAAGGCGCAGTCGTCAATCCAAACCAACAACCGGCGATCAAGCTGCCCGACGGAAAAAAAACCGACGGCAAGACGCAACCGAAAAACTAGGCTGGGGAGGGCGCTATGTTAAAAAAACTCATTATCTTCGCAGTTGTGTTCCTGGCGACAGCCTCTTCTGCTTTCGCTTATTCACATCGGTCCTGTTACGACACACCGCTGCGCTTCCGCGGCGCCACCGGCACCATCGGCGCATGGAGCGGCTCGTTCCCCGCCGGCGCGTGGCGCACCGGCGCGCAGGATGCAATCAACAAATTCAACACCCATCCCGGCAACTACCGGATGGATATGAATATCGACACTTTTCATGTGAGCATCGCCAATGGCGAGTCGGCAATGTGGTTTAGC
>CAZAOB010000069.1:3133-17460 GCA_964486635.1 uncultured Caulobacterales bacterium | reverse complement strand
AACCGCCCGCAAATCAAGATCAACACTGGCGCCGTTTCAAAACCCTGGCGCGAGCCAACTCCGGTTGATCGTCCGGCCGCCGCCACGCCCGCGCCGGCGCCGGTTGCGTCAGCGCCTGCCGTTCCAGCGGTCTCGCGCCCTGGCGCTTCGGCGAGCGCTGCGGCCCCGGCCGTCAATCCGGTCGGTGATGTGCATGAGCGTATTCGCAAGATGCTGACAGAGGGTCAGGGCACCGAGCCGCTTCCGCGCAGTTCGCTGCCCGCGCGCGGCCCGGTGGCTCAGCGTCCGCAGACGCGGCCTGCTGCCGAGCCCCGGCAAGAGCAACGTCATGAACAGCGCCATGGCATCAATCCCTTCCGAGGGGCGCAGGCGCTCGGCAAACACTCGCTTGAAGCCGCAGTCGACATGTTCAAAGCGCTCGGAGGTGCTGAAGAGCGGCGCGAGATTGCTCCGCCGCGCGCGCCGGAAGCGGCGAAGCCGTCCTCTGGTCCTCGCGGCGACCTGTTCGATGATCAGGACGACAGCGATCTCGAAATCCCGTCATTTCTGCGCAAGAAGAAGACTGGCTGAGGCGACGTCTGCTCCAAAGACACAGCTTTAATTTCTTGTAATCAATGACAAATCGCGCCCAAGGTATCGTCCTTGGGCGCGATTTGCGTGTTCATGGAGCAACGGATTGTAGCAATCGGAAATAAACCTTCATCATGAGCGCTATTCGTTTTCTGC
This sequence comes from uncultured Caulobacterales bacterium, assembly GCA_964486635.1. Classification (GTDB taxonomy): domain Bacteria; phylum Pseudomonadota; class Alphaproteobacteria; order Caulobacterales; family Parvularculaceae; genus Hyphococcus. Next base: position 16,734 of record CAZAOB010000069.1, on the reverse strand, counting down.
CTAAATCGCTATTGTCCTTCGTGTTGGCGCATCGCCCGGTGGGGGAGCCTCGCGGCGGTTTGACGTCCAAAGTATCGCGTCTGATGAGTGAGCACTCCATGCGTAAGCCTTCCTTTCAGCGGACACTCAGCAAGTCTGTGGCGTTTGCCGGGGTTGGCCTTCACTCCGGCGAAGACTGTCGGATTGAGCTGCATCCTGCCGGCGCCGGACATGGCGTCCTGTTTCGCCGTATCGATCTGCCGGCCGGCCGGAACGAAATTTCCGCAAGTCCCGAATTTGTCGTCAACGCCGATCACGGAACCACGCTGGCCAATGACGCCGGCGCGAGCGTTGCGACGATTGAGCATTTGATGGCGGCGCTGGCGCTGACCGGCGTTGATAATGTGATCGTTGATGTCGCCGGTCCCGAAATTCCGATCCTGGACGGAAGTTCAGCCGCGTTCGTCGCGGCCATCGCGGAAGCCGGATTGCGCTCAGTCAATGCACCGCGAAGAGCGCTGGTGATCGATGAAGCGCAATCGGTGGCGGCCGGAGATCGTTCGATCCATCTTGAGCCGTTTGATGGTCGTGTGATCGAAATCGAGATCGATTTTGGCGACTGCATGATCGGACGCCAGGTGTTGTCGCTTGACCTCAATGACCCGAAAGACATCTCTCGATTGTCAACTGCGCGCACATTTTGCCGGCTCCATGAAGTAGACGCCTTGCGCTCCGCAGGGCTGATCCGCGGTGGCGCCTTGTCGAATGGATTGGTGGTGGATGGTCATAAATTGCTGAATGACGAACCGTTGCGCGATCCGGCCGAATTTGCGCTGCACAAGGCACTCGACCTGATCGGCGATTTCTACCTTCTCGGAGCGCCGATCATCGGGCGCGTCCGGGCCGTGAAGCCGGGTCACGCATTGAATACACGGGCGGCGCTGGCGTTAGCTTCGGCTACGCGGCCAGATCGACAGCCTGTCCGAGCCACAGCCTGAGGCTTGGGGGTGGCGCTAAGAACCATCGCCGCCGCCGGTTTTGGCAGTTTGACACGCCCGCCCGCCCCCAACTAGATAGTCGGCGCTCAAGGATGTCACCCCAAGGGCCCAAACCGGATGTCGGGTAAGGGCGAAAGAAAAGGCCTGTTTCCAGTGAAAATGAGTTCTGCCTCGATCGCCAAGCTGGTCTGCATTCTCGCCGCGTGTCTGGCAGTCGCCGCCTGTGGTTCATCCGGCAAGAAGAAACAGAAATTCGCTTACGTCGAACGGCCGGTCGAGTTGCTGTATGCCAACGCGACCAGAGATCTGGAGCGTAAACGGTATGAGACAGCGATTGCCTACTTCGAAGAGGTTGAGCGCCAGCATCCATACTCTGCCTGGGCTCGGCGTTCGATGTTGATGAAGGCGTTCGCCTATTATCAGGGCAATGACTACGAAGAAGCAGTGACGGCCATTGACCAGTTTCTTGCGCTGCATCCCGGCAACAAGGACGCCGGCTACGCCTACTACCTCAAGGCGATGTGTTACTATGAGAGAATTCGCGATGTTGGCCGCGACCAGGAATTTACAAACGACGCCGTCGCTTCGTTGAATGATGTGGTTCGCCGTTATCCGGATACGGAATATGCGCGCGATGCGCGGTTGAAACTCGACCTGACCAACGACCATTTGGCCGGGAAAGAAATGTATGTTGGCAGATTTTACCTGAAACAGAACAAACACATCGCGGCTATCAATCGATTTAAGAAAGTCATCACCGACTATCAGACCACCAGCCACGTTCCCGAAGCATTGCACCGCATTGTCGAGGCCTATCTCGAGCTGGGCATCGTCGATGAAGCAAGAGCCGCCGCTGCGGTGCTGGGTTACAACTATCCTGGCAGTGTCTGGTACCAGGACACGTACAAGCTTTTTGAATCGCGCGGCATTCTGGCCGAAGGATCTGCGCCAGCACGTTCGCGGCCGGAAAAACTCGAACAGCCGGCGCCTTCGCTGGAAGACGTTGATCCGAATTCGCTTCGCGCCATCGAGCCGCCTTCGCCGTCGCAACTGGAAGACCTCGGCCCGCCCAGCAATGAGCCGGTGTCTGCGCTTGAGGAAGCGCGTTCGCCGCTTTAACCGCCGCGAAAACTGCGTTACATCCAAAGGCGCTAACGAGCGGCGATGGCCGCTTGCCATGGGACGTTGACGCCACGCGATGCTGACCGCGCTTCATATTCAGGACTTCGTGTTGATCGACCAAGCGCGGCTCGCGTTGGGGCCGGGCATGACCGCGCTCACGGGGGAAACCGGCGCCGGCAAATCCATTCTTCTCGACGCGCTCGGGCTCGCCGTGGGTGGGCGCGCCGAACGGGGCGCCGTGCGTCAGGGCGCCAAACAGGGTATCGTTTCCGTCATCTTTGAACCGAAAGCCAACCACCCGGTTTGGAAAGTGCTCGAAGAAAACGGGCTCGATACGGGTGAAGATCAAATTATTTTGCGGCGTGTGCAAACTGCGGACGGCCGCGGGCGGGGGTTTGTAAATGACCAGCCGGTCTCCGTCGCCATGTTGCGATCGGTCGGCGAAACGCTGATTGAAATTCACGGGCAGCATGATGGCCGTGGATTTCTTACCGCAAGTGCCCATCGCGGCATGCTCGACGAGTTTGGCGGCCTGACCAAAAAGGCGGACGCGTTGCACTCATTGTGGCGGCGGTGGCGCGACGCAGACGAAGCGCTCGACACAAAAAAACGCGATCGCGATGCGGCGCTGCGCGAGGCTGATTATCTGCGTCATGTGGTCAAGCAACTCGGCAAGCTCGATCCGCAACCGGACGAAGAGGCGGCGCTCGCCATGCGGCGGACCGAGCTTATGGCGTCGGACAAGATCGCCGAAGACTTGAACGCCGCCGCCGCCGCGTTGGGTGAGGGTGCGCTTGATTCCAAACTTTCTATCGCCCTGCGCCGGATCGAAAAGGCGGCGGTTTCATTTTCCGATCCCAACAATCCGCTGTCCGTCGCCGTTGACCGTCTGCACGCGGCGCTCAACGAGGCGGCCGAAGCGCGCAGCGCCATCGAGACGGCGATTGACCGGTTCGGCGCCGACCCCGACGAACTCGACCGGACGGAAGAGCGGCTCTTCGCCATTCGCGCCGAAGCGCGCAAGCATGGCGTCACGCCAGACGGCCTTGCCGCTTTCCTGGCGAAGTCCCGTTCAGCGCTGGATGATCTGGAATTGGGTGAAGCGGCGTTTGGCGCGCTTGAGAAAGATGTGCGAGAAACGCGCGCCGCATTCGAAAAGTCTGCGCGGGCATTGTCGAAGGAGCGCGCAGCGGCGGCGTTGAAACTTGACAGTGCGGTCGCAAAAGAACTGGCGCCGCTGAAGCTCGGCAAGGCGGCTTTTTCAACCCGCATCGTAACCGATGAAGATCACCCGACCTCAGAGGGTATCGACGCCGTAGAATTCATGGTGGCGACCAATCCGGGCGCACCGGCCGGACCGCTCAAAACCATCGCCTCGGGCGGCGAGCTTTCGCGGTTCGTCCTTGCCATGAAGGCGGCGCTGGCGGCGAAAGAAAATCGCACGGTCATTATTTTTGATGAAGTCGACGCGGGCGTTGGCGGCGCCGTCGCCGATGCCGTGGGCGAGCGGCTATCGCGGCTCGCTAAGGATGCGCAGGTGCTGGTGGTAACGCACAGCCCGCAAGTTGCGGCGCGGGCGGGCTCTCATTGGCGAATTGAAAAAACGCAAACCAAAACATCAACGCTGACCAGCGTGACGGCGCTGGCCGATGCCGATCGAACGGAAGAAATCGCCCGCATGCTTTCCGGCGCCGAAGTCACTGATGAGGCGCGCGCCGCAGCGAGGCGCTTGCTTGGAGCCCCCACTACGGCCAAAAAGGCGCCAGCGCGCAAGCGCGCTTGATCGATCCTTGAATATTGGAGTTTGGTTTGGCTAGTGATTCTGATTTGTTCGGATTTGAATATGACGACGCTGCTAGGGGCAAGAAGCCGTCGCAACTTATTGATGATCTTTCAATCGATTTTTGTAAGCTATATGATGGTTCATCAAGGGAAGTTTTGAAAGAAGCGCTATCGGTTGTTTCAAATCAAGCCTTGCGTGGCCTATATGGCAAAATTCATCTACCAATGCAAAAAAATAAGCTTCGTACTCTAGACGATCTCAAGAACTTTTACGAACAACATCCGAAAATTTATGACGGAATAAATTTCTTAGCATCAAATTTGGTAGGAACATTACAGAGTTTGGAAACGTCTTATAGTCGAGGGCGGGAGCAAGTTTCTGATTATATTTTTGATGAAATCAAAAAAATACAGCTAGTTTTGGAGGAAGTAGGTGGGGACCATCTTTTTGCCAGGTATACTTCGGTAGGAGCGAAGCCAGAAAAAGGCTTTCATGAGGTTGAACATGTCTCACCAATGCGCTCACTGGGTAATCTATTTGGTGAGACTGATGTACACACTTTTATTGTAAGGGTGCAGAACCTACTTCGTTCAAACGATGAACAAGAGATCGATTTCGTTGCTGAACCCAAAATTGATGGCCTGTCTGTAAATTTAATATATGAATATGGAAAGCTTCTAATAGCTGCCACACGAGGTGATGGGCGTGTGGGTGAAGATGTCACTGAAAATATCAAGACGATAAAAGATATTCCGCAGACTTTGAAAGGCGGTGCCCCCGACGCGATTGAGGTTCGCGGGGAGGTGTATATGGAGCGTTCGGAATTTGCAAAACTGAATGAGCGACGCGCAAGAGATGGACTTGAAAAATTTAAAAACCCAAGAAATGCCGCTACAGGTTCGGTCCGACAGGTTGATCCAGAAGTAACAAGGTCTCGTGCTTTAAAGTGCTTCGTGTACGGTTTTGGAAAATCATCAAGTGAATTTGCTACCACGCAATACGAAGCGATTGAAAAGCTATCTAGTTGGGGTTTTAGTATAAATTCTTACGTGCGTTTATGTCGCTCAGAAGAGGAGATGATTGAGCATTATAAAAAGATTTATCAAAAGCGCCCCACGCTTAATTATGAGATTGATGGCGTGGTTTATAAAGTGAATAGGCTCGATTGGCAGGAACGACTCGGTTTTGTTGCTAGAAATCCTAGGTGGGCCGCTGCGCACAAGTTTCCTGCAGAACAAGCAATAACTATTTTGCATGATATAGATATTCAGGTTGGTAGGACTGGCAAGTTAACCCCTGTGGCGCGCCTTGAGCCCGTGACAGTGGGTGGCGTTGTCGTTTCAAACGCAACGCTGCACAATACAGATTATATTGCCGAGAAAGATATTCGTGTTGGGGATACGGTGGTGATCCAGCGCGCCGGCGACGTCATTCCGCAGGTTGTGGAAGTAGTGTTGGAAAAACGCTCTAAGGGTGCGAAGCCGTACAAGTTCAATGAAAAATGTCCCATCTGCGAAAGTCATGCGGTTCGCGAAGTCAATCCTCAAACCGGAAGAGAGGACGTAGACTGGCGCTGCACCGGCGGCCTGACCTGCGCCGCTCAGGTCGAGGCGCGGCTCAAACATTTCGTTTCGCGCCAGGCCTTCGACATTGAAGGCCTTGGCGAAAAACAGATCGCGGCGTTTCACGAGGAGGGGATCGTCAAGGAGCCCGCGGACATTTTCACCCTTCGCGCGCGGCAGGAAGCAGGCGAGATCGATCTTTACCGCTACGACCTTGATGACGACGGCAACCGAAAAAAAGACAAAAGCGGTAAGGAGAAGCCGCCGACCAATGTCAAATCTATTCAAAACCTGTTCGGCGCCATCGACGACAAACGCAGCATTTCTTCGGCGCGGTTCATCAATGCGCTCGGCATCCGTCATGTGGGCGAAACCAACGCCCGGCTGTTCGCTAGCCATTATGGCGACTTTCAATCTTTCTACGCCGCTGCGAAGAAAGCCCGCAGCGAAACCAGCGAAGCCTATCAGGACATGCTGTCGATCGACGGTGTTGGCGCCTTGGTGGCGCGCGGCGTCATCGATTTTTTCGACGAGGCCCATAATCGTGAAGCGGTTGACCGGTTGTTGAAACAGGTGACGCCGGAAAAAATGGCGGCGGCGAAATCCGACAGCGAAGTCGCCGGCAAAACCGTCGTGTTCTCTGGCACGCTTGAAACCATGACCCGCGACGAAGCCAAAGCGCGCGCGCAGGCATTAGGGGCCAAAGTTTCCGGCTCGGTTTCCGCAAAGACGGACTATCTCGTCGCTGGTCCGGGTGCTGGCTCGAAACTAAAAAAGGCGGAAGAGCTCGGCGTGATCGTGCTGACGGAAGAGCAATGGGCGGCGCTGGCGAAAGGGTGAACCGTTCAGGTTCAGTTGCGTGACAAAGCAGTCTATATAGCGGCGGCCAATGGAGAGAAGTGACTATGAATGGCATGCTCTGGCTCGCCGGTGTGATTGCAGTTTTGGCCGTCGCGCTTATCGCGCTCTACAATATTCTCGTGCAGAAGAGGCAGCTCGCCAACAATGGTTGGTCGGACATTGATGTGCAGCTCAAGCGGCGGGCCGACCTCATTCCCCAGCTTGTAGCGACCGTCAAAGGCTACGCCGCCCACGAACGGCAACTGTTTGAAGACATCGCCGAAAAACGCAGCGCAGCGATGGCGGCGGGTGACGATCCGGCAATGCGCGGCGCGGCGGAAAGCGGCCTGTCGCGACCGGTCGCCAAGTTGATGGCGGTGGCCGAAGATTATCCGGAGTTGAAAGCGAGCGGCAATTTTCTCGATCTGCAGAACGAACTTTCGGAAACGGAAGACAAGATCGAAATGGCGCGAAGGTTTTATAACGGAGCCGTGCGCGAGCTGAATACCCTCGTGGAGAGCTTTCCTGTGAACTTGATGGCGGGGTTGTTCGGATTCTCGCTGCGCACATACTTCGAAATCGAACCCGCGAACCGCGCGGCGCCCGTAATCGACCTCGACGGCGCTTCATAATGGTCACGCGGATTGTCATTGCGCTGCTGGCGCTGATCTGGCCCGCGACACGGTTGGCGGCCGAACAAATCGACAATTTTACCGTCGAAATCGAAGTCTTGCGGAGCGGCGATATCAACGTCACGGAAACGATTTCGGTGACGTCGGAAGGAAACCAGATCCGGCGCGGCATTTATCGCGACCTGCCGCGTTACTACGAAAGCAAGGGCGCCAATCTCCCTTACGGTTATGACGTGATCCGCGTCACCCGCGACGGACGCAAGGAGCCCTATGCGATTTCCCGCGACGGCAACGCCTATCGCATCCGTATTGGAGACGCCGATGTTTTTCTGGCTCACGGCGCGCATGTGTATGAAATCGAATATTCGGTCAAAAATCAGATCCGGTACTTCGATACCTATGATGAGCTGTACTGGAATGTTACCGGCAATTACTGGACGCTGCCGATCGATGCAGCGGCGGCGATCATTCATTTGCCTGACGGCGCGCGCGTCACGCAAACGGCCGGCTATACCGGACGGATGGGCAGCACTGAGCGGGACTTTGACTATCGGCAAGATGGCGGCGCTCATGTGTTCACCACGACGCGTCCGCTTGCTCATCAGGCGGGTCTGACGGTTGCCGTTGGCTTTGAAAAGGGCGCCGTTGATCCGCCTTCGGCCGCTGACAAGCGCGCTGAATGGTGGGCGCGCAATGCTTCTGCGCTGCTACTGGCGGGCGGCTTCAGTCTGCTGTCGATATTTTATATGACCGCATTCAATCGCGTCGGGCGTGATCCGTTAAAGGGTCCGGTCTTTGCGCGCTACGAGCCGCCGGAGGGATATTCGCCAGCAGCGGTGCACTATATCTATCATCGCCATCTTTCTGGTCATCGGGCGCTGATCGCATCCCTGTTGCAGCTCGCCATAAAGAAGCGCATCCGCATCGAGTCAAAGAGCAAGAAGAAGACGAAACTGGTTCTGTTGGACAGCGCTGGCGGCAAAGTGTCTCCGCAGGAAGACGGCTTGCAGCGCGGCATTTTTAATTACCGTGACAGCATGATGCTCGGCGATAAATACGACAGTGCGTTCACTTCGGCCTATACGGCGTTTCAGGGCGTGCTCAGAAAAGAGTTTGGCGCGCCCTATTTCAAATGGAATCGGGGGTTTCTGCTTCTCGGCGTCGTGCTGACGATATTTATCATCGTTCTCGCCAGCAATTTGTCGGTGGCATGGTCTGGCTGGCACACGGCAACGGTTGCCGGGCTGATTGGACTAAGCGTCGTCTTTTCTTATTTGCTGCCTGCGCCGACGGAGAAGGGGCAAACAATCCGCACAGAGATCGAAGGCTTCCGGCTCTATTTGAAAACAGCGGAGAAGCTTCACCTCAACGCGGTGCAGCCGGGAACCGATGCGCCGCCGCCCATGAGCATCATTCGCTATGAGAAAATTCTGCCTTACGCTGTGGCGCTTGGCGTTGAAGCGCCATGGACCAAACTTTTCGAGACGCTGATTCCCGAAACCGCGAAACACTACCGTCCGGGCTGGAGCAATATGTCGAGCGGCGGTTACAACTCGCTTGGTGGTTTCAATCAGGCGCTAATGTCAAGCATGTCTTCCGGCGTCAGCAGCGCCTTGCCGCAGAGTTCGTCTTCTTCCGGCTCGGGCGGCGGCGGTTCATCCGGCGGCGGGGGCGGTGGCGGCGGCGGCGGCGGGTGGTGAGAGGTCCGCAAATGCCGTCTCAATCTTCTGCTAAACCGGTCGCGGCGATTGGCCGATTCAACCTTCAATTCCTGCCGGGGGACGCCGCTCCACTCTTTTGCCTGACTCTCGACACGCGCCATTGCGCAAGCCTTTGCCGCCGCGCTACACACCGCCAAAAGCCGCGCGATTTCAACGCGTAAACACGCCGCCCATGCGCTTCTATTAGGCATGAGTGGGAGGAAACCGGAGAGATTGATGAGCGAGACGCCGCCGCTGTCTTTATATATCCCTGAGCCTGAATTCCGCCCCGGCGACAAGCCGGACTTCTCCAATGTTCCGATCCCGCAAGCCGGCGCGGCGCCGCGCCCGCCAGTGGATGCGGAAGCCGGCGACATTCGCGATCTCGCATACACCATTATTCGCGTGATGAACCGCGACGGCGAGGCGGTCGGCCCCTGGGCTGACATGCTCACCGATGACGAGATCAAGGAGGGCCTTGAAGACATGATGCGGGTGCGCGCCTTCGATGCGCGCATGCTGATGGCCCAGCGTCAGGGCAAGACCAGCTTCTACATGCAATGTCTCGGCGAGGAAGCAATTGCCTGCGCCTTTTCAAAAGTCTTACAGCCCGGCGACATGAACTTTCCGACCTATCGCCAGCAGGGTCTTTTGCTGTCGACCGACTATCCCATGGTCGACATGATGAACCAGATCTATTCCAACGCCGCTGATCCGCTGATGGGCCGGCAACTGCCGATCATGTATTCTTCGAAGGAGCATGGTTTCTTCACTATCTCGGGCAATCTCGCGACGCAATTCATTCAGGGCGTCGGCTGGGCCATGGCGTCGGCGATCAAGGGCGACACGAAAATCGCAACGGCTTGGATCGGCGAAGGCTCAACCGCGGAAAACGATTTCCACTCCGCGCTGGTTTTTGCGTCAACCTATCGCGCGCCGGTGGTGTTGAACGTCGTCAACAATCAGTGGGCGATTTCAACTTTCCAGGGAATCGCCCGCGGCAAGGCGGCGACTTTCGCGTCGCGCGGCCACGGCTTCGGCATTCCCTCGCTGCGCGTCGACGGTAATGATTATCTTGCAGTGTACGCCGTTGCGAAATGGGCGACCGAGCGCGCGCGCAAGGGGCTGGGGCCGACGCTGATTGAACATGTCACCTATCGCATGGGCGGGCATTCGACTTCGGACGATCCTTCCGCCTATCGCGCGAAAGAAGAAGCGACGAGCTGGCCGCTTGGCGATCCCATAGATCGGTTGAAGGACTACCTCATCAAGCGCGGCGTCTGGTCCGACGCCCAGCATCACCAGATGAAAGAGATGCTGGAATCACAAGTCGCCGAAGCGCAAAAGCAGGCCGAGAAAAACGGCACGCTCCATGACGGGCCGCATTCATCGCCGGCCACCATGTTCGACGATGTTTATAAAGAAATGCCGCTGCATCTTCGCCGGCAACGCCAGGAAGCGGGGCTGTAACGATGGCGCGCATGACCATGATTCAGGCGATCCGCAGCGCCATGGACAATTCCATGGGCCGCGACGAAAACGTCGTCGTCTTCGGCGAGGATGTCGGCTTTTTCGGCGGCGTCTTCCGCTGCACGCAAGGCCTGCAGGAAAAATACGGCGCCCAGCGCTGTTTCGATGCGCCGATCAGCGAGAGCGGCATTATTGGTGCGGCGGTCGGCATGGCGGCTTACGGCATCCGGCCCTGCGTGGAAATTCAGTTTGCGGATTATGTCTATCCGGGCTTCGACCAGATCGCATCGGAAGCCGCGCGCATTCGCTATCGCTCCAACAATGACTTCACCTGTCCGCTCACCGTGCGCATGCCGACCGGCGGCGGGATTTTTGGTGGGCAAACTCACAGCCAGAGCCCGGAAGCGTTGTTCGCGCATATTTCCGGCATCAAGACGGTGATTCCGTCCAACCCGTATGACGCGAAGGGATTGCTCATCGCTTCCATCGAGGATGACGATCCGGTGATGTTCCTTGAGCCAAAGCGTTTGTATAACGGCCCGTTTGACGGCCATCATGACCGCCCCGTGACGCCGTGGTCGAAGCATGAGCTCGGCGAAGTGCCGGACGATTATTACACCGTGCCGCTCGGCAAGGCGGCGATCCGCCGTGAAGGCGCCGACGTCACCGTCCTCGTGTATGGGACCATGGTGTATGTGGCGGAAGCGGCGGCGGAAGAGACCGGTATTGATGCGGAGATCATCGACCTCAGAACGCTCCTGCCGCTCGACATGGAAGCGATTGAAAAGTCGGTGAAGAAGACCGGCCGCTGCGTCATCGTCCATGAGGCGACGCGCACTTGCGGCTTCGGCGCCGAGCTCGCGGCGATTGTCGCGGAGAATTGCTTTTACAATCTCGAGGCGCCGGTGATCCGCGTGACGGGCTATGACTTGCCCTATCCGCACGCCCACGAATGGGATTATTTTCCGGGACCGAAGCGCGTCGGCGATGCGCTGAAAAAAGTGATGGAGGGCGCATAATGGGCGAACATGTCATCAAGCTTCCCGATGTGGGCGAAGGCGTCGCCGAGGCGGAACTGGTCGAATGGATGGGCGAGATTGGCGCCAATGTCCGCGAGGATCAGGTGCTCGCTTCCGTCATGACCGACAAGGCGACGGTGGAAATCCCGTCGCCCGTCGAAGGCAAAATCTTGTGGCGCGGCGGTTCGCCCGGCGATGTGCTCGCTGTCGGCTCGCCGCTGATCCGTCTCGAAGTGGACGGCGCCGGCAATGTGAAGCCGGGCGATGAAGCCCCAGCGCCCGCGCCGAAAAAAGAAAAGCCGAAGGCCGAAGCGAAACCGGAACCGAAGCCGGAGAAAATCGAAAACAAGCCGGCGCCGAAACCGGAAAAGCCGAATTCGAACGGCGCCGCAGCGGCGCCGGTTTCGGCCATGCCGCGTAGTGAAGGCGAAAAACCGCTGGCATCGCCAGCGGTCAGAAAGCGTGCGAACGAGGCCGGCGTCGACTTGCGCCGCGTGCCGGGTTCCGGCCCCGCCGGGCGCATCACCCATGAAGATCTCGATGCGTTCTTTGCCAGCGACGGCGAGATTGCGATCTCCGGCGGCGGCGGGCTGCGCAAGAACATGGCTGTCACTGAAGTTCCGATGATCGGCCTGCGCCGCAAGATCGCGGAGAAAATGGAAGCCGCGAATGCGCGCATTGTGCCGATCACCTATGTTGATGAGATCGACGTGACGGCGCTCGAAGATCTGCGCGCCGAACTCAACAACAGCCGCAAGGATGGCCGGCCGAAGCTGACGATCCTGCCATTCCTGATGCGCGCCATGGTGAAGGCCATTGGCGAACAGCCGCACTTGAACGCCATCTACGACGACGAAGCGGGCGTTATCCGTCAATATGGCGGCGTGCATATCGGCGTCGCCGCGCAAACGCCCAACGGGCTCATGGTGCCGGTTGTGAAACACGCCGAAGCGCGCGACATCTGGTCATGTGCAGAAGAAGTGGCGCGTTTGTCGGAAGCGGCGAAATCCGGCAAGGCCGGGCGCGACGAGCTTTCCGGTTCAACCATCACCATCACATCGCTCGGCGCCATGGGCGGCATCGTGACGACGCCGGTGATCAATCACCCAGAAGTCGCCATTGTCGGCGTTAACAAGATGCAGGTGCTGCCGCGCTGGAACGGAGCCGAATTCATTCCGAAGAAAATCATGAACCTGTCGTCGAGTTTCGACCATCGCGTCATCGACGGCTGGGATGCGGCTGTGTTCGTGCAGCGGTTGAAGTCGCTGCTCGAAACTCCGGCGATGATTTTTATTGAGAACTGAAAAATGCAAGACATCTCATGCAAAGTGCTGGTGATCGGCGCCGGGCCGGGCGGTTACATCGCAGCGATCCGCGCGGGTCAGCTTGGGCTCGATACAGTAATCGTTGAAGGCCAGTATCACGGCGGCACATGCCTTAATGTCGGCTGCATTCCGTCAAAGGCGATCATTCACGCGGCGGACGAGTTCGAGAAGGCGACGCATTTCGCCGGCGACAGCGCGCTCGGCATCAAGGCGGGCAAACCGCAGATCGATTTTTCAAGAACGCTTCAATGGAAAGACGGCATCGTCAAACGCCTCACCGGCGGCGTCGGCGGGCTGTTGAAGAAAAACAAGGCGCGCGCGGTCTCGGGCTGGGCCACATTCGTCGACGGCAAGACTGTCGATGTAAAAGGCGGCGAGGGAGACTATCGCATCCGCGCCGAGAACATCATCATCGCGACGGGTTCGGTGCCGGTCGAACTGCCCTTCATGAAGTTCGGCGACAATGTGATTTCTTCGACGGAAGCCCTGGCGCTCTCCGCGCCGCCGAAAACCATGGCGGTGGTCGGCGCCGGTTATATCGGCCTCGAACTCGGGATCGCGTTTGCGAAACTCGGAACCAAAGTCACCGTCGTTGAAGCGATGGAGAAAATCCTGCCGCTCTATGACAAGGAGCTGACGCGCCCAGTCGAGAAAACCCTGAAGCGCCTCGGCGTCGAAGTGCTGCTCGGCGCGAAAGCCAAAGGCGCGTCGAAAAAGGGACTTGAGATCGAAACCGCCGACGGTAAGGCGCAGACCATCGCGGCGGAAAAAATTCTTGTCACCGTCGGGCGCGCGCCGAAAACCGAAGGCTGGGGCCGCGAAAAACTCGTGCTCGATATGGCGGGCAAGTTTTTGAAGATCGACGACAAGTGCCAGACCTCCATGCGCGGGATCTACGCCATTGGCGACGTCACCGGCGAGCCGATGCTGGCGCATCGCGCCATGGCGCAGGGCGAAATGGTCGCGGAGATCATCGCCGGGCACAATCGCTCATGGGACAAGCGTGCAATCCCTGCCGTCTGTTTCACCGACCCGGAAATCGTCTCCGTCGGCCTTTCGCCAGAGGAAGCGAAGTCATCCGGCCACGACGTAAAGGTGCAGAACTTCCCGTTCTCCGCGAATGGCCGCGCCATGTCGATGGAGGCTGAAGACGGTTTCATCCGTATCGTCG
>CAZAOB010000069.1:0-3123 GCA_964486635.1 uncultured Caulobacterales bacterium | reverse complement strand
TCTCCGGCGAACCCCGAGCTATGCCCGCGGCCGCTACAGCCCGCTTCCCCCCTCGCGTCGCGCGCGCCGACAATAAACTTGTGCTCGGCGTGCAGGCGGCAGGCAGGGGCGTCAGCGAGCTTTCAACCGCCTTCGGTTTGGCGATCGAAATGGGCGCGACCCTCGACGACATCGCCGGCACAATCCACGCGCACCCGACCTTGGGCGAGGCGTTCCAGGAATCGGCGCTGCGCACCCTCGGCCACGCGCTGCATATTTAAAAGCGCGCCGGATCACCCGGCGCGCTTTCACTCCTATTCGATTTCGAACCAGGCGTCCCGGTGCGCCGCTTGCGGCGCCGCCGGAATGTCCGCATTGCGAAATGCGGCGAGGATCGCCTGACGATGCGGTGCTGTGACTGTGTCGTTCGACGGCCCTAGCGCTTCGTGCACGACCCACCCCGTAATCGGCGCTCTGCGCAGTTCGATAATGGCGACGCCTTTGCCGCCAGCCTCGGGGGCGTAGCGGTAAAAATACGTATCGCCTTTCAGCACCTGCCACAGACTGTTGCGGATGCAGTTGTCAAACTCACGCGCCGCCCGAGCGAGATCATCGTAAGAAGCGAGGGGGCGAATGGCGTCGACCCCATTCACGACGAGTGCGCCGGTTGGCGGCGGCGGAAAAGGGGCTTGCTCATAATGGCGCAAGACCCAGCCGCGCAGATATTCCGTCCGGCCGCGTTCCAGCGACGCCAGAATTTGCCGGTCGGTGAGATCGGTGCGTACACGGCGCACTATCTCGATGGCGAACAACACTTCCGGAAGATCGCGCGGACGGCGAATCCTTTTCAGAATGCCCTGCGTGCGAAACTCCGCCGGAAGCCGTGCAAGGACCAGCGCCTGCCGCCGCGAAATCGACGGCAGGTGCGCCAGCGTTTTGCGTGCGCGCGGTTCTTCATAAAGCGCGGCGATACGCCGGTACGCGGACGGCCGCCAGATTGAGCCCGCAAACTTCTGCGCAAGGTCGGCAAGCCTTGGTGAGACCGGATGATCAGCGCCGATCGCGCAGTTCCGCAACACGATGCGCCGGCGCAGCCGGTCATAATCGCGCGCGAACGCGGCGAAGTGATCTGCATCATCGCGCCGCTCGCCCATCAGCGAAACGCAAAGTGCGATGAAGTGCAGCTCGCTGCGGCGCAGCCGCAGAATTCGTGCGGCGACGCCCGGTTTTTTCGCGCCGAGTTGCGCCACATAAGGCGTCAGCCAGCCATAGGGGCCGCCGGCCTCTGCGCATGCAAAGGCGGGCGCAGGCGCGAACGCCCGCACCGCCGATGGTTGATGGAAAGTCATCGGATTTCTCTCTTCAAGATTTCAGTGAGGCGAATGCGGTCTTGCCGCTCCGCCTATCGTGAAGAGAGGCGGCGCAGTCAGACGGCGTGTCGCCGATCGCTGTTGCGCTTTGTCATCCATTGCTCCTTGTGCGCTTTCGCATTGTGCAAAAGCCGGTGCGCAATAGGCGAGACCGAAACAAAAAGCAAGACGTATGCGGAAAAAATATCGGCACGATCTGTGTGATCAATCCCACGCGGCCGGATCGAGGCGATAATAGCGCGAGAGTTCGCGATAGAGATCCGGCTCTTGAGCATGCAGTTCCTGCGGTCGCTCGAAGAAAGTTTCCGTAGCGACAGCGAAAAACTCCGCGGGGCTTGTCGCGCCGTAAGGGTTCAAAACATTCTCGCGGCTGGCGGCGAGGTTGTCATGCAGGCGCGCAAACGCAGCGCGGAACACGCGCGCCCAGTTTGACGCGCTCTGTCCCTTGTCGAGCAGTGGCGCGCCGTCGGTGACGCCGGTCTGATCGTCAAGCTGATGCGCGAATTCATGCATCACCACATTGTTTCCGTCATGGGGAATGAAGGCGCCATAGGCGGCGTGATCCCAGGCGAGGACCACCGGCCCTTTGGCCCAGCTCTCGCCAGAGCGGATCGGGTGTTTTTCCGTGTGCGCATGGTCTTCAACGCCGACGATGCGGCTGCGAAAGGCGGCGGGGTAAACGTGGATGGTTTTCAACGTCGAATACCAGCGGTTGGGCTTGTTGACGATGAGGAGGCAGGCCTGCGCCGCGATGGTGACGCGGATTTCGTCGGTGACCTCGAGCCCTTCCGCGCCGAAAAACTTCTTTTCACTGAGAAAGCGATTGATCAGCCCGTCGAGCCGCGCGCGCAAATCATCCGGCAGGCGCGCATAGACCGGCACGCGGGCGCGGACGATGCGCGCGTGCTCAGGCGGCAGGGGCGAAGACAGCAATTCCTCGCGCTTGCGCCGCTGATGCGCCCAGCGCCCGCCGATAAACAGACCGGCGGCAGCGACCAAGCCCATAATGATCACATTCAGCATCGCAGCAATATGGGGCGCGGGAAGGGGATGTCCAGCATTTTGAATGCTGTCATCCCCGATCCACGCGTAGACCATTCCGGTATTCTGCGACGACAGTAATATCGCCGAGGATGTTCCGGTTGAAGTCGACGAGCTTCTCTGCAGGAATCCAGAGTTCTTTGCAGTCAGATCCGCCGACCGACTCGATCGGGTATTGCGCCACATGGCCGTCATCAACTTCAAAAGCGACAACGTATCCAACATGGCCGTGGTTCTCGCGAACGGAGTTCCAGTCGCGTGCAATTTTCTCTGCATATTCAAATGAGAGCACCGGATAAAAAATTGGCTGCTCCGGCAGGCGCGGCGGAAACGCGCGCATGCTGGCGGCTTTGATCTTTGCCAGTTCGTCTCGTCCAACAGGTCGCCAGAGTCTCATAGTTCTTCTCCAAAATACCGCAAAGGACCGGCGGCCCCCGCATGCGCCGCCGGTCCCCGTAGATGAGACGGCGGATTCCGTCTCATCCTGTCCTTGTTGGACGTATTTTCTTCACACGAACCGGAAACCACTTCGCTTGAAAATGCGTCAGCCTTTGACGCACACCACTTGCTTCAGCGTGTGCACGATCTCGACGAGATCGGTTTGCGCGGCCATCACGGCGTCGATGTCCTTGTAGGCGCCGGGCGTCTCGTCGATGACGCCGCGGTCCTTCCGGCATTCAACGCCTTCGGTCGCCGCGCGGTGGTCGGCGAGGGTGAAGCTTTGCTTCGCCGC
>CAZAOB010000068.1:14404-17672 GCA_964486635.1 uncultured Caulobacterales bacterium | reverse complement strand
TGTGTTAGGTGGGATACGAGCTCGGGCCAGCTTTGGCCGCTAAGGCATTGTAATTTCGTAAGTTAGCGACTGATTCTTAAGTCCTCTTCGAGGCCCGTTCCTCGAGCCGGAAGGCGGCCGGGAGCACGATCAGGGTGCAGACCAGCGTCATGGCGATGGCGATCGACAGAAGCTCGCCCATGGATGCGGTGCCGCGATGCGGCGACAGCATCAGGCTGCCGAAGGAGGCGACCGTGGTCAGGGCTGAGAACAGGACGGCGCGCGGCGTCGAGGTGCCGTAAACCCCTTCGCCGGCTTTCACCTGATCATTGCGCAGGACGAGGTGAATGCCGCTATCGACCCCGATGCCAATGAGGAGCGGCAACACGATGACATTGGCGTAGTTGAACGGGATATTGAACAAAACGCCCAGCGCCGATGTCAGCACCGCAGCGAGCGCCAGCGGGAACAGCATCAGCAAGACCGTGCGGAAGCGCCGCGTCAGCAGCCACAGGAAAACCGCAATGGCGGCGAAGGCGATTCCGGTCGCCTGCATCATGGCGTTGGAAATTGTCTCACCCGCCTTGCGCGCCTGATAGGCGCCGCCTGCGAGATCGGGAATGACGGCTTCGACTTCGTCAACGAATTCATCGAGCGCGCGGAAGTCGCGCACATCGGCCTTCGGCAAAATGTCGACGCGCCATTTCCCGTCGGCGCTCAGGAAACGCTCGCGTAGCGCTTCGGGCAGCGTGTCGAGGTCGACATGGTCGGCGTTCATACCGTCGCGAAGCTGCGCAATGAGGCGCGGCCAGAAGGCGAAGACATTTTCCTGCATCAGCGCCTGCGCCGCATCATTCCCTTCAAGCTCGCCAAGCAGCCCCGCGAGCCGGTCGGCGGGGCCCTCGCTATAGGCTTCGGAAAGCCGCGCCTGAAGCCGCGTCGCGCCGTCATCGGCGGCGGGTCCTTCAAGTGAATTCGGTTCGGCCTCTAGCGCGAAGACAAGCGTGCCGGCGCCGAAGCTGATCAGTTCGAGTTTCTCGTCCTGCGCCTTGGGAACATAATCGGTGATCATGCGCGCGGCGCTGACCGCTTCCAGCGCTTCGGCTGCAGTTTGCGCGGCGGTTGCGTCTTCTTCGGAGCTTGCGAGATAGGACAGGCGATAGGGCGCCGTTTCCGGATCGTCGAACAGCAGGTTGAAGCCCTTTACCGATTGCGCGTCAGCATTTCTGAGCGACATTTGGTCGGCGTCGAAGCGGACCTGCGGCATCAAAAACAGTCCGCCAATGCCGAGAATGATCGTTGCGGCGGCGATCGGCCCGGAATGCTGGCCGATCCAGTCAAACGCGCCGCGCACGGCGCCGCGCGCCGCCGGCTTGGGCGTGCCTTTCAGCATCGAAAGCGCCGCCGGTGCGAACGTGATGGTGACGAGAAACGCGATGATAACGCCGGCGCCGGCGATAATGCCGAGCTGGGCGATGCCGTCGAATTTGGTCGGCACGAAAGAAAGAAATGCGAGCGCCGTTGTCGGTGCAGCGAGCGCCAGCGCCGGACCGACCTCGCGAATGGCGCGGCGCAGGGCGTTTAAATTATCCCGGCCGGCCGCCCGGTGTTCCTGAATGTGCAAGAGCAGGTGGATAGCGAAATCGAGCCCGAGCCCGACCAGCAGGACCGTAAACGCAACGGAAACAAGGTTGAGTTCGCCGACAAAAGCGGCGGCAAAAGCCGAAGTGATGGTCAAGGTGATCAGCAGGCCGAGCAGCGTCATCGCCGCCATGCCGATGGAGCGATAGCAGATCAGCAGCAGGAAGGTGACGAGCATAAAGGACAGCAGGAAAGAAAGGCCGATGCCGGTGGTGACCGCTTCAAGTTCTTCCAGCCGCAAGGTCGGGTCGCCTGTGATATAAACCTCAACGCGCCCGCCATAGGCTTGGTTCAAATCTTCAATCTGCGCGCGCAAGGCGTTGATGGCGCCCTTCGCAGGCTGCAACCGGGCAAAGTCGAGCACGGGCGCCGCATAAACCAGCCGCGTATGGTGCGGCTCGGCGCGGGTTTCATCATCGAGCGCGCCCATCCATGAGAAGGGCCGCCGTTCGCCGGCGAGACTGGCTTCGGCGACTTCGGCAAGTTCGGCGTATAAATCCGCAAGCGTTTCCCGCCCAAGATCGGAGCGTTCAGCGAGCGCATCGTTTTCCGCAAGCGTCGTAAACAGCGTTCCCGTCGTCGGCGATTTGATCAGCGTCTCGATCAGGCCGGAGGCTCGCGACATTTGCGTCAGCCGCGCCTCGAGATCGCTCTCGCTTAAATAAAGCAGGCCGTTCTCACGAAAGAACGGATCGGCGGCGGGCGCAAAGACGGCAGTGAAGTTTTCGGTGTCGGCGAGGAGTGTCTCACGCAAATCGGCGGCGAAGGCGTCGGCTTCGTCCAGCGTCGGCGCGCGCACGAGCACCAAAACATCATTTTTTATCTGCGGGAACGCATCGCGCAATTCGCCTGCGCGCTGCTGAAACTCCAGGGCCGGATCGAGCATGGCGCTGGTGTCGGTGTTAACCTTTAGATGCGTCGCGGCGTAATAGCCCGCAGCGCCCGCCGCGATCAGAATCAACAGCGCCAAGGGCGCTCCGGCGCGGCGCGCGAGTTCCGTCCACGCGGCCAGCAATTTTTCTATGAATGTCAACATCCCGCCTGCAACAAAGCCCGTTTTTTGCCGAGTATAGGCTGCTTTGCGCCCGGAAGGAACGTCAAACGGGGAGCCTTTCGCCGCCTCC
The DNA here is from genome assembly GCA_964486635.1 of uncultured Caulobacterales bacterium. Taxonomy (GTDB): domain Bacteria; phylum Pseudomonadota; class Alphaproteobacteria; order Caulobacterales; family Parvularculaceae; genus Hyphococcus. Next base: position 14,928 of record CAZAOB010000068.1, on the reverse strand, counting down.
CTTGCGGGGATTCGCAAGGATCGCTAGTCCTTCGCGTCATGGGCGATAAGCACAACTATAAAGCCGATCTCGCGTTTCTGGACGACAGGCGCGCCGCCATGACCGCGACTTTGCGCGACTGGTGCGCGATCAATTCCGGCAGCACCAATCTCGCCGGCCTGAAGGCGATGCATGGCGCACTCGCCGACGCATTTTCCGCGCTCGGCGCCGAGGTCGAAACCGTTCCGTCGCGCGTCCACAAAGTCGTCACACGCGAAGGCGAGGTGATTGAACAGCAGGTCGGCGATATGCTGCGGCTTGTAAAACGCCCGCAGGCGCCGGTTCGAGTTTTGCTCTCCGGACACATGGATACGGTGTTCGCCGCCGATCATCCGTTTCAGGGCGAGAAATTTCTCGACGACGATACGCTGAACGCGCCCGGCGCCGCCGATATGAAGGGCGGCATTCTGGTGATGCTGAATGCGCTGCTCGCGATCGAGCGGTCTTCGCTCGCCGAGCAGATTGGTTATGAAGTGCTGATCAAT
>CAZAOB010000068.1:0-14394 GCA_964486635.1 uncultured Caulobacterales bacterium | reverse complement strand
TGCTGAGACTGCTGCTGCGAGTGAGACTGAGGGCCCATATGCTGACCGAAGCAGCAAAGCGCGCGCAGTTCGCCTGCGCCTATGAACCGGCGCTCGCCGATGGAACGCTCGCCGGCGCGCGCAAAGGCAGCGGAAATTTCGCTGCGGTCATTCGCGGCAAGAGCGCCCATGCAGGACGCGAACATCATCTCGGCAAGAACGCCATCGCCGCCGCAGCGGAATTCGTTTCCGGCATCGACAAACTTTCCGGCGGACGCGAGGGCCTGACCGTCAATGTGGCGCGCGTCGATGGCGGCGGGCCGAACAATGTGGTGCCGGATCTGGCGGTGGTGCGCTTCAATGTCCGCCTCGAACAACCCGAAGACACGGACTGGCTGCTTGAGCAGGCCAATGCGCTGCTGGCGAAGATCGACGGCCGCGAAGGCTATTCAGCGAAACTCGAAGGCGGCTTCACCCGCCCGCCGAAACCGATGACGCCGCAGCTGAATGCGTTTTTCCTCGCTCTGCGCGCCGCCGGCGACGATCTCGGCATTAATATCGACTGGGTTCCCACCGGCGGCTGCTGCGACGGCAACAATATCGCCGCCGCCGGCATTCCGGTGATCGACACGCTCGGCGTCAGGGGCGCCAACATCCATTCCGCGCAGGAATTTGCGAAACTCGACAGTCTGGTCGAGCGCGCGAAGTTGTCCGCGCTGCTGCTTTTGAAAATCGCCGCCGGGGAGCTTCCCAATCCCGGCGCCTTTCCCACGGAGAAACACTGATGTCGCTGGCGTTCATGCGTCCGGTCAAACGCGAGGATTTCGATGCGATCCTGGCGCTGGCCAAACAATCCGGCGGCGGCATGACCAATCTGCCTTCGGACCCGGATGCGTTGCGCTCGCGCGTCAACTTCGCCGCTGACAGTTTCGCGGCCAATGCGGACGGGCCGAATGGCGAAGTCTACACCATGGTGCTCGATGTCGACGGCGAGGTGATGGGCCTTTCGGCCGTGTTCTCTGCGGTCGGTCTCGATTACGGCTTCGTCAATTATCGCATCAACAAGACGGTGCATATTTCAAAGCAATTGAAGAAACGTTTTGAGCGCCGGCTGCTCGTGCCGACCCATGATTTTTCCGGCTGTTCGGAAGTCGGTTCATTGTTCCTGTCACCCGATGCGCGCGGCGGCGGCTACGGCAAATTTCTGGCGAAAGCGCGTTATCTCTTTATCGCCAATCACCGCAAGCTGGTCGCCGATCCGGTCTGCGCCGAACTGCGCGGCTGGCGCGGGCCCAATGGCGAGCAGCCCTTCTGGGAGTCGCTCGGCAAACTGTTCTTCGACATGGAGTTCGAAGACGCCGACCTTGCAAACTCCGCCATGGGCAACCAGATCATCTCTGACCTTTTGCCGCGTCACCCGATTTATGTCGCGCTTTTGCCGGACGAGGCGAAAGAATGCCTGGGCAAGCCCCATGATAGCGCTGCGCCGGCCTACAAGATGCTGATCAAAGAAGGCTTTGCGTTTCACGGTTATATCGACGTGTTTGACGGCGGCCCGCTTGTCGATGCGCGCATTGACGATATCAAGACAGTGAAGGACAGCAAGGTCTACAAAACTGTGATCGGCGATCCCGGAACAGACGCGAAAGCGGCGCCGGAACAGTTGATGGCGGCGGGCTACCTGCAATCCTTCCGCGCAGCGCGCGGGCAAGGCAAAGTTGACGGCGAGTCGATAACGATCAGCGCAGAAGCGGCGGCGGCGCTCGGCGTGAAAGCCGGCGATGAATTGCGCACAGTGAAGTGGTGAATGGCATGACAAACAAAATCCTGATCAACGGCAAATGGCGCGACGGCGCCGGCGCGGAATTTTCGAGTTTCGATCCGTCGACCGGCGAGGCGATCTGGACCGGCACCGCGGCGACGAAGGCCGACGTCAACGATGCAGTGAGCGCAGCGCGCAATGCGTTCGAAAAATGGGCGCTGACGCCGGTCGCTGAGCGCATCGAAATCATGGAACGCTATCGCGACCTGATTAAACGCGATGCGGAAGATCTGGCTCGGCTGATCTCGCGTGAGACAGGCAAGCCGTTCTGGGAAACCAAAACCGAAGCGGCGACCGTTTCCGGCAAAGTCGACATTTCGATCAAGGCCTATCATGAGCGCACCGGCGAGCGCACCAGCACGGCGGGCGCCACTAACGCCGTCTTGCGTCACAAGCCCCATGGCGTGATGGCGGTGCTGGGCCCGTATAATTTTCCGGCGCATTTGCCCAATGGTCACATCGTGCCGGCGCTGATCGCCGGCAACACAGTTGTGTTCAAGCCGTCGGAAATGACGCCGGGGCCGGGCGCCTTTATCGTCGAGCGCATGATTGAGGCGGGCGTGCCGGAAGGCGTCGTCAATCTGGTGCAGGGCGGCCGCGAGACCGGCGAGGCGCTCACCGGCGCTGAGGTCGACGGCGTATTGTTCACTGGCGGCGCCAAAACCGGCCTTGCGATTCACAAGATGTTTGCGGACCGGCTCGACGTTATTCTTGCGCTCGAACTTGGCGGCAACAATCCGCTGATCTGGTGGGATACGGACGATGTGGAGGCCGCGGCGTTCACCGTGGTGCAGTCGGCGTTCCTGACCAGCGGCCAGCGCTGCACTTGCGCGCGGCGTCTGATCCTTCCTGAAGGCGCGGCGGGCGACAAGGCGGTCGCGGCGCTCGCGAAACTCACCAAGCGCCTGATCGTCGGCGCGCCGTTTGACGAGCCGCAGCCCTTTATGGGCCCGGTGATCTCGCCGAAGATCGCCGAAAGTCTCGAGCGCGCCTTCGATCAGCTTGTGGAGCGCGACGGCGAGGCGATTACGAACCTTTCCGTCATCGATGAAGGCAAGGCGTTTGTCTCGCCGGGCATTGTCGACGTGTCGCTATTCGCGGATGCGGTCGCCGATGAAGAACATTTCGGCCCGCTCTTAAAAATCTATCGCGTGAAGACGTTCGATGACGCCGTTGCGCGCGCCAACAAAACCAAATTCGGCCTCTCCGCCGGCATTCTCACCGACGACAAGGCGAAATGGGAGAAATTCCTGACGCTCGCGCGCGCGGGCATCGTCAACTGGAACCGCCAGACGACGGGCGCGTCCGGCGCAGCGCCCTTTGGCGGCATCGGCGACAGCGGCAATCATCGCCCCAGCGCCTATTACGCGGCCGACTATTGCGCTTATCCGGTCGCGAGCATGGAAGGCGAGGCGCTGCTCAAAATGCCCGACGATCAAGTGGGGGTGACGTGATGAAAAACCTTATCACGCTGCTATTTGTCTCGCTCATCGTGAGTTGCGCCACGCCGCAGAGTTTAGACCTTTTCAATAACCGAGATTGCAATTTTTATGGTCAAAGTTTTTGCACGAAAGCAATTGGCGATGGAGTTTATGTAAGCAATGGCCCGGATTTTCTTGTATACAACTTTCATTTTGACGAACGCAGCGTGCTAGCGATCTATGAAGGGGATCATGCTCAACAATTTGGGCCAGAAATCTACTCGTCAAAGCAAGTGGGACAAGAAATTGTGCAGTACCGGGAGTACAACGATGGAGAAACGGTTCATCGTTATTATGTGAATGACAAAGTTGAACGGCCAACAGTCTTGCACATGATGAGTCCAATTGACCTTACAGAAAGACAGCAGGGTTTCGTTAATCGCGTCATATCCACACTGAAGTATTGTCGTCCCTCTGGCGCATCGATGATCTGTGGATGAACATGACCTACGCTGAATACAATTTCGACGGCCTCATTGGCCCCACGCATAATTATGCGGGGCTTTCTTTCGGCAATATCGCCTCAGCGACCAATGCCGGCGCCGCGTCGAACCCGAAAGAAGCGGCGCTTCAGGGGCTCGCCAAAATGCGCGCGGCGATGGAGCTTGGCCTGAAACAGGGATTCCTGCCGCCGCAGGACCGCCCGCATCTAAAAACCTTGCGCGCGCTCGGGTTTTCCGGAACCGACGCGCAGATCACTGAGAAAGCTGCGAAGGCCGAGCCGCAATTGCTGGCCAATTGCTATGCCGCGAGCTCCATGTGGACGGCGAATGCGGGAACCGTGGCGCCGTCGCCGGACACCGCCGACGGCAAGGTGCATTTCACCGCCGCTAATCTCGCCGCGAATTTTCATCGCTCGATCGAAGCGAATACGACCGCGCGCGTGCTGGCGCATATATTCAACAGCGTTGAGCATTTCAAACATCACCCACCGCTGCCCGGCGCCATGCATTTCGGCGATGAAGGCGCAGCGAACCATGGCCGCCTTTGCGTGTCCCATGGCGACAAGGGCGTGCATCTTTTCGTCTATGGCGAGGATGGCGAAAAATTCCCAGCCCGCCAGAAAAAACGCGCCAGCGAAGCGGTCGCCCGCAATCATCTGCTCGATGCGTCGCATACGGTGTTCGTCAAGCAATCAACCGCCGCGCTCGACGCTGGCGCCTTCCACAATGATGTGGTCGGCGTCGCGAACGGAACCGTGTTGTTCCTGCATGAACAAAGCTTCGCCGATCCCAAGGCCGCCTATGCCGCCATCCGCGAAAAAGCGCCGTTTGTGGAGATTGTCGAAGCGCCGGCAAGCGACGTCTCCCTCGACGACTGCATCAAGTCCTATCTCTTCAACTCGCAGCTCTTGACTCTGCCAGGCGGAGAGATGGCGCTGCTATTGCCGCAGGAATCGGAAGAAAATCCCCGCATCAAAGCTTTCGTCGATGCGACCTTGTCGAAGAACAATCCGATCAACCGTGTCATCTATAAAAATGTGCGCGAGTCGATGAGGAACGGCGGTGGCCCGGCCTGTCTCCGCCTGCGGGTCGTTCTGTCGGACGAAGAGGCTAAAGCGGCGAATGCGAATTTCATTCTGGACGACGCGAAAATCACCAGGCTCGAGGGCTGGGTGAACGCCCACTATCGCGACCGCCTGACCCCGGACGATCTGCGCGATCCGAAGCTGATGGAAGAAAGCTTCGTGGCGATGCAGGCGCTGACCGATTTGCTCGGCATGGGCGCATTCTATGATTTCCAGAAATAGCGGCGCGTGAAAGCCGCGGGGAAATTCACGGCGGTGACAGCGACGGCGGTGATCGTCGCCAACATGATCGGCACCGGCGTCTTCACCAGTCTCGGCTTTCAGCTCGCGGAATTTCGCTCAGGCTTTTTGTTGCTGCTCCTATGGGCGGCGGGCGGCCTTGCGGCGCTGTGCGGCGCCATGAGTTACGCCGAGCTTGGCGCGGCGCTGCCGCGTTCGGGAGGCGAATATAATTTTCTGACACGCATCTATCATCCGGCGGCGGGCTTTGTTTCCGGCTGGGTGTCGTCGACCATCGGTTTCGCCGCGCCGACCGCGCTCGCCGCCATGACCTTCGGCGCCTATGGGGCGGCGAGCATTGGCGAGGGCGCGCCGGTCTGGACGGCAAAAGCGCTGGCGGCGTCGCTGGTCGCTGCGATGATGCTCATCCACGCAAGCAACCGGCGCAATAGCGGCGGCACGCAACTGATCTTCACGATATTCAAGGTCGCGGTGATTGTTGCGTTCTGCGTCGCCGGAATTGCGTTGGGCGGCCAGGGGAGCAATGTCCGTTTTGCGCCGTCGGCCGATGACGTTTCTCCGCTGCTTTCTGGTTCGTTCGCGATTGCGCTGATTTATGTGAGCTACGCCTATACGGGCTGGAACGCCGCCACCTATCTCACCGGGGAAGTCAACGATCCGCAGCGAGGCCTGCCGAAAATCCTGTTCGCCGGGACCGCCATCGTCACAACGCTGTATCTTGCGCTGAACTATGTTTTTCTCAACGCCGCGCCCATGGATGCGATGGTCGGCAAGATCGAGATCGGATTCATCGCCGCGGAACATCTGTTCGGCGAAGGCGCGGCGCGCATGACCGGCGCCGTTCTGTCGCTGCTCCTCATCTCCACGGTTAGCGCCATGACCATTGCGGGCCCTCGCGTGTTACATGCCATTGGCGAAGATTTCCCTGCGCTCGCCTGGCTCGGGCGGAAAAACGCTGCTGACGTGCCCGCCCGCGCCATCTATTTTCAGTCGGCTATGGCGCTGGTTTTCATCCTCACCTCTAGTTTTCAATCGGTGCTGATCTTCGCCGGCTTTGCTGTGGCGCTGAACAGTTTTTCGGCCGTTGTCGGGCTGTTTGTCTTGCGCTGGCGCCAGCCGGATTTGCCGCGGCCCTATCGCGTGACGGCCTATCCCTTCGCGCCGCTGATCTATCTGGCGCTCACCGGCTGGACGCTAATTTACGTACTGATCGACCGGCCGATGGAAGGGATGTTTGCGCTCGGCCTCATTGCCGCGGGCCTCGTTTTCTACTTTGTCGCGGCGCGCGGCGCGACTTCTGTCCCGAAATAGCACACGAGAATTGCACTCAATGCGCCGATGCATTGTTGCGAGTAGGTCGCGATTAACGAATTACGGATAATTTTCCCGGTGAGGCGGCGCGGTGTTCATTGAGCACGAGCCCTCTCGCCGGAGGAGCCATGAACACCACGTCGTCCGAGACAGAGCCGACCGCTGCGCAAGCACGTGCGAAGCCCAGCGTGCTGTCCGGCCTGCTGACGACAGCGCAAACGCGCCGGCGCGAACTCAAGACACGCTTCATTATCGCGGGCATTGGCGCGGGAATGCTCTGGGCGACGTTGCATCCGGGATGGGCGGTGGCGTGGTTTTTGGCGATTACAATCAGTCAGTTCGCAGACGTCTACGCCTGGCGGGCGTTTACCGACAGCAACCGAACGGCGCCGCCGACGCGTCGCGAGTGGATCATGATCTGCGGTTCTGCGGTTCAGGCGTCCACAGTCTATTCCTTTTTTCCGGCCATTCTTTGGTTGTTGTGGGGCGCGCCCGGCAAGATCTTCGGGATCATCTGGTTGAGCGGCGCGCTATTGCACGTGATGCTTCACATGCATCACGACAAGCGAACATTTGTGGCGGCGATTATTCCGCATGCTGTTTATTATGTGGGGTTGCCGATTTTCTCCCTGATCACGGGGGCGGATCCCGGGCGTACAGGCGCGTTGGCGATATTGCTGGCTCAGCTGATGTACGTCTCGCACCTCATTGTTGCGTTCCGCGCTTATGAAGCTTCGAGCGCGGCGTTGCGCATGGATCGCGAGAAAGCCGTTCAAAGACAAACGGCGGCAGAGCAGGCGAACCAGGCGAAATCGACGTTCCTGGCCAATATGAGCCATGAAATCAGAACGCCGATGAACGGCATTCTCGGCATGGCGTCTGCGCTGGAGGCCAGTGAGCTGACGGACGACCAGAAAGAGAAACTCAAAATTGTTCGGGACTCGGGCGATCTGCTTATGATGGTGCTGAACGACCTGCTCGACTTTTCAAAGATCGAAGCGAACAAGGTGGAAATTGAGACAGCGCCGTTCCGCTTGTCCGAAATCGCCAGAAAAGTTTGCAGCCTTCATACCTTCAAAGCCGAAGAAAAAGGTCTTGAGCTTCGCGTAGAGTGCGAAGGCGATTGTGAGGCGCCGCGCCTTGGAGATGGTCACCGTGTGCTTCAGGTGCTGCACAATCTCGTCTCAAACGCGATCAAGTTTACCGATAGCGGCTCCGTGCTGGTGAAAATTGTCGCGCCTCCCGGGGACAAATCGAATGTGCTGGTCGAGGTCAAAGACTCAGGCATCGGGATGAGCGAAGACCAAATGAAGCGCATCTTCGATCCCTTTACGCAAGCCGATGTGACCACCACCAGAAAGTTCGGCGGCACTGGTCTTGGCTTGTCGATCGCAAAGGGATTGGTGAGCGCCATGGGCGGCGACATCGCCGTCCGTTCCGCCTTGGGGGCTGGGTCGATTTTCAGCGTGAGGTTCTCGGCGTCGCTGTGTTCTCCCGGCGAAGCGGAGTATTTCGCGCCAACGACTGTCGACACGCAGCCGAAACCCGAGCGCAAGGGCTTGTCGATCCTTGCAGGCGAAGACAACGCCGTCAATCAGGCTGTGTTGAAGGCGTTTCTGGATGAGCGCGGCCACAATGTGACGCTGGCGGCGGATGGCCTTGAAGCCGTTGCGGCGTTCAAGCGCGAAAAATTTGATGTGGTGTTGATGGACATTTCCATGCCGCGCCTCGACGGGCCGGAAGCATTGCGTCAGATCAGGTTTCTTGAACGCGAACTCGGCGCCGGAACGACGACGCCGGTCATCGCGGTATCCGCCCACGCCATGCGCCAGCAGATCGATGAATATCTGCAACTTGGATTTGACGGTTACGTGACAAAGCCGATCAAGTCGGAAGCGCTCCACGCAGAGATCGATCGCGTCATTATGCGTGCAATCGGCGAAAAGGCCTCTAACGTCGCTTGACGTCTTAGCGAATGATGGATTGCGGCAGTGGCGTTACGACTTTGCGCGTGACTTCACGCAAGGTGAAACTCGATTCCACCGTAGCAATATTCGGCATGCGGAGCATCGTTTCCGAAAGGAACGTCTCGTATGTCGCAAGCGACGGCACGACTACGCGGATGAAGTAGTCGAACTTGCCCGTGACAAGGTAGCACTCCATAACCTCTTCGCGGTTTTTGATCGCCGCTTCAAACTCGCGCAGGGTTTTGTCGTCTTCGCGTTCAAGCTTGACGAGAATGATCACCGTGACATTGACGCCCAATGCCTCGCGGTTGATCTCGGTGCGGTAGCCCTTGATGATGCCTTCCGTCTCGAGACGGCGCAGCCGCCGCAGGCATGGCGTGGGGGACAAGCCGACGCGCTCTGCGAGTTCGGCGTTGGTGATGCGCGCATTTTCCTGAAGGTGTTTCAGGATCTTGTGGTCGATATGGTCGAGCTTCATAGGTCCAGTTCCAACAATCCATCCTGTATTTAGCATTATATGCTAATCGTCAAGCGGCATAGCCCATTATTTGACCGGAAGCGCTCGACGAAAAGGTCTACAGACTGCGCCGTTCGGGCCCGGCGTCGCGCCGCCCGCGAGTAAGGATCAGGCTCATGAAAACTGAGGTCTTGCCGGTCGAGGGCTGGCGCAAGGTCGTGCATTTCACCGACGAAACGTCCGGGCTGAATGCGCTCATCGCAGTGCACGATGCGACGCTTGGTCCGGGATGCGGAGGGTGCCGAATTTTCCCCTATGCGAGCTTTGAGGCAGGCCTTGAGGACGTAAAAAACCTGTCACGGGGCATGACCTATAAAAACGCCATGGGCGGTATTCCGTTCGGTGGCGGCAAGGCAGTGATTTTCGCCGATCCTAAAAAAGACAAGTCACCGGAATTGCTCAAGGCTTTTGGGCGCGCCGTCGATAGCCTCGATGGTCTTTACTACACGGCCGAAGACTCCGGCGTAACCGAAGCCGACATGGCTGTGATCCGTTCGGTTACAAAGTTCGCGGCCGGCATGGAATCCAAAGGCATTGGCGGCAACCCGTCGCCTTTCACGGCGCGCGGCGTATGGCGGGGCATGCAAGCGGCGGCGCGGAAGAAATTCGCCGCAGACAGTCTCAAAGGTCTGACAGTATCGATTCTCGGCGTCGGCGCAGTGGGCATGGACCTCGCGCGGCTGGTGCATGAAGAAGGCGGCAAGCTGATCGTCGCTGACGTGAACGAAAAGGCCGTCGAAGAAGCCGTTCAGCGGTTTGGCGCGGTCGCCGTGTCGCCAGATGACGCCATCGCTGCAAAGGCCGACATTTTTGCCCCCTGCGCGCTTGGCGGCGCCATCAATCCCGGCAATGTCGGCCGGCTGCGCGCGAAAGTGATCGCCGGCGCGGCGAACAACCAGCTCAAGACCCCTGAGATGGACCAGAAGCTGTTTGATATGGGCGTGCTCTACGCTCCCGACTACGTGATCAACGGTGCTGGCGTGATCTCTGTGGGACTGGAGATACTTGGGGATTGGACTGCGCTTGAAATGACCCGTCGCATTGACAATATAGGCGCGACCCTGACTGGAATATTCAATCGCGCTGAGTCTGAAAATGCGCCTACGGGGAAAGTCGCAGATTCAATGGCGCTCGAAATAATTGCTAAAGGCAAAAAAGCTGCATGACTGTTCTCCGCGAGTGGCGTGGCCGCTCGAAGCCTGAAAAAGCTGACGCTGTTCTCAACCACTATGTCACCAATCTGAAACCTGTCATGACCGCGTCGCCGGGCTTTGTCGGGGCTTCTATCAGCAGTCGGGACATTGGCGGCCTTGTGGAGTTCATCCTAATATCGCGCTGGCGTGACATGGATGCGGTCAAGGCGTTCGCCGGCCATGCGCCTGAAAAGGCTGTTTTACCCGAAGGCACTGACAAGGTGCTGGAAGATTCAGATAATTTCGTGCGATTGTTCGAAATTCTGGACGAAGTTTGATCACAGTTAGTTCGGCGCCATAGCCGACAATGCACTCGCGGCCGCAACAGTAGTTATACTGACGCCATGCCGCTCCGGAACAACGAGAAAAAGACGAGTATGACAATCCTTCGTGAATGGCGGGGCCGGGCAAAACCCGACAAGGCCGAAGCCGTGCTAAATCACTACCGGACGCAAACCAAGCCGCTTATGATGCAGACGCCGGGCTTTATTCGCGCCGTGGCGAGCAGTCGCGATCTTGGCGGTGTGGTGGAGTTCATGCTGGTTTCCTTCTGGAAAGATGAGGAATCCATGAAAGCGTTCGCCGGCAACACACCAGATAAAGCGGTTGTGTTGTCGGGAGCCGATGATTTCATGCAGGATACGGAGACATTCGTCCGGATTTTTGAAGTTCTCGACGAGTCTTGAAGGCGATTTGAGCGTGGCTCTTGGGAGCTACATATCTAATTCGGAAGAACAACGCTGACAGTAAATCTGAGGAGAAACCCATGACCGTATCCGATCCCATCGTCATCGCCGGCATGGCGCGCACGCCAATCGGCAATTTCCAGGGCGCTTATGCTACCGTGCCGTCGACTGTGCTCGGTTCGACCGCCATCAAGGCCGCGCTGGAGCGCGGGCAGGTGAAGGCTGACGAAGTCGACGAAGTGCTGATGGGCTGTGTTCTGCCTGCCGGTCTCGGACAGGCCCCGGCGCGGCAAGCGGCGATCGGCGCGGGCGTTCCGAAATCAGCCGGATGTGTGACCCTCAACAAGGTTTGCGGTTCCGGCATGAAGACCGTGATGATGGCGCATGACGCGATCCTCGCCGGGTCGGCGGATGTCATCGTCGCCGGCGGTATGGAGTCGATGACCGGCGCGCCGCACATCCTTCCCTCGGGCCGCACCGGCATCAAATTCGGCAATGGGCAGGTCTACGACCACATGGCCTATGACGGCCTTGAAGACCCGTACAACAATCATGCGGCCATGGGCATTTTCGCTGAGAAATGCGCCCGCGAGTGGCAGTTCTCCCGCGAAGAGCAGGACGAGTATTCCATGCGCTCAGTGACCCGCGCGCAGGACGCGATCAAGTCCGGCAAGTTCAAGGATGAAATCGTTTCGGTTGATGTGGTCGGCCGCAAAGGAACGGTAACAGTTTCCGACGATGAAAAACCGGGCCTTGTGGACTCATCGAAAATTCCGTCGCTGCGCGCGGCCTTCGAAAAGGATGGCACAGTGACGGCCGGTTCATCCTCGGCGATTTCCGACGGTGCCGCGGCGCTGGTCGTCATGCGCCAGTCGGAAGCCGACAAGCGCGGCGCCAAGCCCATCGCAAAGATCGTCGGCCACGCCACTCACGCGCAGGAGCCGGAATGGTTCACGACCGCGCCGGTCGCCTCGATCAAGAAACTGCTCGACAAGGTCGGCTGGTCGGCGTCGGACGTCGATCTTTATGAAGTCAACGAAGCCTTCGCGGTCGTGCCGATGGCGGTGATGCGCGAACACAAGATCCCTGCCGAGAAAATGAACATTCATGGCGGCGGCATCGCGCTCGGTCACCCGATCGGCGCCTCCGGCGCGCGCATCATCGTGACGCTCATCAACGCCCTCAAGCAGACCGGCGGCAAGAAAGGCGTCGCCTCGCTTTGCATCGGCGGCGGCGAAGCGACGAGCATTGCGGTGGAACTGGTCTAACCAAACTGATTTCGTCTGAAATAAAAAGGCCCCGCATAATAGCGGGGCCTTTTTGGTTTAGTTGCTGCCCGTCACGCCCGGAACGTCCGTGAACGGCGTAATCCCGAATTCCGGATATATCTCGCTCGGGAAATAGACCGTGCCGCCGCGCGAGACGAGGGCGATGGATTTGATCGCCTTGATGTCGGCCGTCGGATCGCCGGGCACAAGGAAGAAGTCGGCGAGTTTGCCCGGCTCAATCGCGCCGCGATCGTCAAAACCGAGATAGTCCGCCATGTCATAAGTTGCGCGCCGCAAAGCCTCAGCCGGCGTGAAGCCGAAACGCTGGAACAGCTCGACCTCGCGGTGCAATTCGAATGCGCCGCCCATATCCGTGCCGGGCACGAGGAAGATGCCGCGATCATGCATCATGGTGAGCGTTTCGATGATCTTGTCGAAAGCGGCGCGATAGGCGGCGTCTTCGGCGTCGTCGGCCACATTGAGCAACGCAACTTTCGAATTACGCTGCACAGCGACGGGCATGTGATCGATATAGTCCGCCATGCCGATGCGGGTTTCGCCATTGCGGCCGGTCATTCCGAATTCGTGGATGACGGTGGTCGGGTCAGCGACGATGCCGCGTTCGACCATCATGTTGATCGTCTTCTGGACTTTCTCGCTATTGAGATCGAGATCGGCGAATTTCGCCATGCCGGTGATGCGCGCCAGCGTGCGCGTATCGTCTTCCGGCCCGAGCACCCAGCTCAGCATCACCTGGTTGATATGGGTGATTTCGTCATAGCCGGCTTCGATCATTTCATCCGGCGTCGAAAACGCAGGAATATGCCCGGCGACGCGCATCCCGCGCGCATGAGCGGCTTCGGCCATGGCGGGCACCCATTCGCCCTTCACCGAGCTGTAGATCTTGATCTGGTGATAGCCGCCGCGATCGGCATACATGTTGACGAGGTCGACGGCCTCTTCCTGCGTCGTCGCCAGTTCGCCGGTTGAGTTGTTGGTCTCGCTCTTGCCCTCGATGAAGCCGCTCATGGAAATGCGCGGACCGGCGAGGACGCCGCTCTCGATTTTCTCGCGCAGCGGTTCGAGCACATCCATTTCATTGCCCATGTCGCGCACGGAGGTGACCCCGGCGAGAACATTGATCAGCGCATCGTCGTCGCCCATATGGCCGTGCATGTCGTAAAGGCCGGGGATCAGCGAACCGCCGGCGCCGTCGATCACCACTTCGCCTTCATTGCCGGCGTCCGCCGCTTCGATGGCAGCGATTTTGTCGCCATCGACGAGCACAGAGACCGGGCTCGACATGTCGAAGGTTTCGGGCTGGAAGACGCGCACGTTTTTGATGCGCACCGGTTTGTCGTAATTATGTGCGTAGCGTGACTGGATATCTTCGTAGCGCGCGGCGCTGTATTCGGCGGCGAGATTGCGCAGACGCTCTTCGTCGCCCTCGTAGCCTTTGCGAATGGTGATGAAGCGCGGCGTGATATAGGCGAAAAATTTCTTGTCAGCGTCCAGAATGAAATAGTCCGGATCGAGATCCGCGCCGGACAAGGCGTAAGTCGTCACCGTTTGTGCGCCGTCTTCTCCTTCGACCGACAGTGTATCCATTTCCTTGAGCGTCAGCGAACCTGCGGGCAAGGCCGGCATGGTCGCGTCTGCATCCTGCAACAACGCAGCTGCTGCGATATAGGCAGAGTAGGGTGAGCCGAATTGATTGACATACAGCGTCGGCTCGCTGACGTCTGCGGAACCGTCGCCGGCGGCGTCCGTCCAGGTCGCCTTGCCGCTTTCGAGGGAGTAGCTCTCTTCGACCTGATTGCCGAAAGTGGTGTTGCCTGCGATCGACCAGGCAACGGGAATGCCTGCGCCATCCAGGGTCAGGCTTTCTTTGTAGCCCGGGCCGCGGCCATTGTTCTTGAAGTCGTAGTCGATGGCGATATCGCCGCCTGACCGTTCCACATTCAAATAGCCGACCGGCGTGCCGGCGATAATGACGCTGTATTCCTCTGTGTCCTTGCCGGCGCCGGCTTGCGGCGCTCCCGATGTCTGCGCGTCCTTGGGTGAGCAAGCAGCGGCAAAAGTAAGTGCGAAAGCGCCCACGGCGACGCGGCGCGTGAAGGTCAGGTCAGTCATGAATGTCCTCATTCCCCGGATTTCCCTGACGGCACACTCTCACAATCCGCCAGCCCGGGCCAGACTGTGTCCTTTGTCGCAACTGAACGCGCTATTGCACGTTGCGGCGCTCCTGCGGCGGCGCTACACACGGGCCCAACTCAGGAGAATTTTATGGCGGGCGCAGGCGGCAAATCGGCCGACACACACACCTTCGACTGGCAGGACCCCTTATTGCTGGAAAGCCAGCTGACCGACGAGGAGCGGATGATCCGCGATGCGGCGCGGGG